>CAZYWU010000012.1:32510-60485 GCA_964651255.1 uncultured Anaerolineales bacterium
GGGGCCGACCAAAGGGCCCGGGGGCGTGGCAGAGGGCGGGCTGGCGCAGCCGAGTTTGCTCGGTTATGGGGACGTCTCCACGGCGAGTGCGGGGATCCTGGACGGGAGCGCGGCCGCTGCGCCCCATGTGACTGGTGCCGCCGCGCTCATCCTGGGGCGCTCACCCGACTGGGGACCCGATCAGGTGGAGGCGTTCCTCTTTGAGCATGCCCGTGACAACCTGCCGCCCGCAGGGTGGGACGCTGTCTCTGGGCACGGCAGCCTGTACCTGGGCAGCTTCGTACCTCTGACCGCCAGGGTCTGGCTTCCCCTCGTGATGCGCTAGAGCCGTCAACGGCCGGCTTGCGATGATGGCTGGATTGACAGGGCGACGGGCGGCGCTATGCTCTGATCAGCCCAGCAAGGAATCTAGTATGGCATCCTCGACCCAGGCTCGCAGCCTGCTCATCAAGCCGGCCTCAGCCGACTGCAATCTGAACTGCTCCTATTGCTTCTACCACGACCGGCCGACCGATCCGTACAGTGGCGGCCCCGTGCGGCGCATGAGCCCAGCTGTGCTGGAACTGCTGATCAGCCAGGCCATGCGTCTCGATCGCAGACAGGCAGTGTTCGGATGGCAAGGCGGGGAGCCGACGCTCTGCGGATTAGGATTCTTTGAGCAAGTGGTCGCGTTACAGCAGCGCTATGGTTATCCGGAGCAGTCAGTGAGCAATGGCCTGCAGACCAACGCGCTGCTGCTGAACGATGACTGGGCCCGCTTTCTCCGCAAGTACAACTTTCTGGTTGGGGTGAGCCTGGATGGGCCGGCAGAGTACCACGACCGCTATCGCGTTCATGTAGATGGGTCCGGGAGCCATGCCCGGGTCATGGAATCGATCGGAAGGCTGCAGCGCCAGGGCGTCGCGTTCAATATCCTCTCGGTGGTCAATCGCGTGACGGGCAGCCACGGGGCTGAGATCTATGACTATCTCGTGGGGCAGGGTTTTGATTACCTGCAGTTTATCCCGTGTGTTGAGATCGATCCTGCGACAGGCGAGATCGCCGAGTTTTCTGTGCAGCCGCAGCAGTACGGTGACTTTTTATGTGAGGTCTTTGACCGCTGGTATAACGGCGGAAACCCCCAGGTCTCGGTGCGGGACTTTGACGCAATTCTGGCGGCTTATGTGGGACAGGAGGCTACCGTCTGCTGCTATCAGGAGCGCTGCGGGAGCTATCTGGTCGTAGAGTACAATGGCGATCTCTATCCGTGCGACTTTTTCGTGAGGGATGATCTCTTTCTGGGCAACCTCAACGATGTGACGCTAGAGGAGGCCTTTAGCGGCAGCGGACTGGCCAGTTTCGCGTCCGTCAAGGCCGACCCGCGGCCGGAATGCCAGAGTTGCGCCTGGCTTCCCCTGTGCCAGCAGGGCTGTCCCCGCTTTGTGGGTCTTGATGGCACACAGCGCCACTATCTGTGCCGCGCCATGCAGCAGTTCTATGCTCACAGCTATGATGGATTCATGCATTTGCGCCAGGCCTATCTTCCACCTGCGCGACAGACCGGGCCCAAGGCGCCGCCACCTCCGGTGCTGCCTGTGGGACGAAATGACCCATGTTCCTGTGGATCGGGGAGAAAGGTCAAGCAGTGTTGTGGACAGACGCATCCGAACTGGCTGCGCTACCGGTGATGACGGGCCATTCTCCCCGTGCTGGACTGGCTGAATTTCTCGTAAATGGCCCGCAAGAGTGGATATTCCTCGCAAAAAGGATTGCATCTCCCCCTATCTCGTGTATACTGTGGTCAGTTGGTGGGGCTCTGTGCATAATTGTGGGAAATTGTGCAGGCATCGAGTCCCCAACACACCGTTCACAGGGACCTCAGGATGGGGGAGGTCAGGGTGTCGTTCCGCGGTACGTTCGCGCACTCACTCGATAGCAAGGGGCGCCTGACAATCCCCGCCCGCATGAGGGAGGATCTGGAAGCAGGTCTCGTCCTCACGCGCGGCTATGGCCCGTACCTCGTGATCTACCCTCAGCAGATATGGGACGAGCAAGAACGTCTCCTCAACTCACTACCGCGGACCAGCGATGAGCGACAGATCTATTCCCGATGGACGTATGGTGGCGCCGCGGATGTATCGCTGGACACGTTGGGGCGGATCCTGATCCCGGACTATCTCCGTGAATGGGCGGAGTTGGAGGATCGTGCCATCGTTGTGGGGGCGCAAGACGCAATCGAGATCTGGAGCCCCGAGCGGCACGATGCCATTCTGACCGCCGATCGCGAGCGGCTTCCTGATATTCTGAAAAGCCTGTCTGCCAAAGGGCTGTTTTGATCGTGGTCGCTGTAGATGGGGGCGCCGGCGAGACACATGCGACGTGGAGTCACACGCCGGTTCTCCTCGCAGAAGTGCTGTCCTGGCTTGAACCGCGCTCCGGCGGACGCTATATCGACGCGACTGTGGGGCTGGGCGGACATGCGGCGGCGATACTTGAGCGCTCCGAGCCAGACGGCAGGCTATTGGCTATTGACGCTGACCCGGCGGCGCTGGCCATCGCAGAGCGTAACCTGAGTGCATATCGAGGTCGCGTGACGTTTGTACAGGGCAGGCATCGCGAGCTTGAGCGGATCGCCGCAGAGAGCGGGTTCGGAGATTGTGACGGGATCCTAATGGACCTGGGGGTATCGTCCCTCCAGTTGGACGATGCCCGCCGCGGATTCTCTTTCCGAGAGGCGGGTCCGCTGGACATGAGGATGGATCCGGGGCAGTCGCTCTCTGCTGATGACGTCGTCAATCACTGGGCCGAGCAGGATCTGGCCCGTGTGATCTATGAGTACGGCGAGGAACGGTACGCGCGGCGCGTTGCGAGAAGCATCGTCAATGCTCGGCCTATCGCTGATACCGCTCATCTGGCCGAGGTTGTTGCGAGAGCGGTGCCGACGTCGGGCGGGATCCATCCGGCAACGCGGACCTTTCAGGGCATAAGAATCGCGGTCAACGGCGAACTGGCGTCACTGGCGGATGCCTTGCCTCAGGCCCTGGAGGTTCTGGCTCCGGGGGGCGTCCTCGCGGTGATTTCCTTCCATTCGCTGGAGGACCGCATTGTCAAGCAGTGGATGGTACAGGAGTCGCGCGGGTGCATCTGCCCCCCTCGGCTGCCCGTGTGTGAGTGTGGGCATGTTGCACGGCTCGAGCGGCTGACAAGAAAGCCTGTGGTGGCAGACGCAGAAGAGGTCGCCAGAAATCCTCGAAGCAGGAGTGCCCTGCTGCGAGTGGCGCGCAAGTTTGACACGGCACAGGCACAGGAGGCAGTGCGGGAGCGCGACGTGAGGTTACACCGTGCACGATAGAGATCGGCTGTTTATGCTGTATGGGCGCAAACTGGGGGACGCTGGCGCGCGCGTCGATCTGCGCATGGTGGCATTCTTTGGCGTTGTGCTGTTGCTGCTTGCTCTTGCGGGCTGGCTATATCTCCGGCAGGCGAGCGAGGTGGCCCAGCTAGCCAGCGAGATCCGCGAGTTGGAGCTGGAAAAGGAAGCGCGTCACCGTGAGATAGTGATTCTGCGCGGAGAAGTGGCCACGCTCGGCTCGCTCAAGCGCGTGCTCGTTGAAGGTTCTGAGATGGGCTATCGCCTGCCCGCGGCATCTTCGGATGAGGGCTTGCTCATTGTCCCATGCGCTACTGACTGCACGCCGCCGTCGATATTGGCGAGTGAGGTTGAGGGTACCGGTAGCGATACCCAGCAAGACACTGGCGGGCTGTGGGCTGGCGTTGGCGAGAGGGTGAGGAGGGGCATTCGATTGGCGTTTCCGACATGGTAGAGCAGGCTGGGAACAGGTGGCGACGATAGAGCGCATAAACAAAAGCGCCGATGAGGGGCAACTCAAGCGGATGATCTGGGTGCAGATCATCCTCTCCGGCGTGGCCCTGCTCCTGGTTGGCCGCCTCGCCTGGTACCAGCTGTTCGGTCGCATCGTCCCCCTTCCGCAGGCGCCGGAGGTGATTCCCGCGGTCCGCGGCGACATCCTCGACTCCAACGGGTACCCTCTTGCTACGTCAACCTATGCCTGTAATGTCTTTTTCCGGCCGGACCTCTATGACAACCCTGCGCAGCAGCTAAGGCTGCGGGAGCGCCTGGCAGTAACTGCGACGATTGTGTCGATGGGGTTGACTTTTGAGGAGGATGCCGCGCCTTCCGGATATGTTCCGCGCTTTGCCGAGCTGCTCATTGCCCAGGATTCGCTGCGCACCCAGGATGTTGGCGAGAGGAAAACCAACGAGTACGCCAGGGGCCTGGCTGAAGAGCTGGCTGAACAGCTTGCCGACCGCGAGCTCCTGGCGTTGTCATTTGTCGACGAGATGAGCGAGGAAAGCACTGGCGTTTGGGAGGAACAAAGAAAACTGGCTCTCTCTTCCGGCGGTGATATGTCAGCGGTTCTGGCACGATTGCTCTCTGAGGTTCTCGGCGAGCCCCTTACAGACATGACTGCAACGCTGGCGGCAAGCCGGGATCAGCGACACCTGTTGAGTGTCGGTGTTCCAGCAGCCCGGTGTGAGGCCATACGCGCACTGCAAAGCGACATCCTCACCACAGAGATGGGTTTTCAGCGCATCTATCCGGATGCTCCCCTGGCAGCTCACGTGCTGGGCTTTGTGAATTTCGCCGGCGACCCGCAGTACGGCCTGGAGTTTTACTATGAAGGGCAGTTGCGTGGCACGGATGGCTTCTGGCAGGGGGTGAATCATCCGTCCGGTGACCGACTGCTGGCCGAACTGGGCGGGTATCGCGCAGCGATCGATGGCACGGACCTGATCCTGACGCTGGATCGCAACGTGCAGAATCAGGCCGAAAGGATTCTGCGCGAGGCTGTGGTTTCGAGCGGCGCCGAGTCGGGGAATCTGATTGTTCTGGACCCGGCGACGGGGGCGGTCATCGCGATGGCCAACAGCCCCACCTATGATCCCGCGCGCTTTTGGGAGGTGGAGCTTGATGCGCTACGGAACAATGCAATCGGAGCAGTCTACGAGCCCGGTTCGGTGATCAAGCCGATTACGATCGCGGCAGCTCTCGACGCACGTGTGATCCATCCGGATACGACTTACACAGACACGGGCTCAATTGTGGTCGGCGGCCAGGAGGTACGGAACGCCGATCTCAAGGCGCATGGCGAGACCACCATGACCGAGCTCCTGGCTTATTCCCTGAACGTAGGTGCAGCCCACGTGGCTTCAGCACTTGGGCCGGCACGCTTTTATGAGATGTTCAAACGTTTTGGCTTTTCCGATCCCACGGGGATCGATCTGGCGGCCGAAGAGCGCGGTATCATGCGCGTGCCGGGCCAGGAGGATTGGCATCTCTCTGATCTCGGCAGGAACAGCTATGGGCAGGGGATGTCCGTAACGCCTCTGCAGGTCGCGGTGGCGTTTGGCGCGCTTGCGAACGATGGGGTGATTCGCCGGCCACATGTTGTGGCGGCCGTGCGCGATGGCGATGGTACACGCGTCGTCGAAGACACCTGGGGACGCCAGGTTGTATCGGCAGATGTGGCGCGGCAGGTGACCGCGATGCTCGTTGATGCCGTCCCCCTGGGTATGCCTGCAGCGCTGGTCCCCGGCTACCGTATCGCGGGCAAGTCGGGCACCTCCCAGGTCGTGCGCGAAGGCACCTATGTTCCGGATTACTATATCGGCTCCTTTGTCGGCTATGGCCCGATTCCAGACCCGCGCTATGTGGTGATGGTCAAGCTCGATGGGCTCGGAGAGGGACAGTGGGGCGGGCAAGAGGCTGGCCCCGCGTTTGCGGAGATGTTCAAGTATCTCATGAACTATACAGGCGTAGCCCCCAATGAGTGACAGATTCAGCATGGCGCCCATGTCATTGGAAGAGATGCTGGCCAATCTTGCGCCGGGCTGGTTCGTTGCTGGCGCAGATCGTGTTTGCGTGGATGAGGTCTGCATCGACTCCAGGCAAGCCAATCCAGGCAGCCTGTTCGTAGCATTACGCGGCGAGAACGTGGATGGGCACGATTATGTGGCAGTTGCGCTGTCTGCGGGAGCGCGCATCGCTCTCGTCGAGCGGGCCCTGGCTGGCCTGCCCTGTGTGGACACAGTGGAGCACCGTGCGCCCGATGAGCTCGATGTCCCGCTTACCGTGCGGGTCACCAGTACACTCACAGCGCTGCAAACGCTCGCGGCTGCGAGGCGCAGGGCAAATGACAGGCTGCGTGTGATCGGGATCACGGGCAGCATCGGCAAGACGACGACAAAAGAGGCGGTGGCGTCGGTGCTGGCTGCCCGCTACAACGTGCTCAAAAGCGGCGGCAACCGGAACAACGAGATCGGCCTCCCGCTGACGCTATTGACGGCCCGTTCGGACCATCAGCTTGCGGTGCTTGAGATGGGCATGTATCAACTCGGCGAGATCGCCGATTTGTGTCGGATCGCGTCGCCGGATGCCGGCATCGTCACGAATGTGGCGCCGGTTCATCTCGAGCGCCTGGGCACGATCGAGCGGATCGCCCAGGCCAAGGCCGAGTTGGTGAGGGCCCTGCCGCGCGAGGGCTGGGTCGCGTTGAACGCCGATGACCCGCGAGTCGCCTCCATGGCGGATTGGGCACGGGCGCGGGTAGTGACCTTTGGTGAGGCGGCAGATGCAGATGTTCGCGTGGTGTCCTCGGAGAGCCTTGGTCTCGAGGGTAACGCCTTTGTTTTGCGCGTATGCGACGATCTGGCAGGCCTGAGGGTGCGCGACCAGCAGCTGCGCACCCGGATGTTGGGTCCAGCAGCCGTGCGGTCGGTTCTGGCAGGGGTGACTGCCGGGCTGGTTGAGGGGCTATCCTGGGACGAGATTCAGCGCGGATTGGACGATCTGGGGCAGGGGCTGCGTTTGGTATCGAGGCGCGGCCGCGAGGGCAGCACGATCCTGGATGACTGCTACAACGCCAGCCCCGATTCGGTCCGGGCGGCACTGGCTCTGTTGGAGAGCACTCCGGGTCGGCACATTGCCGTGCTCGGTGACATGCTGGAGCTGGGGGCGGTAGAGGAGGAAGGACACCGCCAGGTGGGACGAGCGGCGGCGCAGTCCTGTGATGTTCTGGTCACTGTGGGACAGCGCGCCCTGCATATCGCACAGGCGGCCGCGGCATCGGGACTGCCAGACGCTGCTATCGAGACCGTGCCGGATAATGCCAGGGCAATCGCTGTGCTGGAGCGCATCATCCGGGCCGGAGACACCATCCTGGTCAAGGGCTCAAGAGGCATGGCTATGGAAGAGATCGTGTCATCACTCCTGGAGCGCACGCCGTGAGCGGCCCGGCACTGGCAGGCGTTCTTGTGTTTCTGCTGTTAGCGCCAGCTGGCGTGCGCCTGATCGCCTGGCTTGACGGCAGGGGCATCAGAAAACGGATCCGCTCCGACGGGCCGGCGTCACACCATACCAAAGCGGGGACGCCGACGATGGGCGGGCTGATCTTTGTGGCTGCGGGAGCCCTCGGCGGCGCTGTGATGCTGGCTCTTGGACATACTGAGGTCTTGTGGCCGCTGATCGCTACGGTTACTTTTGCTGTGCTGGGGACTTTTGACGATCTCAAAGGCCTCAGGGACATTGAGGGTGTGGGCTGGTTGGCCCGCATCAAGTTTCCCTGGCAGTGGATCCTCGGATTGCTGCTGGCGGCAGGGATGTATCTGAGTGGGGCCAGCCGGCCGTTCTGGCTGCCCTTTACCGATCACGTTCTGGATCTGGGCCCCTGGTTCATTCCAGTGGGTGCGTTCCTTATGGTCGGCTGGGTCAACGCTGCGAATCTGACGGATGGCCTGGACGGTCTGGCGGCGGGGACCGCCGCCATTGTGGTTGTGTGTCTCGCTGGCCTGCTGGCCGGGAGCGGACAGGGTGCCTTGAGCTACTGGAGCATGATCCTCGCGGGGGGGCTGCTGGCGTTTCTCTGGCATAATGTCCATCCGGCGAAAGTCTTTATGGGGGATGTTGGGGCTGAGGCTTTGGGCGCTGCACTTGCCACGGTGGCGCTGGTGTCGGGGCAGATGATCCTGCTGCTCCTTGCCGGGGTGACGCTGTTGAGCGAGGCTGTCTCTGTGATGCTGCAGGTAGCGTATTTCAAGTACACACGTAAAAGGCACGGCGAAGGCAGGCGCGTCTTTCGGATGGCGCCTCTGCATCATCACTTTGAGCAACTGGGGTATGATGAAGTCCAGATCACACTGCGATTCTGGATCGCTACGGCCATCACCAGCCTGCTGGCGCTGGCCCTGGGTGGGGCGACTTAGGCGATGAACATACCAAATCTGACGGGGCTGAAGGCCGCCATCATCGGTGTCGCGCGCGAGGGCACCGCTTTGGCGCGCTTTCTGTCCGGCGCCGGTGCAACAGTCACCTTGAGTGACCTCAAGCCCGCAGATCAGCTGGCTGGTGCCCTGCAGGAGCTGGAGGGGCTCCCGATCCGTCTCGCTCTCGGCGGCCATCCCGAGGACATCCTGGACGTGGATGTTCTGTTCCTGAGCCCCGGCGTGCCTCTGAGTGCCAGGGTCGTGCAGGAGGCGCGGGCCCGTTCATTGCCCATCAGCAGCGAGCCGCGGCTGTTCGTGCAGCTGTTCCCGAATCCCGTGGTTGGGATCACGGGGTCGAGCGGTAAGACAACGACGACAACGCTGATCGGTCGCATGCTGGAGCGTTCGGGAGTGAATACCTGGGTCGGCGGAAACATTGGCAGGCCGCTGATTTCGGCCCTGGGGCAGGATGCGCTGGCCGATGTGGCAGTCATGGAGCTGTCCAGCTTTCAACTGGAGCTATTCAGGCCAGAGACACAGGGTGATCGGGTTCAGGAGGTGCGGACAGAGGCGTCGCGCGTGATCTCTCTGGCTGGCTGGAGCCCCAGGATCGCCGTGGTGACCAATATCACACCCAATCACCTCGATCGCCACCCTTCCATGGAGAACTATATATGGGCCAAGGCAGCCATCGTGGACTATCAGTCGCCGGACGACTGGGCGGTGTTGAATTATGACGATGCCAATGCGTTGAGCTTTCGGCGGCGAACACCTGCCCATCTCGCGTATTTCAGTCTCACGCAGCCTGTGGACGAGGGTGCGTACCTGGATCAGGGGCGATTGCGGCTAAGGCTGGGTGATGCTGATCAGGTGATCTGTGCGGTAGAGGACGTACGCCTCAAGGGCATGCACAACCTGGCGAATCTGCTGGCGGCTGCCTGCGCAGCGCGCCTCGCGGGTGCCAGCCTGGAGGCCATACGCCAGGTCGCCACCGAGTTCGAGGGCGTCCCGCATCGCATGGAAGTGGTGCGGCGCTGGCACGGCGTCACCTTTGTCAACGATTCCATCGCCACAACGCCCGAGCGCGCCATCGCCGCCATGCGTGCCTACGACGAACCGCTGGTGCTGCTGGCGGGTGGGCGTGACAAGCATCTGCCCTGGGACGCGTGGGCGGAGTGGGTTCAGCGCAAGGTTCGGGTGGTCATCGCCTTTGGTGAGTGCGCTCCACTCGTGCGCAACACACTCGATCAGATGCCGGGTCTGGGGGCCGCAGTATTCAAGGTAGGCAGTCTGGGAGAGGCGGTTTCGTTGGCGACCGAGGTGGCCTGCGAGGGCGATGTGGTGCTGCTCTCGCCCGGGGGAACGAGCTTTGATGCATTCAGCGATTTCGAAGCGCGGGGACAGGCTTTCCGTGAGCTTGTCGAGCGCCTGTAGAGGGTAGTTGATGTTCACTGCGTTGACGCGCCGGTTATCTCGAACGGATTGGGGCATGTTCCTCATCGCCGTCGCCCTGCTGACTACCGGGCTGGTGATGGTCTATAGCTCCTCGTACCATTTCCAGCTGATGGGTTGGGCAGATGTGACAGGTCCCACCTACCACTTTATGAAGCAGCTGCGGTTTGCGGGGATCGGCATGTTCTTCCTGGTGGTGGGCTGGCTGGTTGACTACCACATCTACAAGCGACTGGTCATCCCCATCATGGTGGTCACGGTTACAACATTGGTTGCTATGGCCTTTGTGGGACGCTGGGTATCGATGACGCGAGCGGCCGGTGACGTGGTGATCTACGGATCTATCCAGCCTGTTGAGGCGGCCAAGATCGGGGCGATTATCTACATCGCCGTGTGGCTCGAGTCTCGCGGGGAGCAGATCAAGCAGTTCAGTGTCGGAACGGCCCCTTACCTGCTCATTCTGGGTGCGCTGGCAGCCCTCATCGCGATGCAGCCCGACTATTCCACGGCGATCCTGCTGGTTGGAACGGCATCGGTCATGTTTTTCGTCGCCGGCGCCAACATGAAGCACTTTGTGCTGTACCTTCTGTTTGGCGGCCTTCTGGTCGGCGTCCCAGTGGTCTTGCTGGGCTATGGCGCCGAGCGGTATGAGATCTGGGTTGCCGGTCCCTTTAGCGATCCGACTGATAAGGGCTACCAGATCCTGCAATCGCTGCGTGCCCTTTCTCTGGGAGGCTTTAGCGGTGTGGGACTGGGCCAGAGCCAGCAGAAGATGTACCTGGGGCGCTTTTCACACACAGACTTTATCTTTTCCATCATCGGTGAGGAGTTTGGTTTTCTGGGCGCTGTCTGTGTGATCGGTCTCTATGGGTTGTGGGTTTGGCGCGGGTTTATCATTGCGCGCAATGCGCCGGATGTCTATGGCAGGCTGCTGGCGATCGGACTGGTGATCTGGATCGCGCTTCAAGCCGCGCTCAGCATCGCTGTGGCCACCAATTCAGCCCCTGTCACCGGAACAGTGCTTCCCTTCATGAGCTACGGGGGGTCATCGCTGGTTGCAGCACTCGCATCAGTGGGCATTCTTCTCAACATCTCGCGCAGCGGACAGCGGTCCAGGCCGGGGGAGAGATGAGGATCCTCTTTACCGGTGGTGGGACGGGCGGGCATGTCTACCCGGCGCTGGCTGTGATCGACAGGCTCCTAGCTTTGGAGAGCGCATCCGACATCGAGGTTTCCTGGGTGGGCAGATCCGGCAGTGTTGAAGAGGATCTGGTTGGGCGCCATGGGATCACCTTTTGGCCGATCAGCACGGGTGCCTTGCGGGGGCGCTCGCCAGCACAGGCGATCGGCAGTGCCGGCCGTTTGGTCAGGGGCATTGTGCAGGGGCGAAAGCTCGTCCGGCAGTGGAGACCGGATGTCGTTTTCTCGACGGGCGGGTATGTGACCGCACCGCTGACACTGGCGGCCTGGCTGGCTCGAGTGCCTGTGGTGATCTACTTGCCCGATATGGAACCCGGGCTGGCCATCAAGCTGCTGGCGCGCTTTGCCAGGCATGTGTGCGTATCGTTCGCGTCGGTGGCACAACACTTTGACCGGCGCAAGGTGGTCGTGACAGGATATCCGGTGCGGCAGGATCTGCTGAACGTCGATCGGGACGAGGCTCGGATCCGGTTGGGCCTGGACGCTGACCGTCACGTCCTGCTTGTGCTTGGCGGGAGCAGCGGTGCTCATTCGATCAATGAGGCGGTCAGCCGCCACCTGTCAGAGCTACTTGACCTGGCGCAGGTGGTACATGCCAGCGGCCCCGGCGACGTGGAGGAGCTTACCCGACGCGCAGATCTACTGAGCATCGAGGAGCGTTCCCGCTACCATCTGTATGGCTATCTGCACGCTGAGATGGCGGATGCTCTTGGTGTGGCTGATCTGGTTGTTGCTCGCGCAGGGGCCTCGACGCTGGCCGAGTTCCCGGCGATGGGTCTTCCCGCGATCCTGGTGCCCTATCCTTATGCGGGGCCCAATCAGGGCGTCAATGCCGCCTTTTTGGCAGAGCGCGGAGGTGCGATCGTCGTGCCGGACGCAGAATTGGACGCACGGCTGGTAGCGGAGGTGCGTACCTTGCTCAGTGATCAAGAGCGGCTGGATGCGATGTCGGCGGCCATGCGGGCCATCGCAGTCCCTGACGCAGCCGATCGTCTGGCAGCATGCCTTGTCCGAGTCGGAGGGAGTGGCTAGCGTGGGCAACGTCGCTACCTGGACCATCAACCAGTATCTGTTGATTGCCTGTGTCGCCGGCGTATTCGGCCTCATCGGGTACAGGCGCGGGGTGCGCCGGGAGCTCACCGTGCTGCTTGTCCTGCTGGCGGCGGTCGCGGTCGTGGGTCTTTTCACCGATTCGCTTGTAGCACCGATCAATCGTTTCAGCTACCTGCTGCGCTTTGCCCGTGAGGGAGGGCTTGGTGCAGACGATCCGATAGCGGTCTGGCGTGAGATTCAGGGAACATCCGAGCTGATCCAAACCGAGCGTAATCGCGAGATGCTCAAGGTTGGCCTATTCTCTGCCATCGTGCTGGCAACCTATCTGCTGACAGCGAGGTTCGGCCGAGCTCGAAGCGGCATTCTGGACGGGGCACTCGGGTTCGCGGTTGGGACCTTGAACGGCGTGGCGATTGTCTACTTTTTGCTGCCGATTCTGTTTCCCGAGCCGATGGCGCTAATTCAGCTCTCAACGGAGCAGGTTCAGAGCACATTCGATGGTGGCACATTTCGTGTGCAGTTCTTTATCGTACTGGTCGTCGTGCTGATTGCCTTTGGCCTGTACACCGCCTCGGGGCGCTCCCGGGGTCCTGGCTGAGGAGGCATCGTGGCACCGATAGAAGTCTTTTTCGGATCTCTGGTGATCTTGTTCGCCCTGATAGGTGTCGTACGAGGGTTCCTCAGGGAACTCGGTGTGACGACGCTCATGCTGATCGTGCTGCTGGCGCTGTTTCTGTTGGAACCGTTGCTGGAGCAGGGCATCGCTCGCGTCGTGGGTTCCGCGGCGGAGGGAACACAGGGCACATCTGCTGCGACGACTCAGACCTGGTTCTTTGTTCTGGTGATACTTGGCGCTGCGTTCATTTCCTATGCAGGTGAGACGCTGGCCTTTCGTGGGGAGCGGCTCCCCGGTGTGCTGGGGTTGGTGCTGGGACTGCTGACTGGAGCAGTGAACGGGTATCTCATCGTCGGTTCCGTCTGGTACTATTTGGATCGCTGGGACTATGCCTTGCCGTTTCTCGGATTCTCGGTAGACGGATTGTCCAGCACTGCTCAGTCTCTGGTGGCATATCTGCCATTGAACCTGTTGGGACAGCCGCTGTTGCTGGGGCAGAGTTGGCTCTTTTACCTTGCCGTGGCGCTGATCATTGCTCGTGTGGTCCGTTAAGGGGGCGATGGAATTGTTTGCTGACGTGCCCGAACACATCCACATGATCGGCATCGGGGGAATCGGCCTCTCGGCCATCGCCCGTGTGCTCGTCATGCGCGGGTATCAGGTCAGCGGGTCCGATCTGCGCGAGTCGCCGATCACCGATGATCTCACCCGTCTCGGCGTCAGGGTGACGATCGGGCATTGTGCCGGTGCCGTAGCTGGTGCCAACATGGTCGTGGTGTCTTCGGCAGTGCCGGCCAGCAATCCAGAGATCGCAGCCGCGGTCGCGGCCGGGCTGCCCGTTCTGGAGCGCAAAGAGTTCCTGAGAGCGCTCCTCAAGGACGATAGGACGATCGCTGTGTCCGGAACGCATGGCAAGACGACGACCACTGCAATGATCGTCGCGGTGCTCCGCGCGGCGGGGCTCGATCCCGGCTTTATCGTGGGTGGCATTCTTCAGGACCTGGGCACCAATGCTTCGGGTGGTTCACGAGACTGGTTTGTTATCGAGGCCGATGAGTATGGTCGCATGTTCCACGGCCTCGATCCCGAGATCGCGGTTGTCACCACCATCGAGATGGACCACCCCGATTGTTTTGCCGACATCGAAGAGATGCGCGAGGCCTACAGTATGTTCCTGGACAGACTCCGGCCGGACGGATCGGTTGTTGCGTGCGCGGATGGGGCGCAGGTTCAGCGCTTGCTCGCCGAACGCTCCGATCGAACCAATGTCATCACATATGGGACTGATCCGTCTGCTGACTATGTGGTATCGAGCATTGTCACTAACGCCCTTGGCGGCGTAGATTTCGAGCTGTTCACCGGTGGGAAGCTTCTGACACGCTGCTCGCTGTCCTTGTCCGGTGTGCATAACGCACTGAACGCCGCGGCTGCTCTGGTCGTGGCGCAGCGCTGCGGCGTGCCGTTGGCTAACGCCTGCGGCGCGCTGGCAACATTCGCTGGCGTGCGACGTCGCTTTGAGTTCAAGGGAGAGGCCTGGGGCGTGACGGTGATCGATGACTACGGCCATCATCCGACAGAGATCGCCGCGACGCTCGCTGCTGCTCGGCTAAGGTACCCCGGGCGGCGGCTGTGGGCGGTTGTGCAGCCTCACACCTTTAGCCGCTTGCAGGCCCTGTGGGACTCGTTTCGTACCTGTCTGAAGGATGCTGATGAGGCGATCATCACGGACGTATATGCTGCGCGCAGCCGCGAGGTGCACGGCGCCGCCGATGCGATGGCGCTGGTCGCCGCTATCGATCATCCTGCAGTGCGCCACATCGGCAGCCTGGCCGATGTGGAGGCGCACCTGTTAGCCCGGCTCGCGCCGGGGGATGTGCTGATCACTCTTGGGGCAGGTGACGGCTATCTGATCGGTGAACATGTGCTGGAAGCGCTCCGGGGGCGGACACCATGAACGCGCTGCAACGCTTCAGAGACGCGATGGAACGTGCCGGATACGGGGGACGCGTGGCGGTTGATGTGCCCATGTCGCGATACACCTCCTTTGCTGTGGGAGGGCCGGCAGACTTGCTAGCAACCGCCCACAGTCTGGAAGAGCTGGTCGCTTGGGTGAGGATAGCCAATCAGACAGGCATCCCCTGCATGGTACTGGGCAGTGGCACAAACGTGCTGGTATCCGATCGTGGCATTCGAGGATTCGTGATCATCAACGCATGTCAGCGCTACAGCTTTGGTGACGATGGCGTGCTGGAAGCAGAGTCAGGCTGTCTGTTCTGTGAGCTCGCGCGGGAGGCCGTCGACAAAGGCTGGGGCGGTCTGGAGTGGGGGGTAGGTATCCCGGGGACGCTGGGCGGGGCTGTGGTGGGGAATGCCGGTGCTTACGGCGGGTACATCGGCGATGTCCTGATCGACGCGCTGCTCTGCCATGCTGATGGGCGTACGGAGCGCGTATCCCGTGACTGGTTGCGGTATGGCTATCGTACGAGCGCGCTCAAGCGTGAAGACATAGCGGGGCCGCGCACGGTGGTACTCGACGCGCGTCTCCAGTTGGTGCGGGCAGATGTAACGGAGCTGCGCGATCGGGCGCGGCAAGTCACCGAGCAGCGTCTGGCGCACACGCCGGGCGGCGCCTGTGCGGGAAGCACCTTTATGCGCACCGAGCAGTATCCCGCTGGCTTTTTGATCGAACAGGCGGGGCTCAAAGGCTTTCGCATGGGCAATGCGCAGGTGTCGGATCGTCACGCGAACTTTATCATGAATGCCGGCGGAGCCACAGCCCGCGAGATCGCAGCGTTGATTGAGTATGTTCAGGAGAGGGTCTGGCGTGACTTTGCCCAACGGCTCGAGCCGGAGGTGCAGTTTATCGGCGACTGGGGCGAAGAGATGCCGGTGCTCTCACCCACATCCGGGAAGGTATAGGCGGATGAAGGCCAAGATTCGGGTCGCGGTGCTGTTCGGCGGTCGCTCTGGTGAACATGAGGTATCCCTCGCGTCTGCACGCTCCGTGATGGACGCTCTGGACAAGTCCAGGTACGAGATCTATCCCGTTGGCATCGATCGCACAGGACGCTGGATTACGGAGGGCGATCCGATGGCCTTGCTGGCAGCAGGTGAGGAGGGCCAGGCGCTTCACGGTGAGGTCGCTAACAAGGAATTGCCGGCGGTGCGGGGGGGGCGAGAACTGGTACCGGGCATGGCCGCGGCGCATTTTCCCGTGGTCGATGTGGTGATCCCTGTGCTGCATGGCACCTACGGGGAGGACGGCACGGTGCAGGGTCTGCTCGAGCTCGCCGATCTGGCCTATGTGGGGGCGGGTGTGCTCGGGTCTGCCGTGGGTATGGACAAGATCATCCAAAAGGCGGTGCTCAAAGCCCACGGCCTGCCCATCGTGGATTATGTACCAGTGCTGCGCACGCGCTGGCAGTCAGACCCTGAGGGGGTGCTCTCGGAGATCGAGGCCACACTGCCGTATCCGGTGTTCACCAAGCCTGCCAACGCAGGCTCCAGTGTGGGCGTGGCCAAGGCGCACGATCGGGAGGAGCTCCGTCAAGGCCTCGATCTCGCAGCACGCTTTGACCGCAAAGTGCTCGTGGAAGCAGGCATCGATGCCCGCGAGATCGAATGCAGCGTGCTGGGCAACGACGACCCGATCGCTTCGCTGCCCGGAGAAGTCATTCCTTCGAATGAGTTCTACGACTATAGTGCCAAGTACCTGGATAATGCCTCCGGACTCGAGATTCCTGCCCGGCTCTCCGATGAGCAGATGCGCGAGGTCCAATCGCTGGCGATACGCGCCTTTACAGCGATTGACTGTGCAGGGATGGCACGCGTGGACTTTTTCCTCGACCGGCTCTCGGGCACGCTGTATGTGAATGAATTGAACACGATACCGGGATTCACCGAGATCAGCATGTACCCCAAGCTCTGGGCAGCCAGCGGCTTGCCGTACCCGCAGTTGTTGGACCGATTGATAGAACTGGCGATCGAGCGGCGCGAGGACAAGGGCCGCTCGCAGACACGCTACGAGTTCGACCATTAGGATGGCGAATGGCTAGACGGACACAGAGACGGACAACACGCTCTCAGACGCGACTCATGGCCGAGGCCCAGACGGTCCACGGCGGATCCGCCGACAGTGACCGGAATGCCTCGCCGCGCCTCGGCCGGGCTGCGAGTGTGTTTCTGCTGCTGCTCTCCTGTGTGCTGTTGGGGGTGTTCCTCTGGGACGACCGCTTCCAGGTACGGAGCGTCGAGGTAGAGGGAGCGACTCTGGTCGACGAGCAAGAGATCATCACTGCGGCCGGACTCGCCGGTAAGCCGATCTTTTTGCTGAATGGCCGCGCTGTGGCTTTGGAGCTATCGGCAGGCTTTGGCTGCTTTGAGCGAGTTCGGGTGCAGACCAAGCTGCCGGATCGAGTGACCATCCAGGTGACAGAAAAGAGCGCCATGCTGCTCTGGGAGCGACAGGGCAGTTATTGGTGGCTTGACAACGAGGGGCGAGTGCTGAGCCTGGCAGGAGGGCATGGCGAGCTGCCCATCGTGCACGACCGGAGCGGTCTGGACGTTTCAATCGGAAGCAGGATCGCTGGCGTCCCCTGGGAGTATGTACGTCAGACGATTGCGGCTCTGCCTGCCGTGAGCGATTTCGAGTACACTCTTGAAGATGGGCTCATCATCTTTGTCACCACAGAGCGATGGCCTGTCTATCTCGGCTCCGATGGCAACCCCGCGTACAAAGTTGCAGTGCTCCGTGAACTCACGGCTGTGTTGGCGACCGAGAGCGCAGAGGTGGTCTATATAGATCTAAAGCATGAGCGACGCCCAGCCATTAAGATGGGTTCGGGCTAGGAGGCACGTTCAGCGTGGAACGCATTATCGCAGGAATCGATGTTGGATCGACCAAGATCTGCACCCTGATTGGCAGGGTGGGGGAGAATGGTCTGCTGAATGTGATCGGCATGGGCGTGGTGCCCTCTCGCGGGGTACGCCGTGGCGTGATCACGGACGTCGACATTGCCACGCGCTCGATCGAGGAATCGGTGCGCAAAGCGCAGAACATGGCCCACTATACGATATCCGAGGCCTACCTGGGTATCAGTGGCAGCCACATCTCCTCCCAGAACAGCCGCGGCGCGGTGGCGATTGGCAGGGGAGATCGCCCCGTCGATCGTGAGGATATTGAGCGGGTGATGGAGGATGCAGAGGCCATCGCCAGGCCGCATAACCGCCGTATCCTGCATACGATTCCGCGCGAGTACATCATCGATGGGCAGGCGGGCATCAAGAACCCGATCGGGTTGATGGGCTACCGTCTCGAGGTCGAGGCGCACATCGTCACAGGTTCAGAGACCTGCATTCAGAACCTCGAGCACTGCGTCGAACGCAACCAGATCAAGGTTGTCGAGTCAGTCTTTCAGCCGCTGGCCTCGGCCCTGGCCGTGCTCAACGAGGAAGAAGGCCGGATGGGCGTCGTCCTCATCGACATTGGTGGAGGGACCACCGATCTGGCGACGTATCTGGAAGGCAGCGTCTGGGAGACGATGGTCTTTGACCTGGGCGGAAATCACATCTCCAATGATATCGCCCTGTTGCTGCGCACGCCCTTTACCTCCGCCGAGGAGGCGAAGGTGCGCTACGCTCATGCCGTGCCCAACGAGGTGGATGAGGACGAGGTAATCGAGCTCTCGGTATTTGGACATGAGAGCATGGCCAAGCTTTCGCGACGCGAGCTTTGCCAGATTGTCGAAGCGAGGGTTGAGGAGATGTTCAGCCTCATCGCTCGGGACATTAAGCGGTCTGGCTATGAGGATCTGCTGCCGGCAGGTGTCGTCTTGACCGGTGGCACCGCTGACCTGCGTGGCATTCGCGAGGTTGCGTCGCGGGAGCTACAGATGCCAGTGCGGCTGGGCACCCCGCACAGGCTGCATGGTGTGGTCGAGGCGATTAGTAACCCGGCCTATGCGACAGCCGTTGGTCTGTTGCTTTGGGGGATGAAGGCGGCAAGCGAAAAGCCAGAGCCGGTCGTGTTGCGCGCAGACCGGTCGATGCGAGGGTGGTTGCGCGGTCTATTCCGGAAATTGATGCCTTGAGCGGCGGTCGTCAAGAACAGGGGGTGAGAATGATTGATTCACGGTTCGATCTTGGGAGTAACGCAGAGATCAAGGTCGTAGGCGTTGGCGGTGGCGGCTCCAACGCTGTCGATCGCATGATCGAGGTCGGCGTGCGCGGTGTAGAGTTTATTGCACTCAACACCGACGGGCAGGCGCTGGCAAACTCGCAGGCGCCGACCCGGCTGCGCCTGGGCGACAAGGCAACTCGTGGCCTGGGGTGCGGTGGCGATCCGGCGCTGGGCGAAAAGGCCGCTGAAGAGTCGGCCGGACGCATCAAGGAGTTGCTCGAGGGGGCGGACATGGTGTTCGTGACCGCTGGCATGGGTGGCGGAACCGGCACCGGTGGCGCGCCCGTGGTGGCGTCCCTCGCCAGGGAGATGGGGGCACTGACCGTCTCGGTGGTGACGCGCCCCTTTGGCTTTGAGGGCGGGCGGCGTGCAACACTGGCGATGGAGGGCATCGCCAGGCTCAGGGAGAAGGTTGACACGCTTGTGGTCATCCCCAACGACCGGCTGCTGCAGATCATCGACCCTCGCGCTTCGGTCAAGGATGCTTTCCTGACGGCTGACGATCTGCTGCGGCAGGGTATTCAGGGTGTGTCGGACCTCATCACGGGCACAGGGCTCGTGAACGTCGACTTTAACGACGTACGCTCGATCATGGGCAATGGTGGCTCGGCGCTCATGGCCATCGGCCAGGGCAAGGGAGAACATCGGGCAGTGGACGCTGCCATGCAGGCTGTCAACAGCCAGTTGCTGGATATCAGTATCGATGGCGCCCGTGGTGTGCTGTTCAACATCAAGGGCAGCGCCAACATGACGCTGTTTGAGGTGAACGATGCTGCCGAGGTGATTCGCAAGATGGTGGATCAGGATGCGAACATCATCTTTGGGGCGGCCGTTGATCAAACGCTCAGCGACACGATTCAGATCACGGTGATAGCCACTGGCTTTGACGGACAGCCACGCTCCGCTGCTGCTGTGGCGCGCGCCTCCGCGCCAAAGGAGCCGCAGGATACCAGATCTCGGAGCCGCGTGGTCGAATTTCCCGCACAGAATGCGGATGCAGATGACTGGGATATCCCGCCCTTCCTCAGGCACAAGTCGCGCAGAAACTAAGGCGGTAGGGCCGATGAAGTGTCCGTTTTGCGCAAGCACAGATTCCCGCGTGTTGGACACCCGTGAAGTCGGAGATGGCATCCGGCGGCGACGCGAGTGCCAGAGCTGTAAACAGCGATTTACGACCTACGAGCAGGTGGCCAAAGTAAACCTGCTGGTCGTCAAGCGCGATGGCCGGCGCGAGCCGTTCGACCGGCAGAAGCTCTTTGATGGGGTGCTTCGCGCCTGCACCAAGCGGCCAATATCCACTGAGGATATCGAGCAGCTGGTGACGAACGTAGAGACTGGCCTGTACAACCTGGGCAAGGCGGAGGTGCCCAGCCGTGTGATCGGTGAAATGGTCATCGAGCGACTGAGGGACCTGGATGAGGTCGCGTATGTGCGGTTCGCCTCCGTCTACCGGTCGTTCTCCGATCTCGAGGCACTCAAGCGTGAGGTCGACGATCTCATGGGCCGGCGTGCAGGCGACGCCTGATTGTGGCTCCGGGGCGCTGATGCGACGGCAATGTGCGGGCATAAAGCATCTCCTGCCAACTTGACACTGAACAAGGGCGTGGTATACTAGTTCTTCGCTAGTTGGCAGGATTGGATGCCCATGTCACCGGCGTGAACGCGAGGTCATCGCACATTCTACTGTTTCTGCAAGGACGAATCCCCACTTTTTACGGGCAAGCACAGCTGCGTTCTGACGTCTGTATCAGAGGGCAGTTCTGGCTTGCCATTTCGGCGTAGACGGCCAGTATCCAGGTGAGCGAAGACTGCCCCTGCCTGGGGTATGCTTTTTCTCAAGGAGAGCGACACTATATGACAATCTCAACAGCAGCGCACGGGAAAAGCCCCAATGGAACGCTCAAGGCACGCAAGTCCTATGCGCGTATCCCTGAGGTGCACGATGTCCCCGATCTGATCAAGACCCAGCAGGAATCCTTTAACTGGTTTCGGGAAGAGGGAATGCGGGAGCTCTTTAATGAGATCTCTCCCATCGTCAGCTTTAACAAGAACCTCGAGATGCACTTTCCCGGGTATGACGAGCAGATCAACGGGGAGTTCAATCTCGAGTTCCACTTTGAGGAGCCGCCATACTCCGAAGAAGAGTGCCGTGAACGCGAGGCTACCTATGCGGCCCCGCTGTATGTCAAGGTGCTCCTGTACAACCGTGAGACCGATCAGCCCATCGTGCAGGACGTGTACATGGGCGATTTCCCGATGATGACTGAAAACGCCACCTTTATCATCAATGGTGCAGAACGTGTTGTCGTGAGCCAGCTGATCCGCTCGCCCGGGGCCTATTTCACGTTGGAAGAGGATCGGGCTACGGGGCGCCAGATGTGCATGGCCAAGCTCATCCCGGATCGGGGGGCCTGGCTCGAGTTTGATACCAGCCGCCGCGACATCATCTCCGTGAAGGTGGATCGCAAGCGCAAGATCCCTGTGAGCATCCTGCTGCGCGCGCTTGGTGCCGTCTCTGATGGCATCGATGATGTCGCGATCACTGACGGCACCGATGAGGAACTCCTCGCGCTGTTCCAGGACGTAGATAATGAGCCCGATCGCTCCTACATGCGCACGACCATCGGCTATGACAGCACAAAGACTGCCGAAGACGCTATCTCAGAATTCTATCGCAGGATGCGCCCTGGGGACCCGGCGACGTTGGAGAATGCCCGCAATTATCTCGAGACGTTGCTGTTCAACCCCCGGCGCTATGACCTGGGCCGGGTGGGCCGCTACAAGCTGAGCCGCCGGCTGGGCCTGGACATCCCTGTAAAGCATCGCACGCTCACCAAGCGTGACCTGGTGCATATCGTCGCACGGATCATCAAGGTCAATAATGGCATCGAGGATCCGGACGACATCGACCATCTGGGCAATCGCCGGATCAAGACCGTCGGCGAGCTCATTCAGAACCAGCTGCGTGTCGGATTCCTCCGCATGGAGCGCGTGGTCCGTGAGCGCATGAGCATCCGCGATCCAGACCAGCTCTCGCCGATCTCGCTGATCAACGTACGGCCAGTGGTGGCTGTTCTGCGAGAGTTCTTTGGCGGCAGCCAGCTGTCGCAGTTCATGCAGCAGACCAATCCGCTCGATGAACTCACTCACAAGCGCACACTCTCGGCACTGGGGCCTGGTGGTCTCAAGCGCGACCGTGCCGGCTTTGACGTGCGAGACGTCCACTATTCGCACTATGGGCGCATCTGCCCAATCGAGACGCCAGAGGGCCCGAACATCGGCCTGATTGGCCGGTTGGCCACCTTTGCTGAGGTCAATGAGTATGGCTTTATCGAGACGCCGTACCGGCGCGTGACCCGGATTTGTCCTAACGAGGCGGAGCGCCTGACGGGCCGGATCCTGGGTGAGAATGTGGTGGATGAATCCACCGGCGAGGTGCTCGCCGAGTCCGGCGAGACGATCTCGGCGGAGCTTGCCGATCGCATGGCGGCGATGGACCGCGAGCAGTGGCGGGTCAGGTCGTATGTGACCGATCAAGTCGTGTTCCTCTCGGCGGATGAGGAGGAGCGCTACGTCGTGGCGCAGGCCAACTCGCCCATCGACGCGCTGGGCCAGTTCCTGACGGATCAGGTATCGGCTCGCGTTTATGACACATTCCGGATCGCCTCTGTGGATACGGTTTCATACATGGACGTCTCCCCCAAGCAGGTTGTCGGTGTGTCGGCTGCGCTGATCCCGTTCCTCGAGCATGACGACGCCAACCGTGCGTTGATGGGCTCTAACATGCAGCGTCAGGCGGTACCGTTGATCCAGGCTGAGGCCCCGCTGGTGGGCACAGGAATGGAGTATCGGGCGGCCCTGGATTCCGGTCAGGTGGTCACCGCGACCATCGAGGGTGAAGTGACCAGCGTCACCGGTTCACGCATCGTGATCAGCGGGCCGGATGGCGAGGAAGTTCACGATCTGCGGCGGTACAACCGCTCGAACCAGTCGACCTGCATCGACCACCATCCGATCGTGGAAAAGGGGCAGCATGTGGTTCCAGGGCAGGTCGTGGCGGATACGTCCTCGACGGAGAATGGCGAGCTGGCGCTGGGGCAGAATGTGCTGTGCGCGTTCATGTCCTGGGAGGGCGGCAACTTTGAGGACGCTATCCTGATCAGTGAAGAGATGGTCCGTCGAGACAAGTTCACGTCCATTCACCTGGAAAAGCACGAGATCGAAGCGCGCGACACAAAGTTGGGCGCTGAAGAAATCACCCGTGACATCCCGAACGTTGGTGAGGACGTGCTGGCTAATCTGGATGAAGAGGGCATCATCTATGTTGGCGCCGAGGTACGCGCCAACGATATCCTCGTTGGCAAGATCACGCCCAAGGGCGAGACTGAGCTGACCCCGGAGGAAAAGCTGCTGCGCGCCATTTTTGGTGAGAAGGCGCGCGATGTGCGCGACTCTTCGCTGCGCCTGCCGCACGGGGAGGAAGGCAAGGTGGTCGAGGTCAAGGTCTTTGACCGCGATGACAACCGCGAGATGCCCGCCGGCGTGGAGCGTGCTGTGCGCGTCGGCGTGGCCCAGCGCCGCAAGCTAACCGAGGGTGACAAGATGGCCGGCCGCCATGGCAACAAGGGCGTCATCTCCAAGGTCGTGCCTATCGAGGACATGCCCTTCATGGAGGATGGCACGCCGGTTCAGATCATTCTGAACCCGCTGGGCGTGCCTGGCCGCATGAATGTGGGCCAGGTGCTCGAGACGCATCTGGGATGGGCGGCGGATCGGCTGGGCATCCGCGTCGCGACGCCTACATCGGACGGTGCAACAGAGGACGAAATCGCTGCGGAGCTGGCCCGTGCGTGGCTGATCGATCGCGCCTGGTTTGCCCTCGGGCAGGCGGCCTGGCCGTTCCTGGCGGAAAACGGCGTCGATACGACCGCCCTTCGTGATGATGCTGAGGCTCGCAACATTTACCTGGGCGAGTACTTGATCAACAAGGGTCTGGACTCGAGCGAGGTCGACGCTATCCTGGCCGACCATGTCACTGCGAGGCGGACCTGGCTTGCCTATTGGCTGGAGGATCAGGGTTTCAAGGCCGATGATATGCTCTGTTACGATAACACCGGCCTCAGCCCCGATCGGCGGCAGGAGATGGACGAGCTCGCCCGTGAGGTATGTTTGAGGCTCTGGTTGCAGGATCAGGGCCATGACGTCAGCCGTCTCGATCGGCAGGGTGTGGATGCGAGGGCTATCGAAGTTGGGCATCAGACCAAACTGCCCTTGCCCACCACGGGCAAGGTGGTGCTGTATGACGGCCAGACAGGTGACGCCTTTGATCAGCCTGTTACCGTAGGCGTCATCTACATGCTAAAGCTGGCTCACCTGGTTCAGGACAAGGTGCATGCGCGATCCACGGGCCCTTACTCTCTCGTGACGCAACAGCCGCTGGGCGGCAAGGCCCAGTTTGGCGGACAGCGTTTCGGAGAGATGGAGGTGTGGGCGCTCGAAGCCTACGGTGCGGCCTATACGCTGCAAGAGATGTTGACTATCAAGTCCGATGACGTCACGGGACGTGTCAAAACGTACGAGGCGATTGTCAAGGGCGAGCCTATTGAAGGTTTTGGGATCCCCGAATCTTTCCGGGTACTGGTGAAGGAGCTTCAGTCGCTGGGGCTGTCTGTTGAGGTTGCCAATGCCGACGGTGAGCGTATTCAATTCGGCCGTGGCGAGACCGTGGATATTCTGCCGAATCTGGGCTTTGGCCTTGGATATGGTCCCTCATCGTAAGAGTCTATCACGGGATGGGCAAGGCTTGCGGGCTTACGCACGTTCTTTGACAGTCTCAGAGTGCACTGCTATACTGAAAAACCGTGAGTTGAGACACGCTCCAGTGAGGGTACGGGGAGGATCAAGTGCCGACCATCAATCAGTTGATACGTAAAGGGCGCAAGTCGCCCAAGAACAAGAGCAAGTCACCAGCGCTGAGTTACTCGTACAACTCTTTGCGCGGTGTCAGGTCGCAGTCCAAGGTGAGCTCGCCGCAGCGACGTGGCGTGTGCACGCTTGTACGCACCATGACCCCTAAAAAGCCCAACTCGGCTCTGCGAAAGATCGCCAGGGTGCGCCTTTCCAACGGGGTTGAGGTGAATGCATATATCCCCGGCGAGGGGCACAACTTGCAGGAACACTCGGTGGTTCTCGTTAGGGGTGGGCGTGTGAGAGACTTGCCCGGCGTGCGATACCACATCGTGCGTGGCGCGTTGGACGCGTCGGGGGTCGAGGGTCGTTCCCACGGTCGTTCACAGTACGGAACCAAGAGGCCCAAGTAGGTCCCGGCAGCAGAGGCGTATCATGCGCCAGCTTTTGAGTTGATGGTTTAGGAGGATCGGGAATGCCGAGACGTTATCGGCCAGAGCGAAGGCCAGTTAAGCCTGATACGCGCTATCACAGTCGCGAATTGGCGTCATTTATCAGCAAGGTGATGGAGCGGGGCAAGAGAAGCACCGCCACGAGGCTGGTCTATGATGCGTTCGATTCGGTAGAGGATCGCACCGGTCGGCAGCCGCTGGAAGTTTTTGAGCAGGCAATGCGCAATGTCGGCCCGGTGATCGAGGTCAAGCCTCGACGTGTGGGCGGCGCGACGTACCAGGTGCCGGTAGAGGTGGCCCCTGATCGCCGCAATTCGTTGGCCATGCGTTGGCTACTGGATGCTGCGCGCAGCAGACCCGGCAAGGCTTTTTCTGACAAACTGGCGGCTGAGCTTTTGGACGCCGCTCAGAATACTGGAAACGCCGTCAAGAGGCGCGAGGATACCCATCGCATGGCGGAAGCCAACAAGGCGTTTGCTCACTACCGCTGGTAGGGGGCTGCCCGCACTGACGGTTCGTCCGTCTCGGTCCGGTTTCCAGCTGGCGCGGTGATCATAGCCCTCCTGGGGTGGTTCATAGCAAAAGGTGGTTAACCGGTGGAGACGGGGCAAGGACTGGAACGCGTTCGCAACATAGGTATCATTGCCCACATCGACGCGGGCAAGACCACGACTACCGAACGGATGTTGTTCTACACCGGTAGAACCTACCGGATGGGGAACGTGGATGACGGAACAACCGTCACCGACTGGATGGAGCAGGAGCGTGAGCGAGGCATCACAATCGCCTCGGCAGCAGTCACCTGCTTCTGGCGGGACCACCGCATTAACATTATCGATACGCCCGGACACATCGACTTTACCGCTGAGGTGCAGCGCAGCTTGCGCGTGCTGGACGGTGGCGTGGTTATCTTCGATGGCGTTCAGGGGGTTGAGCCTCAGTCCGAAACGGTCTGGAGGCAGGCGGATCGCTTTGGCGTTCCGCGAATTTGTTTCATTAACAAAATGGATAGGGCCGGAGCCGACTTTTGGCGCTGTATCGACATGATTCGAGAGCGCCTGGAAGCTGTGCCTGTGGCGATACAGGTGCCTATCGGTGCCGAGTCCTCCTTTGTCGGGTATGTCGACCTGCTAGATCGGCAAGCCCACTTTTACCAGGACGAACTGGGTGTAGAGCCCGTGATGGGCTCTGTGCCACACGAATTGGTTGACCTGGTAGAGACCAAGCGCCAGATACTGGTTGAGAGCATCGCCGAGACGGATGACGTCTTGCTGGACCGGTATCTGGAAGGGGGGGATTTCAGTGCTGAGGAATTGCGGATGGCGTTGCGCAAAGCAACGCTCGCCAATCAGCTCGTTCCCGTTCTATGCGGGGCGTCGCTGCGCAATCGGGGTGTACAGCCGGTTCTGGACGCCATTGTAGACTATCTTCCTTCTCCGCTGGATGTCCCCCCGATTAAGGGGGTTCGTCCGGGCAGTGAGGAGACGGTGGTGCGGCATGCCGATCCACAGGAGCCGTTTTGCGCGCTCGTGTTCAAGATCGTCACCGACCCGTTTGTTGGAAGACTGGCCTATTTCCGCGTTTATTCTGGCACACTCCATGCCAGCTCCTCGACCTATAACTCCACCAAAGATCGCAGAGAACGTGTCGGCAAGCCGCTTCAAATGTATGCCAATCGGCGTGAGGAAGTGGATGTCGTCACCGCAGGCGATATCGCCGCACTGGGTGGACTCAAGTTTACCTTTACAGGCGACACGCTTTGCGATGCTGCGGACCCGATTGTTCTCGAGTCCATTCGTTTCCCGGAGCCAGTGATCTATGTCGCGATCGAGCCGCGCACAGCGGCCGACGAGGCGCGCATGATCGACTCTCTCAAATCTCTGATGGATGAGGACCCAACCTTTCGAGTGGGTACGGATGAGAACTCGGGACAAACGATCATCTCCGGTATGGGCGAGCTCCATCTCGAGATTCTTGTCGAGCGACTCATCCGGGAGTTCAGAGTGCAGGCCAAGGTTGGTCGGCCACAGGTGGCCTATCGCGAGACGATCACGCGCTCTGTTGAGGCTGAGGAAGAGTTTGTTGCTCAGCGCGGCGCACACACGCTGCAGGCCAGGGTTAAGCTACGGCTCACGCCGCTCCCAAAAGGGGGCGACTTTATGTTCGTGAACGGGCTTGCACCTGGCAGGGTGCCGCCGGCCTATATCAAGAGCATAGAAGCCGCCCTCCATGAGGCGATGGCCGGGGGCGTACTGGCGGGCTATCCGCTGGTGGATGTTCAGGTGGAGCTGGTTGACGCCAGCTATGCTGAGGATCAGAGCGCAGAGGGTGCGCTGCAAAGTGCGGCGGTGATGGCCTTTAACAAAGCCACCCGCGAAGCGAGCCCCGTTCTGCTCGAGCCCTATATGCGGATCGAGGTCGTGGTTCCCGAGGAGAACCTCGGTGACGTGATCGGCGACCTGAACGCGCGGCGGGGTGAGATCGAAGGCATGGAGCCGCGAATCGGAGGGATGCAGGCTGTGCGAGGCCATATCCCTCTGGCAGAGACCTTTGGCTATGCCACAGACTTGCGGTCAGGAACACAGGGGCGCGGAGCCTTTACGCTAGAGTTCGATTACTACGAGCGTGTTCCTGTCGAGGTGTCTAACCGGATTCTTGGCGTGCAATGAGAGTGAATGAGAGCCAGAATCTGGAAGCAGGAAGGATTTGCCAGGATCAATGTGATTCGTATACTGTCAACGTTTGCGTTCGTCAACAACGGGTCCCGCAATGTGGGCCCTTGGCTAAGGAAAGGAGATCCGGATGGGTAAGGTCGTATTTGAGCGCAGCAAGCCTCACGTGAATGTGGGGACAAT
>CAZYWU010000013.1:0-26120 GCA_964651255.1 uncultured Anaerolineales bacterium
ATTCTGGAATGTCACGAAACGTGCGGTGCTCGATGGAACCGCTGTCTCGATGTAGTACGAGCAATTTCGACCGGTCGCGCGGCTCAATGGGCGACTGGGCAATGCGGTCCGGCGGGAGGTCATAGTCAAACTCGGAGGTCAGCATAGGCGAACTCCGCGCGGCGACCTGCCGATAATCCTGGTTGCAGAAGATGAGAGGAGAAGCATGCCTGCGCTCAGCCCCGATCCTCATGGCCGGGCTGTAGCATATCCCGCCTGGCGAGGTTGCGGCGGCCCGTGGGCGCATCGGGGTTCAGAGCTTCCCACTCTGAGTAGACACAGCCGCAATAGTGTTGGCGGTAAAGGCCGTATTTCTGTGCCAGCTGGTGGTGTTCCCTGAATCCACGGCGGAGGTTTTCCCAATAGAAGGAAACACCGTACCTGGCAGCCAGGTCATCGCCGATCACGCGAATCCTCTCTATGTCCTGATACGGGCTGATCAGCAACGTGGTGCTAAAGGCTTCGAACCCCTGTTGCGCTGCGACCCGGGCGGTATTCTCCAGCCGGAGGCGGTAGCAGGCCCGGCATCGCAGACCGAACTGCTCCTGGCCGTGGATGGCGTGAAAAAAGGCCGTCATGTCATAGCTCGCCTCCCAGATCATCGGAAGGTCGACCTGTTCAGCGAATCTGGCCAGCGATTCGCGACGTCTCTCGTGCTCAGAGAAGGGGTGGATATTCGGATTGTACCAGTAGCCTGTCAACACGGCCCCGGCCTCTCGTAGCGCGCTCACCGTATAGGTGGCGCAGGGGCCGCAACAGATGTGCAACAGGGTCTTGCGACCTGCCAGCGGGTGAGGTTCTGGCGGTGCGGGTGTTGGCAGCTCAACTGTACGGTGGAGTCTGATCACAGGCGGGCTCTGCGTGACCCACTCTGCTGCGCCCGCCGCCACCAGGCCTTGTGCCCGTTCAAGCGAGCACGGTGAGAGAGTGCGACCTTCACTATCCTGTACTGTGACGGACATCAGAAGAGCGTCTCCTGCGCGGAGCCATTTCGCGCGTTCGGCGCCGGGTAGGGCAAGCCCAGGTGCTCATAGGCACGCCGCGTGGTCATGCGCCCACGGGGCGTGCGTTCCAGAAACCCCATCTGGATCAGGTAGGGCTCGTAGACGTCCATGATGGTATCCGCGTCCTCGTTCAGAGCCGCGGAAAGCGTGTCCAGGCCGACGGGGCCGCCGTCAAACTTTTCGATGAGTGTCTGAAGTACGCGCCGGTCGGACTCATCCAGACCCAACTCATCCACCTGGAGCAACGACAGGGCCGCGCTGGCGGTTTCGCGGTCGATCACCCCCGTGCCGCGCACCTCGGCATAGTCGCGCACGCGCTTGAGGAGGCGGTTTGCCACGCGCGGTGTTCCTCGGGCGCGGGTCGCGATCTCATCGGCCCCCGGCTCGTCGATGGGGATACCCAGGATGGTGGCCGAGCGGTGCACAATACTGTGCATGGCTTCATGGTCATAAAAGTCGAGTCGGTACATCACCCCGAAACGATCTCGCAGCGGCGAGGTTAGCAGCGCGATCCGCGTGGTAGCGCCGATCAGCGTAAAGTGGGGCAGGTTGAGCCGGATGCTGCGCGCCGCGGGGCCCTTGCCGATCATCAGATCGAGACAATAGTCCTCCATCGCGGGGTAGAGGACTTCCTCCACCGTGCGACTCAGGCGGTGGACCTCATCGACAAAGAGAATATCGCCCTGCCGAAGGTTGGTGAGAATCGCCGCCAGGTCGCCCGGCCGCTCGACAACGGGCCCAGAGGTAACCTTGACGTTTACCCCCATCTCCGCGGCGATTACATAGGCCAACGTGGTCTTGCCCAGGCCGGGGGGGCCATAGAGCAAGACATGGTCCAACGGTTCGCCTCGCCCCTGAGCTGCCTGCAGGGCGACCTGAAGATTCTCCACGACCCGTTGCTGGCCGATATACTCTGCCAGGCTGCGCGGTCGCAGACTCGATTCCAGCGGGCCCTCCTCGCCTTGAAGACCAGGAGAGACGATCCGATCTGACATGGTGCTTTCCTACCTGAGGCAGCGCTGCAGCCAACTGCAGATGCAATAGTCAACGCCGATGCTCATGCCACCGGCCAGCACTGCGAGCTGGTGACGCGAACATCGGCGGTTGTTCCTGGTTGCTCGGACGGTCGCGCCCTGTCCGCTGCGACTGCTCTGGATATTTACTCTATGCCCAGCAGTTCCTTGACGAGTTTGGCGGCGGCGGCAGCATCGCGAGCGTAGCCATCCGCACCGATCTCATCGGCGTAGCGCTGCGTCACCGGTGCGCCACCGATGATGACCTTGACCTTGTCCCGCAAGCTGGCTTCCTTGAGTGCATCGATCGTCCGCTGCATGCTGGGCATGGTCGTGGTGAGCAAGGCAGACAGCCCAATGACTGAAACATCTTGCTCTGCCACGGCTCGCACAAACTGGTCCGGGCTCACGTCCACACCGAGGTCGACGACCTCAAAACCGGCGCCCTCGATCATGATGCCGACGAGGTTCTTGCCGATGTCGTGCAGATCACCCTTGACGGTGCCCAGGGCCACCCTTCCCTTGGGTTCGATGCCGGTCGCCACAAGGTGGGGTCGAAGGATGGCAAGACCAGCCTTCATGGCGCGTGCTGCGATCAACAATTCGGGAACATAGTACTCGTTTTCCTCAAACAGGCGTCCGACCTCATCCATGGCCGGGATCATGGCCTGGTTCAGGATCTCGCCCGGGGACATCCCATCGTCCAGGGCCCCCTGGGTGGCCTCCTCGACGGACTGCATATCACCCTCGAGAATCCCTTTGAAGATCGTTTCTTTATAGTCCATGAGCCGGTATCCTCCGTCTGTGCGTATAGACCGCAACTGCCAAGACCGCGGGGATTGTACCACCCACACTGACTTGGCGCAAGGCAATGCGCTAAAGTCAAGATCAGTTCACGATCTGTTGTTGGAGATGGAAAGTGGTTGACGTGTACTACAAGGCGCCCAACAAACCTATGGTGGCGGCAGTTATCCCCGCACCCACCAGAGAACTGATCGCATCAATGGTCTCGTTGGTCATCCAGGACCAACCGCGGATCTTTCGTGCCGGTGTGCCGCATTGGTGGGTGGGATCTTCTGTGTACGCCTCACACTTTTCACAAAAGTACAGCGCCTGCGCGGTGCCGCCCAATAGCGAGTCCGTGAGGACAGCTGTGATCCCGCCTGCAAGGGCGGCCAGGGGCAACCAGAACAGTGATCTATCAAGCATTATGTCCAGCAGGAGCGCCTGGGTGGTGATGCTGCCGAAAGCGATAAAGCCGGTCAGTCCGGCCGCTGCGGCTGCCGCGACTGTGCCTATCATCGACACCGCTCCGGGTGTGCCCCGCGGTGCCCTTTGGCCGTTGATCAGCGAGCGTGGAGGCTCTGGGGCGAGCAGGCCAAACTCTGTGGCCCAGATGTCTGCCAATACTGCTGCGAGGCTGCCAGCGAAAGGGCCCAGATACTGGACCCCGCTGATGGAGGCTATCGCCCCGATTACCACCGGCCAGGCCAGCCTTGCCGCAACCGCTATGGCCTCTCCGCTCTGTGTCACTGGTCTGCGAAGCAAGGCGCTCTTCTCTGCACGCCTGTAGCGAATGGACAGCCCGCACAGCAAAACGACAATCACCAGTGTCACGCCCCAGGGCCATCCTTCGAGGGCCCACACTCCCGCTGTGCTGATGAGCAGCACGATACGGCCGCCACGCTCAAGCAAGCGCGCACGGCGGGCCAGGACTGCCAGAGCCAATCCCAGCACAAGCCCGGCGAGAGGCTGCCAGAGAGGTGTCATGTCCCCAGGACCTGCCACGCCGCCGTCCAGAGAGCGGCCTGCACGCCAATAGATCCCCAGGCCAGCAATCTCGCACCAAAGCGTTCCTGGTGATGGATGGCGATAGCCAGTACGAGGCTCAGTACGAGAACGGTCGCGCCGATTGCCGGCAGAGCAAAGATACCCGACTTGGCGGCCAACCGGTCGGCCTGGCCCTGGGCGTTCCAATGAAGGGGAATAATGGCCGGCAGGGTGCTGTAGCGCGCCAGGGAGACCGTCGCCAGGACAGCATCAAGTGCAAAGCTCAGGGTAATTGCCACCCATACCAGGCGGTCGCGCCAGATGCTCCATGAGGCCACACCGATACGCGTCAGCTCCTGGGGGATCAGCTCGAGCGCGCCGAGATCGCGACGCATGGCATAGTTCGTCAGAAACCGCTCGCGGTTGGCTGGGGAGATGCCGTAGCAGGCGCTATCGGTGACCAGCACGAGCTGTCTCGGAAGCGGTTCTGTGGCCCACACAACGATTTGGCCAAAAGGCTCAGCGGAGAGAGTGCCGCGCAGATAACCGGGCCAGGTCATGCCTTTCAGCCTGCTCGGAGGGCCGGCTGATTCACCGTCTACGACTCGCTGAATCGCAGCGTGTGGTATGGTCTGCCGGGCAAAGGCCGTCGCCACGGTGATACCGTTGCGATCGATGACATAGTGCAGCGTCAGCAACTCTATCAGGCCATAGACCCACAGACCCATCAGCGACAATGTCACAACGAGGAGAACTGCCGTGAATGCTAGGCCAGGCCCGATCGCCTGCGTGCGAATTGTGTTCACCAGCACGTAGGACACGGCCGAGAGCGCCAGTCCGATGATGGCTGCAGCGATGAGGCCGATGGTGATGGGAGGTTTCTCCCGCATCTCTCTCCTGGAGTGGAAGATGACCGGTATGGATGGAGCACAGCCTGCAAACCTGTTGTCATTATAGCGGGCGCGTCGGGGCGCACCAAACATGAAAACGCGTTGACACCCGCCCTGCCGCTGCTAGAATCGCCTCGTGGCGTGACTGAACCAACTTTGTAGGGCGGAGGTAGCTATGACTGCGGCTGAAGCGTCCGAGCGTCTGCATCGCCTGCGGATCAATTCCTGGTGCCTGTACGACTGGGCCAATTCTGCCTTTGCCACGACGATCATGGCGGCGTTGCTGCCACCCTACTTTTCCGGCGTGGCGGCGGCCGGCCTCGAACCGGCGCAAGCCAGCAGCATTTGGGGATACGCGGTCTCTATTGCGATGCTCTTTACGGCGTTCATGGGGCCCATTTTGGGAGCCGCCGCTGACTATTCAGGCAGCAAGAAGCGATTCATGGGCGGCTTTTTGACGCTGGCCATCGTCTTTACTGCCTGTCTGTATCTCGTCCAGCAAGGCGATTGGCTGATGGCTGTGATCTTTTATGTGTTGGCCAGTATAGGCAACGCCGGTGCCAACATCTTTTACGACTCGTTGCTGCCGCACGTGGCGCGGCCCGACGAACTGGACCGCGTCTCGGCGAAGGGTTTCTCTCTCGGCTACCTGGGTGGTGGCATCCTCTTGCTGATCAACCTGCTCTGGTACATGCAGCCGGCTTGGTTTGGTTTCCCCGACGCCAATACGGCGGTGCGAGTCTCCTTTCTCAGCGTAGCCATATGGTGGGTGATCTTTTCTATCCCCATCTTCCGCAATGTCCCCGAGCCGCCCAGAGCCGCGCCCGAAGGCGAGCGGAAGAACGTCCTCAAAGAGGGACTGGGGCGCCTTGTCGAGACTTTTCATGAAATCAGCCAGTACCGTCAGTTGCTCAAGTTCCTGGTAGCCTTTTGGCTCTATGCGGACGGCATCGGGACGATCATCAAGATGGCGACCATCTATGGTGCAGAAATCGGCATTGGCACTGCCGACCTCGCCGGAGCGCTCCTGCTGACCCAGGTGGTGGCCTTTCCTATGACACTGCTGTTTGGTCGCCTGGCCAAGAGCCTGGGCACCAAGCAATCGATCTATCTGGCGCTGGCCGTGTATACGCTCATCTCGATCCTGGGATACTTTATGAGCGAGGCCTGGCATTTCTGGGTGCTCGCTGCCATGGTGGGGACGGTCCAGGGCGGCAGCCAGGCGCTCAGCCGCTCACTCTTTGGCTCCATGTGCCCTCGTGATCGTTCGGCCGAGTTCTTTGGCTTTTACGATATCAGCAGCAAGTTTGCAGGCATCGCCGGGCCGCTGCTCTTTGGCGTCACGGCAGCTTTGGCGGGCACAAGCCGGTGGGCGATTGTCTCGCTCGTGGTCTTTTTCGTTGTGGGCGGGCTGCTGCTCAGCCGGGTGGACGTGGAAGAGGGGCGCGCAGTCGCGCGCGCGCATGAACGGATGGCGCCCGTAGAGTAGGCGGAAGAGACCCTATCAGGGATAGAGCCGGGCACCGGTCTCTGTGTCAAAGAGATAGAGTGAACGGAACGGAATATGTGCGCGGGCGATGTCGTCCACCTGAACCGTGACGTGCTCCGGCGCCAGGACAGCCGTCATCAGGTCGCCCACCTCGATATAGATCGTCTGCTCGTGACGTGAAAAGTCTGGCTCTCGGGAACGCACCGGACCTGAGAGCCAGAGGCCGCTTGCGTCCTCGTCCGCTGCCTCCCCTGTCTCGACCAGATGTGCTGCGGCGCTGCGAAAGCCCAGCGTGAGGTCCTTTCCCCTGGCGCGCTCCAGCGGAATATCCTGCGGGATAGATATGTCACCCAGCGGGCCGGACAGTACGCCAGCGGAGCTTGTTGCGTATCCCGGTACCAGGTTCATCGGGGGCACACCTACGAACCCGGCGACAAAGGCATTGACCGGGTTGGTGCGCAATTCCTGATAGGTGCCCACCTGTTCGATTCGGCCCGCATTCATCACGACAAGCCGGTCACCCAGAGCGATCGCTTCGCTCTGATCGTGGGTGACATAGACCGAGGTAATCGAAAAGCGCCTCAGCAGCCGCTTGATCTCCACACGTGTCCGGGCACGCAGCTTGGCATCCAGATTCGAGAGCGGCTCATCGAACAGGAATAGGCTGGGATCGCGGACGATACAGCGGCCAATGGCAACGCGCTGCTGCTGTCCTCCGGAGAGTGTTTTGGGGCTGCGCGGCAGCAAGTCGTCAAAGCCCAGGCCCATGATCTCCGAAGTGACGCGGATTCTTTCCATCATCTCTTCGGTGGGGCGCTTGTGGATGCGGAAAAAGAAACCAAGGTTGCCTTCGCCCTTCATGTGCGGATAGAGGGCATAGCTCTGAAACACCATCCCGATTCCGCGCTCGCCGGGCTTGATGCCGTCCATATCGCGACCGTCATAGAGCACGCGGCCACTTTCCGGGAGTTCCAGACCCGCGATGGTCCTGAGCAGGGTACTCTTGCCACATCCCGACGGGCCGATGATCGCCACTGTCTCGCCGTCAGCGATCGTCAGGCTAACGTTGTCCAGCGCCGTGACCGTGCTCGACGCTTTGGGGACCATGTCAGACTGCGATGCGATGCGCTCGACAAAGGCTTTGTCCTGAAAGCCTGCGTAGCCGCGCCTGACCAGGCCCACACTGGGCTGCTGCTGGAGCGCATGGCGATAGTACTTGACGGTGATGCTCTCTAGTCTGATCTCAGCCATGGTGCCCTTTCTCGGCCTCGCTTTGGCGAGCATGTGTGCGCCGCATCCTCGCGGTGCGGGGTGCTGGCAAGCACTCACCTGAAGTTGCCTGCCGGCACGCCCTGGCTACCGGATCGCTATAGCTTGCCCATTTCTGTGAGGATGCCGATCAGCTTTTCGCGCGGTGCGCCCTCAAGAGAGGTAATGGGGGCGCGGCATTTGCCAGCTGGCAGGCCCAGCAACTCCATCGCATCCTTCACTACAACCGGGAAGGACCCCAGACTGAAGGCGTGACGCAGGGGGTCCAGACGGCGCTGCAATTCCCTAGAGCGCTCCAGATCGCCTTGCTGGTAGGCCGTGTAGATGCCGACCACCAGTTCCGGAGCGACGTTTGCTGTAGCGGCAACGGCGCCTGTGCAGCCGCAGCACAGCGCCGCAAAGATGAGCGTGTCCCGTCCCACAAAGACCCGAAAGCCCGGCGGGCAGCGCTGCATATAGTCCAGCGTGTTCGTCAGGTCACCGCTCGAGTCCTTGATGCCGATAAAGTTCGATGCCCGGTCTGCAACAGCGGCCGCCATGGCCGGCGTAAAGTGCACGTTGGTCCGAGCTGGATTGTTGTAGGCCAGCACGGGAATCTCCACCGACGCGCAGATGCGTCCAAAGTGCTCGATCTGCTCCTGAGCGGACGGCTGGATAAAGTAAGGCGTGATCACAGAGACCGCGTCGGCGCCGATGCTCTGCGCGTAACGCGTGAGTTCGATGCTTTCTCGCGTGGTCACGGCGCCCGTGCTGGGCATGACAAAGGCGCGTCCGTTAGCCTGTTCGGCCACGATCTCCATCACCCTCATCTTCTCCTGGCCGCTCAGCGCGTACAACTCGCCCTGGCTGCCTGATGGAAACAAACCGTGCACGCCGGCATCGATGAGATAGTCGACGATGACCCGCAAAGCTCCTTCATCCAGCGACTCGTCATCGTTGAATGGTGTCACCAGTGGTACGACAACACCCTTGATCTCAGGCATAGCGAATCCTCCGTCTATTGTGATTTGTCGATCGATATCTTCTGTCCCCGCTATCGGAAGAGCAGGGGCGCCAGATCATGGAGATAGTGCCGCCAATTCATCCAGGTGTGACCACCGTGGGTTTCTTTGGACATATATCGTATCCCATGACGGTCAAACATCTCCAGCATCGCGATGGAATTGGGCCGCGCAATGTCCGTGTCGCCCCAGGCGGTCCAGATCAGGGTATACAGGCCGGCCGCCCTGCGCATCGTTTCCCCGTGTCTCTCTTCGAACTCGGCACGGACCTCGGGGAACCATCCTGAGCTAAAGATGCCCAGATAACGGAAGAGGTCGGCGTGTACGAGGCCGATATTGGCAGCCTGTACACCGCCCATGGAAAGACCTGCGATGGCGCGCGCTTGCGGTGCAGCCTGGACACGGTAGTTGGCCTCAAGGTATGGCAGGACGCCCTCTAGCAAGTCAGCCGTAAAGGGATCATTTGCTGGATCGGCCGTCATGGCTGGAGATCCGGGAAACGTCAGCCGCGGGCCCGGGGCATGGCCGGCGGGCATGGCGATGATCATCGGCAAGGCCTCGCCTGTCGCGAGCAGGTTATCCATTATGAAACCGGCACGTCCGATGGTGCTCCATGAGGCGTCAGAATCACCGCCCCCATGCAGCAGATAGAGCACCGGATACGATGCGGTGCCCCGCTCGTATCCCGGTGGGGTGTAGACGTGCATGCGGCGATGGCCGCCGAACCTCGCAGAAGGATAGTAGACACTCGCCACAGCGCCATGGGGCACGTCCTGCGTGTCCTCAAAGGCCGTCTCCGGTCCTATCACCCTTACCAGACTCATCACCGTGGTGTGGGTCGGGCTGACCAGCGGGTTTCGGGGATCCGGGGTTATCACTTGATCGATGACATACTGGTAGCGATAGGTGCCGGGGACAACGTCGCGGAGCACCATTCGCCAGATGCCTTGATGATCCTTGACAAAGCCTGTCCGGGGCGGTCCTTCCACAAGATCGCCTCGCAAGGCGACCTCGTGGGCATTCGGTGCATACACACTAAAGGTTATCTCGCGATCGTTCACAATCGGAGATTCGAGTGTGTCGTTGGGCGTCGGCGGAGGGAATCGCCGCTGCTCGGGTTGGGGTGTGTTCGTCTGGGTCATCGTAATCATTCTCCTTGCGGCCACATCGGCCGGCGCTCATACCTGCCATATGGCGGTTCCACGACCTCAAAGCTGCCCTTGAGGTTTCCCACCTGAACCTCAAAGGTGCCCGGCTCGACCACAGGCTCCAGGTGCTTGTCCAAGAGTTCCAGGTCCTTGGGCCCAAGCTCAAAGGTTACGGTCTTGCTTTCACCCGGGGCGAGCGAGATGCGCTTGAACGCTTTGAGTTCGATTACGGGCGTGACCACGCTGCTGATGACGTCATTGACATAGAGCTGCACGACCTCATCGCCGGCACGTTCACCCGTGTTGCTGACCGTCACCTGCACGGTCACATGTGCAGCCGGGCTGATCATCTCCGGCCTGATCACAAGGTCGCTGTAGGAAAACGTCGTATAGCTCAAGCCATAGCCGAAGGGGTACAGGGGATGAAAGTCAGATGTAACATAGTCATAGGCGCGTCCGGTAGGCTTGTAGTTATAGTAGCGCGGCAATTGCCCGACACTCTGCGGGACGGTGATGGGCAACTTGCCCGAAGGGTTGACGTCCCCCCACAGGACCCTGGCGATCGCCGTGCCCCCCTCCTGTCCGGGATACCAGGCCTCCAGAATCGCGGGCACGTGCTCTTTCGCCCAGCGGATACTGAGCGGGCGGCCGTTGATGAGCACCAGCACCACGGGTGTGCCTGTGGCATACACAGCCTCAAGCAGTTGCTGCTGCACACCGGGCAGATCCAAGTCTGCGCGGTCGTTCCCCTCGCCACAGACCATGCCCTCGGTCCAGGAGGATTCCCCCAGCACCAGAATCGCGACGTCGGCGTCGCGCGCTGCCTCAACCGCCTCACCGATGCCGGACGCATCCATGTCCTTGACGCCGCAGCCCCGGACGTATTGCACTTTGGCGCCAGCGGCGCGGTTGCGGATACCCTCCAAGAGCGTTGTGACGGTGGAAGTGCCGCTGTAGTCTCCCAGCTGGTTTCTGGCTGCGTCGGCATTGGGTCCTGCCACCAGGATGCTGCGGGCCTTGCCGGTCAGTGGCAGGAGGCGGTCTTCGTTCTTGAGCAACACGATGGACTGCTCGGCCGCCTTGAGCGCGAGCGCCCGGTGCTCCGCACTGTTGCAGACCGCCTCCGCAACGTCCGGATCGGCATACGGCTGGTCAAAGAGACCGAGGTCGAACTTGGACTTTAGTATCCAACCGACGGTCTCATCCAGCCGCTCCTGCGAGAGTTCGCCCTTTTCGACCAGGTCGACGATGGCTGCGGTGAACCCGCCGCCAAAAGCCAAGAACGTGTCAACGCCGGCCTCAATGGCCATGCGCACTGCCTCGCGGTGATCCCGCGCAACACGGTGCTTGTCGTGTAGGCCCTCGACGCCCCCGGCATCGGACACCACATGACCGCGAAAGCCCCATTCCTCACGAAGGACCTTGGTGAGCAGCCAATGATTGGCATGGCAGGGAACGCCGTCCAGGGCATGGTAGGCCGCCATGATGCAATTGGCCCCGGCCTCTTGCACAGCGGCGGCAAACGTCTTCAAGTGCACCTCGCGCAGATCGCGTTCGGTGATCCCCTCCATATTGCTGTCGCGCCCGCCGAGCGGTTCTCCATGGCCGCCAAAGTGCTTGCCGCCACACATGACGGCGTCGGCGTCGGAGAGCCGCTTGCCCTGCATGCCCTTGATCATGGCGACGCCCATCCGGGAGGCCAGGTACGGATCCTCGCCATAGGTTTCTTCAGTGCGTCCCCAACGAGGGTCGCGCGCGATATCCAGCACCGGGGCAAAGAGATCATGCGCGCCCATGGCACGCGCCTCCGTGCCAATTGCCCGTCCGATGCGTCGGATCAACTCCGGGTTCCAGGTCCCGGCCAGCGCCAGGGCCTGCGGAAAGATCGTCGTGCCGTTATTGACATAACCATGCAGCCCCTCTCCGTGAAAGATCACGGGAATGCCCAGGCGGGTCTTGTCTCGGGCGATGCGCTGAACGGTATTGGCTATCTCTGCCTGAGCCCGCGGCGTGGCGCCGGCGCCCGAGGTCCCGCCACCGGGATTGCTCTTGAGGAGTGCTTCAACCTTTGCCTCATCCACAGACCCGTCCTCGCGCAGAGCGCCGAGTCGCGCCTCCGGCGGTGGCTCTGGCATGCCGCCCTCGGGGATGCCCAGTCCGGCGCCCATGCGGACCATAAAGGAGCGAACTTCCTCCGGCGGAATGGCCTGCAGCAGTCCGCCTGCACCCATGCCCCCGAGGCGGAAAACGGCGGTTTGTGCTGCCTTTTCCTCGAGCGTCATGCGATCGAGCAAGTCGCTCACGCGTTCACTGACGGTGGCGGTGATATCTCTGTATAGCGGAATCTCTGTGCTCATGGGCATGGTCCTTTCTCGCGTCAATGGGATCGTCCCATCACGCACATCTTCTCTGACTATACGCTCCCCTCCGGCGCTTTTCAAGGGCGCCAGCGCCCTGCCCGATTGACACAGGCCCTGTTGACGCCCATAATCGCCAGGGTAAAGAGCATGAGGAGGGAGTAGGATGTCTCTAGAGATATTGCGACAGCAGGTGTATGAAGGGAACTGCATGTTGCCGAAGGCGGGTCTGGTGACCTGGACGAGCGGCAATGTCAGCGGACGCGATCCCGCAAGCGGTTATGTGGTGATCAAGCCCAGTGGCGTGCGCTATGAGGACATGCGCCCGGAAGATATGGTCATCGTAGATCTGGGCGGCAAGGTGATTCGGGGCAACCTCAAGCCCTCGGTCGATACGGCGACGCACCTCTATGTGTACCGGCATCGCCCGGATGTTTTTGGCATGGTGCACACCCACTCGACCTTTGCGACCGCGTTTGCCGCGGCGGGCCGCTCAATCCCTGTCTATCTGACCGCTATGGCCGATGAGTTCGGCGGGCCGGTGCCCCTTGGCGACTATTGCCAGATCGGTGGCGAAGAGATTGGGCGCGAGTTAGTCAAGTCCATTGGTCCAAGTCCGGCGATCCTGATCAAGAGCCACGGGGTCTTTACCGTTGGGCCGTCGGTTGAGGCTGCCGTAAAGGCCGCTGTGATGGTCGAGGACGTGGCCCGGACGGTGTACTATGCACTGCAACTGGGCGAGCTTCAGGAGATACCGGCTGAAGAGGTCGCACGGGCCCATCAGCAGTACAAGACCGGCTACGGGCAGCGCTGATGACAGCAGCGGAATCCACGTCTGCGCGCTTTTCAGCACCGCATCCGGCGGAGCCTCGGCAGGACGTGCAGGTACGTTTCCCCGATGGGCGCATCTTTGCAGGTACACCGGGTACCCCACTGATTGACTTTGTGACCGCGGCCTATGCGGATGACCGGTCCATTGTGGCCGGGTTGATCGATGGGCGTCTGGTGGAGCTGGGACAGCTTGTTGTCCGCGACGTCGACGTGCAGCCAGTCGATACGTTTACCACAGAGGGACTCAGGATTTACCAGCGCGCGATGGCGTTTGTGCTTGTTGTCGCCGCCCGAGAGCTCTATCCGGAGGCTCAAGTTACCATCGATCACTCTGTGACCATCGGGGGCTTTTTCTGCACCGTCACGGGCAGGCCGACGTTCACGACCGATGAGCTCGCGGCCGTCGGCAAGCGCATGCAGGAGATCGTCGAGGCCGATGAACCCATTGTGCCGCAGATCGTTGCCGTGGACCGGGCCATCGAGATCTTTGAGGCACAGGGATTCTTTGACAAAGTGCGCCTGCTGTCGGGACACGAAAAGGAACAGATCACCATCTACTCGCTGCGCGGGGTGCAGGATTGTTTCTACGGGCCAATGTTGCCCGGGACCGGCAGGCTGGGAGACTGCTGCCTGGAGGATTATCCCCCGGGCTTTATCCTGCGTGCCGATGTCGAAAGACATGTGCTGCCCCTGGAGTCCCACACGACGTATCCGAAGCTGATGGGGGTGTTTCGCGAGTACGGAAACTGGCTCAACATCCTTGGCATTGAGGATGCGGGGGCGCTGAACCAGGCCATCGAGCATGGCCAGGCGGCGCGGGTCGTCCTGGTGTCAGAGGCCTTGCATGAGAAGCGCATCTCAGATATTGCGGATGCCATTCTGGCCCGTGGGACGGCTCAGGTCATCCTGATCGCGGGACCGTCCTCCTCCGGCAAGACGACGTTTGTGCGACGGCTCGGTGTACAGCTGCTGGTCAACAGCCAGCAGCCGCTGGCGCTCGGCCTGGACGATTATTTCGTTGATCGGGAGGACACTCCGGTCAATGACGACGGTACGTACGACTTTGAGGCGCTGGAAGCAGTCAACCTGGAGCTGTTCAACCAGCAGGTACAGGCGCTCCTGCGTGGGGAGCAGGTGACCATACCGCGCTTTGACTTTATCGAAGGTCGTGGGGTGCCTGGAAGACAGGTCCAGCTGGTCCCTGGTTCGCTGGTGCTTATTGAGGGCATCCACGGGCTGAATCCGCGCCTCCTGTCAGAGGTCCCGGAGGAGCGCATTTTCAGGATCTATGTGTCGGCGCTGACACAGCTTAACCTCGACCAGCACAACCGCGTTGCGACCACGGATAACCGGCTGTTGCGCAGGATGGTCCGGGATGATGCCACACGGGGCATATCAGCGCAAGAGACACTGCGCCGGTGGCCAAGTGTACGCAAAGGGGAGGAACGCTACATCTTCCCGTACCAGGAAAATGCAGACGTGATGTTCAACTCGGCGCTGGTGTACGAGCTTGCGGTGCTCAAGCCCTTTGTCGAGCGTTTGCTGCCGCGTGTACCCTGCGGAACACCTGAGGCTGTGGAGGCAGACCGCCTCTTGAGCCTTCTGCATTGGATCAGGCCTTGTGACGCTGACCTGGTGCCAAGCAACTCTTTGCTGCGAGAGTTTGTTGGAGGATCGATCCTTCACCAATAACAGGTGGAAAAACGGAACAGGCGGACCGGTAAACTTGCCGGTCCGCCTGCGTCGTGGTCGTGGGATGCTACCAGCGATATACAACGGTGTAGCTTACGGTTGCCGTTTCCTCCGCGTCGACTGTGACATCGAACTGCACGGTGTTGGCGTCGACCTGGGTATAATCCTCGCTCGACTCAGTGATCTCTGCATCGTGGGCGCGGTACAGGTGCTCGATCACCTGGATGGTCGCCTCCTCGTCAGACTGGTTGCGCAGCGTGATCTCGATCGTTTCCTCGAGGCTGCGCTCGCCAAGCTGGCGGAACTGCGTCTGCCTGCGCTCGCCCACCAGATCAAAGGCGTTTCCAAGAGACAGGCGGATGATCTCATTTGCCGGGGTGTGCGAGACTGTATCCTGGCCGACCAGAATCGCGCTGCCGTCCACATCGTCCTTGTAGATCCGGACGGTGCCCTGGGGAATGGGCAAGCCCAAACCGCTCTCCTCATCGTTTGTGATCATGAGCTTGACCTGGATGTCCACCCGATCCTCGCTCAAGTACCCGGCATCGGTCACGGCGCTCCCCAGGCTTACCCAGATGGGACTGGTGACCTCAAAGACGTACTGTTTTTCCACCGTGATCCCGGTGGCCTTGAGGAACTCGAGCTGCTTGGACTGGTTATCCTTGAGTGTGACCGGACGGGCCACGTCGTACAGGTGATAGTCCATCAGGCCGCGTTCGACGACACCCGGGGCCGGAGCAGCGGCCTCCACCACCTTGTACACTTCCTCAGCCTCGTACGCGACCTGTTCCCTGACCTGATTGACCTCGCCGGCAACCAGCTTGAGCTTGGCGTCCTCAAAACTGGCGCCGCTGTCATTGCGAATGCTGATCCAACTCTGGAGATCCATCAGCGAATCATCCTCGTTCAGCATCGCTACATAGTCTGCCTGCCAGGTGAGTCCGCCGGTCAGATACGTGAGCCGGTAGTCGCGCTCTCCCGCCTCTGTTGCCTGCAACAGCCAGGTGAGGGTAGGTCGGGTGATCAGGGGTTCTGACAGGGTGGGCAGCGAGAACTGCTGCACCTGGCTGGAGCGGATGATCTCAATGCCCCAGTCAGTCAGGAGTACGATATCATCGCTCACGGATATCAGCGTGCCAGTCAGCGACTCGCCGCTCTGGGTGGTGAGACTGATGGTCTCATCGATGTAGCGTTGCAGCAATCCCGAGCTGTTGACCACGTCATAGTCAAAACGCTGTTCCAGCAGAACGGTGCCCTCGTCATCCTTCAATGGCATCATGTACACACTTGCGGGAATGATCTGGTTCGGTATGTTCGTTACGCTGATCTCGTTCAATCCCTCATCCAGCACTGCGGAGCGTACCTCTCGCACCAGCCCCATGGACTGGTTATAGATGGTGAGCTCCAGGCCGCTGGCATCTCCTGCCTCCGCGATAATCTGAGCCTCCTCCGTCACAACAGTCTCCTGCTCGTCTTCTGGCTCCTCAACAGTCGGTGTCCCGGTGCGTGTGGGAACCGCAGTCTGGGCCAAACTGGGAGCGGTGACAGCCAACACCAGGATGGCGATGATCGCAATATCCAACAGCCGTTTTGAAACTCTCATGATGCACCTCCAGGCGAAGCGTCTCGTACCCTTCTAAAAACAGACGTATCTCGGCTCCAGACTGTTCCCTTCGCGCTCTGGTCAAAACGCATTCCCCGATTGGGGTGTGCTCGGCTAGATTGCGTTGAGCAGCCGGAGAGTCAAAATGCAGACCGCTGTACCCGTCACACCGCCGGCCACGGTCTGCATAACTGTGTGTGCGCCGAGCCTGACCCGCGCCCAGGCCACCAGAGGGACCAGCAGCAGCACCGCAGCTACCGCAGTGCCGTAACTGAACGTGAGCAACGTCGCCACCAGCGCGATGCCTGATACGTGCTGGCTGATCTTCCAGAACGTGGTGATCAGCAGATTGACGATGATGAGCGCCAGTGTGGCGGTAGCCGCAGCCAAGAGAAAAGGCGGCCCGTCGAGCAGATACAAAAGCACCGCAGGCAGACTGCCAAAGACCAGACCTGCAATGACCAATAGAGGCGACAGCCTCTGTCGTCGGTCGGAGACGTGCCAGTCGCTGATTGTGCCATTTCGCAGGGCCAGTGCAAATACGCCCAGCAGAAGGAAGAGCGACGGCAATCCGATCAGCGTCACCCACTTGATCCCAGAGCGCCAGCCGGAGGGATCGTTGGCCCCGAGTAATATCAGGCCGACTGCAAGGACATAGTGTGGCGCCAGAAAGCGCGAGATCAGGGTGGCAGTACGCTGGGACCAGTTGATCTCGCTGACTAGCGCTCCGAGGAGGATCAGTAGTCCGCCCGTGACCAGCCGGGTCGTGAGTGCATCCTGATCAAACAGCACGCCAAAGACAGCTGCAAACACGGGCTCCGCTGCGAAAATCAGGGCAGTGTGGGTGGCGCTGGTAAAGCGCTGCATGGATGTCTGCAGAGTAAAGGCCACTGCCGTGGCGAGTACTCCTGTGAACGCAGCCGCTCCCCAGGTAGCGGGTAACGGCATTCTCCATTGGCCCGTGGCCTGCGCGATGACGCCACTGACCATCGCTACGACGGCCAGCTGGATGATCGTGAGTGCGATCGGATCTGCCTGTGGGGCCGCCACGCCTACCGTGACGATGTGGCCCGCAAAGCAGAGCGCGCCCAAAAGGACCAGCAGCTCACCTCTCCCAAAGGCCAGCGGCCTACTCGATGTGAACATCATGAGGCCCGTGGTTGCGAGCAGAACGCCGAGCACTGCTGCTGGCTGGGGCCGTTCGCGCACCACGATGGCCGACAGCAGAGGGACAAGCACGACGCTGAGACCGGTGATGAACCCCGCTCTGGAGGCGGAGGTGTACTGCAGGCCCAGCGTCTGGAAGGCATATCCGCCCAACAGGAACAGCCCTGCCAGGGCGCCCGCCAGGCTATTGGCGCGATCGAGGGACCGCAGTCTGCGCCATCCGATGAGCAAGAGCGTTACGAGTCCCATGGCAAAGCGCAGCGATAGGAAGGGAAATACCGGATGGGCCGCGACGGCATCCTTGACCATCACGAACGTGCTGCCCCATACGGCCGTCACCAGCAGAAGCAGGCCATCTGCCGCGTACTGCTGGGGGCGCCCCCGGCGGAGGCCTGTGTCGGTCATCGAGCCATTTCCCGTCGCACAGTCTCGTACAGGCTATCGGCGCGTATTTCGGATAGTGAATAGCACGGCCCGTCCAGGCGATCGGCGAGCTCCCGGGCCAGGCCGCGATCCAGGGACTCGTGTTCGGTGTTGATCACCACAGAGCGAAGTTGTCTCTCACGGAACATGTCAGCGATCAGAAGCGCCTCCTCGCGCGGTGATGTCCCAGTCACCGACACATTACCTGCGCCGTCGGTGAGCAGGATCAAGAGAGGCGAAATCTCCGGATTCTGATTAAGCTCACGCTCGATAACCTGCAGAGAGAGCAGCAGTCCTGCAGAGAGGGGCGTCTTGCCGCCTACGGGGATCTCCTGCAGGGCGTTCTTGGCGCGCTCGACGCTTGAGGTGGGGGGCAGGACGAGAAAGGCCCGGTCCTTTTGAAAGGAGACCATCGCGACCCGGTCTCTCTTCTGGTAAGCGTCGACCAGGAGCGACATGATGGCACCTTTGGTGGCCTGCATGCGCTCCGCCGCTGCCATGGACCAGCTGGCGTCAACGGCAAACACGACGAGGTTACCCGTCTTGTGGACGCGCACTTTGCGCTGCAGGTCCTGATCGCGGATGCTGACCGCGGTCTCTGACGGAGCCCGTTCGCGCTGGTGTGGCGCGGCCTGGCGCACCGTGGCATCGATGGCGATGTCATCATACCGTCCCTGCGCGTCGCGCGCGCAAATATAGCGCCCGCGCTTTTTCTTGCTCTCGGAGTAAGTGCGCCGCCCCGAGGTTCGCCGCGAGAGCCTGTCTGTCGTGGTGGGGAGCTTGCGAACCTCAAAGGGGTCGCCGACAGCGACGGGACGGGTGGGATCATCGGGGGAGGGCTGCAGCGCCTCTTCGGTGTTGCTGGTTCCCCGCTCAGGGGGAATGGCAGCGTCCGCCTCCGCGCCCTCTGAGGCCGCATCCTGGTTCAGGCGCGAGTCAGTTTTTTTTTACCTTCCGCCTGTTCTTCCTCAGCCTGCTGTTTCTCGCTCTCCTGCCGGGCCTGCTCAATCCGCTGGGCCAGCTTGTCCATCTTGGATGCCGTGTCTTCAAAGGGTGTGCGACGCAGGCGATGAGGCAGCGCCAGCTCGGCCGCAAGCAGGATGTCCGTTTCACGGATGCGCGTGCGTCCCTCATAGGCGGCGTGAGCCAGCGCTGTCTTGAGGATGACCAGATCAGCGCGGTGACCATCCACATCCATTTCGGCAGTAAGCCGCGCGATATAGTACAGGTCGCTCTCGCGGTAAGTCACCGAAGGCAGCAAGGCCTGCGCCTTGATGATACGTTCGGTGAGACGATTCTCTTCTGCGCACCAAAAGTCGCAAAAAGCCGCATAGTCCTGATCAAAACCAATGCGGCGTCGCAGGATCTCTACGCGCGCATCGGCGTCCAGAATGCCCTGGATGTCTACGCACAGCGCAAAGCGGTCCAGCAGTTGGGGTCGCAGATCGCCTTCTTCGGGGTTCATGGTGCCCACGAGGATGAATCGCGCTGGATGGGAGAAGGAGATGCCTTCGCGCTCCACGACATTGACCCCCATGGCGGCAGAATCCAGCAGCAGATCGACGACGTGGTCGTCGAGCAAGTTTACTTCGTCGACATAAAGCAAGCCCCGGTTGGCGGTTGCCAGTACGCCAGGTTCAAAGTGGCGCTCACCATGTTTGATCGCGCGCTCCAGATCCAGCGTCCCCACCACGCGATCCTCTGTCGCGCTGACGGGGAGATCGACAAACCGTGTCTGTTTGACCTCTACCGGCAGCTCTTCACCTGCGGCGACGCGGGAGCGGCAGGTGTCACACATGAGTTCGGGGCGATCCGGATCGCAGTTGAAGGGGCAATCGGCGACTGTCCGTATGGGAGGGAGCAATGCGGCAAGCGCACGTGCGGCGGTAGACTTGGCCGTGCCGCGCTCGCCACGGATCAGCACGCCACCGATTTGAGGGCTGATGGCGTTCAATATGAGCGCTCGGCGCATGCGCTCCTGGCCCACTATGGCAGAAAAGGGGAAAACCCGCATGAGTTACAACCCTCGTTTATCCTATAGACCTAGCAACTCAGTATAAAGCGACAAGCAGACGGTGTCAATTGCCGCCTGTGCCTGTGCCGGGGATTCGCTGGCCTGGTCTGCGTGCTTAACGTGAGTGGATCGCAAGGTGCCGGATGCGCTCGATGGCATGGGTAGCCCTGCTTCTGAGGCAATCCATATCGCTTCTGTCGGGCATACCTGTCTCTGAGAGAGCCATGGTCACACCGATGCCTGCCAGAGCGACAGACACACCTACCAAGAGGGCCCGCAGGGCGTCCTGATCCAGAGATAGTGCCGCCCGATCCCATTCCGAGAGCGGTCCTGCGGGCTGCAGCGCGATGGAGAGGGGCACGGGAGTCAGGAACAGCGCGAGCCCGATCGCGATCAGCACTGTCAATGCGGGGAGCCAGATTGGCCATGCAAGCGGGTAAGGATCCATGAGCTGTTGTGGGCGGTTGCCAGTCGCCAGGAGTCGTAGTTGGAGCGAGGGGGTAACCTCCTCCAGCGGCCAGGCCCTGAGCGCGAGCTCAACCTGGCGTAGATGGTCCAGATCCTGCTGGCACAGGGCACAGTGACAAAGGTGCGCACGCAGAGCAGTATATCGATCGTCTGCAGGTTCGCCGGCTACGACATAGTCTACCAGTTGGTCGCGCAAGGTGTCACAGGTCATGGCGTCCTCGTTTCCTTGAGACTGCGTGCGAGGGCCAATCGGGCACGGTTGAGTTGCGCTTTGACGGTGCCCAGGGGAAGGCCAAGCACTTGCGTGATCTCCTCATAGCTAAGCTGCTGCTGATAGAACAGCGTCAACACGAGTGCATACTTGACCGGCAGCCGCCGCACCTGTTGCCAGATGCACGCTTTCTCGCCGGGCTCGAACTCGCTTTCAGTGTCCTCCGTATCCCTGGCGAGCAGTCTTTCGAGATTCTCTTCTGTGTCCGCCAGGACAACCGGCTCGCGCTTGAGCTTGCGAAGGCGGTTGAGCGACGCGTGGGTCGCGATGGCATGGAGCCAGGTAGTGAACTTACTCTCCCCGCGAAAGCTGGGCAATGCGCGCCAGACCTTGAGGTAAATCTCCTGCGCCATGTCTTCGGCCTCTTGCCGGTTGTTCAGGATGCGATAGGCGAGGTTGTAGACGCGCTGCTCGGTCTGGAGGATCAGTTGGGTCAATGCATCACTATCCCCCATCTGCGCGCGGGCCACAAGGTCAGCCATAGGGTCGCTCACACCCGGTCCCGATCGCGATGGACGAGGCATGCCAAACAAGCTCCGCTAGGGCGTGTCTTCATGACAGGTAGTTTGTCCTTCTGCGGTTTGCTTCTCGGGCCGAACCCCCAACGGGAGAGTAGGATCAGCATCCTTGCGCTTTTGCGATCCCGACGATGTGAAATAGATGAGCAGCATCCCCAGGCCAACGAACATGGGCAGCAGTCCCGCAATCAACCAGACGCCGCTACCCAGGGGGGTCAGCCCGAGTAAGAGGGCAAACCCACTCATCATAGTTATGACGCCGCCCCACAACACGCCGCGGCTACCCCGCTTGATCGCTTCTCCGGCAGCCGCCAGGTCGCTCGCGCTAAAGCCCAGCCTGGCCAGCGCGATGCGCTCCTTGTAGGCAAGATAGCGGTTCAGCGTGATGAACCCGAGCAGGATGGTCAACAAAAGCAGCGAGGCAAAGACGATCAGGGCAGCCTGGTATTGCATGAGCACCTCAGCTTTCGGATGATACCTATATTATCTCGAAACCCCGGCAGCCCCAACAGGTTGCATGCTGCGTCGTCAAGGGCCGAAAACAGGCCAAAGACGGCCGCTCGGAGGTTTTGCCGCTATCTGTTATATGCTATAATCCGCTCAATCACTTGCTGGTTGGCAGGAAGGGTACCACATTGTTCAAACCTCTCAGCGCCCTGCTGGGTCTTTTTTCAAGAGATATAGGCATTGACCTCGGGACCGCCACGACCCTGGTGATGGTGCATGGTCAGGGGATCGTCATCAACGAGCCCTCTGTTGTCGCCATCGAAAAGACCACCAGACGGCCGCTTGCATTTGGGGCTGAAGCCAAGGAGATGGTTGGGCGCACGCCAGGCAATATCGTCGCCATCAGGCCCTTGCGGGATGGCGTTATCTCGGATTTTGACGTCACCGAGCAGATGCTACGGTACTTTATCCAAAAGGTCCACGAGCGTTCGAGATGGTTCAATCCCCGACCGAGGGTCGTGGTAGGCATCCCCAGCGGGTGCACCGAGGTCGAGAAGCGTGCGGTGCGGGATGCTGCTTTGAGTGCTGGCGCGCGTGAGGCGTATCTGGTCGAGGAACCCATGGCTGCTGCCATCGGTGCCGGATTGCCTGTGGGTGATTCGGTAGGCAGCATGGTGGTGGACCTGGGCGGAGGGACGACCGAGGTCGCCGTGCTGTCCCTGGGGGGCATCGTAGTGAGCCGCTCCATTCGTGTCGCCGGCGATGAGATGGATGAGGAGATCGTCCAGTACGCCCGCCAAAAGTACAACCTTCTGATCGGCGAGCGCATGGCTGAACGAACAAAGATCGCTATCGGTTCGGCCTATCCTCTGCCGGAGGAGCAGACGGTCACAATACGAGGGCGTAATCTCATCACTGGTCTGCCCGAGGCTACTGAGGTGAGTAGTATCGAGATACGTGAGGCGCTGTCTGGTCCTGTAGATATCATCGTGGATGCCGTGCGAGCGACGCTCGATGAGACGCCGCCCGAGTTGGTTGCGGATCTGATGGAGCAGGGCATCGTACTGGCCGGTGGGAGCAGCCAGCTGCAGGGGCTCCCTGAGCGCCTCTCCAATGAATGTCATATGCGTGTCTATCGTGCTGATGACCCTGTGACCTGTGTGGTGCGCGGAGCGGGGGCGATTGTTGACGATCTGGCTCGCTACAGCAAGGTTCTGGCCAGTACCCAACGTGACACGATCTCCCAGGCACGCCGCGCACAGGGCTAGGCTGGCCAGAGTGTACCGCCAATGAGGGCAGGGCATCGATCCGCCATCGCTCTTGTTGTTGTGTTGGCCATGATGCTCGTCTGGTTACTGCTTGACGGTGTTGGCGCTGTAAACCCCATCCGGGACACTTTGACCGGGATCGTCGCTCCCCTTCAGCTTGTATTTGGTCGTGCGCTAAGCCCGATTGCGGATCAGCTGGAAGCGCTGGGTCGCGGGGCTGAGCTTCAGCGGGAGAACCAGGAGCTTGAGAACCAGATCGCAGAGCTTCGGAGCCAGATCATACTTCTGACAGAGGCGCAGCTGGAGAACGAGGATCTCAGGCGACAGCTGGGCTTTAAGAGCGCAGTCCCCAACTTTCAGCTCATTGCCGCAGAGGTTATCGCTCGCGATCCGAGCAGCTACCTTAATTATCTGGTTATCGATCGGGGCTCAGCGGATGGCATACGCCTGGGCATGCCCGTGCTTACCGATGCGGGGCTCGTTGGACGTATCAGCAGGGTGAGCCAGACTTCGTCACAGGTCATGCTTCTGACTGACTCGCAGTCCTCAGTGGGGGCCTACATCCAGCGCTCCCGTGCTACCGGGGTGGTCCAGGGAGACCTGGGCCCCGATCTGGTCATGCGGTATATCCTGCAGGATGAGACGGTTATCATCGGCGATGTTGTCTTGACTTCGGGTCTTGGCGGCGCCTTTCCAAAGCGACTTGTCATCGGTCAGGTTGTCGATGTGCGGCAGAACGATGTCGATGCGCACCAGGAGGCCGTGGTCAGACCTGCTGTGGACATGAGCACCCTGGAGAACGTGCTCGTTCTGCTCAACTACGATCCAGGAGAACTTCTGGCAGAGCCCTAGTGGCAGCTGCACAGCATTTTCTCAGGGGAGGCGTCCCATCGGCCTGTATATCGCAGTTCCAGTGGCCTTGCTGCTGGCCCTGGCCCAGACGACAGTCCTGGCCAATGCAACAGTGCTTGGGGTTCATCTGAACCTGCTTCTTCTCTTTGCCATTTCGTGGGTCTTGCGCCGGGGCTTGAGCGAAGGCCTGATGATCGGGTTGCTGGGGGGTATGATTCTGGATGTGAGTTCGGCCGCGCCGTTTGGCACCTGGATCGCCTCTCTTGCCGCGGCTATCTCCCTTGCTGCCCTGGGTGAGGTCAATGTGTTTCGGGGGGCGTGGTACCTCAAATTTGTCGTGGTTGCCGGGGCGGTGTTGCTGGTGAACCTCGTCTTTGTGACGGTATTGCGCATTGCAGGATACGATCCTGTTCTGCTGCGCTCGTTTGGCCGTGTGATTGTCCCCGAGCTGTTCCTCCACATCCTGCTGATGCCGGTGATGTACGGTCTGGTCAAGTGGATCGCCAATCGGATCGAGCCCCCTGCGGTGGAGTTCTGACATTGTGAGTGGCCTGTACATGCGGCTTCGCATGATCATCTTTCAAGCCATTGTCATCATCTGTATGATGGCCGTGGTTCTGAGACTGTGGTCTTTGCAGGTGGTGTCCTATGAGGACTATGCCGCGGCCGCCGATGAGAACCGTTACCGGCTTGTGTCCGTTGACGCTCCGCGTGGAGTTATCTATGACCGACAAGGGCGGTTGCTGGTTCACAACGTGCCCAGTTTTGCGGTAAGCGTGGTTCCCGGTGATCTGCCTGAAGACGAACTGGAGCGAGAGGCCGTTCTGCGGCGGGTGGCAGATCTGCTCGGAATGCCCTTGCGTAGCGAAGATGGCTCAGGTGTTGATGATCTGATCAGGGAGCAGACAACAGGGCCCAATGCGACGGGCGAGTACGTACCGGTGACCATCGCGCACAAGGTTGACCGGCAGGCGGCATTCACGATACAGGAAGAGAGCCTTACGCTGCCGGGCGTGACGGTACAGGTCGAGCCGGAACGCGAGTATCTCGACTCGGAGCTCTTTGCTCATATCGTGGGCTATATGGGCCGCATCGGGCAGGCCGATCTTGATGCGCGCGCCGATCGTGGTTACGAGGCCGGTGACAGCATTGGCATCGCCGGAGTGGAGCGCACTCAGGAGGACATTCTGGCCGGTACCAAGGGCCAAAAGCACGTTGAGGTGAACTCTGACGGGCGCGAGGTGCGGGTTATTGCGACCGAGGAACCCGTCGCCGGAAACAGCATCTATCTGACCATCGATACCGAGTTCCAAAGAGACGTTGAGGCGGCGCTCGCAAAAGGTATGGCCGCGGCAGGGTCGGACACGGGGGTGGCGATCGCCATGGATCCTCGCACCGGGGAGATACTGGCGATGGTGTCGCTGCCCACCTTTGACAATAACCTGTTTGCCTCGGGCATCTCCTATGAAGACCTGGCTGCTCTCAGTAACGATCCGCGACATCCGCTTATCAATCATGCGGTAGGGGGGCAGTATCCGCCCGGATCGGTTTTCAAGATCATCCCTGCCATTGGTGCGCTTGAGGAGGGGGTAATCACCGAATCGACGCGGTTCGAGTGCCGGGGGACCATGCTGTTGCCCAACAAGTTCTTCCCGGACGACCTGAGCCAGGCCCAGACCTTTTACTGCTGGGCCAGATATGGTCATGGCAGTATCAACGTCGTGACGGCGATATCACAATCCTGTGACATCTTTTTCTACAAGGCCACCGGCGGCTTTGAGGATTTCGTAGGGCTGGGTATCGACAGGCTGGGCAAGTACGCAGCCATGTTTGGGATCGGTGAGCCCACCGGTATCGAATTGACGGGCGAGGCAGCCGGGCTGCTGCCCAGCGAGCAATGGAAGCGTCTCACCTATAGCGAAAGCTGGTTCACCGGCGATACTTATAACGCAGCGATCGGGCAGGGCTATGTGCTGGTGACGCCGCTGCAGATGCTCAATGCGACGGCGGCCATTGCCAACGGCGGCACGCTCTACCGGCCTCAGGTCGTGTATCAGGTGGTGGACATAGAAGGCAACCTTATTGAGGCCTTTGAGCCTGAAGTCATTCGTGAGCTCGAGGTTAGCCCTGAGAACATTGAGCTTGTCAGGCGCGGGATGCACGGCGCAGTCACCAATGGTACTGCCTACCGCTTGCACTTGCCTGAGGTTGATGTAGCCGGCAAGACCGGCACGGCGGAGTACACCGAGCTGGATGAGAACGGCAACATTATCATGGACGAGTGGGGATATCTCCCCACCCATGCCTATTTTACGGCTTTTGCCCCCTACGACGATCCAGAGATCGTGCTCATTGTCTTTCTGCACGGAGGCGGTGAAGGCTCTCAGACGGCTGTACCGGTGGGAGAGGAGATCTTGCGCGCCTATTTTGATGTTCCGGCTGCGGGTCAGACGGGTACCGGGGGATAGAGGACGGGAGGTCGCATGGAAGGCGGGATCTCGATCAAGGGGACGCGCGAGGGCCTGGTCATTGTCGCCTATGTGCGGGATCACACCATCATCGTCGAGCGGTGGACGCGTATCCGGT
>CAZYWU010000013.1:26220-44884 GCA_964651255.1 uncultured Anaerolineales bacterium
GTCGCCTATGTGCGGGATCACACCATCATCGTCGAGCGGTGGACGCGTATCCGGTGGAGGGAGTAGGCGTGTCTGCGCGCGTTATCACGGTAACGTCCGGCAAGGGCGGGGTTGGCAAGACGACCACTGTGGCCAACCTTGGTGTGGCCCTGGGTAAGCTGGGCAAGCGTGTAGTCGTCATCGATACAGATATCGGCCTGCGCAATCTTGATATGATGCTCGGGCTGCAGAACCGCATCATCTATGACCTTGTCGACCTTGTGGAGGGACGCTGTCGGCTCCAGCAGGCCCTGATCCGAGATCGTCAGCTGGATGAGCTTTACTTGCTGCCGGCCGCTCAGACCCGCGAGAAATCTGCAGTCAGCCCGGCGGACATGATTCGGGTGTGCGACCAGCTGCGGGGCGACTGCGATTTTGTGCTGGTGGACTCTCCCGCCGGAATCGACGAGGGGTTTCGCAACGCAGTTGCGCCAGCAGACGAGTTTATCGTGGTGGCGACGCCTGAAGCAAGCTCGGTGCAGAGTGTAGACCGCGTCCTGGGGATGCTGGAGAGCAAAGGACCTGCGAACTGCTCGCTGATCATCAATCGCCTGCGCCCCGAGCTCGTCCGCCGCAGGCAGTCGTTCAGCCCGGCTCAGATACTGGAAACGCTGGATATCGAGCTGCCGGGGATCGTGCCGGACGAGGAGGAGGTTCTGGTGGGAAACGGGCAGGGGATCCCTGTGGCGCACAACACGAGCTCAACGGCCTCTCTAGCCTATCATAATATCGCCCGTCGCCTGTTGGGGGAGCAGGTGGCCTTTCTTCCTCTGCAGGAACCCGTCAGAGGTCGCATTGGATGGTTCAGGCTGTTCCGGCGGCGAGAGCAGTAGACGGTGACTCGATGTCTTTCCTGAGACGATTCGACTGGGTTCTGTTTGTCGTGATGCTCCTCGTCATCGGCATCGGCTTTGTGATGATCAACAGCGCCTATCAGCTCCCGCCTGCAGAGATAGAGTATGACTGGAGAGATAACCTGTTGCTACGACAGATGCTCTTTGCTGGCATCGGTTTTGCTCTCTACCTCGTGATGGCCATCATCGATTATCGTCTGCTGGTACAGCACGCCCTCTGGGTTTTTGTCGCCACACTGGGCATTCTGGTCATCACCTTGATTGTGGCGAACCCGACCTTTGGCACCTCCGCGTGGCTGGATGTGGGTATTTTCGGTATTCAACCCTCAGAGCTCAGCAAAGTTCTCGTCATCGTTGTGCTGGCTCGCGTTCTGGGCGAATCGCAGCGCCGCCTGGAGTCGGTGATTCCCCTGCTGCAATCCGCTGTCGTTCTGGCGATACCTGCGGCGTTGGTTTATCTGCAGAGCGACCTCGGTATGGTGCTGCTACTGGCAATCACCTGGATCGGGATGGTCTTTCTTTCTGGCGTGCGGTGGCGCCATTTGCTGGTCTTGAGTGGAGTGGCGGCCGGGGCGGTACCCGTGGTCTGGTTTCGGCTGGAGGACTATATGCGGGGGCGCGTCACCGAGTTTCTGAACCCGGGGCAGAATCCGCTGGGCTCCAGCTATAACATCAACCAGGCATTGATCAGTATTGGCTCAGGCGGCCTGTGGGGCAAGGGTTATATGCAGGGTAGCCAGAGCCAGCTTCGTTTCCTCCGTGTGCGGCATACGGATTATATCTTTTCTGTGCTCTGCGAAGAGTTCGGTTTCGCCGGCGCTCTGGTGCTGATTCTGCTCTTTATCGTGATGTTCATGCGCCTGATACGTATCGCCGAGCGCGCTGCAGACGGGCCGGGCCGGCTGATCGTGGCCGGAGTCACCGTGGTGCTTTTTGCACAGGTGTTCATCAACATGGGTGTCAATGCCAGTCTCTTGCCGGTTACCGGACTGCCGCTGCCTATGGTAAGCTATGGGGGTAGCTCTCTAATTACGACGATGATTGCCCTGGGCCTTGCGCAGAGCGTGGCGCTGCGACGGCCCGGCGACGACAATCCTCTACTCTAGACATCGAGGTGTGGTTCATGGCGCAGCACATTCGCGTTCGCTTTGCCCCCAGTCCTACGGGGTATTTTCATCTGGGGGGAGCGCGGACCGCCCTCTATAACTGGCTCTTTGCGCGGCACCATTGCGGCAAGTTTATTCTGCGCATTGAAGATACGGACCGCGAGCGCTACCATCCCGAGGCGATGCCGCATTTGCTGGATAGCCTGCGATGGCTGGGGTGTATGTGGGACGAGGGACCCGAGGTCGGGGGCAGCTATGGCCCTTACTACCAGTCGGATCGCGTGCGTATCTACCGTGAATATGCGGAGCAATTGATTCAAGAGGGCAAGGCCTATCGTTGTTATTGCTCTCCTGAGCGTCTGACGGCTTTGCGAGCGCAGCAGCGGGCCGAGGGTATCAAGCCGGGATATGATCGTCATTGCCGTCATCTCACGCGCCAGCAGATTGCTGACTATGAGGCCGCCGGCGTCAAGCCGGTGGTGCGGTTGGCGATACCCGTTGACGGCGAGACCGCCTTTGAGGATCGGCTGCGCGGTCGCATCGTAGTCAGCAACAAAGAGCTGGATGATCTGGTCCTGCTCAAATCAGATGGATTCCCCACCTATCATCTGGGTGTGGTGATCGACGATCACCTGATGGAAATCAGCCATGTCCTGCGGGGAGACGAATGGTTGGCTTCTACCCCCAAGCACGTCTTGCTCTATAACGCCTTTGGCTGGGAGATTCCGGAGCATGCTCATCTTCCGACGATCTTGGATCCTTCGGGCAAAGGCAAGCTGAGTAAGCGCAAGGTCAGGACGCCAGGTCAGGCGGAACAGCTGACCTTTATCCACGAGTTCCGCGAGGCGGGCTATCTTCCAGAGGCGATGGTGAATTTCCTCGCGCTGGTGGGTTGGGCCTATGATTCGGAGACAGAGTTCTTTACCCGTGACGAACTGGTGCGCTATTTTGATCTGGATCACGTCAGCAAATCACCCAGCGCCTTTTCCTACGAAAAGCTCCAACATATGAACGCGGTGTACATTCGCAGCCTCGGTGATAATGATCTCACAAACCGGGTACTGCAGCTGTTGACGCGGGCGGGCATCTCCGCTGATTTTGCGACCGTTCTCGCCTTTGCACCCCTCATCAAGGAGAGGATGCGCACTCTGAGCGATGCCGTCGACCTGCTGCGGTTTGCCTTTAGCGAACAGCTGGACTATGAGGCAGAGATGCTCATCCCGAACAAGTCCGATGCCAGCACCACGCTGTGCATCCTGAACAAGACTCTGTCGACCCTGACCGAGCTGCCCTCCTTCGAGCATAGTGCCATCGAAGAAGCGTTGCGCGCACTGGCGGATGCGCTGGGGCTCAAGCTCAGGGATACTCTGGGGGCCGTGCGGGTTGCCGTTACAGGTTCCCCTGTTTCGCCGCCGCTGTTTGAGACGATGCAGATTTTGGGACGGGAGCGGGTGCTCAAGCGGATAGAGGTTGCGATCGCGCGCCTTTCTGCGCTATAGGGCCATCGCCGAGCTGACCGCCGGGGGGATAGAGGACATCGAGCGAAGATGCCGGACCTAACGCTATCATCGCAATTGAGCCATGCACAGGGACTGATCGATCGCGGCGATCCCCTCGGAGCCATTGCGGTCTGCCGACAGATTCTGATGGCCTTGCCTCGCTGTCTGGAGCCGTATGCGATCCTTGGTCAGGCGATGCTTGTTCGCGGGCATCTCGAACGTGCAGGGGCCTTGTGCGCCCGCGCACTGGCGGTGGATCCGCAACATGTAGAGGCTGCGCTGGGTATGGGGCTTGTGCAGCACAGGCGTTGCGCCCATGGTGCTGCTTTTGCCTGGTTCCAGCGCGCGTGGGAGTCATCCCGCGACGGGGAGCACAAGCAGGCGACATGGCTCTGGTCCGCAGTTGCCACGGAGGCTGGTTGGGAGCCCGGAACGCTATCGCGAGGCGGGCTCGCGTTTTTGATGCTGCGATCCGGCATGTTCAGCCAGGCCGTGCTGGAGTTTTCAGCCGCGCTGGAGGAAACGCCCGATCGCGATGATCTTGCGGCGGGCCTGGCACAGGCGACTTACCGCGCCGGGGACCATGGATCAGCCTCGCAGGTATGCGATCGCCTGCTGGAGCGCTTGCCGGACTGCCTCATAGCCTTGCTCATTCGGGGACGACTGGGGCTCGGATCGGCCGAAGATGCGCTTGCGAGGGAGATGCTGCGGCGCGCTCAGACTCTGGAGCCTGAGAACAGGGTGGCTCAAAGACTCTTTGGCAATGAGTCGCCGCTACCATTGCGGTCTGTTCGGGTGCCCATGGCTGTGACGGAACCTACCGGTCTGCTGTATGTGGATGCGGGCGAGCTCTGGGATGGCGACGAGGAAGAAGAGGACGAGGGCTTACTGCCCAGCCTGGATCATCTGCTCAGAGGATAGGCGCATCCTGCGAGGCGCCTCCCTATCTCGCACCGAATGACACTGCCAAAATGGAGGAGGATCGATGGAGCGAACACTGGTGATCATCAAGCCGGATGCGGTGCAGCGTGGGCTCATCGGCGACATCACGTCCCGTCTCGAACGGAGGGGGCTCAAGCTGGTGGGAATGAAGCTCATGGCGATCGACCAGGAGCTGGCCCACAGGCACTACGGGATTCACGAGGGCAAGCCCTTCTTTGAGAGCCTGATCCGGTATATCACCTCTGCTCCTGTGGTCGTCATGGTGTGGCAGGGCCCTGGCGCCATTTCGCTGGTGAGGCGTACCATGGGTTCCACCAATCCCCAGGAGGCGGCCCCTGGGACGATCAGGGCAGACTATGGGCTGGACATTGAGCGCAACCTGATCCATGGCTCAGATGGACCGGAGACGGCTGAGACGGAGATCAACCTCTACTTTGCGCCCGGGGAGCTGGTCGACTGGGAGCGGTCTACAGACCTCTGGATCACGCGCTAGAGAACCGCAAAAGGCGAGCCACCCTTTCGCAGGGGACTCGCCTCTTCAGATGCTTGATGCTAGACCAGCCGGACGACAGTTTTGGCCCTGGACCAGAGCTCTTCCAGACGATAGTAGGCGCGTTGTTGCGGCGCAAAGATGTGGAGCACGACAGAGCCATAGTCGACCAGAAGCCAGCCGGAGGCGGGTGTTCCCTCCACCGATAGAGGCCGGATGTCATGCTGCTTTTGCAGCTCCTCTACTGTGTGCTCGGAGATGGCACCAAGCTGCCGGTCGCTCTCACCGGTAACGATGACGAAATAATCGGCAATAATCGTCAGCGCAGAGATATCCAGCAGAACGATGTCAGAGGCCATGACCTGTGTCGTCAGGTCTACGATAGCGTGTGCCAACTCCAGAGCTTTCAGAGGGTTCCTCCTACGGACAATATGCGCGCACCGGAATATGGCGCGCAAACAGAGCGATAGCTTGAGAAAGATATCGCCAATAGTATATCATGGAGCCGCGATGGCGCCAATTCGTTTGTGGGCTACCCGTCAGCACGGTTTCGGTATTTACAGGTGATGAAAGGGGGCAGGCCAAGCTTGCGCCAGGCTGAGGTCCAATCGGAGTTTCTCAAGAGTTTTGGGCGCCTGTATCCGCAATTCCGTTTTCGCGGGATTCGGCATTTCACCGCTCACTCTCGCGACCCCTACCAGCTTGCCCTCCGGGTGGCCTTTGGCAGCCCCGAGGTTGAGCTGGACATGCTCTGCGTCATTCTGACCTCTGGCGACCTGCCGGAGGTGACCCATATGCTGAGGCAGGTGGAGCTGAGCGCTGAGCAGGTCCGGGAGCTTGGGGTACCCGTGCTGATCGCTCCGCGCCTGTCGCGCGATGGCCAGCAGCTCTGTCTTGAGGCGGGAGTCGGGTATGTCGATTTGACCGGCAACATCGGCATCCAGAACGAGCGCGTTTACATCCAGATCAGCGTGGAGCAGCAGGAACAGCCTGCGGCTCGCACGCCAATCTTGACGCCGTTTGAGGGCAAGTCTGAACGTGTGGTGCGCAGGCTGATGCTGGAGCCCGGGACCGTCTGGCACATGCGAGATTTGGCGCAGGCGAGCGAGGTGAGCCTCGGCCTGGCCAGCATGGTGACATCGACACTGGCGGAGCAAGGGCTGCTGCTCAAGGGGCGTTCGGGCTTGTCGGTGATGGATGCAGATGCCCTGCTGGATACCTGGTCGCAGCAGTATGACCTGCGACGCAGCCTGTTTCAGACCTGGCGCTCCGACAAGGATCCAGGATTGCTGCAGGAGGAACTGGGCAGTGTGAGCCTCGCACCGGGCGAGATGCATGCTCTTACGCTTTGGTCAGGTGCGCAACGGATGCTTCCCTTTGATGGCGCGGCGCCGCACCTTGCTGTGTACTGGTCGGGCGACCAGCAGTCACTGGCGGAGCGATTGCGCCTCAGCGCAAACCGTGGCCGGACGATGGTCTTTGTCTTTACGCCCTATGACGAAGGGGTATTTTGGGAAGCGCGCCGCTATCGTGACGGCAGCATCGTCGCTCACCCTCTGCAGCTGTATCTTGATCTGGCGTCCGGTGATCAGGACGAGGTCGAGCTGGCTCACCGGATTCGGGAGCGATATCTCTCCCGCTGAGCACCACGCGCCTGCGCTGGCCGCCGCGTAGCATCGATCAGCAGCATCTCCAGGCTCAGCACGGGATCCAGTGCTCCCGTCTTGATGCCCCGGTCGATCTCGAGTGCCTGGCGGATCAGGCGGACAAGCTCGTCCATGCTGAATAGGCTGGCCTGTTCAGCCAGTCGCCTGTAGCGCCAGGCCTCGACCTTGAGCGCTTTGCGGACCTGATCAGCGTCGAGGCGGCGGTTCTCCGTCAGATCCTTGACCGTGAGCAGGTCGCTTAGACGGATCACGATCATGGTCAGCGGGTACAGACCATCGGAGTATCGCGGATCGGTGGCCAGGAGGCCATGCAGACTTTTGAGCGCCTCGGTGCGCCGGCGCTGTCCGAGATAGTCGAGCATCTCGTACACGCGCGTCTCGGGGTTCGGTGTTACCAGGGCGAGCACATCGTCCGCCCGGATGTCTCGCGCATAGCCTGCGCGGCCGGCCAGCTTTTCAAGCTCAGCGTCCAACTGGCGCAGATCGCCTCCCACGGCGTCGATCAGTCTGGCCACCGCTGCGGGCTCGATATCAACGCCCTTGGCGCGTGCGCGGGCGCCGATCCACTGGCGCAGACGAGCGGCATCCTCGCGCCCGTTGGGATTCAAGGCAGGGAACTCTTTTACATAGGCGTTTGGCAGAGCGCTGAGCGTTTTGAGAATGCCTCTGTCAATGGGTAGACTGACCGATTCGACGAACACGAGGCGCGTCGTGTCGGGCAAGCGGGGAAGGTAGTCGACCAGCGCCTCTGCATCGTCCGCGTGACGTTTTGCCGATCGCCCATCAAATTGCTGCAGCATATCTGTCACAATGATCAGTCGCCTGTGGGTGAAAAACGGGAGGGTGTTGCAGGCATTGATGATCTCTGCGACCTGGGTAGACCGTCCGTCGTAGGTCGTGACATTGAGCTCGCCGGCGCCGTCCTCCTGAATGCGCGCCCTGAAGCGTGCCAGTTCTTCGGCCCGGGTGAATTCGTCATCACCGTGGAATACGTAGAACATGATCAGCTGTGGGTGATCGTGATGCGATGCCTGGTCAGCGGCCCGCGCTGGGAGGAGCGGATCGATACCAGGTGGGCGCGGGATGCATCAGGGTCGGTGAGGACATACTTTTGCATGGCATATCCCAGTGGCTGTGCGAGCAGCATCGCCCCCGTAACTCCGGCAACACTTAGCATGCCACGCCCTGGCGTACGGTTGCGCCTCAGGTCTAACTGCACAAGCCAGCCCGCCAGCATGGCCAGCAACATCGAGGCCGATATCATCGAACCGCAACGAGGGTGCATCGCGAGTCCGCGATGGCCGCTGTTGAGTGCCAGCAGCCCCCCCTCGAGAGCGTTCTTCAATACTCTAGTGTCCACGTCACCGTAGAAGGTGATCCCGCGCCAGTCGGAGCGCGCCGCGAGCTTAGGTCCCTGCAGGGTTCGCCCCAGCACGTGCATCGCGGCATGTTCGATAGCATGATTGCGTCGCACCCGTTGCAGAATCGAAAGCTCCATACAGTCCTCGACAGTCAAGCGGTCAAACGGTAGAATACGTCAGGCAGGTGTCATTCACCTGATGGTGGACAAAAGCAGTATAGCACAAGGTCAGGATCAGGACCCTGTGTGATGCGGAGGTGTGGTGAGCAGGCTCAAGATCATTCTCAGTGACCTGCATCTGGGAGCCGGGTACGCGAACGAGGGCAATCGGCTCGAGGATTTCGATCAGGATGAGGCCTTTGCCGAGCTGCTGTCACACCTGGCGGCCGAGAGCGGGCAATACAACCGCCCACTGGAGCTGATCTTTGCGGGAGACACCTTTGAATTCCTCCAGGTGCCCGCCCTGGATCCGCGCGAGGCCTTTGAGCCCGCCCGGGAGTATCCCATGGCCCGCTATGCGCCTGCCGACGAGGCATCTTCACGACGTAAAATGGATCTGATCATCCGCGGACATCCGCTCTTTTTCAAGGCGCTCAGGGACTTGCTGCAGCATCCACAGTGCAGCGTCTGTTTCATCAAGGGGAATCATGACATCAATCTCCACTGGCGTCAGGTGCGGGCCCTGATCGGTGCCGCGCTCGGGGCAGGTCAGGCGCCCGGCCGGCTCACCTTTGAGGAGCGGTGCGTCTCGCGCGAGGGTCTCTATGTTGAGCACGGAAACCAGTATCTGGAGTGGGTGAACCGTTGGCCGGATTTTGAACAGCCGCATGATCCCGATGATCCGCGCGAGCTGTATCTGCCGGCAGGATCCCGTTTTGTCTTTGAGTTCTTTAACCGCATGGAGCACCAGTATTACTGGATGGACGGGATCAAGCCGATCACTGCACTCATCTGGTACCTGTTTGCCCTGGACTATGCCAACGCATTGCGGGCTTTGCGGATGCTTCTGAGACTGCTGCCCACGCTCATCTGGGGCAGTTTGCCGACGGGCTATGCCCTGTCAGAATCGGTTCAAGCGCAAGAGCAGGTGACACGCATGCTGGATGACGAGAGACAGATGGCGTCACTTGATACCAGTCTCAAGGCGAGAAGTGTCTTTTACAATCAGGTGGATATTGCGTTGGATCTGTACGGCGTTGAGCGGTCGGGCGGGCCGTTGGGAAGATTCGGCGTCTATGGGCACTCGGTGTTGCCCAGGGGACAGGATGAGCAGCGAGCTCAGCGTGAGCGGCTTGCTCAGGTGGCCGAGTTGAAGCGGATTCAGGAGGATGCCCGGGTGATTGTCTTTGGGCATGTCCACGAGCCATGCGAGATCGAACTGGCCGAAGATGCCAAGTATCTCAACGCGGGTTCGTGGACGTGGTGCCGGGATATGACGGGCGCAGACCATAATGCGTGGCTGGACCTGTTCCGCAATCCCGGCCGGTACATGGGGGACCGGCGTCTTACTTACGTTCGGGTCGACTATGATGAGAGAGACGTGCCGCAGGCAGAGCTGCGTACCTTTATCCTCGATCGTGCGCCGAGCCCCACACTCTGGCGTCGTTTCAGGGCCTGGGTGGCTTCGCGAGAGGAGTCAACACGTTGAACAAACCGCTGCAACTACCGACGGAGCGGGATGCCCTCAGAATACTGGTGTTTGGGGCGCACCCTGATGACTGTGACCTGCGCGCCGGGGGGACCGCGTGCCTGTACGCCCGGCTCGGGCATCATGTCCGTTTTGTGTCGCTCACCAGTGGCGATGCGGGCCATCATGAGATTGGCGGGGCACCGCTGGCGTGGAGACGGCGGCAGGAAGCCCAGGCCGCAGCCAGGTGTCTCGGGATCGAATATCTTGTGCTGGATCATCATGACGCAGAGCTCATGCCCAGCCTCGACGTCCGGGCTGAGGTGGTTCGGCTGATCCGTGAGACGACTCCTGATCTGGTCATGGCGCCCCGGCTGTGGGACTATCATCCCGATCATCGGGCCACTGCCCAGGTGGTCATGGATGCAATGTATCTTTCCACCGTGCCCAACTATGTTTCGGCGGTCAGGCACCTGGATGCCATGCCCGTGGCCGTAAGTGTCTGGGACGGGTTTCAGCGTCCCTATCCGTTTCGTCCCGATGTCGTGGTTGACATCACCGATGCGCGAGAGTGCAAGCTCGACGCGCTGCACTGCCATACATCGCAGGTGTACGAGTGGTTGCCCTACAACGCCGGCAAGCTTGCCAGTGTGCCGGCCGATGACGCAGCCAGGAGGGCGTGGTTGAGGGAGCAGGAGATGGGCCGGGCCGCCCGGCTGCTGGAAGCCTATCGTGATGAGATGGTGGCGCGCTACGGCCCCGAGCGTGCCGACAGGATCGAGGCCGTGGAAGTCTTCGAGGTCAGCGAGTACGGAGCGCCTCTCACTCCACAGGCCCGCGACAGGCTGTTCCCGTTTTAGGCTTACTCTGCATGAGCGGCGCGCGCCGCTGATCGTGCGTCCCATCGTGCCGCCGGGACGAGAATGGGTATGGTCGCCATGTTGGTAACCCCGCAACGGTATGCTACAATTCGGGATCAAGTGTGACAACGTTGTCTCAGTGTTCCAGGAGATGGCATGAGCCAGAAGAGCCGCCCATCCGAGGGACCCGCCAGGAGCTTGAACCTCATATTGCTGGTACCGTCCGTGTTCTTTATCAGCTTTGGCCAGTGCTTGTTCTCCGCAGCCAGCTCGAACTTGGTCCCTGGCTCAAGTCGCCAGCGGCTGGTGTGATAGCTTCGGACTGACTCGCACGCCCGCGCGGCATGTTTGGTGTTACGCTGCCAGCGGTGAATTGTATAGGTCGAAGGGAGGACTCGTTGTGGAGTTTCTGCAGATCTTGGGCATTCTGGCGATTCCAGTCTTGTGGGGCCTGGCAAGCGCGCGCCTGATCGAGTGGCTCCGCGAAAGAAGGGCCGGGCCAAGGACCGGCGGAGAAGGCTGATGGTGCTGCGACTCATCGGGGGGTTCCTCATCTCGCTCCTGGCCGGGGTCCTGACGGGCCTGTTTGGCGTGGGGGGCGGGTTTTTGATCACTCCGATGTTGAATATCGTGCTTGGTCTTCCTATGCCGATAGCAGTTGGAACCGGGACCCTCAACATCGTTGGCACGACGACTTCGAGCCTCTGGTGGCGGCGCAAGAGTAATCTGGCGGACCTGAAGTTGGCTGCAGTGCTCTTTGGTGGCAATGCTCTCGGCGCATTCCTGGGCGCCAACACGCTCGAGTCGCTGAGGCTCAAGGGCGATCTTGTCATCAGAGGCGATGCCGTACCTGCTGCCGACCTGTACACGCTGATCGTCTACTTTTTCGTGCTTGGCGCGATCTTTGTCTGGATGTACCTCGAGACCCGTCGCCCGGCGGGTCCCACCGTTCGTGTCGGTCTGTTCGCCCGGCTTCGTATTCCGCCCTATGCCAGGTTTGATAGTCTCGAGGGCCCTCCCCTCTCCATCCCCGTGCTGGCGTACTTTGGCCTGCTGCTCGGGTATCTCACGGGGCTGCTGGGCGTCGGCGGCGGGGTGGTGTTGTTGCCTGCTCTGGTCTATCTTGTGGGTATGCGCACCCACGCGGCCATCGTCACCAGCTCTGTCATGGTCTGGCTGACATCCATGGTGGCGGCCATCAGCCACGCATCGGCCGGCAACGTAGACGTCGCCCTGCTCCTCGTGCTACTGGCAGGCGGCACCATTGGCGCACAGACAGGTCAGAGCGTCTGTGACAGGATGGCCGGGCCACAGCTCAGGCGATACTTTAGCTATGTCGTACTGGGGGTAGTCATCATGGTGCTGGTGCAGCTGCTGTCCATTTGTCTCTAGTCCATGGAGCGGTGTGTCGTGATGCGGCGGAGAGCCGGGGAGGTAAGACGATGACTCATGAGCTTTTGGCCCGGGAGATGAAGCCTCGTAGCGAGTTGGTGACTGCCGAACATCATGTCGCCTCGCCGCGCTATCCTGTCGTCGATGCCCACAACCACCTGAGGGTTCCCGAAGAGGATCGGCCGCATATAGTGGCTGATCTGGTGCGGGTGCTGGACCAGGCCGGCGTGCGCACCGTTGTGAATCTGTCGGGCGGATCGGGTGCAGCGCTGGCGCGAGCGCTGGAGGCCTACGATGCGGCTTTTCCTGACCGTTTTGTGACCTTTTGCAATGTAGACTGGTCCGGTGTGGGTGAGGCCGGCTGGGCCGAGGGGGCCTGTGCGCAACTGCGCCGAGACGTCGCCGCCGGCGCGCGCGGGCTAAAGGTATTCAAGACTCTGGGCCTCAACTACAGGGACGTCGATGGCCGGCTGCTCATGCCCGATGATCCCCGCATCGCTGAGGTTTGGGATCAGGCCGCAGAGCTGGGCGTTCCTGTGCTCATTCACAGCGCTGACCCTGTGGCCTTTTTCCGGCCCCTGGATGGTACCAATGAGCGCTGGGATGAGCTGCAACGGCATCCAGATTGGCACTTTTACGGGGGAGACTATCCGAGTTTTGAGACTCTGATAGGGTCGCTGTACCGCACGATCGAGGCGCACCCTGGGACGATCTTTATCACTGCTCACGTGGGATGCTACCCGGAGAATCTGCAGTTTGTGTCCGCGATGCTCGACCGCTACCCCAACATGTACACCGATATCTCGGCGCGCTTTGCAGAGCTGGGGCGCGTTCCCTACAGCGCGCGTCGCTGGTTCATCCAGTACGCTGACCGGATTCTCTATGGCACCGATGTCACGCCGTCAGTGCAAATGTATCAAACGACCTATCGGTTCCTGGAGACGGACGACGAGTATTTTGACTATGCGCCCGAGGCGGAGATCCCCCCGCAAGGTCGCTGGAAGATCTATGGCCTGTTCCTGCCCGATGACGTGCTGGCAAGAGTCTATCAGGGCAATGCGAGCCGGCTGCTGGGGCTGGACCACGCGTAGGCCTTTGTTCCGGCCAGGCCGGGCCAGGGTTGACGATCATGGCGGGCCGGGTTAACCTGACCATGTCTGGTGGTCGTTCAGATTGACTATCGAGGTGCAATATGGCGCGAGTGGTGACCTTTGGCGAGATCATGATGCGGCTGTCCCCGCCGGGGATGCAACGGTTTGTGCAGGCCCGCAGTTTTGATGTCGTGTATGGCGGGGGCGAAGCCAATGTGGCCGTCTCGCTGGCGAGTTTCGGCGTGCCGGTGGATTTTGTGACGCGGCTTCCCCGCAACGAGATCGGTCAGGCCTGTGTCCGGTTCATCCGGGAGGCGGGCGTCGGCGTAGACAAGATCATTTGGGGCGGCGAACGCCTGGGCATCTACTTTCTGGAGATGGGCGCCGTGATGCGCAGCAGCCAGGTGGTCTACGATCGGGCCGGCTCTTCCCTCGCGACGATCGAGCCTGGCATGGTGCCCTGGGACAGCGTGTTCGCCGATGCGGACTGGTTCCACTGGACTGGCATTACGCCAGCGATTTCACGGGGAGCGGCTGAGGTCTGCCTGGAGGGGGTGCGCGCTGCAAAGGAGCGCGGCCTGACCGTGTCTTGCGACCTGAACTATCGCAGCAAGCTGTGGAAGTGGGGTCGCAAACCAGGAGAGGTCATGTCCGAGTTGGTGGCATTGTGCGACGTCGCCATCGGCAACGAGGAGGATGCGGCGCAGGTCTTTGGCATCCATGCGCCCGATACCGATGTGACCTCGGGTCAGGTTGACGCGATCAAGTACCGCGCTGTGTGCGAGGGGCTAAACGAGCGTTTTTCGGGACTCAAGACGATCGCCATCACCCTGCGGGGATCGCTCTCGGCCAGCCACAACACCTGGTCCGGCATCCTGTGGGATAGCGGCGATGTCTATGTGGCACCTATCTATGACATCACCCACATCGTGGACCGTGTGGGCGGCGGTGATTCGTTCATGGGCGGTCTGATCTATGGGCTGCGCACCTTTGAGAGCAAACAGGCCGCGCTCGATTTTGCAGTGGCTGCTTCGGCGCTCAAGCACACGGTATTCGGCGATTTCAACCTCGTCACCGTAGACGAGGTCCGCAAATTGATGGGTGGCGACGCATCCGGGCGCGTCTCCCGTTAGGGTATCTGGAGAGCAAGGAGGCAAAATGGCGAGGTTCTCGCGCGTGCATGTGTGGAGCACCATGGAAGCGCTGGGGTTGGTGCCCCTGTTCTATAACGGGGATGTGGACACGTCCATCCAGGTGATCGAAGCAATCTCTGCGGGCGGGGCAAAGGTGGTTGAGTTCACCAACCGCGGAGACCGTGCCTTTGAGGTGTTCCGCGAGCTGCTGGTGCACTTTGAGAAGAGTGATCCCGAATTGGTGCTGGGTGCAGGCTCGATCCTCGACCCGGTGACCGCCGGACTGTATATCAACCTGGGTGCCAACTTTATCGTCGGTTCCGTTACCAATCCCGAAGTCGCGCGGCTGTGCAACCGCCGCAAGATCGCCTATTTCCCGGGTTGTGCCACCGCTTCAGAGGTGTCCTATGCCGAGGAACTCGGCGTTGAGATCTGCAAGATCTTTCCCGGCAGCGAGCTGGGAGGTCCCGCGTTCGTCAAGGCCATCCTGGGGCCAACCCCGTGGTCCAAGATCATGCCCACAGGCGGTGTGAGCGCGACGCGGGAGAACCTAAAGGGCTGGTTCGACGCTGGCGTTGTTTGCGTGGGCATGGGATCCGCGCTGGTGCGCAACGACCTGATCAAGGCGCAGGACTGGCAGGGGATCACCGACCTGACCGCGCAGTGTCTGGAGTGGATCCGCGAGATACGCGCCTGAGGGTTACCAGAGAAGGGTGAAGACGAGCGGGGCATCGCCCCGCTCGTATGCTAGGGATGGCTGGTGCCGGTGAGTTGCTCAAAGATATCGCCAGGCAGATCCTCCAGGCTATCGACCACCAGCGAGGCGGTCTCAAGCTCGGCTGCGGGGCGCGTGTTGGTCACCGCGATGCAGGGCATGCCCGCACGTACAGCGGCCTCTACGCCCACGGTGCTGTCCTCCAGCACCACGCAGTGCTCCGGCTCGCATCCCAGGCCGCGCGCGGCCTGAACAAAGATCGCAGGGTCGGGCTTACTGGCGGGCAGGTGGGCCCCGGAGATCAGCAGGTCAAAGGCATCCCCAATCCCCAGGGCCTCGATGATGGCTGTGATGTTCGCCATGGGCGCGGAGGAGGCGACTGCCTGCCGGTAACCTCGCGCACGGGCGCGCTCAAGCCACAGACCCACCCCCGGCAGCAGGCGCACGTATTGCCCCACCAGCGATCGGAAATAGCGCTCCTTGCGATTGGCGATGTCGATCAGCGTCTCTTTGGGCGTGTCGGCCCCCAGCCACATCCTCAGGATCGGCAGGTTCGACATGCCGAGCGTCTGCGACACCTGTTCTGCCGTCAGCGGGTGGCCAAGCTCATCAAACAACGCCTTCCAGGCGGCATAGTGCGCCTGACCCGAGTCCACCAGTACACCATCCATATCCCAGACCAGGCCGATGGGGCCAGCATCTGTTGCTCGTGAACTCGCCATGGTGGCCGGCTATCCGAGATGTGTACGCAGGAAATGCAGCACCTGCGCGCGCCCGTCCGAGGTCTCAAAGTGTCCGGTCGTGTAGCGGAGCAGGCGCCAGCTATCTGTCGCGTCCAGACTGGCGTAGACCTGCTGGAGGCGACCATCGATCTTGTCCAGGCCGCGGGGCGGCGTGAGCGGGTCCAGCAGGCCGGCCAGCGCCAGGTGCGGGCGCGGCGCGATGAGGGCGTTGATCGCCGCGGTGTCGAAGTGCTTGAGCAGGCTCGGCACATAGTAGTAGATTCCGTGCCCGTCCAGGCCGCGGGAGGCGATCAGTTCCTCATAGTCTGTGAGACAACACAGGTCCACGCATACCCTGACGCGCTCATCCAAAGCGGCCAGCCACCACGCCATGGTGCTGCCCATGGAGAGGCCCAGCGTGCCGAGGCGAGACATGTCGACCTCCGGCCGGGTCTCCAGATAGTCGATGGCCCGGATGCTGTCATAGACCATCATGCCCCACAGCACCTGGCCGTGCCACAGCATCTCTTTGAACAGCTCTGATTCTGTGCGCCCGCGCCGCTCGCCGAAATTCCACGTGTCACAGCACAGCGCGCAATAGCCCAGATCGGTGAGTGCCTTGGCATAGGGCGGGGACTGTAGCGCCGCCCTGCCAAAGACGAGCTCTTCCTTGCCCAATTCATAATTGCCGCCGTGCGCATGGTGGTAGAGGATCACAGGCGCGTGACGCACCTCGCCCAGCGGCCGGGCAAAGTAGGCGGGCACGGGCTCGATGCCGTTGAGATCCAGCACCAGCGTCTCGAGCACGTAGCCGTCGCGCTCCTGCTCACTCACCAGCATGGCGGTGATAGGGCGGTGGCGGTCGGGCAGGTCGCCGAGCAGAGAATAGAGCAGCTGGCGCTGAGCTGTGAGATCGTTAGTCATAACTGCCTCCAGAGATGTGCGATGCCCGCAGTATAGCGATCTGTGTGGGGACCGTCTACCGGAGGTTGCCGTCGCCGCCGGAGAAGATATACTACCCGTTGTACCCAATCGCTGAAGATATACATAACTAGTAGGCTGTGCCGCCAATCTGGAGAACGTCATGTCAACAGACGTCGTGTTATTCGTCCTGCTGCTCGTGCAATCCGCCTGCCTGGTGGCGGTCACAGTGGCGCTGCTCAGACGCTCGGAGCAGGGCGGGGCGTCCAGCCGAGACATCCGGCGCATGCTGGCCACGCTGCAGCAGGATCAGGCGCAGCTGGCCGTGCTCGGCGAGCGCCTGGAGGGTTTGCGTCCCTTGACGCAATCGGTGGGACACATCCGCGACAGCATCACCGAGCTGCAGAGCCGGCTGCGCGGGCGCGAGGAGTTGGAGCGTCGCACGGCCGATGCCATCCATCGCCTGGAGCGCGTTATCTCAGGCACCCAGTCGCGCGGGGCGGCCGGCGAGCATCTGCTGGACGCCGTGTTCAGCCAGCTTCCGCCAGAGTGGCAGGTGCGCAACCTTCGCGTGGGCAACAAGGTGGTTGAGTTCGGTCTGCGCCTGCCCAATGGGCTGCTGCTGCCCATCGACAGCAAATGGGCCGCGACGCCGCTGCTGGAACAGCTGAGCCGAACGGATGACCCGGTCAAGCGTCAGCAGATCAAGGCGCTGCTCGAGGCCACGGTGCTGGCGCGCGCACGTGAAGTGCGCAAGTATATCGATCCGAACCGCACCGTGGGCTATGCCCTGGCGGTAGTGCCCGATGCGGTCTATGAGCTCTGCGGTGGGATTCAGGCCGAGGCATTTGCCTCCAACGTGGTGCTTGTGGGGCAGAGTCTCTTTCTCCCCTATCTCCTGCTCGTATTCCAGACTGTGCTCAAGTCGTCCCAAAGCCTCGACATGCAGCGATTCGAGCTCTATGTCTCGGCCTGTCAGCAGGATGTGGCCAGTATGCAAGAGGAGCTGGATGGGCGCTACAGCCGGGCGACCACGATGCTGGAGAACTCGCGCCGCGAGCTGGCGAGCGGCCTGGCTCGCGTGCAGGGCGAGTTGACGAGCCTGCGGCGCAATGCCGAGGTGATCACCGTGGACAGCGGCGCGGTCGAGGGTGCATCTGGGGACATGCTCGATGCTGAGGATGAGGAATACGACGCTCTCGAGTTCGAGGATGCTGGCGACGCTGAGCTTGAGCTGGACGACGAATACGAACAAGAACTCGCCTCGGGCGAGGGGCGCGAGGCGCCGGTGCATTGACGTAACCGGGCCGCGCCCGTATAATCGCGGTACCTTTTTGGTCGATCTCTGGTGCCGGACCGCTCGTTCTCGCGTCCTGGCGGTGTGTGACATGCGATTCGGAGGCCGATTCAGTGGTGCGCCTGTTCGAGTGCCTTCTATGTCTTCTGGCCGCTCTGGCGCTCAGCGCCTGTACCGTGGTGCTGCCGCTGGCGGAGCAGGCGTTGACACCGGCTACTTTGGTGGTGCCGGAAACTGCGAACACGGTGGCTCCCACAATTACGGCGCCCACGCTTTTGCCTACCGCGATTTTGCCAGCGACGGCTGAGCCGGCAGAGCCCGCACTGGAGGCGCTCGATCTTCCTAACGAGCAGTTACAGTCTTTGGGAGAGGCGCTTTTCGAGCGGGGGCTTGTGGATGAGGATTGGCTGGCGGGTATCGTTGGGGCGGGACCGATCACCCTGGTTGCGCCGAGCGACAGGGCCTTTGCTGCGGTGAATCCGCAGCGCCTCGAGGCGCTGTTGCAGGATCGCGAGGCGCTGGAGCGGTTTGTGGGTGCTCATGTGCTCCTCGGTGTTATCCCGCTGGAGGAGCTGGTTTTGGAAGGGGGAGAGGCGGTCGCTGGCAACCGGGTGACGGCAGCTTCAGACAGCGATGGGTACACCATCGAGGGGCTGCGCGTACTACAGCGCGATGTCGTCATGCCTTTCGGCGTACTGCACGTCATCGATGGGATCCTGCCCGCATCTGGGCTCGAGCCGGATGCGACGCCTGCCCCCACGCATTCGCCGACACAACGACCCACCCTGACTGCCACTGCCACGCCGCGGCCCACTCAGACAGAGACGCCGTCGCCTACGGCGACCGCTAAGGCGACCGCAGCCCCCGTGCCGACGGAGACCCCGCGCGCGACCGCTACGTTCGTGGCAACTGCTACGGCAACACCGGCAGTTGACCTGATGAGTACGGT
>CAZYWU010000013.1:44984-46220 GCA_964651255.1 uncultured Anaerolineales bacterium
GTTGCAATGAGCGCCAGCAAGGCCAGATTCACCACCACGATGAGCCAGAAAGAGATCTGGTACGAGACCGTGCGGGTCTTGTGCCGATAGCGCCACTGCGCTATCAGCGCGCCTGGCCACCCTCCGGCCAATTCCAGTATATGGATCACCTTTTCAGGAGTGCGCCAGGTCCCGTTTTCTGCCCGGGCTTTGTCGGAGCGATAGACGAGCAGAGTAACCGCGCTGAGCACGACATACGCAGCCAACACCCACGTGGGCAGGATACCGGCGAGGCTGAGCATGGCGACAGCGATCACGAAGAGGAGTGCCACTGCCGGAGGCCAATCATCGGCCGATAGGACGATCCCGTGGAAACTGACGTCGACGGCGCACGCCCGACCCTTTTCGTCCCTGGACACGCTGTAAGACACCTTCAGGTTCTCTCGCGGTCGCGCCTGTCCATGGTTGACATCGCTGATGTGAAAGAACAGCTCTTTGCCGCCTCCGTCGGGACGGATGAACCCAAAACCTCTGTCGTCATTCCAGTTGACTATGGTGCCCTGCTGCTGTGCGGCCACAATCACCCCCTCTTTGTCATAACATCAACGCGCACAGTGCCTGCTGGCGCACGAGAGCCAGCACGCTTGCGTTCGCTCAGCAGCGCAAGTATACCACCGTCAAGTCACTGTCCGGCGTCCAGCCTTTCCATGCGGTTGCTGGGTGATCTGGGGAGATGCCGGTCAGAGATACCCCGGGATGCGACCGCCGCGCGCCAGAGGGGGTCACGAGATGCCCACGAATCTGCCTCCAGAGTACTTTGAGGCCGACAGGCGCTATCGCGAGGCCCAGACCAATGAGGAAAAGATCGCTGCCCTCGACTATCTGATCTCGACCGTGCCCAAGCATAAAGGTACGGACAGGCTGAGGGCCGATCTGCGGCGCAAATTGGCCGAGCTGCGGCGTGCTCCGCGTTCGCGCCATGGCGGCTCCAGGCGAGTCTCTCCCTTTAGCATCTCCAGAGAGGGCGCCGGCCAGGTGGTGATGGCCGGGCTGCCCAATACGGGCAAGTCGTCGCTGCTGGGAGCGTTGACGAGCGCACAGGCGGAGGTCTCCGAGGCACCGTTCACCACCTTTGATCCGCTCCCTGGCATGATGTCCATAGAGGACATCCAGGTTCAGCTTGTCGATGCGCCCTCATTGTCGGCAGGCTATATCGATCCCGGTTTCATCGATCTTGTAAGGCGGTGCGATCTGGTC
>CAZYWU010000013.1:46320-49843 GCA_964651255.1 uncultured Anaerolineales bacterium
GGCAGGCTATATCGATCCCGGTTTCATCGATCTTGTAAGGCGGTGCGATCTGGTCCTGCTCGTCGTCGATCTCCCAGGCGATCCAGAGCGCCAGTGTTTGGAGACAATGGCGCTTCTGAAAGAGCATCACGTAGAGTTGGTGCCGGCAAGGGATCAAGATGAGGCGTGCGAAGCGGGGCAGGTCCCGGCGCTGGTGGTTGCCAACAAGTGCGATGATCCCTCACTGGACGATCTCTGCGAGATACTTTGCGAGCTGATCGGCGGGGTACTGCCGGTCGTCCCCGTGTCGGCCGTCACAGGGAGGCATCTGGACCGACTGCGTCACGCAGTCTTTGAGAGTCTGCGTATCATTCGCGTCTACTCCAAGGCACCCAACCGGGAGCCCGATATGTCCGCGCCCTTTGTACTGCCCGTCGGAGGCACGGTGGAGGACATGGCTGCTCTGGTCCATCGTGACTTTTACGAGCATCTCAAGGCTGCGCGCGTCTGGGGGCAGGGCGTCTTTGACGGCCAGATGGTCAGCCGGGACCATGTGCTGCACGACGGCGATATCGTTGAGCTGCACATCTAGAGCAGACTGGTAATTCGGTGGTTGACAGTCCGTCCTTCGCGCCCTAGGATTGCGCAGCGGGCTTGGACTTGTCCTGAGGACAAGTCCGTTGGATATGCAGGACCGAGCCCAGCATCAGTCAGGAGCCCCAATATGCATGGTGACGAGGAAACAGAAGGGCTGACGGATCGCGTGCGGACCCACTCCAGGCCGAGCGATCTCAAGATCACGGACATGCGTATGGCCGTCGTTGCGTCCAACTATGATTATGCCATCATCAGGATCGACACCAACCAGGATGTGTGCGGGATCGGCGAGGTGCGCGACGCCGGGCACAAAGAGGCCGCGCTGGGGCTCAAAGGCCTGTTGCTGGGGCAGAACCCCTGCAATGTCGACATGCTCTTTCGCACTATCCGGCACTATGGTGGGCCCGGGCGCGAGGGCGGAGGCGTCTCCGGCATCGAGCTGGCGCTGTGGGACCTGGTCGGTAAGGTGTATGGCGTGCCCTGCTGGCAGTTCCTGGGGGGCAAGTACCGCGACAAGGTGCGCATCTATGGCGATACACCGACGCCTCACGATCCGACGCCGGATGCCTACGCCGAGCGCGTACTCCAGCGCAAGGCCCTTGGACTGACGTTTATCAAATTCGATATCGGCCACAACGTGCTGGTGGACATTCCGGGCGCCCTGATGGGCTCGCCCACGCGCTTTGAATATCCCAACCGCCGCGTGGGACAGGCGCCCGGCGCCGGCGCGGGATCCAAGTTGACAGACAGGGGCCTGGCGCGGATGGTGGAGATCGTCGCCGCGGTGCGCGAGGCCGTGGGCTGGGATGTCTCGCTGTGCATCGACCACTTTGGCCATGGCTACCTCACGGCCAAAGAGGTGATCCGGCTCGCCAACGCGCTCGAGCCCTACGGTCTGGCCTGGATCGAGGATCCGATGCCCTGGTGGGACATCGAGGGGCACCGCATGGTGACCCGCGCCATCAACGTGCCGACCGCCGCTGGCGAGGAGCTTTACCTGCTGAGCGGTTTTCGCCAGATGATCGAGACGCGGGCGGTGGACATCTTGCATCCCGATCTGCTCACCGCGGGCGGGATGCTCGAGACCAAGCGCATCGCGGACTATGGCGAGGAGCACGGCCTGCCCACGGCGCTGCACTTTGCCGGGTCGCCGATCGCCTTTATGGCCAACCTGCACTGCGCCGCAGCGGTGCCGAGCTTTGTCGCGCTCGAGAACCACGCGCTGGATCTTCCCTTCTGGCAGGATCTGGTGACCGGCCTGGACGATCCCCTGATCGTGGAGGGGTATGCGGCGGTGCCCGACCGGCCGGGCCTGGGCGTGGAGCTGGACTATCAGGGCATCGAAGCCAACCTGCGCTATCCCGGTCTCTTTGAGCCTACCCCGGACTGGGATACGCCCAAGCATGGCTTTTATCGGCCACCCGGTCCCGTGATTGGGGACTGAGTCGAGCAAGACGAAACCCTTCCACCGGGAGCATTATGATCATCAAGAATCGCGAGGAACTGGTATCGCACGGCTTTCGTGAGGGGAGGGCGCTGGCCCTGGACATCCTCGAGGGCGGGCTGGCCGCCTCGGATCCCTATGTGAATACGCGCAAGCTCATCCGCATCGAGGGACACCGGCTGCTGGTTGGCGGGCAGCCCGAGATGGATGTGTCCGGCTATGGCGACGAGGTCATCGATCTGAACGAGATCGAGCACATCTATGTCATCGGCGCCGGCAAGGCGGTCCAGTTTCAGGCCAAGGCGCTGGAGGATATCCTGGGCGACCGGCTGACCGCGGGCGCCATCACGGTCAAGCACGGCGAGGCGCACGTGCTGGAGCGGATCGGGATCACCGAGGGGGCCCATCCCGTACCGGATGAGGGCTCTGTGCTGGGCGCGGCCAAAATGGTCGACATCGCCAAACGCGCCACCGAGCGTGATCTGGTCTTTACTATCTTTTCCGATGGCGCCTCTTCGCTCTCGCCTCTGCCAGCCCCCGGCATCACGCTGGAGGATCTGCACACGCTGTACCGCCTCGCGATCAAGTACGGCAGCCAGGGGATCATCATTCGCCCCATGAGCTACTTTTCGCAGGTCAGCCGGGGGCGCATCATGCGCCACATCCATCCCGCGCGGAGCATCAACCTCATCATGGAGGTGGGGCTGTTCGAGCGCTGGCACGGCAAGATTCCGGCCAGTTCGTCCTTTGTGCCCTCCTGGCCCTCGGGCGTGGCGCACATGAAGGAAGATGTGCCTGTGTTCCAGGCGCAACCCTGGTATGCGGAGCTGCCTCAGGCGATGCGCGCCGTCTTTGACCGATTGGACCCGGTCTACGACGCGCCGCCCCTGGAGGAGTTCTCCAGGATGCGCATGAGCTTTTGGCAGCCTATCGATCTGTACCAGATGATCGCGGGCGCCCGGGCGCGTGCTGAGGAACTGGGCGTACAGGGCGCCGTGATGTGCTCGCATCTGACAGCCGTCTCCAGCGAGGCGGCCAACGTCCTGGCTCAGGTGGCTCAAGAATGCGAGGCCTATGGGCGTCCCTTTCAGCCGCCCGTGGCGCTGATCACCGGCGGCCACCTGGAGGTGCCCGTGGGCGATGCCACCGGTGTCGGCGGCCGCAACCAGGAGTTCGTGCTGGCCTGGGGGGCGATGCTGGGCGGCGGGCGTATGGCCAGCAAGCGCGTGGCCGTCGCGGCTGTGGATTCGGACGGCACCGACGGGCCGGGGAATCAGCTCATCGGGGGCGAGCCTGTCTGCATGGCCGGAGGGGTTGTCGACGGTTTCATGGTCGAGGAGGCACGGGCGGCAGGCATCGACCTGGCGGCCGAGCTGGCGAACCACAACGCGACGGTCCCGCTGATGCAGCTCAAGAGCGCTATCTACACCGGTAACACGGGCACCTGTCTGGGCGACCTGCGCGTGGCCGTCGTTATCTAAGAGTTCTTCGAATACCGATCAA
>CAZYWU010000013.1:49943-52270 GCA_964651255.1 uncultured Anaerolineales bacterium
CTGGGCGACCTGCGCGTGGCCGTCGTTATCTAAGAGTTCTTCGAATACCGATCAAGGAGTGTGACAGTCATGGGAGATCGCATCACCAGAGTCAGTGCCCGGGAGATACTGGCTAACCGCGGCCTGGTGTCGCTGCAAGTCAGGGTCGAGACAGAGAACGGTGCCGTGGGCGTGTCTACGCCCGAGTCAGGGGTCTCCACGGGTACCTACGAAGCCAAGTTCGTCCTGGATGGTGGGGAGCGCTACAACGGTTTGGGCGCACGCAGAGCAGCAGAGAATGTCAACAAAGAGATTGGCCCGGCGGTTATTGGGATGGATGTCACCGATCAGGCCGGTATCGACATGGCGATGATCGAGCTCGATGGCACGCCGGACAAATCGCGCCTGGGCGCGAATGCGATCGTCGGTGTGTCGCTCGCGGTCATCGTGGCGGCAGCCAGATCCTCGCGATTGCCCCTGTACAAGTACATCGGCGGTCCCGATGCGCGCACCATGCCAATCCCGATCATCGGAATTGGCACGGGCGGGCGCTATCGCGATCCGGGTACGTCGCGCTGGCTCAAGCCCAGCTACGAGTTCACTCCCTGGGGGGCAGGCAGTTACGCCGAGGCGATCTACTGGGCCTGGCAGGCGACCGAGGAGACGGTCAAGATTCTTCGCGAGCGCTACCCCGGGCGGTTCAACCCGGCCTACCGGGGCGTCGCTTTGGCTGGCGTGATCGACCATGATCGCGAGCTCCTGGAGATCATGACCGAGGCCATTGTGCGTGCGGGCCACGAGGGCAAGATGGGCATCTATTTCGACTGCGCCGCGGATTGCTACTATGAGCGCGATATCGACCGCTACGTGGGGCTCTTCTCTCCCGGAGAAAAGACCCGCGACGAGGTGATCGCGCTGCTCAGGGACTTTGTTGAGCACTATCCGATCACCTCCCTCGAGGATCCGCTTCACGAGCGCGATCTGGAGGGCCATGCGATGGCGGTCAAGGAGCTGGGCATTGAGGTGGTGGGCGACGATCTCTTTACCACCAATCCGCAGCGACTGCGGGAGGCCATCGCCATTGGGGCGGCCAACTCGATGGTGCTCAAGATCACCCAGATCGGCACGGTGACGGAGGCCCTGGAGGCCTGTCGTCTGGCGCACCTCAGCGGCTATAATGTGCATCCTTGCGGCAGCCGCGGTGATAACGCGACGATCGGAGACTTTAGCATCGGACTGAACGCCGGGCAGGTGCGAGGCGGTGACAGGAACCATCTCATCGCCGTGGAGGAGGAGCTCGGCAAAACTGCGCAGTGGATGGGCAGGGCGGCTTACAAGGGCTGGCGCAACAGCCAGGGTTAACCAGAGAAGACCGAGGGAGGTGAAGCGATGGTACTGGCAGCCAATGGTCTGGTGAGAATTCTCAAGCAGGAAGGTGTCGAGTGGGTGACCACCTTTCCCACCTGCTGCGTCAACAATGCCCTCGGAGAGGAGGGTGTTCCGATCATTATGATGCGCGATGAGCGCTATGCCGTGGGCGTGGCCGACGCCTACTCGCGCGCCACGGGCGGGAAAAAGATTGGCGTGTGCACCGTCATGGGGGGCATCAATGCGGCTGGTGTGCAGATGGCGTACGGCGCCCTGGCTCAGGCCTATGAGGACTCTTCGCCGGTGCTGTGCATCACCGACGGCGTCCCGCCCGGAGCGGGCGGTCGCGGCCGGTACGACATGGTGGAGGCGCTGGGCAGCGTCTGCAAGTGGGTCGGGGTGATCGACCGGCCGGAGCGCGTGCCTGAGATCATGCGCCGCGCCTTTACCGCACTGCGCACGGGCCGGCGCGCGCCGGTGCTCGTCACCATCCCCAGGGCCATGGGCGAGTACGACGAGGATGCCTACCCCTACAAGCCAGTCAAGGGCTGGCGCTCAGCGCCCGATCCGGCGGATGTCTCTGCCGCGGTGGATGCTCTGCTGGAGGCAAAACACCCGCTGCTCTATGCCGGAGAGGGTGTGTTCTACGCCGACGGTATGGACGCGCTCAAGGACCTGGCTGAGTATGCGCAGTTGCCGGTAATGACCACGCTCAAGGGCTTGAGTGTCTTTCCAGGCGGCCATCCTCTCTCGGTCGGGGTGCGCGGGGAGCTCGCGGCGCACTTTTTGCGTGGGTGCGATACCCTGCTGGCGGTGGGCACCAGCCTCTATGTGGGGCACTTTAGGCAGGCGATCCCCGACCCGGGGCACAAAGTGATCATCCACTGCACCGATGATCCGGGCGATGTGAACCGCGTATATCCCACCGCCCATGCGGTGATCGGCGACGCCCGGCTGACGCTGGAGGCACTGCAGGCTGA
>CAZYWU010000013.1:52370-58587 GCA_964651255.1 uncultured Anaerolineales bacterium
TGGGCTTTGGCCTGGCGGCGGCCATGGGCGCCAAACTGGCCTTTCCCGAGCGCCAGGTGATCAACGTCACCGGCGACGCCGGGGTCGGCTATATGCTGGGCAATATGGAGGCGCTGGTGCGGCAGGGCATCGGCGTGACCACCGTGCATATCAATAACGGCGGGTTTGGCGGCTACGGGCCCGGGTTCTGGGGCGCCGGCCACGATCCGTACACCTGCGAGGTGTGCGATCACAGCACCGCCGACATCTCGCGGGCCGTGGAGGCGCTGGGGTACTATGCCGAGGACATCACCGAGCCGGAGCAGATCATCCCGGCGTTCGAGCGTGCGCTCGAACAGAACGCGCAGAACCGGCCAGCCTATCTCGAGTTCATCTGCAGCCAGTACCCGGTCTTTGGGGGCTGGGTCACCGGCTGAGCAGGGGGCGACATCTGTGTGGCTGTACCTGGACCTATAGCCACACGCCACTGGAGCAAGGGGGAATCGGGACGATGAACGTGATTGACACCTGGCGGCAGGGCGACGTCGTCGCCAACGGGCTGAGGATTCACTATTATCGCTCGGGCGGCGAGGGCCGGCCTGTGGTGCTGGCGCACGGCATCACCGATTCGGGCGACTGCTGGCCGCGGGTGGCCGCTGCCCTGTCGCCCGAGTTCGATCTGATCGCCTACGACGCCCGCGGGCATGGCCGCTCGGAAACGCCCAGGGCTGACTTTTCCGGCGTCGATCAGGCGGCCGATCTGGCTGGCCTGGTGGGCGCCCTCGGCCTGGACAAGCCGGTGGCGATTGGGCACTCGATGGGGGCCAGCACGGTCTCGCTGGCGGCCTCGATCTACCCGGACGTGCTCGGCGCAGCGGTGCTGGAGGACCCGCCCTGGCGCGATCCGGCGCCTGGACAGGTGGACAGGGGGGTGTCGAGCTACCTGCAACGCCTGGAGGCGTACCAGTCCAAGAGCCTGGAAGAGATCGTCGATTTTGGGCGGAGGTATCGCGCGGGCTGGGCTGAGGACGAGTTCGAGCCCTGGGCGCGCGCCAAGCTCCTGTGCCGGCGCGAGGCCCTGGAGCATATGACTATCGGCGGGCCGCCCTGGCGGGAGGTCGCTGCCGGCATGATCTGTCCGGTGCTGTTGCTCACCGGCGACCCCGAAGTGCAAGCCGCGGCCGGTCTCGGGGCGATCGTGACGGCGGCGGTGGCGGCCGAGGCGGCTACGCTGCTGCGCCACGGACAGGTGGTGCATATCCCCGACGCGGGCCATAACATCCGGCGCGAGAACTATGACGATTATATCGGGGCGGTGCAGAGCTTTTTGAGGGCACTCTAGCACGGGGTGTGATCTCCAGACCAGACCGACACAATCTTCACAGTCTGTCCACATTCATGCGTCACACTAGAGCTGCATTACTGATAGGGTAGCCTACATATCCGCAGGAGGAATGACGATGAAGAGGATAGTCACTTTTGGATTGGCGTTCATGCTTGTCTTGACGATGGGGCTCGGTTTGGTCGGCGCCGTATCGGCGCAGGGACCGAATGGTGTCGTGACGCCCGAGGAAAACGGTAGTCTGCCGGGACGTGCCTGGGGCCATGTGCGCGCCGGTTTGGGTGTGGTCTCTGATGTGATCGAGGATCTTATCGGTCTGACACGCGATGAGATCCATGCGCTCCGACTCGAGGGAAAGACCCTGTCCGAGATCGCAAATGAGCAGGGCGTAACGGATCAGGAACTGATCGATGCCATCGTGACCGCCAGGACCGAGGTTATCGACCAGGCCGTGGCCGACGGCGATCTCACCCAGGAGCAGGCCGAGTGGTTGGTCGAACGGGCCGAGGCGCTGGCGCCCTTCCAAATCACCAATCCGTTCACTGGTGAGCGTGCCGAGGGTTGGTTCGGCGGTCGCATGGGCCGCATGCCCCGCGGCGGGATGCGCGGTGGAGGCTTTGGGGGCGCGTGCCCTTACGTGACACCCGAAGCGGAGACGGGAACGTCGTCCTGACCTGCACAGCGACGTTTTCGGGACAAACCCTCAATAGCAGAGAGCCGGCTTTAGCCGGCTCTCTTGGCGCTATCGAGACTTGATGCAGCGGCTCTCTAGCGCAGCTCCTCGGGGATGCTCGCCTCGCAAGGCGTACCGGTCTGGCAGAGGCCGCAGGCATAGCCTTCAAAGCCGTACTGCTCGCGCACAACGGGCCTGGTGCTGTCCAGATGTGCCCGGCACAGGCGCTTGTCGTGGCCCTGCTCCGTGATGGCACCCACCGGACAGCGCTGCATGCACACCCCGCAGGTGCTCCGGGCATAGAACAGGCAGTAGGCGTGATGGTCGGTGTAAGGACGCTCTGCCGGCGGCACAGGCATCCGAGCGATGACCGATCCCAGGCGCATTGCTTTGCCTACCGGAGTGATCAACCCGTCGCACAGGCCAAAGGTGCCCAGACCGCAGGCGTACGCGATGTGCCGTTCGGACCAGACCGAGGCAAACACATAGCGCTCAGAGTCGACACTGCGAAAGGTGGGGAGGAGCGTAGGCGCTACCGCAGGGTAGCCTGCGGCGCGCAGTGTCTCGACGAGCTGTGCCTTGAGCGCGTTGTTGAATGCCTCGCCGAACATCCGCGAGCGGGCCCAGCGCTCGGGCGGGTATATGGTCGCCGCACGGCTGTCTATCCGGGTGGCCTCGGTCTGGGGCAGCACCCAGGAGATGATGGCCAGCTCGGCTGGTTCGAAGTTCACCTCTGGATAGGCGAGGGCCATGGCATCTGTCGGCGTCCAGTGCTCCGAGCCGACATGCTCCTTGTAGGCGGCAAACAGGGGATCATCGCCCCGGCAAAAGCCCACGAGGGGAGCCGCCCAGGCGGGTTCGTCGAGGGGACCCTGCATGGCGTTCCCCGGGCCGGAGCACAGCGCACGCACAGTCTCGGTCACCCAGGATTGCAGCTCGGTCAGTGTTGGGGCCATGACACGCCTTTCCAAACAAAGTTGTGTCCGGCGATGCACCCACCGCCGGACACCGGTATCCGCTACGGGGCAGCCGTCGCTATCGATCAGCCGACCTTGCTGAACAGGTCGAAATACAGGTCACGGATCATCTTTGGGCCTTCCCACGAGTCCATCTCAGCCAACTCGGCGCCCTTGGGGCCAAGTACCTCGGGCAACACATCGCCGTCGTACCCGTCGGCCTTGACGATCTTGAGCCACTTGACCAGGTCGATAAAGCCCTCCCCGGGCAGGCAGCGATCCGAGTCCTCCATGGTGTCCCGATGGATGCCCTCGGGCAGGTCGAACACGTGCAGTGTGAGGGGCTGGCCCTTGACCTTGTGCAGCGTCTCATAGTCGCCGTCGGTGCCGGCCCACCAGTGGATCACATCCAGGATCAGGCCGACGTTGGGGCGATCGACACGGTCGATCAGTTCCAGCGCCGGGTCCAGTCCGATGATCCAGGGGTACATGATCTGGCGGGGACGCGGGCGACCCACCTGGGGGCCCAGGAACTCAAAGACCATGTCCATGTCGTAGCGGGCCAGCATATCTGCATACGCGCGGAACTTGCCGACGAGCCACTGCCATTCGCTCTCTTCCACCATCTTGGGCCAGCGGTTGGGCGCCATAAAGCCCGCCTTGGTGGCCACGCCGGCTACGGCCGCCACGCGCTCCTCCGCTTTGGCGAGGGCCGTCGTCCAGGCCTCCCCCTCCAGGGCGTAAGACAGGCCCGGATTTACGCTCGAGATGGCCATATTGTGCCGGGCGAGCAGCGCCTTGAGCTCATCCATGGCGTTGCGTGCCAGGTACCCATCGATAATATCGGCGCCCACGCCGATCGAACCAAACCCGAGCGCGCCCCCGATGGCGACACGCGCCTCGAAATCCAATCTATTCGGAAAGTTACCCACAGACAGTCGCATCACAGACCTCCTGACGAATTGTGCGGACCTGATACCAGATCACCTTGCAGTCTAGTAGCGTTGCTGACCAGTCGCAATAGCGAGCGCAATCAGGCGAATGGCGATCAAGGCGATAACGTCGCTACCGAGATGTTATCCCCTGAGAAAGATGCTCTCCAGGAACAAATAGCGCTCGCGATGTTTTTCCGGAATGGCCTGGCTCTTGACATCTAGGATCATGACCCTGGGTGGATCGCTGCGGTTGATTGCAGGCCACTCGGGCAGGCCTGCCTCATTGGGATCGCCGGCTGTGACAAAGTTGGCGAAATACTGCTGCATCAGCTCCGAGAGCGCATAGTCCTCTTTGGTCCAGGCGTAGACCTTGTTGGTGGCGAGGTTGCCCAGCGCGTACTCGATCTCGGCCGAGTGCACAGCCCCCGTAGCCGGCGGCATGCGCATCGCCTCCGCGTCCTCACCGCGCACGACGCCGCCAGCCAGCGCAGCGACTGCGTCGCTGAATTCGGGCGTCATCGGAGGACGGGGCCGTGAGAAGAGATAGCGATAGACGGGATGGCCGCTGCTGCGAGCGTGGGCGTCCGACCACTTCCAGGTGCTGAACGCGATAAAGCTGTCGCTGGCCAGCGCTGTGGCCGAGCGTTTGAGCTCCTCTGGCGAGTCTGCGGGATAGAGCCTCAGGATCTCGTCGGCGGCCGGGCCAAACCGCTGGCGCACGACCTCGATATAGGCCTCCTTTGAGATGTCGGGGCCGCCCATCAGCGCGGCATAGCCCATCTCTTCCGAGTTCCAGCCCACGAGCAGAGGCACCCGAGCCTGCTCACCGGCGTCCAGCGTGTCTACCAGGGGCTTGTCAAGGAAATAGCCATCCAGAGTCCCATGCCATATACCCGGGCTCTTGGCGTCTGCGCCCTCCAGAATCTCCATCGCGGGTAGCGCACGTAGGTCCTTGAGCGTGGTCGCGCCCAGTGCGACACCCAGGGCGCTGCCACGTTCCTCTGCTTCCTGTAGCCGCCAGGGCGCCAGTGTGGGTGGGATTCCCGCACCGCTCTCGCCGATGGCGCCGGCGATCAGGCCACGTGAGAGCGGCGAGCACATCAGGACACTGACTGAGATGGAACCTGCCGATTCACCGGCGATGGTGATGCGGTCTGGATCGCCGCCAAAGGCCGCGATGTTCTCGCGCACCCACGCCAGAGCCGCCACCTGGTCCAGATAGCCATAGTTGCCTGAGGCGCCGTGGGGCGACTCGGCCGTCAGTTCCGGATGCGCCATGAACCCAAACACATGCAGACGATAGTTGACGGTCACGGTCACGAGGCCGCGCCTGGCCAGTGCCTCGCCGTCGTAGCGCGGCTCTGAGCTGTCGCCAGCGATGTTGCCACCTCCATAGAAATAGACCAGAACGGGGCGTCGGTCGTCGGGTTTATCCGCGGTGGTCCAGATGTTGAGATAGAGGCAGTCCTCGCTCACGCCAGGCGAGCGAAAGTTCATATCGCCAAAGGGACGCAGCTGCATTGGGCGCGCTGCAAAGGCGTCAGCCTTGCGTACGCCTTCCCAGGGGGCCAGTCGCTGGGGTGGTTTCCAGCGCAGCTCGCCCACGGGAGGCGCGGCAAAGGGCACGCCACGGAACATGCGCAGATTACCTTCGCCCTCGATTCCTTCAAGGACTCCGTAGGCCGTTTGTACGGATGTTGAGATCGCCACCTCAAGACTCCTTTCATCGATCGCCTGCGACATGGCCGGCAACGGGGGAATGATCGCGACAACCGCGATTCTAGGGCGTCAAGGGGACGGCTGCAAGTGGTCTGCTTGCGTTCGTCTACCGCGTGGTACAAACGATGCAGAGCCAGAGGGTATGACGGGAGGCGGCGGACACGCGCCGGCTACTCCTGGGCGAGCCGCGAAAAAAGCCCGGTGCGGGCTCGGAGGCTGGAGCGTGGACCGGGCATAAGCTAACTCTGGCCGCGATATTGTTCGATGGCCTGGCGCAGGGCGGTGGGGGCCAGAACCGAGCACTCGAGCTTGCCGTCTGGCAGTCCGCCCAGGGCCTGTTCCACCTGCTCGGCCGTGATGGCGGCGGCCTCATCCAGTGTCAGCCCTGTGGCCAGTTCAGAGGTGATGGAGCTGGACGCGATGGCTGCCACGCAGCCAAAGGTCAAATAGCGCACCTCGGCAATCCGGCCATCAACTACGCGGATGTACCATTCCACCTGGTCGCCATGGATGTCGCTCTTGACGCTGGCGAATCCGTCCGGGTGCTCCATCCTTCCGATGTTGCGCGGGCTGGTAAAGTGGTCCATGACGATGTCAGTATACATAACTCCCC
>CAZYWU010000013.1:58687-60083 GCA_964651255.1 uncultured Anaerolineales bacterium
AGTCGCGCGTACAGTGACGAATGGGCAATGGGTATGAAGCAGCGCACGATTGCGGCCCTCGCCAATGTGCCCGGGCTGGAGATTGTGACGCCGGACGAGCAGCTGACCCAGGCCGGTGTGGTGCGCAACGACGATGACGCCCGCAAGGTGATCAAGCTGTTCAAGGAAAAGGAAGTGGACGGAATCCTTATCGGCGGGATGGACTTTGCCGATGAGATCTCCGCCGTGCTCGTGGCAGAGGCATTTCCTGGCACTCCAGTGCTGGTGTTTGCCACGGAGGAATCGCCGGATCTCTATTTGCCGACGATGGAGGCGCAGACCAGCGACTCGTTCTGCGGCACCCTGTCCATCGCTTCGGGACTCTATCGCCGCAAGATCCGTTATAGTTTCTATGGGTACTGCAATCCCGAAGATGCGGCTTTTGCCGCGGCCGTGGCGCGCTTTGTGCGCACCTGCGCTGTGGTGCGGGCATTTCGCGGTGCCTATATCGGCCAGATCGGTCCGCGCCCCGGTGCCTTTGAAACCTGCTCCATCGATGAAAAGATCCTCCTGTCCAGCCATGGCATCCGCGTGATCCCGATGGACACGGTCACGCTGCAGAACGCGGCACAGGCGCTGGCAGATGATAATCCAGAGGTCGTATCGGTGGTGGCTGGCATCAAGGCCGAGGCCAATACGTCAGAGATACCCGCTGATCGGCTCCTGCAGATCGCCAAGGCAGAAGTGATCGTCAAGCGCTGGGCCGATGAAAAGAAGCTGCTCGGAGTGGGCGCTGGCTTTGCTATGCCGCCCTATGTGCAGGGCCGTCTGACCGATCAGGGCATCATGGTGGGGTTTGAGGTCGATATTATGGGTTGCCTGGCCATGTTGATGCAGTATGAAGCTGCGCTGCGGGAAGAGCCTCCCTTCCTCACCGACTGGAATCTCAAGCATCCCCTGCATGACAATGTTTTCCTGGCCTGGCATGTCGGCAATGCACCGCCTTCGATGGCGTCCAGCGAGATCCGCCTCGACCAGCGGGGCATGCCCCACTTTAAGCTGCGCGCCGGCGAGGTCACCTTTGCGCGGCTGGAGCAGTACGATGGCGAGTACAAGATGCTGCTGGCCAAGGGGACCGCTCTGGAAGAGGGGGCTGCCGAAGAGGCACGCTTTACCTGGACCTGGGTGGAGGTGGAGGATCTCGCCAGGCTCTATACCACCATCGGCAGCAACGGATTCGTACATCACGCCAGCATGATCTACGGTGACCAGACTCAGGCGCTGAAGGATGCCTGCTACTTCCTCGGTATCGAGGTCGTCGAGGTCTAGCAGGTCCTGGCCTAAGGCAGTACTTGTCAACGATGCCCGCCTGGAGGCCGACTTCCGGGCGGGCGTTGGCGGTGTGGCTCCAAGGTGC
>CAZYWU010000014.1:0-10636 GCA_964651255.1 uncultured Anaerolineales bacterium
AGTTGACCACGACTGAAGCCACCATCAAGACCCATGTCAGTAGCATCCTCTCCAAGCTGCATGTGGCCAACCGCGTCCAGGCTACGCTCTATGCCCTTCAGGAAGGCGCTGACGCGCTCACCGAGCAACCCTAGGACTCGGACCAGACCGGCACCGCGGGTTGCGTCTCCTCCCTGTGTCTTCCACCCCTTTCTCCGCCATAGGTCGTACGGCATTCCTTCGAAAGTAGGACAAGACCGCCTCAGTGCGGTTTCCTTCTATTTAGGCCATGATCAATCCTCTTCCCGATGCCAAAGCAGGGACGCCAGGTTACTATGAGACTGAGAGGCGGAATAGAGGACAACCGTCCGTCTGTCAAGGCACGGTTTGTGACCGGTCGGCCGGACAAGACAGGCCTGGTCGTCACGGGAGTCCTCAGAAGGAGCGAGGCATGAGCAAGGGCAAGGAGCTGCGCAAGCCCAAGGCCAAAGCAAAGGACCGGCCCGTAGAGGCGCCCCAGGATGCAGTCAAGCCCGGGCCCGCGGTAGCACCGCTGGAAAAGGTCGCGGGCAAACGGAGGCATAACCAAAAGTGATCGGCTCCGACCAGGAGCACAGGAAGGGCGAAGCAGTGAACAACGACATACTCGAGGGCAAGTGGAAGCAAGTTCGTGGCCAGGCCAAGGAGTGGTGGGGGAAACTCACCGACGACGACCTGGATCGCGTGGCTGGCAAGTCGGAGCAAATGATCGGACTGCTCCAGGAAAAATACGGGTACACGCGCGAGCACGCCGAGGCGGAGTTCAACCGCCGGCTTGAGCAAGTCAAGGACGTCTAGGGCTGGAGCGCGATCGTGCTGGCCAGCGACCCGGTCGATGACTGGCGCGTTACGGGAACGGATGCTAATGGACCGGGGCGTAAAGTTAACGAGGCAGGAGAAAGCAACATGAACATCATCATCTATCTCATCGCAGGAGCACTCGTGAGCTGGGTTGCCAGCATGATCATGCGCACAAACAGCCGGCAGGGCCTGCTGCTGGATATTGTCGTGGGCATTGTGGGCGCGTTTCTCGCCGGTTATTTGCTGAGCCCGCTTTTCGGCGTCGCGCCAATCAGTGTCGGTGGCAGCTTTAGCTTACCGACTCTGCTGGTGTCGCTGGGCGGCGCCATCATTCTGCTGGCAATCGTCAGATTCTTCCGCCGGCACTGAGAGGCGAAGGTCTTGCCACAGCCCTGGACGGGGCGTCAACCGATAGTGTATCGCCGAATTAGTGATTGTAGAGAGTGGCAGGACCGCAATAGCCGGTCTGGTCGCGCCGGTAAGCCAGGATAGGGCCCCGGCGCGACCCATCATCGTTTAGAGCAAGCGCACCACAAGAGGGCGCGATCGTCGCGGTTCGAATAACCGGCACACAAAGGTGACCGCTACTTTTAGAGCTAAAGAAGAATAGAGGAGACACCATGACTGACAATAGACCGATCAATGAGACATCCGTGGATCGCCGCGAGGAGACTGTCGTTACGCAGGAGCAGGGCTATGCAGCATCCGAGCATATCACCCGCGACGTCGCCGCGGAGCGGCGACAGAGCACCTTCCAGGTCACGCAGATCATCTGGACCCTGGTGGGCATCCCGGAGATAGCGCTGGGGCTGCGCTTTGTCCTAAAGCTGATCGCGGCTAATCCGGACGCCGGTTTTGCCCGCGCCATGTACGGGCTCACCCAGCCCTTGCTGGCGCCGTTCACGGCGTTGGTGGGCACCCCCACCTCCGGCGGAACGGTCCTGGAGGTGACAACGCTCATCGCCATGGCCGTCTATGCGCTTCTGGCGTGGATCGTAGCCCGCGTAATCCGGGTCGCCACCGATCGTCCCAGCGCTCGCACGACCACGCGCTCGGTGCACGAGCAGGCTCCGGGAACCGGGACCACGAGCACAACCCACACGGTCCGCAGAGACTAGCAGCGAGAGCTGGAACGGAGTGCATGATATGAAACTCGCAAACAGCTTGCGAATGCTCTGGTTGGGAATCTGGCTGATGGTCACGGGGCTGTTACTGGTCATCAGCGGTGCCATGGCCGCAGTGGCCAAAACGGAAGAGCCGCAATAGATGAGATCTGAGAGGCGCTTTGGTCACGCGACGATGTATTGACAGCCACGGTAATGGCCAGCGTGGGTTCGCCTGGCAGTGAATAGTGACTTACGGCCCTGCGGTCCTTTCTCCGGTCCGGGCGCATGGACGCTACACCTGGTCATACCCGCCCGGGCGACACACATGAAACGGAATGAGGTTGAGTAATGAAAAAGATAGAGTACCTGATTATCCCTCTGGTCATTGTGATGGCCCTTTTGGCCACTAGCCTATCGGTCGCCGTATCGGCAAACACGGCAGCTCCTTCTTACGAGCACCCCGTGGGGCTGGCCGTCGCCACGGCGCCAACGCTGGGCACGGCGTCCGGTTTTGGCGTGCTGGCCGGCTCGACCGTGAACAACACCGGCCCTACCACCGTCAGCGGTGATCTTGGGGTCGCACCAGGAACGGCCATCACCGGCTTTCCTCCTGGGACCTTTACCGGAACGCTTCACGCTGCCGATGATGTCGCGCTTCAAGCACAGACCGATCTCACCACCGCCTACAACGATCTGGCAGGTCAGGCGTGCGATGCTAATCTGACGGGTCAAGACCTGGGCGGCATGACACTCACGACGGGCGTGTACTGCTTTGACTCATCGGCTCAGTTGACGGGGGCGCTCACCCTCGATGCCGAGGGCGACCCCCTTGCGGTGTTTGTGTTCCAGATCGGCAGCACGCTCACGACAGCTAGCAACGCGTCGGTGGTCATGATCGATGGCGGCAACCAGTGCAATGTCTACTGGCAAATCGGGAGTTCCGCTACGCTCGGTACAGACACTGCCTTCGCGGGGAGTATCCTGGCGAGCGCGAGCATCACGCTGAACACCGGGGCAGACGTTATCGGCAGGGCCCTGGCACGCGAGGGCGCCGTGACTATGGATACCAACCAGATCTCCTACGACCTGTGCTCTGCTGCACCATTGGTCCCGACGGCGGTGCCGACAGAAACCCTGAGCCCGACCGAGACGTCGGTAGTGAGCCCGACCGAGACGTTGGTAGTGAGCCCGACGGCGACGAGCCCTCTGCCCTCGGCACCAACCAGCGCACCGGTCTCAGCACCGGCGACAGAAACGCCGACATCCGTTCCGCTCACCCCCACCGCCGAAGCAGTCCAGTCAGAGTTGCCAGCAGCGGGTGTGGCCGGTGCGGCAGGCGGCAATCTCGGCGGACTGATCGCCGGAGCCACCGTGGGCCTCTCTGCCGTGGCAATCTGGCTACGCAGAAAGAACCGAGCGTGATCTAGTGGGCCCCGGTGACAGGGTTGGCGCAAGGGCGCATCACCAGGGTCTGGATAGCAAGCGCAACCGTAACTGATACCGGGATCGAGACGACAAACGTGATGGCCAAGGATCGCTGTGGTCATCTACACCCGGACTCGAATGGTCAGGAGCCTGGCGGTGCTCAGGTTGAGGGTTCTGACCAGCGATGAGTGGCGATCATCGACAAGCACGAACGACTATTCAGCAAGGGGATGAGACAATGCAGACTTATGGGACAGGAAACGGTCATACGAGCGGCAGTTCCGGGGCGTTCTTCACCGGGCTGGTGGTGGGTGGCCTGCTGGGTGCGGGCTCGATGCTGCTGCTGGCACCTCAATCAGGGAAAGACATGCGCGACCAGATCCAGGAAAAAGGGATCATCCTGCGTGATCAGGTGACCGAGACGGTGGAGGGTGCGGTGAAACAGGCGCGCGGCACAGGCCGGCACATGGCGGCCGACCTGCGGAAGGAAGGCGAGGAACTGCAGAAGCGGGGACGCGCCGCACTCAAGGATCAAGTTGAGATCGTATCTCAGGTGGTCGAGGATGAGAAAAAGGCCGTACAGGAACTCTAGGCCGAACAGGGCCAGAAAGGGGGAATCGTGGAGAACAATGTGAAACTTGAGCCGGTCAGGTCCGTTCCTTGGACGAGGCGCCTGGGCTCCTATGCGGCGATACTCCTTGTGGGTTTTCTGATCGGTTTTGTTCCCATGTGGATCAGAGAGCGCGCAAGCGCCAAAGACATCTCCGAGGCCGCTACCCGCGCCGATCTCACCAGATCGGCGGACGTGCTCGCGGCCACGGTCGTTGAAGAGAATCTGAACCTGGCCGTAATGCAGAACGCGCTCGCTAGTGCCACCATCGACGCTCAGCGCGGCGACTATGAGTCCGCTCGCCAGTACGCCAGCGACTTTTTCACCGCCCTGCGTGCAGAGGTCGACAAGGGCGATGGCTCAGCCCTGTCTCCGGCCCAAAGGGATGGCGTGCAGCCGCTGTTCGCGGTGCAGGATGAGGTCATCACGCTTCTGGCGCGGAATGATCCTGCGGCCGCGGGCCGCTTCTCCGATCTTTACGTATCTTTTCGTGAACTGATGGCCGAGTGATGACTTGTGCTGTGAGCACCTGCTCAAGGGCTAGACTGCTCCGACGCAAGACCAGGCTCCATCGGCGATTCTCCCGTGGCCTGGGGGGCAGCCAGGGGGCCCCATCCGACGCATCGGGTCGATGCTACCAACTGATCTGCCATTAAAGGAGAAACATGCTCTGGACAATCATCGTTATCCTCGTAATCCTGTGGCTACTGGGCTTTCTTGGGCCTCGAGTGAGTTCCAGCTTTCCAAAGACGGGAGGCACCGTCCATATTCTGATCGTGATCGCCGTGATTCTCCTTGTCCTGAACCTGCTTGGCGTCATCTAGGAATGATCGCCGACCCGAGCGCCGCGGCCGACACTCCCAGTTGATGGGATGCGGTCGCTAAACCGCTCGAGGTGAATAATGGGGTCATCTGCCACGCAACCCGGCTGGTCTTGTCGTGGCAGATGACCAGGACCGTGAGCGGGAACACGAGCCCGGGCTGTAAGTGAAGGCGGCTCTCGACGTAAGAGTAATAGATGATGGAGACCAAAGTAGAGCCAGTAGCGGCGACGGCCTTGAGTGCGCGATCACGGCGTACATCGTCAGGTAGGCAGCGAGGAAGTTACGGTGAACACGGAGAGCATGACCGAGGCCGTGAGCAAGGCCATTTTGTTGAGAGCGGCACATAACGACGCTGACGGCAAGTGCATCGTCTGGATTCTGTCCGATGGCTCGTTCACGGTCGGGTACGGCACAGAGGGGGCCCCGACAAAAGGGGCTTTGCCGGCCGTTCGCATCGAAAGCCTGGACAGATTGCTCGGACCGTCCTGGGACGATGGGCTCGACCGAGATGACGCCGGCCACCCTCTGGTCACGGAGGATCAGGCACAAAAGTGGGCCGCTGCGTGGGTGGCTGAGAACGGCTCTCGCCACATAGATGACGCGATGGAGGAGAGTTGGTAGCTGTCATTGCGCCGGCCGGCAGAACCAGTATGCGATCAGAGTCGGTTGAAATCCCGCCCCAGGCGAAACAACCAAGCACGAAACAGACGCGTCACTGTTCCTGGTTATGCTTGCACTCACAGGTCAAGTCTCCTATCTCCTGTAAAAGCGGCGGCATGAGTTAGGCTGCCTTCTGGTCGGCCGTTGCCTCGGCGGCATCCGGGTCTTCAATCCCCAGCTCGTGACGCAGTTGCGCGAGTTGCTGCTGCTCTACCTCGGTCATGCGCACCCCCTTCCAGCGCAGGCTGGCCCGCCACAAGGTGGCGAACACCAGCTTCAGGCAGCTCTTCTCCGTGAAGAACCGCAGAATCACGCGGCGATGTACTGCCGGCCGGTGCGTCGCCGCTCCTCCAGGAAGCTGCGCTCCAGCAGGTTGGCCGTGCGGATGCGCTTGTGATGGATCGCCGGACAGCGCAGATAAGCTACGCAGGCCTCCCAGTCTTCCTGGAAGGTCCTCATCGCCGAAGGGTGCTCCCGCCCGTAGCGCTCTACCGTCCGGTCGCGCAGCTCCACGGCAACCTCCATAGTGGGGGCGTAGTAGACCGCCTGCACCGCCGCTTTCACCTCGTCACGGGCGCGGTCGGCACCTTGTGGGCCAGACAGCGCAGGCCAGCAGGCCGTGCGTATCGATTCAGAGGGGCAATATGCCGTCTATGTCGGCGACCTGGGGCTCTCGATCAAGAACCTTGCGCATCTTGAGTGGGGTTCAAGCTCGGCCTGGTCGCGCGAGGCCGACGAGGCCAACCGACGCAAGATCGCCGCCTGGGCGGTGGAGCACGACGCCCTGGTGATCCTGTATCACGACCCGCGCACGCCCTGGTTCCTTATCAGAAAAGGCGGCGACGGCTACGTGACCATCCCTGTCCAGGCAAACCCGCGGAGATCGGACCACACTCGAGATGTCGCCCGTGCAGACCCGTCAGGAGCGAGCCGCACCTGTCTGGCGGCCCAGACGGCGCCCGACCATCCCCCATAGCATATCGATCTCGTCGATGTGCAGCGCCCGGGCCAGCGCCAGAAAGACGACAACGCCCAGAAACGCCGGCACACCTGCCAGCAGCGCACTACCCATCAGCCCGGCGGGCGCCAGCGGCAGGATCAGGCGATAGGCGCCATACGCCACCAGGCCCATTCCCAGCGAGGCGCCGGAAGCCTGCAGTGTGGCGCGGATCACACCCAGGCCGCCCATTCCTCCGAACCGCCGCGCGAACACTACCAGCATGATGGCCGCGTGCGTCAACCACTGCACCGCATTGGCCGCCACCAGACCGATGAAGCCCCATTTCAGGGCAAAGGCCAGCAGAGGTGCCACCGCAAGATAGATCAGCACGGCGACGATGCCCACCATGACCGGCGTACGGGTGTCCTTTTGGGCATAGAAGGCGAACACCAGCGGCAAATCGATCGCAGAAAAGGGCAGCCCGATGAGATAGACGCGCAGCGCGCGCAGCGACTGGGCCGTGTCCGCCGGCGTAAAGAGCCCGTGCTGAAAGATGAGTTCAATGACCGGCTGGCCAAGCACAAACAGCCCCACGCCGGCGGGAATGATGAGCACCAGCACCAGGCGCAATCCCCGGGTGAGGGTATGCTTAAACGCGTCCAGCTCGCGCGCGGCGTCCATCTGCGAGAGTGTGGGCAGCACTGCCAGAGAGATCGCCATCGATACGAGCCCCAGCGGCAATTGCACCAGAAAGGTAGCCTTGCTCATCCAGGTGATCGCCTCGGGTGCTGTGCGCGAGGCGAAATTGCGATCGATAATGATCCCGAGGTTCTGGATAACGATACTCAGTACGACTGGCGCATACAGCGCACCGATCCTTCGGATCACCGGATGCTCCCAGTTCCAGCGCCAGCGCAGGCGCACGCCACGCATCCCGGGGATCTGCACCAGCAACTGAAACAGGGCACCCACGAGAATGGACACACTCAATGAGGCGATGTCAAACCGGCCGGCCAGCAGCCACACAGCCAGGATGATGCCCAGATTGTGGGCCGGCGCCCCCATGGAAGGATAGGCAAAGGCCCGCCGGGCATAGTGATAGGCCTGCAGCATACCCGAAATGCCATAGATGATGATCGCGGGCACGATGAGCCGCAAGAGCAGCGTGGTGGTCTGGAGCAGTGCCGCATCAAACCCGCCCACCAGCAGTGGCGCCAGCCAGGGGGCGCCCACCAGCAGAGCGGCCGTGACGATCACAAAGACTGCGGTCGAAAGCGAGAGGAGGATCGACAGGACCTCCTCCAGCTCCGCGTGGCGCTCGGGGGTGTCATCCTCGGTGTACTCGCTGAGCACCGGCACGAGCGCGGCGCTGAGCATGCCCCCCACCAGCAACTCGTACACCATCTTGGGCACGGCGCTGACGGCATCAAAGGCGCTGGTGGCGCCGCTGGCGCCGAACCGGCTCGAGATCACGCTTTCGCGCAACACGCCCAGCACGCGTGAGGCGACATTGCCCAGTGAGTTGATGCCCGCCGCACGGGCGATGCCACCGGTCGCTCTCTCTCTGGGAGGAGCCGAAGGCTCCGCAGCCTCGATCACCGGCGACGGGCGCTCAGCAGGAGTCACGACATCTCTTTCATCACGGTGCGCATGGCGTCGAACACCTCGTCCAGGTCCTGCTCGCTGACATAGCCCATATGCCCGATGCGGATCATCTCCACCGATGGGTCGCGGCCGGTGGCGCAGACGATGCCATAGCGCGTGCGCAGCGCCTCAAGCACCTTGCCGGTATCGATGCCCTCGGGCATGGTGAGAGCCGTCACCGTATTGGAGCGGAACCCCTCCGCGGCATAGAGATGGGCGCCCACAGCCTCAACGCCCCGCCGGCAGTAGTCACCAATCTCCTGATGACGCCGAGCTATCGCCTCAGGCCCCTCCTGCACCATTTGGGCCAGGCTGACATGCAGCGCATACAGTGCAGGCAGGTTGGGCGTAGACGGCGTCTGGTTGCGCACGCCATAGCGTCGGGCCTCGCCCAGGTCGAAATAGTAGCGCGGGCAGCGAGCGACCTCCCAGGCCTCCCAGGCGCGGGCATTGAACGAGATGAACGCCAGGCCGGGAGGGGCCATCCAGGCCTTTTGCGAGCCAGCGATCACCACGTCGATGCCCCACTCATCCTGTGGGAGCCGGATGGCACCCAGTCCTGAGATGGCGTCGACGATGAGCAACGGGGACGGGTCGGCAGACGCCCGCACCACGGCGCTGAGTTCGCGCATGGGGTTGGTGACGCCCGTAGAGGTCTCATTCTGAGTGATCAGCACGGCCTTGAATGGCCCATCGATACGGAGTCGCTCCGCCAGCTCCGCCGGATCGGCGGCCTGCCCCATCGTGACGTTCATCCAGGTCACGTCGACGCCAAAGCGCGAGGCAATGGTGCCGAATCGCTTGCCAAAGACGCCCAGATTCACCACGAGGATGCGATCCCCCGGCGACAGGGTATTCACGATAGCGGCTTCCATCGCACCCGTACCGGAGCTGGTCAGCACATAGAGATCGTTCTCGGTCTCAAAAAAGACCTTGAGCCAGGCGGTGACGTCGGCAAACAGGGCCTCGAATTCGGGCCCGCGATGATCGATCATCTGACGAGACATGGCCTCCAGCACGTCATCAGGGAGAGGGGTCGGTCCGGGAATACGCAGGTTCATGGGTTACCTCCAGAGAACGCCAGGCCGGTACCTGTGGCACACCTTGCCGCTCATTCAGGCATCGCTGTCTGAAGACTGGCCACATCATAGTGTGACCGGCGCCGGCGCGCAAAAGCGCACCAACGCCGGTCATTGCAAGCCCGCAGGAAAGACGAACTACAGCGAGGCCAGCTCGCGCATCGCCAATGCGTGCTCCAGATGCGGCGCCAGGTAGAAATACCACGTCACCTCGCGTGTGGCGCCCCCATCCAGTCCCAGGGTCCCCGAAAGGGAGAATCCCCGGCCCACCGTGCCCGAGTCGCTCAGGCTCAGGCGCCCCTGCGGGCAGACCGAGAGCACGCTGGCGCCGCTGGCCTCGTCGGTCAGCGCCCCCCAGGTACGCCCGGCGTACCGCGTGCCCCACGGTGTCGGCCTGTGCCAGATGTCGTCGCCCACGAGCGAGAGCCGCGCCGGGTCGCCGCCCAGGCTAAAGTGAGCGCCGCCCCCAATCATGATCTCCTGCCGCGTGGCCCGCAGGTTGGTGAGCCGCAGCACGGCCTTGATCAGTGGCGACTGCGGCAGCGTAACATAGTCCATCTCGACCGCCAGATCATGCAGCTCCTTGCGTTCCGGACGGCCCGCAAGGCGCACGCCTCGCCATTCCAGCCCCGAACCCGCGCAGACAATCTCCTGCGCATCAAAACGCTCGCCAACCAGGTTCCCGCAGGATTCGGCGTCGTCGTTCAGATACAGGCGCAACTGAATGCCGCCATACCAGGGATACGACCAGGCATGGCCTGAAGGGGTTGGGAACGAAGACCGAAGCTGCTCTACACCCTCAGACATCCAGCTGATCACGCTGGGGCCGTAAGCGGGCGCAACCGCAAAGGTACTCAGCCCGTTGTCGATGACGTGCACGGCGTGACCGTCACGTGCCTCCTCGGAGATGGCCACGCTTCCTTCAGCGCCCAGCCGCAGCACGCTAAAGCTGGTCCGGCCCGCCATGGTGCGCAGCTTGAGATCCAGATCGGCGCGATAGCAGCCAGGCTCAGCTGGCACCTGCAGGCGCAGCGGAATCTCGATGGCGTGTCCGCGCGAGAGCGATGCTACCGGCACGCTTGAGGGCTCAAGCGCAAGGCCCCCTGCACCAGAGAGTGTCAGGTCCCCCTCCATCACCCGGGCCGAGGCCGAGTCGACCGTGACGACCGTCTCCATTTCGTTGCGTATAGTGGCCAGCACCCGTGAGGCGATCGCAGCCTGTACCACTCCGCGCGTCTCAGGCTCGCGACACCCCTCCGTACGCGCCCGCTGCCCGGCCCAGTGGAGAAGCGCCTCACGCGCCGCCCGCCAGTCACCGCGCCCGGTCCACAGCGCGTACCGTGCCAGAGGCGAACGCTGGCCCCGGGAGAGCGAGAGAGGAGCGCTCATCAAACGCAGCGCCCACTGCCCGTGCCGGACGCGTTCCGACTGAGCAGACCAGGCCATGCCGCCGGCGACGCCATCGCGCTCGACGGCGATCCAGGGCTCGGCATAGTCCTCAGATGTGGCCGGCATCTCAGCAGCATCGA
>CAZYWU010000014.1:10736-38796 GCA_964651255.1 uncultured Anaerolineales bacterium
GCGATCCAGGGCTCGGCATAGTCCTCAGATGTGGCCGGCATCTCAGCAGCATCGACGGGATAGCTGGACAGGGGGGCACGCACGTAACCCATCTTGAGCGGCGTCGTCGCGAACAGCCTGGCCTCATCCTCCCAGTCGTTCTCCATGATCAGCCGGCCCTCGTACGGCTTGTCGCCCAGACAGGTGAGCTGTTGCTCGATCGTAACCAGGCCGTTGGCCGCGAGCGTCACGGTCAGATCCATGAACGTGTCGTCATAGTGCTCTGGCTCGGCGCGCATGCGCACCACAGGCTGGCCGTCCTCGTTCGCCAGCGTCAGGCTGAAATGCTTCCTGTCAAACGGGCTGGGCGAATAGGGTGGGCCGGCCAGCGGCCGGGCGCTGAACAGCGTCAGGCCCGAATCCTTGTGGGTGATGCGCATGGTCCCCAGCCGGGCCGCGATGGTCAGCCTGACGCTGTCGGTCTCGAGCCGGACGCTTTCCTTGCCCGCCTGCGCCAGGACGCCCCCCGCAGCAACGCAAAACACCGTCACCTCTTCCCTGACGGGTTTGAGCGCCGCGTCCGCCGGGACCAGCCTCACCTGCAGCGACTGGACACCCGCGACGGCTGGCGTCATCGCCAGGGGCAGTGACGCGTGCCCGCGCGCATCAAGGTGCACCGCTCGCTCGGTCCAGTCGAGGGCCAGTCCCTCGGAGGGGACCACATGACAGGTCGCGCTGAGCGCCGTCTCCAGTTCGCTATGGACCTGCAGCGCAATCGACGTACGCACGCCAGGAGCCAGGCTCAACGTGCCCGGGTGCGTGTCCACGCTGAGCGGCGCGCGGGCGCGCAGGCCCGAGAACAATTCGACCTCGTTGTGGTCCAGCATGATCAGCGAGCGCACCGCGGGAGCCGTGCCGTCGGGCTTGGCGCGGGGCGCCTCATCGGTGACCTGAACGCTGGCGACATGCTCGACAGTCAGACCTGCGGGCACGGTGAAAGCGTCGCGGTGATCGATCTTGAGCCCATCCGCACCTGTGGCGTGCAGGTGCACATGGATCGCCTCACTGCCCTTGTTCTGGATACGCCAGTTGATCTGCACAGACGTCCCCTGCAGGGGCTCTATCTCAGCCGGAATGGCTGCCACCAGAACGTCGTTATTCTCAACGGCACAGGGCCCCCGGGCCTCGCGGTCGATCCAGATGGTCAGAGACTCGCCCTCGGCCTCCCAGTGCTCGCGGTAGACCTTCATCCCCTCCCAGCGCTCATCGTCGGGATGCTGCTCAAGGACGCGCACATACGACCTGTACCAGTCGTGCCGCTCGAAAAAGGGACGCGCCAGAGGCATCTGCAGCGCCCCGGGGATAAAGTTCTCCATCCAGACAGACGTATCCGGTCGCCAAAAGTGCCCGGTCTTTTTGTAGGCCGGCACAGACTTGAAGTTGGCCGACCAGGTGCCCAGCGTCTGGTAGACCCACCCCTGCTGCACGGAACGCTCGATGGTCGCCTGCAGTAACCTGCGACCGATCGACCGCCCGTGATAGTCTGGATGAACGTTCAGCAGGTCCAGGTAACCGGAGCCGTACTGCCCGCTGGGCCAGGGGGTGTTCTCCAGAAACGAGCAAAAGCCAACCAGTCGATCGCCGTCCTCGGCGACGTAGGTCACCAGCGTGCGCTCGGCCTCCATCCATTCCCGCACATTGGCTTCCGTCAGCGGCAGGCCGCCGGTGAATCCGCCGGGCCATGACGGCTCGCTTTCGTTGAACAGATCGGCCAAGCGCTGCGCATCGTGTTCGATATCCAGGGAGCGGATGATAACATCTGACACGGCGATTCTCCTCACAATGGATCAGAAACCCGATCGACCATGCTGCGGCAGCACCGAGGCATTATAGCGTATGCACCGAGACTTTCGAAGTTACCTTGAAAGAACGTCCCAATGCGGATATCCTCTGCGTGCGCGGCATCTGATCAACGGCACGTCGTCAATCACGCCACGGGAGTCCGCACATGAGAATCATGATGCTGAGTCACGGGTATCCACCGACGATCAGCGGAGTCACTCTAGTCGTACAAAAGATCGCCCGGGCGATGGTGCGCCGTGGCCACAGCGTAGCGGTCGTCACCTCAAGTGACACGCGAGAACCGTATGAAGCAGACGACGAGGGGGTACATCTCATCCGCGTGCGCGCGGCGCACAACCCGATCTGGGAGGAAGGCCCCATCCCCTTTCCATCGTCCCATGATCTTGAGACGCTGGCCGATCAGTTCCGGCCCGATGTCGTGCACAGCCACGACCCGGCGTTGCTGGCCTTGCAGGCCAGGCGCCTGTGTCGCGAGCGCGGCATTCCGCTCATGGCGACCTGTCATTATGTGCCCCGATTCATAGCTCGGCACCTGAGCCTGTCCCGTGAGCCCGTCAAGGCTGTCGAGACGATAGGCTGGGTAGCTTCCGTGTGGTTCTACAACTGGCACGATCACGTGGTCTTTCCCACCGAGGCTCATCGCTCCGCCTATTGCGCGGCCGGCTTTTCAGCGCCCAGCACGATCATCAGCAATGGCGTCGATACCGGACGGTATCGTCCACAGCCCACACATGCCGGGGAGCGCGCGGAGATCGAGGCTCGCTACTCCCTGCCGCAGGCGAAACGGATCCTCTTTGTCGGACGGCTGGCCAAGGACAAGGAGATCGACGTGCTGATCGAGGCGCTCGCCAGCGTGCGCGACGAGTGCGACGCGCATCTCTTCATCGCCGGCCGCGGGGACTATCGCCGCGAGCTGGAGGACCGCATCAAGGTGCTCAGGATCGAGCATCGCTGCCATCTTCTGGGGTTTGTCCCTGAGGAGGACATGCCTGCGCTGTATCGTGCGAGCGATCTGTTCGCCATCGCCGCGACGACCGAGGTACAGAGCCTGCCGACGCTACAGGCATGTGCCACCGGATTGCCTGTGGTTGCGGCCGACGCCATGGCCCTGCCGGAGCTGGTACACGACGGCATCAATGGCCATCTCGTGATGCCGGGGGAGGCGGCGGCTTTCGGACAGGCCTTTGTGACCATCCTGAGTGACGCGGCGCTCCATGAGCGGATGGGGGCCGCCAGCCTTGCGATCGCCGGACCGCACGAGGAGACTCTGACCTTTGATGCGTACGAACGACTGTATGGGCAATTGATCGCGCGGCGGAGCTCGGAGACGCACGACGGCACTCCCGGTGCCAAGCCTGCCAGGACGAGGGGAGTCTGAGACACGGGCTTTGTGGGTCGGCACAACCAGGCAACGACGTGCCCGTCAACGCTCTAGCCCGCAAGCCGCCCCAGTGCGGCGGGCAGGTCGCGAATGCGCTCGAGCAACAAGTCGGGATGGCATTCGGGCATCCGCCGGTCGTGCATCTCGATGGTGAGCCCGGCGCGCATGCCGACCGCCTGCGCGCCGAGGATGTCCGTGGCCGGCGTGTCGCCCACATGTACCGCCTGAGCAGCGTCCACACCCAGCGCGGCCAGCGTCAGATGGAAAGCCTGCGGCTGCCGCTTGGTGACCCCCGTCTCGTTGGAAAAGGTAAGCCAGTCAAAGAGCGGCCGGATGCCCTGACGCGCCAGGTACTCGCGCAGCCCGCAGCCCGGAGTCGCGCCGGTATCCGAGATAAGGGCCACAAGCAGACCCTGCCGGCGCAGATGCACCAGCGTGTCACGCACGCCGGGCACCAGTTGCGGGGGATTGTCCAGATGTGCGCCTTCCCAGGCCGCGAGCAGCGATTGGTAGGCAGGGGGACGCAGTGTTGCCCCCAGCTCGTCCAGTGCCATGCTCAATAATGATGCCGGGGAGAGGCCCCAGCCGTGAGAGCCCGCCTCCAGAAAGCGTGCCCAGGCGGCGGCATAGGCCGCTGCCGCGCGCTCGCGCGATACGCCCGGCAGTGCAGCCAGCAAAGCATCGACCCGTGCCTGAGACCCGCTGCGCCGGTCATCGACCAGAGTGCCCCAGAAATCCAGCGTCACTGCCTTGAGCATGCCTCAGTCCTCCTGCCTGTTGTCGTGCGACGCCAGGTTTCCTCGCCTTTTGGCCAGGCGCGCCTGCAGGCCCGCCAGCCGCCCGCATATTCCGGTCAGCCTGCCGTGGACAGTGCCATCACGCAGCGCCTCAAGAAAGCTGGCGGTATCGAGGTAAGGATCCATCTCCACCGTCGCCAGGCCAATGTCCTCGGGCCGGTGGGCATCACTGCCAGCCCCCATGGCCAGGTGATTTGCCACCGCGATCTCGCGCGCACGGGTGTTCGGCCGCGGCCAGTGCACCCGCGCATTATACACTTCGAGCGCGTCGATCCAGCGAATGACCGACAACAGCGCATCTCGCTTGAGCGTCGATCCACGGATCCGATCCAAAGGGTGCGGCACATACACCAGCCCGCCCTGGGCACGGATGGCCGCGACAGTCTCCCGCGGTGACTGGCCGGGCGCGATCCACTCGCTCAGGAACAGCCCAATGATCTCGCCCTGGCTCGTGCGGATCTCCTCACCGATGATCACCCGTTCCGGTGCCAGCGCCGCGACCTCGTAGGCCCCGGCGATGGCGTTATGGTCGGTAATCGCAACCACATCCACGCCGTTGCAATCCATGCACCGCAAGATCTCCGCCGGTTGCGACAGAGAGTCGGACGAATGGTACGTGTGCACGTGCAGGTCGACTCGCACCATGATCTCACCCCGCGCGAGTATATCCGCGCCCGGTCCTTCTGTCGACGACGATACGTGCCGCACTTGCGGGCCGACAGGCCCTTGGGCCATAATGGTCCCGAGCATACGCGATCTCTCCTACAGATGAAAGGAACATACCATGACGGCGACGCTCAAGATACGGACCGACCAGCCTGGCGCGACAATCGACCCGAACATCTACGGCCACTTTGCGGAACACCTGGGACGCTGCATCTATGGCGGATTCTGGGTGGGCCCGGACTCGGACATTCCCAACGTGCGCGGCATTCGCACCGATATCGTCGAGGCGCTGCGCGCCATTCGCATCCCGGTGCTGCGCTGGCCCGGCGGCTGCTTTGCCGACGAGTACCACTGGCAGGATGGCATCGGGCCGCGCGAGCAGCGCCCCGTGATGCTCAACACCCACTGGGGCGGCGTGACGGAGGACAATTCCTTTGGCACCCACGAGTTCCTCGACCTCTGCGATCAACTGGGATGCGAGCCGTATATCTGCGGCAACGTGGGCAGCGGCACGGTGCGCGAGATGCAGCAGTGGGTCGAGTATCTGACCTCCAGCGGCAAGTCGCCGATGAGTGACCTGCGGCGGGCCAACGGCAGAGAGGAGCCGTGGAGAGTCAAGTACTGGGGCGTGGGCAACGAAAACTGGGGCTGCGGCGGCAACATGCGCCCCGAGTACTATGCTGATGAGTACCGGCGCTATCAGACCTATCTGCGCAACCTCTCGGGCAACACCCTGTTCAAAATCGCCTGCGGCGCCAACAAGGATGACTATCGCTGGACCGAGGTGCTGATGGAGATGGCGGGCAACCGTATGCACGGCTTGAGCCTGCACTATTACACGGCCCCCGGACCTTCCTGGCGCGAAAAGGGCTCTGCCACCGAATTCGACCACGAGTCGTGGTTCGAGGTGCTCAGCCGCACGCTGTTCATGGAGGAACTGCTGCGCAAGCACGGCGAGATCATGGACCGCTACGACCCGGACAAGCGCGTGGCGCTGATCGTGGACGAGTGGGGCACCTGGTACCAGGTCGAACCCGGCACCAACCCGGGGTTCCTGTACCAGCAGAACACGCTGCGCGACGCGCTGGCGGCGGGTATCAACCTTAACATCTTCCATGCCCACAGCGACCGCGTGCGCATGGCCAACATCGCCCAGACCGTGAATGTGCTACAGGCGATGGTACTCACCGAGGGCGAGCGCATGGTGCTAACGCCCACCTACCACGTGTTCCACATGTACCAGGCACACCAGGGTGCCACGTACCTGCCCAGCGAGCTGAGCGGTCCGGACTATGCCATGGGCGGTGAGCAAGTCGCCGCACTGCACACCTCGGCGTCGCGCGATGCCGACGGTGTCATGACCATATCGATCTGCAACCTGGACCACGAGCACGATATCGATATGGAGATCGACCTCGGTGGCGTCGCCGCGAGCAGCGTCAAGGGCCAGATTCTGACCGCCGGCACGCTGCAGGCACACAACACTTTTGACGCCCCAGAGGTCGTCAGGCCAACCGCCTTCGAGGGGGCGCATCTGACCGCCCCGGGCCTCAAGATGCGCATGCCGGCGCATGCCGTGGTGGTGCTGCGGGTGGCGTAGGCACAACTCGCAGGACAGAGACTGGCAACGAGCCGGCGGTTGAAGAGCAACTGCCGGCTCGCGTCTAGCTAGTGGACAGGTCTAGACCTCGTCCCAGAGCTTGCGGATCAGGGCGGCCGAGTCAGTCAGCGCCTTGCCCTTGTCGGCGCCCAGAATCTTGCACTCAAAGGTCATAAAGCCGTCATAGCCGCTGCGCTTGAGCGCAGCCAGACCCGGCTTGAAATCCAGGTGCCCGGCACCAGGCTCAAAGCGGTTGCTGTCCGCCAGATGCACATACCCCAGATAGTCGCTGGTCGCTTCGATGGCCTTGCCCAGGTCCACCTCTTCGATGTTCATGTGGAAAAAGTCCGCCATGAATCGGATATTCGGGCTGCCCACTGCGGCGCAGATCTTGTGCGCCTGGCCCAGCCGCTGGATGAACTGCGACTCGTAGCGGTTCAGGGGCTCGATGATCAGGTATACACCCGCATCCTCGGCCACTGGCGCGATCTCGGCCAACTCTTCGATCAGGATCTCCTCCTGCAGCTCATAGAGCGTCTTGGGTGGCTCGGGAGGATCCATCTCCGGACGGCGAATCGGCACGCAGATCGACCCGATCGCGCCCAGGCGGCCCGCCAGCCGCAGGCCGTCCTTCGTCGCGGCCACCCCCTGACGACGTACGTCGGGATCTTTGGCCAGCAGGTTGCCGCCGCCGCCCGCGATGCATAGACGAATACCATGCTCCTTGCACATACGGCCGATCTCATCCCAGCCCAGATCGCGATACCTGGCACCGATCTGGATGCCCTGGAAGCCATAGGCACTGAGGTTCCTTAACACCTCGGGAAAAGTATCGCCGGGGACGATCGGCTCTCCGTCGAACCAGCTCTCATAGGTGCCCAGTTTAATCATGTCGCCCTCCGTGTGATGGTGAGTGCGGGCGGCCGAGACGGGCGCCCGCACAAGTCTGGATGCCTACTCGTCGATCTTCCAGTCCGGCAGGCCCTCGGGCAGCGCCTTGGGCCGCCGGCAGGTGGTGGTCAGCTCAATGTGCCTGCCCTCAGCTGAAGCCTCGTGGATGGCATTGATAATGTCCACCACGTGCGCGGCCATCTCGCCGCTGGCACGATGCGGCCGCTTGCTCTTGATGGCCTGGGCCATATCGGCCACGCCCACGCCACGGCTGTTCTGGTTGTAGCTAAAGGTCGACTCGATCGGCTCCCACTCCTTGCTGTTGGCCCGACGCAGGTAAAGGGTGCCCATAAAGTTATTCGGGTCGATGCAGCGCAACGAGCCCTCTGCGCCATAGATCTCGATGTGCGGCAGGTCCGTCTGCCAGACGTCGGCGGTCATCAGGAACTGGCACACGGCCCCGTTAGCAAAGTCGAGCAGGCCCGCAACGTGACTGGGGGCATTGACCTTGCGCATCTCGCCGCCACGCTCGCGCTCCGGCCAGGTGATGCGGGTCGACCCGGTGACCCGCTTGACGGGACCGAGCAGGTTGATGAGCGCATGCAGATAGTACGGACCCCGGTCAAAGGCCCAGCCACCGCCGTACTCGAAAAAGTCCGTCATGTAAAAGCTTGTGTAGCCGTCGGGCCGCACAGCGGGCGGGCGAGGTGCCGCGAAGGCGTGCAGGTTGGCGAAAGCGCCGACCGGTTCGCCGATCACGCCGTTATCGATCAGCTTACGGGCCATCTGCCAGGCGCCGCCAAAGAACGTGTCCGGCGCGCCGCCCACGCGCAGCCCACTGCTGGCTGCCCTGGCCAGCAACTGGTTCGCCTCATGACGGTAGACCGCCAGAGGCTTTTCATTATAGACGCTCTTGCCCGCATCGAGCACCTGCATGCCGACCATGCCGTGCGCCCGGTGCGGCGTGAGATTGATGACGATCTCGACTTCGGGATCGGCCAGCAGATCATCGACACTGCCGAAACGAGGGATATCGTACTCAGCCGCCCGCGCCTGTGCGGCTTCGACGCGTGTGTCCGCCACGCGCACGATGTCAAAGGCATCGAATTTCTTGCTGTTCTCAAGATAGATGCCGCTGATCGTGCCACATCCGATGACACCGACCTTGGTGGGTGAACCCGACATAGAGCTCCTTTCCTGTCCGAAAGTTTAGGCACACGACGCTATACTAGACGCTACCGCGGAAACCGCAAGCCCCAGAGAGAAGCAGATGTGCAGCTGGAGGCTAGAACCACTTGTCCGGCACTTCAAACGGGTGGTAGTGCTCGATATGGTCCAGCGCATCGCAGGCATCGCTGGCAACATGATACAACCTGCGGTACTCCTGCCGGGCAAAAGAACCTGCAAAGAACCGCTCAAAGAGGGCGAGCAGATCCTCGTAGAAACCTTCTGTGTTCATGAGCACCAGCGCACGGTTCAGATCGCCCAGCTGCATCAGCGTGAGGACCTCGCTCACCTCCTCCAATGTACCGAACCCGCCGGGAAGCGCGACAAAGGCCTCGGCGACCTCGATCATGCGGGCCTTGCGCTGCGCCATCGTCTCAGTTACAATGATGTCGGTGGCGTCCTGATAGGCAAGGTTGCGCTGCACGAACCGCTGCGGGATGATGCCAAGTACACGGCCTCCTGCAGCAGTCGCGGCGCGCGCCACATCTCCCATCAGACCCACACTGGCACCGCCATAAACCAACTCATGGCCGCGAGTCGCGATTTCATGCCCCAGAGCATGGGCCGCCTCTACATAGACGCTGTCGACGGCATCACTTGAAGAACAATAGACACAGATGCGCATACATACCTCTTTGCTGGGCAATATAGCCGTGAGAAAGCATAGCGTACCGGCAAAGCATGTCAACCGCACGGCTGTCGCGAGGCGTATAACCGCGCCCAGGCGCCAGGCAAGGAGCCCATCATGATACCACTGCAGGATACCATCCGGGCCCGCCGCCTCCCGCTCATGAACCTGACGATCATCGTGGTGAACGTCATGCTGGCCGTCTATGTGCAAGGCTTGAGCCCATCCGCCCGGGACGCCTATCTAGCCGCTCACGGCGTGATCCCCGCGAGATTCCTGGCCGAGAAGGGGCCGTCACAGCTTTGGACGCTCTTCACGAGCATGTTCCTGCACGGCGGCTGGCTCCACGTGCTCAGCAATATGTGGGCGCTCTATATCTTTGGCGACAATGTCGAAGACCGCCTGGGCCCCATGCGCTATCTGCTGCTGTATCTGGTTAGCGGCGTGGGTGCCACGCTCCTGCACGTCTACCTCAACCAGTCGTCCCCGCTGCCGGTAGTGGGCGCCAGCGGCGCCATCGCCGGGGTTATGGGCGCCTATTTTCTGTCCTTCCCGCGCGCCCGGGTCATTACCTTTGTGCCCCTGACCTTTGTCTGGTTCGTGCAGATCCCGGCTGTGATCTACTTGATTGGATGGTTCGTGCTGCAGCTCCTGAGCGGCCTGCAGACCCTGGGAACGGAGGCAGCGCAGCTGGCTACAGGCGATGTGGCGTGGTGGGCACATGTGGGAGGGTTCGTTGTTGGTATGGTGCTCATCAAGCTCCTCCCCCCCAGCCGTACTTACGCCACCTGGCATCCCGATGAATATCGGCCCTGGTAATCAGCACTGACATGAGGTGATAGTCATGGACTGGTCAACGCTATTCTTTCTCTTTATTCTGATGACCTCCATCCAGCCGGCGTTACGGCAGAAGATGATCGAGGCAGCGCGACAGCATCTCTTGCACGACATCGAGCGGCAGCGCGGCTCACGGGTGATCGCCCTGATCCACCGGCAGGAGACTTTCAGTTTTCTGGGGTTTCCTGTCGCCCGCTACATCGACATCCAGGACTCGGAAGAGATCCTGCGCGCGATCAAGCTCACGCCCGAGGATGTGCCGATCGATCTCATCCTGCACACGCCAGGCGGCCTGGTCCTGGCCTCGGAGCAGATCGCCTATGCCCTCTGCCGCCGTCGCGCGCCCGTGCGAGTCATCGTGCCGCATTACGCCATGTCGGGCGGGACGCTGCTGGCCCTGGCAGCCGATGAGATCGTCATGGACCCCAACGCCGTCCTGGGTCCCATCGACCCGCAGATCGGCGAGCGACCGGCCGCCTCGATCCTCACCGTTCTGGAGCAAAAGGATATCAACGAGATCGATGACGACACTCTGGTGCTGGCGGACATGGCCCGCAAGGCGATGCGACAGGTGGCCAGCACCGCCGCGCGCATCCTCTCCTCGCACCAGGACGAGCAGCGTGCCAGCGAGATCGCTGAGGCACTCTCGTCGGGCCAGTGGACGCATGACTATCCCATCTCAGTGGACGAAGCCCGGGAGCTCGGCCTGCCGGTGACCACCGACGTGCCGCAACAGGTCTATGACCTGATGGTCCTCTATCCGCAGGCGGCTCAGCGGCGCCCCTCGGTGGAGTACATCCCCGGCCCCTATGCACCGCGCAGCCCGCTACCTGGTCGAGGCGGGTCTCCGCGCGAGAGTGCCTGAACGCCACGCGTGCGGGATGCCCGCAGCGACAGAGGAAGGCATCTGGACCATCGCCAGATAGCCACCTCTTGTGGATCGACAGATCAGGACAGCAGGCCCAGTCTACGCAGAGCAGCCGCGATCGACGCGCGCTCCTCATCCGTGACCGAGCGCCTCGGGGCGGCCACGCGCGGCGTGCCGATACCCAGCAGATTCAGGCAGGCCTTGATCCCTGCGGGAAAGTCTCCGTAGCCGATACTACGCTGCATATCGCTGATCCTTTTCTGGTAGGCCAGCGCCTCTGCCCAGCGTCCCTCTGCGGCGGCGTCCCACAGGCCCACGAACCACTGTGGGGCCACGTTCATCCCCGTGCCGATACAGCCATCGCCGCCATAGGCCAATGCCGCGAACACCAGATGGTCACTGCCGGTGATCACCCGAAAGCCCTCACCACCCGCGGCGTCGATGATATTCTGCGTGTTGATCTGGTCTCCGCTCGAGTCCTTGATGCCGGCGATCCCGGGTACGGCCGCCAGTTCGGCAGCGGTCTCCACGGCGATGGGCACCTTGGTGAACTGCGGGATATTGTAGAGGATAATCGGCAGGCCGCCATCGGCCGCCAGTGCGCGATAGTGCACCAGCACTGCCGCCTGATTGCAGGGATAGTAGTAGGGCGGCACTACCAGCGCCGCGTCTGCGCCCAGCTCTGCCGCCTCCTGCGTGCGCGCCACTGCCCGCCGCGTCCCAGGCTCGCCGGTACCCGCGATCACCGGCACGCGTCCCGCCACCTGATCCACCGTGATCGAGAGCACCCGCCGCTTGTCATCGTCGGTGACTGTGGCGAACTCCCCCGCGGTGCCCAGGGCGACCACCGCGTGCACGCCGCCGGCCAGCACGCGCTCGATCAACTGCCGCAGCGCCGGCTCGTCGATCTCCTCACCATCGGTGAACGGCGTCATGAGAACCGCCATCATGCCCCGGACGAAATTGTCAACTGCCATGTGCATACTCCTGGTACAATTCTCTTGCACAGCCAGCCCAGCGCACCTATTGGTGCTTGCCTATCGAAAAGGCCTGGCCCAACTTGGCGCCCACGCCATAGTATTTGCGGCCAGCGGGGTCGAACAGCGCCGGCCTAATCCGCCCCATGTCCGGGACGCCGTCCTCTCCCAGCGCGCTCTCATCCACGTGCGCATCGAGTACCTCGCCCACAAAGAGCGTGTGCGAACCCAGCTCGACAGTGTTCACGACCCGGCACTCGACCACCACAGGGCACTCGGCCACATAGGGCGCATGAACGTGCTCAGCTGGCGCGGCCGTCAGGCCCAGGGCGTCGAACTTGTTGCCCTCACGGCCGGAGACCATCCCGGCATAGTCGGCCTGCCGGATCAACGCCTCTGAGGGGATACTGACGGTGTAGCAGCCGCCAGCCATGATCGCGCCGTGGGTGTAGGTCGCGGCGCGCAGCGACACATAGATGCAGGGCGGCCGCGAGCAGCAGATGCCGCCCCAGGCGGCCGTCATGATGTTGGGTTGCCCATCCGCGTCGTAAGTCCCCACCAGCAGCACCGGTGTGGGATACAGCAGTGTGCGTGGCCCCAGAGATCGTCTGCTCATCCTTTGGGCTCCCCCCGCTCATCCTCGTCCTCATCCGGGAACGCGGCATCTTCCTCGTCCCAGAAGGCCGCGTCCTCTGCGCTCTCGTCGTCCGAGCACTCTTCCAGAAGCGCCCGGGCACGCTCCGCGTCCGCGGGCGCCACCAGAACCTCCACCAGGCCCAGGCCGTCGACAGTCAGGCCCAGCACACGGCCGAGGGCCTCGAACCGAAGCACGGCCAGGATGCCTTCACCGCTCAGTTTGCTCTTGGCAACCTCCGCCTCCAGCGGTCCATGGGAGGCAAAGACCACTACCGGCTCATCCATCGTGCACTCTCCTATAACGACGTATCACCCGCCTGCGGCGGGTCATCCGAGATGCAGGCTTCAGATGATCTCGAGATAGTCTTTGTCGGGCAGCGTCGGGAAAGGTGCGGTGGGCAATGTCTGGTACCAGTAGGCCACCGAAGCGATATCGTCCTGTAGCGGCAGGTAGCGATGGCCACTGCGCCAGCCCAGCGCCTGGATCGTCACCTTGAGCCCCTCGCGGAAACGGATCGGATCCATGATGTGCCAGCGGTACATTCCGAACCGGGTCTGCGAGTCATACACACCATCGGGGCGGATGATCTGCGATAAACCCGAATAGGGCGTGCTGAAAGCCTCGTACTGGTGCGTCACCTGGTTCTCAAAGTTGTACGACCCGCAGAAATAGTCCTCGGTGCCCGTGCCGCAGATGGTGGGCCAGGTCTCGCCATCCAGGTAGAACTTGATCTCGCCCTCGCCCCACCAGCCCCGGTTGTTGACGCCCCACGCCATATACGTGCCCACATACTGCCCCTGGCCCTGCACGCCATCCAGGATGGTATAGACCGCCTTGTAAGGGAGCGGGTTCACACGGCGGAACTGGGCGTGGAAATAGGCCGTGTCCTCCGGCACCTCGGTCAGGGTATAGTTGATCTGGTAGTAGAGTACCATCGGGTCGGTAGCGATGTTCGTAAAGGTCATGCGGCAGTGCTTGCGGAATGGCATCTCCCAGTAGCAGTTAAAGGCGCTCCCGGGATTGACGCACACGGCGAGCGAGGTTAGCGGTGCGTATCTGCCCCAGCCACAGGCGAAGAAATCCCCGACAGGGCACTCGACGGAGGGCTGCTCCTGGCCATCCCAGTAGATGCGCAAGATGCCAAAGCGCCAGTTGCCGGTGGGCGTCATCCAGATCTGCTGTATGGCGCCGGGGCCAGCGACATCGGCCAACTCAAAGGTCTCCCCCGGGGCGATGCGCACCGAGGGCGACACCTTCCAGCCCTGTCCCAGATCGCGGGCGGATTCCGCCCCCGTGCCCTCCACGGCCATCCCGCCGCCAGAGCGCGCGCCTGTGAAATTCTCCGGGCTGATGCTGCGGCTCTCTGCAGATGATAGCCTCGCCAGGTTGCCAAGGCTCATGTTCAGTCCATTGAACGCACCCATCATACGCCTCCAGATGTAAAGTGATACGCCAGGAGTATACCGCGGGCCAACCTCCCAGACCAGCCCACGCGCCCGCGACGGATCAGCCTCGATCCCTATTACAGTGGTGGGCCGTTCTTCGGCAAGGTAGCCATCGATGCGACTCTGCCGAGACCTGGCGCTCTTGCGCAAATGCCTGCCAGGCCAGCATGACTTGGCCGTGGCAATCTCCGATCTCCGCGTAAAGGGAAAACAGCTGCAACTACGACGAGAGGCACCCCTTGGTGATCGGTAATACGCGCTATGCGATCAGGCGAACAGGCTACCGGCTCCAACCCCGAATGTGGCCAGCATCAACAGGAAGAACATCACTAGAACGTGCGCGGAAAAGGGAGAAACGCGATCGTCAGCAGCAGCCTGCGGATTCATTGGCGCCTCCTGGTGGATAGCGCTGCATTCTCCTGATACAAGTGAGCGCGTCTCGCCTCAGCGCCCGTCTGGTACCGGCCAGTGTGCCGGATCTCCCAGCGTCAGTGCGAGCGCCATGTACCCCGCGGTCGCCTCGAGCAGTTGTTCCACGGGCATGCGCTCATCGAGGACATGGGCCATGGCCGGATCTCCCGGGCCAAAGCCGATGCAGGGCACGCCCGCCGCGTGTAAAAAGCCCCCGTCGGTAAAGAATGGCCAGACATCCACGGGCACGTGGCGCCCCAACGCGGTGCTGAGAGCCTGCTGCGCCGCCAAGAGACGCGTGTCGCCCGCGCTGATCCAGAACGGCGTGACCGCGTGCTCGATGGTCTCAGAAATGCCCGTATAGGAACTGACCAGTCGCGTGGCCACGCTGACCTCGACGCTGACGCCGGGCTCCAGACTGGCCTCTGCGATGCGCTCCACCACGGCGCGCGCCTGCGCCAGCGTCTCGCCGGGGGCATTGCGCCAATCCAGGTGCACCGATGTCGCTGCGGGGATCACATTGCTGCTGGTCTGGTCCACATAGAGGAGTGTGGGAACCGCTGTGGTATCACCAAAGTCACTGTCGCGTGCCATGGGGGCCTCGCGGAGGGCCAGCAAGAACCGACTCAGTGCAAATGAGGGATTGCTTCCCAGTTGCGGCGTGCTGGCGTGAGCCGAACGCCCGCGAAACGTGACGACGAACTCAAAGCGCCCCCGGTGCCCCCGGCGCAGCGTGTTGTTCGACGGCTCCCCGATGATCGCCAGCTCGGGCGGCGCCTCGGCCGCCAGATGCCGCGTGCCCAACCCGCCGATCTCCTCGCCGACAACGGCAGCCACAAGCACATCCCCCGGGGGAGTCAACCCCAGCTCGCGCATCAATCCGAGCGCGTACACCTGCGCGGCGACGCAGCCCTTGTCGTCCACCGAGCCGCGGCCCCAGACGTGCCCATCGACCACCTCTCCGGAAAAGGGCGGGTATTTCCAGCGATGGGCATCGCCAGGATCAACAACATCCAGATGGGCGTGCAGCATCACCGACCGCCCGGCACCGCCCGAGACCTGCCCGATGATGTTGCCGCAGCCATCAACCCTGCAGTCAATGCCCAGGGTCCGGAGCTCACGCGCCACAAGCGCAGCTACTTGCTCCTCGTTGCCGGTCCGACTCGGCACCTGTACGAGCCGCTGCAAAAACCCGATTACGCGATCACCTTTAGCCCTGACAGCGGGCAACAGGTCACTGTGTACGCTCATGAACCTCCAATGTGACGGTGGTCGGCTGACCCTGCCTCTTCCGGCACGTCAATATCGATGAACTGAAACCCGTACACATTGATCACCGTGGTATCGTGATACTGCGTCCGTTGCGTCTCACCGCGATAGAGATGGATGTGCCCGTGCAAGAGATATCGCGGGCGGAAACGCTCCATCAGCGGCAGAAACGCTTGAAAACCCTGATGCGCAGGGTCTGGCTGATCGTGTATGCCCCAGGGCGAGGCGTGGGTCACAAGAATATCTAACCCTCGCCCGTAGCGATACTGGTTCAGCGCCATGCGGGGATACATGCCGAGCGCCATGCGCCGCATCTGGCTCTGTGTATACTGGTAGGGACCCTCATTGTAGCGCACACATCCATCCAACCCGCCGATGCGCAGCCCGCGAAAATTCACGATACGTCGGTGCAGGTCACGACAACCCTGAGGGCCCGCCTTGAATGTGCCATCGTCACAGTAGATCCCATCGCCGCTGGCCGCGTGGTTGCCGTGCACATAGAACGTTGGCTTGCCCAGCAGTGTGACAACGTATTCCACATAGTCATAGGGGAGGTCGCCACAACTCAGCACGAGATCCACCTGGCGAAACCGCTCAGGCACATGCTCTGTGTACAGCTGAGGGACAACCACGTCACTGATGGCCAGAATTCTCATCACCCTCACCGCTGCGAGCGGCGCGGGCACCGGGACCCGCGCACATCGGACACGACGCCGTGCCCCGAAACTCCTTGAATCAGGGACCTATCTCGTCATCGAGGCGAATCCAACCCCGCCTCAAACCGACTATGACCGCCTCTGTACGCGAGCCCACCTGTAGCTTGCCAAAGATGTTGGCCATGTGCGACTGGATCGTGCGAGGGCTCACATAGAGCCTCTCCGCAATATCGCGATTGCTCAGGCCCTCGGCAGCCAGCCCGAGTACCTCCAGCTCACGATCGGTGAGCGTCTCGGAATCGGCCTGATGCGCCGAGCCCATGCCGTGCGCCACGCGGTCCAGCACCTTTTTCGCGATCGCGGGATGGAGCACGCTTTCACCCGCGTACACGCGCCGTACCGCGCTCACCAGTTCACTCCCGCGCGAGTCTTTCAGCAGGTACCCGGCCGCTCCAGCCTCGAGGATGGCAAATACATATTCGTCATAGTCATAGGCTGTAAACACGAGCACAGCGGTCCGGGGAGCACGCTCTTTGATCCCTCGTGTGGCCTCTATGCCGCTCATCACCGGCATGCTGACATCCACGACCGCCACATCGGGCCGGTGCTGGTCGGCAAGCGCGATCGCCTCCTGCCCGTCACCCGCCTCTGCCACTACAACCAGGTCCGGCTCGCGCTCCAGAATGCGGCGCGTCCCCTCGCGGACCACGACATGATCATCAGCAAGCAGTATACGAATAGGCTTCATGACCCCGCCCTCAGTTGGTACCGGCCAGAATAGTGTTACCTAATAATACCCAACCTGAGCGACAATTACCAGAAGGGTTGACGGGACGGGCTTGTCCATACGGCCGGCAGCGGCAGGCCAGGAAGGGTGGATCGCGCGAGGACGTTATGGGAAGTACAGAAAACGACGAACTCTATCCTGTCGCCGCCCACTGCGATGGATAGAGTTCGTCTTACCAAGGAGGAGAAGAAGTGCTGCACCCGCCTCGACGGGATTTTAGCAAATCAAGTGAGGTTTTCTTCCTCACTCCACCCTCACTATACCTGCCCCACACGGGATGCACATCCGCTGATCTTACCATTTTTGACTAGGTATTTTCACGCAGATAAGCATCCGATCAGCAGCAGGTTTACGTCTCCGTCAACAATATCGTGCTCAATGGGATGACAACGTGCACCGTGGTTCCCTGCTGCGGCGTCGACCGGATCGTGGCACGCCCGCCAAACAACCGCGCGCGTTCGTGAATGCCAATCAGCCCGAGGCGGCCCGTCGCGAGCATTTTGCCGGGATCATCGGGCACTTGAAAGCCGATGCCGTCATCCTGCACCAGCAGCTCCAGATGGTCGTCAGCGTAGATGAGCCGGACGGAGACGTGGCTGGCCTCCGCGTGGCGCCGCACATTGCTGAGGCTCTCCTGAGCGAGACGGTAGAGGCCAGTCTCGAGCTCGGGCAGCACAGGCCGCGGCTTGCCCTCCACCTGGACGGTCACATCGAACTGTTCTTCGCGCGCGGCGCGGTTGGCCAGAATCTCCAAAGCGCGGGGCAGCCCGAGCTCCTCGAGGAGCGGCGGCCGCAGATCGCTGGTGAACCTCCGGACTCCCCTCAACGTGTCGTCCACCATGTCGCGCAGACCTTCAAGCTGCGCCTTCAGCGACTCGTCACTGGCAGCCTCTTGCGCATCCTCGATCCTCCGGCCCAAGATAATCAGATCCTGGGCCGTCTCATCGTGTAGCTCGCGGGCGATACGCTTGCGCTCCTCCTCCTGGCTGGTAAGGATCGAGACGACATAGCGCTGAATATCGGCTCGATACCGCTGCAGTTCGGCCACCATTTTGTTAAAGGCCAGCTCCAGGTTGCGCACCTCCGCCGGCGCATCCGCCAGTGACACCTGCGTGTCAAAGTCACCTTCCGCCACGCGTCCGACCTCCGCCACCAGACTCTGGAGTGGCGCCGCGACGCGCTGGCTGCCGATGGCGAGAACACTCAATGGCAAGGCAACGGTCGCCACCAGCAGCCCCGCGATGAGGTAGATCGAGACCTGAAGTGGCGCGACGATGTCCTCCCAGAGCTCTGTGATGAGCATCCCCCACCCGGCCCAGGTCTCATCGGCAAACAACGAGCTGGAAAGCTCGTCAAAGGGCACCGCGGCATAGCCCACCACCGCGCGCTGGCCCCTGTCAGAGACCGTGCGGGCACCTTCCTCTCCCGCCAGCAGCGCTGCCACGGCGGGATGGTGGCTGGCGTTTGCGCTCACCATATCCGCCTCCGGATGGTAAAGCACCGTGCCCACATCATCCACAAGGTACGAGTAACCGGTCGCGCCCACGCGCACGTTCTCCAGCGCCGTGCCAAGGGCATGCCCGCCCTCCAGCTGCCAGACACCGAGGACGCACCCTGCGAACTGGCGGTTGACGCCATAGTAAGGTATCGCTACGACCACCAGTGACTGCCCCCGTTCATTCGTAATCACAGGCGAGCGTACGGGACGGCGCACCTGACGGGCACGATCGACAAAGCCGTACGGCCCATAAGACTCCCCCACCTGGCCGCCGTAGGTAGCCATCACAACACCGTCCGCCCCGGTGACGCTGATCTGATCAAAGCGCTGCTGAAGCGGCGTGTTCTGCGCAAGCATTTCTCGGATCTGCTCAGCATCTCCGGTTCGCACTTGATCGGTAGACGCCACCTGTGTCAGCAAGAGAACAGAATCCGCCCAGTAGGACGCGCCTTGACGGGCGGCCAGTTTGGTCAGTTCCGCATCGCGCTGCTCAACCAGCGTTTGAATAAGCTGCGTCACGCCAAAGAAGCCCACCAATGCCAGGGCGATCAGCAGGACAATGATGGGCACGGCCATCGAAAGCATGAGTTGCGCCCGTAGACTGGCAAAACGCGGGCGGCGGAACAGATGCATGGGTCGCTCCGGTACGTCTCGCAATACAGCGGCCAGGATACTGTACCGATTATATCACGAGCGGTGCCGGGTCCGAAAGCCTGTCTCACCCTCCATTTGCGGAGGCTGGTCCTTTGACCACAGGCTGGCGTCGCGCTAGACTATGTAAGCATTCGAAACTAGACACTCGCCAGGGTGTTATGAATAGTGATACCGAGGGAACGATGACCGACTGGGACGAGCAGGCAGAGATTGAGGCTGCGCAGCGAGACCCTCGCGCCTTTGGTGCCCTCTATGAGCACTATGTGGACCGCATTTACAGTTATGTCTACCATCGCGTTGGCAATGTTCACGACGCCGAGGACCTGACAGCGCGGGTCTTTTTCCGGGCCATGGCTCACCTGGACACCTACGTCGATAAGGGCTATCCCTTCTCGGCGTGGCTCTACCGGATCGCCCACAACCTGATCGCCAACTGGCACCGCGACCGCAGCCGCCGGCCAGTGATCTCCCTGGAGGATATGGTGATCAGCAGCCGGCCCGATGAGCATCCCGAGCGGGTTGCCCAGGAGCAGGACGGGAGACGTTTTCTCTCCGAGGCAGTCATGACGCTGGACCCGGTGCGGCGCGAGCTCTTGATGCTCAAGTTCAATGAGGGCCTGTCGAATGCAGAGATCGGTCAGGTTCTCGGGCGAAGCGAGGGCGCTATCAAGTCACTGTATCATCGCACATTGCTGCAGCTGCGTCGCGAGCTAGAAAAGAAGGGTATTCAGATCGATGTCGACCTCTAGCCAATTGCAACAGGTTTCAGATACCCTGTCGCGCCTTTGGACCAGGGTTCGCAGGTCGCTACAGATTCACGGCCTCCTCCCGTTGCCTGACCAGGCGTACGAGCAAGTCGAGGGAGGTCTTTCAGCCGCGTTGCCACCAGTGTCCATGCCCCGGGGCTTTCGCGAGTCGCTGGCATCCAATCTGGAGCTCCTGGCCGAGCACCGGCGGTCCGGCATAGTCGTGCGCCAGGAGACGTCGCGACGCACCGCGCTCCTGGTGAGCGTGGGTATCGCCGGTCTGGCAACAGCCGCGGGGATCGTGGCACTCGTTATCATGCTGACCCGCAGCGCTGCACGACATACGGCCTAGCCCTGGACCGCGGGCGTTCTTACCGTGAGCGAACTGCATACAGGCGAGGATAGGCTCAGTCGCTCAGATAGACGTCCTTCAGCCACGGATAGAGGCCAGCACCGGAGCTATAGCCCTGGACCCATGGCTTGACCAGGGTGTACGCCACGCCGTGCGTCAGCGGGACCCACGGCGCCTCCCGCAGGATCACAAGCTCCGCTTGTTCATACAAGGCCGCGCGCCGATCTTCATCCTGCTCTATCCTCGCCTGCTCCAGCAAAGCGTCAACCTCGGCATTGACATAGCCCGTGTGGTTCTGTGGGCTCTGGCTATAGAAGAGCAGATCGAGAAAGTTCTGCGGATCGGGATAGTCAGCGATCCATCCGCTGGAGTAAAAGGCATAGCGCCGCTCATTCAGATCCTGCAAAAAGTCGGGCCAGTCAACCTGTTCCACCGTCACCACCAGGCCCAGGTTCTCCTCCAGCATGGCCACCACAGCCTCTATGATCGGTGGCATGTACCCGCTGGTCCCGCTGATGGACAGAACGATCGCGGGCATAACCCCCGGAGCAGCATAGCGCGAGCCCTCCAGGAGCCGGCGAGCCTCAACGGGATCATATGCCATGACCTCTGAGGCCGGATCCGGATCCGTGGTCACGAGCCCCGGCGGAAGAATCCCTCGGCCCGGAACGGCGCTGTTGTTCAAAACCAGCCTCGCCAACTTTTCCCGATCGATCGCCTTGAGCACGGCCTGCCGCACAGCCACATCGTCAAAGGGAGGCCTGGTGACATCCATCGCGAGATACTCGGTGCTCAGCTCTGGCGCCACATGCAACTGCTCGCTGAGTGGGTTGTATGGATCCATTACACGATCCAGTTCATCTGCCCACACGCTGACGATATCAAGCTGATCATTCTCATACATCGTGATCGGTAACCCGCTATTGACGACGAACTCGACCCGGTCCACCAAGGGGCCCTCACCATAGTACTGGGGGTTGCGCTCGAGCACGATCAGATCTTGGGTGAGCGTATCGAGGACAAAGGGGCCGCTGCCATTGGGGTTCAGCATCCAGCGCTCGCCCTGCCGGCCGATATCGGCCACATCCACAAGCAGCGCAGCGGGATAGGTCAACTTGGCGAGAAAGTATGCCTTGGGCGCATCGATCGTGACGGCAAGCGTGTGGGGATCGCGAACATCCAGACCCTCGATGTCTGTCGCCTGGCCCATGGCAAAAGCCTCGACCCCGACAATGTCGCCCAGATAGTTGGACGCCACAGGTGAGGCCAGCTCGGGACTGCAGGCGCGCTCCCAGGAGCGAACAACATCCTCCGCAGTAATGGGCGTACCATCAGCAAAGGTTGCCTCGGGATTGAGGTGAAAGACATAGGTCCTGCCCTGATCCTCCATGTCCCAGCCAGTGGCCAGGTCTGGCACGATCTCAAGGTCCTGGTTCAGCCTCACCAGGCCGGAATAGAGATGCACCACATACAGCGCAGAGGTGTTGTCCTGCACCATGGCCGGATCCAGCGTCGGCGGCAGATCGCCTGCCAGTCTGAGCGTTCCGCCGGCGGCCAGACCCGGCGTAGCGACGCCGGGGATAGCGTCCGTGTCCTTGATGTCCCCAGGACTCGCGGCATCACTCGAATCCTCATCCAACTCCGTGTCGATCTGGGGCGTGCCGGTGAGCTGAGAATCCACGGTGTCGACGGCGCCACTCACATCGACCGTCTGCCGCTGAATCCAGAACAGAGCCCCCGTACCGACTGCGAGCGCGCACGCACACAGCAACGCCAGAGCAATTGCGATGATGATGAGCAGAGTCTTGTTCGACATCTCAGCTCACTTTCTAGAAAGGTTGCCCCGGAATCGCCCGCTGCGCGCAGCGGGCCTTTTTGATGACAGCAACACCCACCGATGCCAATGGCCCGACACCCGGTTGAGGTCGGCCCATGCCGATAGCACTGGCCGTGCCGCATACCGTCATGCCGGGCCGGAGAGGAGCGCGCTTTCCCAGGGCCTACTGCGGGATAATCACCCGCTGACCGACGAAAATGCGATTGGGATCGACGATATAGTTATAGTCCGCCAGTTCCTCAACACTCACGCCATACTGAAGAGCGATGCTGGCCAGCGACTCGCCCGCCTGAATAACATGGACAATAGCATTGGGATCGAGCGGCTGTACCACAACCGTGAGTTCCTGCCCGGGCTTGAGAAGCGTCGGATCCTTCAGCCAGGTGTTCAGCGCCATGATCTGGCCGACCGGCATCCGGTACCGGGCAGCGATATCATTCAGCGTCTCGCCACTCTTGACGATATGGATCGCGGTGTTCTCCACGTCTGTGTCCCACAGCGGCTCGACGCCAGCAGGCAGGCGAAGTTGCTGGCCCACCCGGAGCGTGATGCTGCTGAGCTCATTGGCCTCCATAAAAGCGGCCACCGTGCTGCCATGGGCCTCTGCAATCGTGCCCAGTGTATCGCCGGGCATCACCGTGTACAGTACTCCGGTGTAAGGAACCTCGGTAGGTTCCAGCGTTGGCTCGGGCGTCGCTGTAGGCTCGACCGTCGGCTCAACCGTTGCCTCGGCAGACGCGTCCGGCACAGCCTCTTTGGTCGCTGCGCCTTCGGCCTCCCCGCCTTCTTCAACCGGACCCTCGGCACCCTCTGCGTCCGCAGGCTCGCCGTCCGCAGTTTCTGCGGCTGCCTCACCTTCACCGGTGGCGGCCGCTTCCGCTGCCTCAACAATCGCCGCCTCAACCGATGGCAGGGTCGGCAGCGGTTCCCTCTCCCTCTCGGGTTTGGACCGTACACATCCCGCCGTGAGGCTCAGCAGCAGTGCACAGACTACGACTGTGACGAGCACGCGCATCCTGGATCCAAGCATTCTGCGCCTCCTTAGTTTCCACTCGCCTGCTTGGCAGCCAGTCCATCGAACGTGATGACTGCCCCAGACAACCTGCCGCAGCATAGCACGGCACAATCCAAACGTCAATGACAACCACGAGATCGAGCGTTGAGCCAGTCAACATGAATACTGGCGCGAGACGCACAACGAAAAGGACCGGCTCTGCCATCGGGCAGCGCCAGTCCTTCAATTTATGGATCAAACCGAGGCCTCGCGGGGCCCAGAGTTATTATCTACTTACCCAGCCTGGCCAGTCCGCGGCCAGCCGCGGAATCTCGCTCGCCCCTCTTCAGGCGAAGCGGGTTCGCCTTGTTGATCTGGGATATGTCGTATTCATATTCGGCCAGTCGTGCATTGATTGCTGATACGATTTCCATTTCTCTCCCCTCCTCACACTCGCTATCCACAGGCTATCCTCACCCTATGCGCGGACAGCACACACCGACGTCGTCTGCAGGGGCGCGATCTGGCAAATCAGTCCTCGCGCTGAATCGGTCAGGGCATCCAGGGAAGCGCGTACGCTTCCCTTCACAGTGGAAACCTCGGCGTTCCGGAAATGGTCCCGCGTTGCCGTCTCACGCAGGTAATCGCTGTATGTCGTCTGAACGATGTTCATCAGCGTTTGGTTCTGCTCGACTTCCATGGTGTTCATCTCGATCTCCTCTTCCTTGAGCGTGTATACCGGCGCGTCTCTCGCTATCTCCTCTACATGCATATCGCCCTGGCCGTTGCCGGGGCGACATCGCCGCGCGCTGGGTTTTCTTCACCCTCAATCCGATCGCAGTATAGCAGCAATTCTCGCCTTTGTCAAGTGATTTTATTCACAATATTCAGAATTGTTCACGTTGGAAAGCCTGGCCAGATTATCGGGAGATCAGAAGAGACCGCGCGGGTTGACGTCTCCCTGCGCTGCGTCTATTCTCTGGTGTCTCCCGAGCACAATCCCACCTGAAGAGTGGCACGCACGCCATGGCCGCAATCACCGTCGAGAACCTGGTCAAGACCTACACCGTCGCCGAGCGCCGAGCTGGGACCTGGGGAGCGCTCACCAGCCTGGTGCACCGCCGCCAGCGGGAGGTGCACGCCCTGGCGGGCGTCTCCTTCTCCATCGAACCGGGCGAACTGGTGGGCTACATCGGCCCCAACGGCGCCGGCAAGTCGACCACCGTCAAGATCCTCTCCGGCATCCTCGTTCCCTCCAGCGGCACGGCCACCGTCCTTGGCCGGGTGCCCTGGCAGGAGCGCATCGCTCATGTGGCGCAGATCGGCGTGGTCTTTGGCCAGCGCACGCAGCTCTGGTGGGACCTGCCCGTCATCGAGTCTTTTGACCTCTTGAGCGAGATCTACCGGGTACCGCAAGCCCAGTACCGCCGCACGCGCGATGAACTGGTCGACATCATGAACCTGACCGGCCTGCTGGACACGCCTGTCCGCCAGCTCAGCCTGGGACAGCGCATGAGGTGCGATATTGCGGCCGCACTGCTCCACCGCCCGCAGATCCTCTTTCTGGATGAGCCCACCATCGGGCTGGACGCGGTGGCCAAGCTGGCCGTGCGCGATCTGGTCAAGCGCCTCAACCGCCAGCAGGGCCTGACGGTCATCCTTACAACCCACGACATGGATGACATCGAGAGCCTCTGCACCCGGGTGATTCTGATCAATGAGGGCCGCATCCTGCTGGATGGTACACTGGACCACATGCGCCAGATGGTGACTACCGAGCGCCGCCTGGTCATCATCCTGGCCGACGAGGCGACCTGGATCGACGTAGCGGACGCGCAAGTGCTACACCGGGATGGGCCACGCCTGACGCTGAGTTTCGACCCGGAACACATCTCGGCCGCACAGCTCATCGGGGATATCTCCTCGCGCTACGCCATCCGCGACCTGTACGTGGAGAACGCTCCGATCGAGGAGATCGTAGCCCAGATCTATATGGACCGGACGGCATGAGACCCTATCTGGCTATCGTCAGCGCCTGTACCCGGATGCTGCTGCAATACCGCGCGGCTGCCATCGCCGGCTTTGGCACGCAGCTCTTTTGGGGCTGGATTCGCGTCGCGATCTTTACCGCGTTCTTCCAGGCGGGCGGCGCCGATCAGCCGATGACCTTGACCGACACCATCACCTACCTGTGGCTGACGCAGGCGCTCCTGCTCCTGCTCCCCTTCCGCATCGACGCCGAGATGCAGGCCATGGTGCGCGACGGCAGCGTGGCGTACGAACTCACCCGCCCGGCTGACCTGTACTGGTACTGGTTCAGCCGCCAGCTGGCGGCCCGCGTGGCGCCGACCATCCTGCGCGCCGGGCCGCTGATGCTGGCGGCGGGTCTCCTGTTCGGGATGCAGCCGCCCGCCACCTGGTTCGCCGCGGGATTGTTCCTGCTGGGTTTCCTCTGCGCGCTCATGCTCAGCACGGCCATCACCACCCTGATGGCGATCTCGCTGCTGTGGACGACGACGGGAGATGGGCTGGCCCGTCTTCTGAGCCTGGTGGCCCAGTTCCTTTCGGGCTCTTACGTGCCGATCCTGCTTTTCCCCGATTGGTCTCAGCCCCTTCTCGCCGTGCTGCCGTTCCGCGGCATCATGGACACGCCTTTCCGCCTCTACCTCGGCACCCTCGCCGGGCCGGAGGCGGCCTACGCCATGCTGCATCAGCTGGTATGGGCGGGCCTGTTGGTCTTGCTGGGCAGGGCCATCCTTGCGCGCGGCGTGACGCGCATGGTGGTGCAGGGTGGCTAACCTGCGAGAGACGGTGTCGCTCTACAAGCACTATATCGGCGTCTCGGTGCGCAGCCAGATGCAGTACCGGGCCTCCTTCCTGATGATGACGCTGGCCACCCTGCTGACCTCCGGCATGGAGTTTCTCGTCACATGGTCGCTCTTTGACCGCTTTGGTTCACTGGCGGGCTGGACCCTGGCCGAGGCCGCCGTGCTTTACGGTATCGTCAATATCTCCTTTGCCCTCGCAGAGGGGATCGCCCGCGGCTTTGACGAGTTCGCCATCATGATCCGCGGCGGCACCTTTGACCGCTTGCTGCTGCGCCCGCGAGGCACCGCGCTTCAGGTCGCCGGCAGCCACATCCAACTCCTCCGGATCGGACGCCTGGCGCAGGGGCTCATCGTCTTCGCCTGGGGCGCAGGCGTGCTGGAGGTCGCCTGGACGCTGCCGCGGGTAGCACTCTGCCTCGCGGCGATCTGCGGGGGCGCCGCTCTGTTCTCAGGGCTTATGGTGCTGCAGGCGACGTTCTGCTTCTGGAGCACCGAGTCGCTAGAGATCTTTAATACCATGACCTACGGCGGCGTCGAGACCACCCAGTATCCGCTGAGCATCTATCGGGCCGAGTTGCGCCAGTTCTTCACCTACATCGTGCCGCTGGCGACGGTGACCTATTTCCCCGTGCTGGCGATCCTGGGACGCACCGACCCGCTCGGCTCCACGCTGGCGTTTCAGTACACCAGCCCGCTGTTTGGCTTTATCTTTCTCGTGGTCTGCCTGCAGGTGTGGGAGTTTGGCGTGCGCCACTACCATTCCACGGGCAGCTAGTGACTTTTGAATGCCGTTGCCTCGGCCGCATGGTTAGTCGCCTAGGCTGCAATCGGAGAAAGGCCATCAACGTGAACGACAACGACGCCCAGGACAGGGCGACCGCGTGGTGGACTGGGGGTCCGGCAGGGGTGAGCGGTTCCTGTCGCTGAGTGACGCCTATCGCCTGGGCATCGGGATGGATCCGGAGCCGGCGATGCTGGCGGCTGCGCAGGCCAATGGTGTATCCAGTGGCGCCGGGCACAAGCGCTGGGTCAGGGGTCGCGGCGAGGAACTGCCACTGGCGGAACGCAGCATGGACGTGGTGCTCAACCGCCATGCCAGTGTCGCCCCCGAAGAGACCCTGCACGTTTTGCGCCCAGGGGGATCACTGATCATGCAGGAGGTCGGCGCACGCAAACTGCAGGCCAGCTGTAGCACCTTTGGCTGCGGCACCGGCGAAGGGATCGTCACCAACGAGCACCGCGAGTTGCTGATCGCGCGCAGCCCCGCGCCTGCTACCGGGGCCTAGCCTGCGGCGGCCTGCTTGCGGGCCGCGCGGAAAGCCCGGATCCAGCCCGCGGCCCACTCGTCGTGTCCCAGGCTCAGGTTTGCGGCTCGGATCGTCTCCATCATGCGCGCGTCCAGCGGGTTGACAATGGGGCAGGTCGCCCCCAGTGCGATGGCCATGGCCACAAAAGTCGCGTTGAGCGCCGGGCGCAACGGCAGTCCGTGGGAGACGTTGCTCACCCCCAGGGTGATGTTCACATCCAGTTCCTGGCGCACCAGGCGGACGGTCTCCAGGGTCACCCGTCCCGCGCCGGTATCGGCGCCGACGGCCATGGTCAGTGGGTCCACGATGACATTCTCCCGCGGGATGCCGAGCGCCACCGCACGCGAGAGGATACGCTCGGCCACCCGCAGCCGCGCCTCGGCGGTGTCGGGGATGCCGTTCTCGTCCATAGGCAGGGCGATCACGGCAGCGCCAAAGGCCTGCACCACCGGCAACACGGCCTCCAGCACGTGCTCCTCACCGGTGACCGAGTTGACCAGGGCGATCCCATCGTAGGCCTCCAGCCCGGCCTGCAGCACGGCAGCGTCGGCGCTATCCAGGCACAGCGGTGTGTCCGTCATCTCCTGGATTGCCCGCACGGCAGCCGCCATCAGCGCTGCCTGGTCTGCCCCGGGCAGGCCCACGTTGACGTCCAGCAGCGCCGCGCCGGCCTCGGCCTGCGCCCGGGCATCCCGCTGGACCAGCGACATATTCCCACGAGCCAACTGCGCGCTCAGCATCTTGCGCCCGGTGGGATTGATGCGCTCACCGATCACGGCCACGGCGTGGCCGGGGCCAATGCTGACCTGACGCGCTCGCGAACGGACGATCGTTTCTGCCATCATACCTGCTCCTTTGTATCACGGGAAAGCACCTTGAGCACATCCAGCGCCATGTCATGCCGGTTATACGAGGGCATCAGGTA
>CAZYWU010000014.1:38896-42456 GCA_964651255.1 uncultured Anaerolineales bacterium
TGCGTCATGATGAACTCGGCGCCCGCAGCGATCTTGTCATGCAGACGGCGCGCCTCGGTCTCCAGATCCTCGCGGGTGGGGTCAACGGCCACCCCCACGCAAAAGCCCGCGGGGCTGCCCATCTCGCTGCCCGCGATGTCATGCCCTTGCTTCATCTGGGCGATCACCCGCACCAGCCCGATCGAGTCGATGTCATAGACGCCCGTCGATTGGCTGGCATCCCCGAGCGCGGGCGGATCGCCAGTGAGCGCCAGGATGTTGCGCACGCCCAGGGCGTGGGCACCGATGAGGTGCGACTGGAGCCCCATCAGGTTCCGGTCGCGGGTGGTCAGGTGCAGCACGGTCTCGATGCCGGTCTGCGACTGGATCAGGTTGCAGGCCGCCAGGGCGTCCATACGCACCCGGGCCATGGGGCTATCGGTGACATTGATCAGATCCACCTGGCCACTGTCGGCCAGGGCCCTGGCGTGGCGCAACAGCGCTGCGGGGCTGAGACCCCGGGGCGGCGACAGCTCCACCGCCGTGATAAACTTGCCCGCCGCGAGTTTCTCGTGCATGCCGGTGGGCTCGGGAGCCAGTTCCTCCTCGGCCTGGCGCGAGGGCGCGCGCACGATCACCGGCTCCGCTGGCACAGTGACACCGCCATGCAGATAGATGTCCATCGCCTGGCGCATCGCCGCGATGTGATCGGGCCCGGTGCCGCAACACCCCCCCAGCACACGGACGCCGGCCTCGAGAAAATCGCGCACGCGGGCGCCAAAATAGGCCGGGTTGGAGAGATAGATCAGCCGCCCTGCGGTCTGCGTGGGCATGCCGGCGTTCGGCATAGCGGAGACATAGCGCACGCCTGCCCCCAGCATCTGGCGGGCGACACTGAGGACGCCCTCCGGCCCCACGCTGCAGTTGGCCCCGATCACATCCGCGCCCAAATCCTGCAGCGCGCTCGCCACCTTGACCGCCGTCTGTCCCCAGGGGGTGCGGCCGTCCTCATCAAAAGTCGCCTGCGCGATCACCGGCAGGTCGCTCACCTCGTGCACGGCCTGCAGGGCGATGCACAGCATGTTCAAATCCGCAAAGGTCTCCAGAATGAACAGGTCCACCCCGCCATCGATAAGGCCTGCCGCCTGCTCGCGATAGAAGGCGCGCGCCTGATCAGCGCTGATCTCACCGAGCGGCGCCAGCGTGCCGCCGAGCGGGCCGATCGAGCCTGCGATAAAAGCCGTGCTGCCGGCGATGTCGCGCGCATAGCGCGCGATGCGTCCACCCTGTCGGTTGATCTCGCGCACCTGCCCCTCGCGCCCGTAGGTGGCCAGCTTGGCGCCGTTGGCGCCAAAGGTATTGGTCTCGATGATCTCGGCGCCCGCCGCCAGATAATCCATGTGCACGCGCTGGACCAGGTCGGGGTCAGTGATGTTGACAGCGTCATAGCACTGGCTGGGCAGGATGCCGCGGGCATAAAGCTCGGTGCCCATGGCACCGTCGCCCAGGATTGGGCCCTGCTCGAGACGGGCAAGAAAGGGATGGATCGTCATCGACACGCTCCGAAGCTATTTCTCTAGAGGAGGAGTTCCACTATCGCCCTTGATATAGTCCGCCGTGGACCATGAATACTGGGTTCAGGGTGCCGGCACAATGCGAAGAATACGGTCATCCTCCGGGACTGGCCAGGCGCGGCCATCCTGGTTGCTCGTGGCCAAGTACAGGTACCCATCCGGCCCAACGATAACCTCGCGAATGCGCTGAAACTCTCCGTTTAGGAGCTCGGCCGAGGCAACAACCTGATCAAAGGATGCACCGCCCAGCTCGACCCGCATCACATCGCTGCCCCGCAGCATCCCGATGAACACCATGTTCTCCCAGGAGGCAAACGGCGCGCTGCGGTAAAAGGTCAACGAAGCGGGCGCCCAGGTATCCTCGCCGCTGCTCAATACGGGAGCGATCAGATCCAGCCCGGCGGCGCTGCTCGCGTCCAGGATGTCGTTACCCGCCACGTAGGGCCAGCCATAGTTGCCGCCAGGGATGATCCGGTTCAGCTCGTCGCGGCAGCAGGAGCCAAACTCGCCGCTGGGACCGTGCTCAACGCTGTAGAGCACACCCGTCTCCGGATGCCAGGCCAGACCCTGCGGATTGCGGTGCCCATAGGAATACACCAGCGACCCGGGGAAGGGGTTATCGGCCGGCACGGAGCCATCGGGATTCATCCGCAGGATCTTGCCCGCCAGCGAGTCCAGGTCCTGCGCCAGATCAGGCCGCGCAGCATCGCCGGTAGTCGCATAGAGGAGGCCGTCGGGGCCAAAAGCCAGCCGCCCGCCGTCGTGGTTGGGCGCCCCGGGGATTCCGTCGACCAGCACGACCTCATTCGACAGGCCGTCAGCGCCCAGCGTATAACGTGCGATGCGATTGGCCAGGCCGCCGCCCTGCTCCAGCGTATACATCAGATAGATCTGCCCGTTGGTGGAAAACTGTGGATCCAGCGCCAGCCCCAGCAACCCCCCTTCACCGGTGGCAGCCACCGGGAGCTCCGCGACAGGCTCAGGCTCGACAACGCCCTCGCGGATCACGCGCAATCGCCCCGGTCGCTCGGTGAAATAGAGCGCGACAGAGTCGTCGAAGGAAAGCGCCCAGGGCACGCTGAGCTTGGTGGCCACGACCTCTGTGGTGTAGGTCACGTCCTCGGGCGCAGGCAAGGCCGTTGCGACCACAGCCGCCGTCGCGGTCGCCGTCGCGACGGGAAGCGTTGCGAGGATGGCCGTCTCGGTGGGAGACATGGCCCCACTGGATGCGGGCAGAGCGGACATCTGCGTGGGAGCGAAAGTCGGCGTCACGATGGTAGCGGCCAAAGCGGTCGTTGCGGCAACCGCAGCCGTCGCAGGCGTGTTCTGTGCAGCGAGGACGGTCTCGGCAGGCATCGCGACCTCGCCACCGGCCCTGTCACGGCATCCGCCCAGGACCAGGACCACAGCCACGGCCACCAGCCAGAGTCCACGCGCGCGCATACAGGCACCTCCCTCGTGAATTGTGCCTAACTATAGCACGCCCTGGCCCGTGAGGCACACGGCGCCAGGGCGCTGCAGCCTTTGTCAGATGGCCGGCTCAGGGCAGCGTCAGCTCCTGGGTGAGGCCGTTGACCTCCAGCGTGTAGGCCCCCGGCGCAAGGCCGCTGACGTCCACTGTGACGGTCTCGGCATAGGGCACGATCGCCATGGTGCACATGGCATCTCGCGGACGCTCGGTCTCGACCGTCAGAACGATCCGGGCGCCATCCACGGACATGGTCGTCCCGTGAAAGGTGGTGCAGCCATCAGGATAGTACCCGCTCACCATCACGTGCAGCTCTGCTGGATCATCCGATTCCAGAATCTCGACATCCTCGACGACCGCCGGCCGGATCAGCAGATCCCCTGCAGGTTTACTGGCCGGCGCTGTCGGGATGGCACTGGCGCCGATCGTCAGTGGAAGCTCATGCTCACCCACCTGCACGGTATAGGTGCCGTCTGGAAGGCCCGCCGTGTCCAGCGCGACCTCGCGCGTGAACGGCACCAGCGCCTCGGTGCAGGCCA
>CAZYWU010000014.1:42556-58090 GCA_964651255.1 uncultured Anaerolineales bacterium
TCGAGAACGGCGACGCGCGTAACGATGCGAACCAGCAATTAGCCGTCATGCGAGATCAGCAGGACAGTCGCCTCAGAATTCTCCAGGGCTCCTGCCGGGGTCGCTCAGGCGGGCGTCGGCAGCCAGAAGCTTGCGCTCCAGCTCCGCGAGGCGGGTCGAGGCCGTCAGCACCTCCTCCCCTGACGTGCGACCGTCCGGAAAAGCGGGGTCCCGGGGCAAATAGCCCACGATCTTGCCCCGCGCCAGCACGACAGCACCAGAGTCCGGTGTCATCACCCCCGCCAGCAGCGTGAGCAGCGTGCCCCAGCCGCCGCCGTTGGCGCCTGCCAGCCCCACGCAACAACCGTCATGAATCTCCCAGCGCAGATCCTCAAACACCGGCTCAGATAGGTAAGCGACGATCACACGATCGAAATACGTGCCGCTCATCTCGACATTCACGATATTGTTCGCAGGCTACCGCCGTTTTCGCATTCTTGACTCTGCTTCGCCGCCTGCCGGGCTCGTACTCCTGCCCATACATCCGCCGTTCATGATAGCGCTCTGCGGGAGCCGGCTCGGGAAGACGCAGGATTACCTGGACCGGCGCGACGGCGCCGGGCAGGGGGTAGATGCCGATCCAGACGACGCCCACGCCGAGCCCCGCCGCCGCAACGAGAATGTGCTCGATAGCGGCGCTGCAGCCCTGCACCCAGAACTGCCGGGGAGCGCTGTGGCTCGCAAGCTGCGGGTTGCCACCGACCACGATGGCCGCGGGGCATTGTAGCGCGCCGACAGCAGGTGTTGCCGCAGGCGATCCGGCACCTCGGGTCAGGTGAAGACGAGAAACTCCCACGGCTGGCTGTTGCACGCGTTCGGCGCCGCCATGGCGGCGTACGGCATCAGGCGCAGTGTTGCCTCGAGCACCGGAAGATGCTTGTGCCGGCGAATGCTGCGACGGGAGCGCAAGAGCGCGATGATATCCACGGCCCAGTCCCTTCCTGATGACAAATCGAGCATACCTGCTCGCATAAGACCTGCCAAATGGCTGCCCGCGTTCAGGCGTTTTGGGTTGACGCTCTCTGCGCCACCGTGCTACAATCGCCCCGTACGTCAGAGAAGACCTCCAGGCCCTAAATCAAGGGCAGTTCAAAGGAGAAAGGGAACCATGAAGAAAGCGTTGATCATTCAAGGCGGCTGGCAGGGACACGAGCCCAAACAGGTGTCGGACATTCTGGCCGGGGCGCTGCGCGAGAACGGCGTCGAGGTCGAGATCGCCGACACGCTAGACGTGCTCAAAGAGCGCGACCTGAAGGCGCTCGACTTGATCATCATGCAGTGGACCATGGGCAAGATCGAGCGCGACCAGCTGCAGCCGCTGCTCGAGGCGGTGGAGAGTGGCGTGGGCATCGCCGGCCTGCACGGCGGGATGGGCGACGCCTTCCGCGAAGCCACCCCGTACCAGTATATGGTGGGCGGCCAGTGGGTGGCCCATCCGGGCAACGACGGTGTCGACTATGACGTGTACATCGTCGACAAGGGCCACTGGATCACGCAGGGCGTCTCGGGGTTCCATGCCAAATCGGAGCACTATTACATGCACATCGACCCCGCGATTCACGTCCTGGCGGCCACGCCCTTTGACGATGTGGCCATGCCGGTGGCCTGGACCAAGATGTGGGGCAAGGGCCGCGTGTTCTACAGCTCGATGGGGCACCTGGCCTCGGTCTTTGATCAGGACCCCAACATCTTGAAACTCATGACGCGGGGCATGCTCTGGGCCGCTCACGCCCTGGAGGGCGCGGACTAGTACCCTCTCTGTTACCGGGTTTCAGCGGGGCGAGTGCCGCGTGGCACTCGCCCCGCTTTCGTTGCTGCCAACTCACCCACGATCCTGGTAGGAAAAAAGTCCTCTCATCCGCTATAATGGTTCCAGGCAGGTTCGCAGCTCGAGTTGTTGCGGCGCCACGAGCCTGCGGTTCGAACCCGGCGGTACGCGTGATCGGCGCCGGACAGGCACTGCGCGCTGCCCATACAGGAGGCCTCATGACTAGCAGAACGCTCTTCCGCCCATCGCCAAAATACCAGGCACATATCCTGATCGCCATCGGCATCTCGTTCGTGTTTCTGGTGCTGCCCTTTGCACTGCTCGGCCTGGTGCCCGAATTGGGCTGGGTCTATTTGCTGATCTTTATGTTTGCCAACGCCCTCTGGCTCGTGCCGGCGATCATCCTGACGCCGATCTACTGCCGCTCGATCGAGTACGAGTTCGCCGAAAGAGACCTGCTCGTACGCCGCGGCATCATCACCCGCTCGGAGAGCATGGTGCCCTACCGCATGGTGACCAACGTCGAGGTCAAGCGGGGGCCCATCGCGCGGGCGCTGGGCATCGGCACGCTCAAGGTGCACACCGCGGGCTACAGCCAGCAGTCACGATCCGAGGCTACGCTGAACGGCCTTTCGAACTGGGAAGAGGTAAGGCAGCAGCTGTTGGATCGCATCCATGAGCATCAAGCCGAGGAACCCGTCGGCACTACCGCAAGCGGCGATGTGGCCACAATCCTGGGCGACATTCTGGCCGAGGTACGGGCGCTGCGTGAGCAGCGCTGATCCCATCGCACCAGTCACTCCGATATTCCGATCCTCAGCATGCCAGCAGGAAGTGCCCCATGACACCCGACCAGCGAACGCGCGAAAAGGACCGCCGCGCGCGCCGCCTCGCGACCCGTGCACTGTTCTCCCAGGGCCGCAAAGCAGGCTTGACCTGGTTTGAGCGCCTGCACGGCTATGTCTATGCGCGCTGGCCCTATACCTACATCGGCGCCGCGATCGGCGAGCGCCGCGAACTGGCCCGGAAGCGCGTCCTGCTGGCACCCTTTCTAGTGCGGGCGCTGTCCCCCAGGCGCTGGGGTGACGAGTATCACGGCAAGGTGCTGCCCACGGAGCAGGCCACGCGCCTGCTGGAGGTGCACGAACCCATCACTGTGCCGCTCTCCGAGCAGGTGTTGCCCTGCGAGAGCGCCCGGCAACTGGTGCTCTCCGGCAATGGGCCCTACGTCGCCTTGGACTGCCCCTGCCGGCTTGCGCGCGAACACCCCTGCGAGCCGCTGGATGTGTGCCTGATCATCGGCGAGCCCTTTGCCAGCTTTGTGCTGGCGCACAACAGCGACCATGCCCGCCCGATCACCCGGGAAGAGGCCGTGGCGATCGTGGAGGCTGAGGCCGCGCGCGGGCATGTGCACCACGCCTTTTTCAAGCAGGCCATGCTCGGGCGGTTCTATGCCATCTGCAACTGCTGCTCCTGCTGCTGCGGGGCCATTTCGGCCCACTTGCACGGCACGCCGATGCTCGTATCCTCAGGGTATGTGGCGCAGGTCGATGATGAGCGCTGCGTCCAATGTGGCACCTGTGTGGCAGCCTGTCCGTTCGGCGCGCTCGCGCTCTCGGACGATTTGTCGATCGACACTGAGCGCTGCATGGGCTGCGGCGTATGCACCCGGGTCTGCCCGCAGGAGGCCCTGGCGCTGGTGCGTGATCCATCCAAACCGGAGCCGATGCCGGTAGCGGATTTGGCACTACCAGAGCCCATGATCCAGGCGCTGAGAATCCAGCACACCCGCGGAGGTCGTTTGTGAGCGAGTTCGGCACTAGAGCCCATTCCAAGCCGCTGCGTATCGCCATGCGCGTCGCCGTAGTCCTGCTGCTGGTCGCTTTTGTCGCGATCTGGGTCGTGTTACTCAATCGTTGGCAGACCCTGGATGTGGGCCGTGTCTATCTCTATATGCTGTTCTTTGTCGGCTACCTGGCAGTCGAACAGCGCACCTTCCGCGGCCCGGACGAGGATGCCTACAGTGACCGCATCTGGGTGCGCTACGTGCTCACCTATGCCTGGTGGTTCCTGGCGCTCGGCAGCCTGCTGGAGCATGCGCTCACGCTGCGCAGTCACCCCACCGTCAGCCTCATCGGCGCGGCCATGACAGTCATCGGGCTGGCGCTGGGCTACTGGGCCACCGGCACGTTGAGGAAAGAACTGGGCCGGCGAGTGGACACCTGGAAGGCGCTGCGCGTCGTGGACCAGGGGCCCTACGCGCTAATCCGGCACCCCTCGTACCTGTCCTCCATGCTGATCGTCATCGGCATGCCCTTGCTGATGAACGCCTACATAAGCCTGGTGCTCAGCGCCGTGCTGGTAGCCCTCTTTGTCTACCGGCTCATCCGCGAGGAGGCCATCCTGTCGCAGCGCCTGCCGGCCTATGCAGCGTACATGCAGCACACCTTCCGGCTGATCCCCTGGATCTGGTAACCACCGCTCAATCCCCTTGACTCTCCCCCCGCGGGGAGTTGCAGGATGGGTGTAGCGAGACGCACTCTGCGCCCGATCACCGGATGCCGCCAGAGAAGGAGGAACCATGCCCGACACCTTACAGGACATCGCCGCGCGGCGCTCCATTCGCCGATACAGAGACGAACTCATTCCCAGGGAAACGCTGGAGCAGATCCTGGCCGCCACGGTGCAGGCGCCCTCCGCCAAGAACCAGCAGCCCTGGCGGTTTGTGGTACTCGAAGGGTCCGCGGCCCGAGAGCTGGCCAGGATCATGAAGCGCGCCGCGGACCGGTTGACCGACGAGGGGGAGGACATAGGGAGCTTCGCCTGGACCGCTGCCATCGTGGAACAAGCCCCTGTGACCATCCTGGTGTACGACGCCGCGCCACCCGCAGAGATTCCCGCCGCCTTTCACGACGACTACCGCTTTGTCATGCTCCAGTCCATCGGCGGGGCCATCCAAACCATGCTGCTGGCAGCGCAGGCACTGGGGCTGGGCTCGCTCTGGATCTGCGATGTGCTCTACTGCGAGGATGAAATCGACGCCTGGGTCGGGCACGCGGCGGACAAACTGGTGGCCGCCGTCTCGCTGGGCTACGCCGATGAGACACCCCGCGCCCGGCCGCGCCGCCCATGGCAGCAAGTCACCGAATGGCACGGCGCCGCGGAGGATCGGAACTCCTGACGCGGCGCCCATTCTGGCCAGTGTGGATTTGATCAGTTGCTGGGCTTGAGCCCGACCACCGTCTGGACGGCCTCGAGGATATGCCGCGCCGACATGCTGTAACGCTCCAACAACTGCAGGTACGGGCCTGACTGGCAGAATGTGTCCGGCACGCCGATGCGGCGCATGGGCACCGGCCCGCGCTCGATCAGCAGTTCGGCCACGGCGCTGCCCAGCCCTCCCGCCAGCACATTGTCCTCCGCCGTCACAATGGCGCCGGTCTCGCCCGCGGCGCGCAGCACCGCCTCCTCATCCAGCGGCTTGACCGTGTGGCAGTCGATCACGCGCACATCCAGGCCCCCGCGCGCGGCCAACTCCGCCGCCAGCAGCGCCTGCGCCACCATGTCGCGGTTGGCGATGATGGTCGCGTCTGTGCCGGCACGCACCGCGACCGCCTTCCCGATGGCAAAGGGATACGTTTCGTCGTACAGGAACGGCAGCGGCTCCTTCGTGAGGCTCAGGTACACCGGCCCCTGATGCGCTGCCGCGGCGAACACCGCCTTTTTGGTCGTCACCTCATCCGCTGGGGCGATCACGGTCATGTGGGGCATGGCCCGCATGATGGAGAGATCCTCCTGCCCCTGGTGCGTCGCGCCGTCCTCGGCCGGGGTGATGCCCGCGTGTCCGCAGCCGAACTTGACGTTCGCCTGGGTGTAACAGACGCTATTGCGGATCATATCCAGCCCGCGCAGGGTGGCGAACACAGCATAGGTGGCCACAAAGGGCACCAGCCCACTGTGGGCCATACCCGCCGCCATGGCGATCATGTTCTGCTCTGCGATGCCAAGATTGAACGCTCGCTCCGCGTACCGCTTCGCAAACGTGTACGTACCCATTCCCTTGGAGACATCGGCGTTGAGCACCACCACATCCTCGCGCTGCCCGCCCAGCTCCAGCAGGGCGTCGGCAAAGCTGAAACGCGTGGTGCGCTTTTCGCCGCGAGCAAACAGCGTCCCTTCGCGCAGCAGATCCACCACGCCGGGCCGCAAATACATGTACCGGTCAGTAACCATCCTCGCCCTCCTCCAGGCCCGCCGCGGCCCGTATCTCGGCACAGGCTGCCTCCGCCTGTGCGGAGCTGGGCGCGTTGCCATGCCAGAAGGGGTTGTTCTCCATAAAGCTCACCCCCTTGCCCTTGACGGTGTGCGCCAGGATCAATGTGGGTCCGCCCACAGTGGTCCGGCTCTCCTCCAGGGCGCCGACGACCTGGGCCATGTCGTGCCCATCGATCTCCACCACGTGCCAGCCAAAGGCCTCCCACTTGGCCCGGACCGGCTCGATGGGCATGACGTTATCGACAAAATCGTCGTTCTGGATGCGGTTGCGGTCCAGGATCACGGTGAGATTGTTCAGCTTTAGATTGGGCGCCACCAGCGCCGCCTCCCAGATCGAGCCTTCCTGCATCTCGCCGTCGCCGATGATCGCCCAGGTGCGATACTCGCGCCCGGTGACCCGCGCGGCCAGCGCCATTCCCAGCGCAGCGGAGAGCCCGTGGCCCAGGGACCCCGCGGTCATATCCACGCCGGGCGTCTTGACCATGTCCGGGTGCCCCTGCAGCAGGCTATCGATGCAGCGCAGCGTGCCGATGCACTGGGCTTGGAGATAACCGCGGCGGATCAGCGCCGCGTACCAGGCCGGGCAGGCGTGCCCCTTGGAGAGCACAAAGCGATCCCTGTCCGGCCACTGCGGACGTTCCGGATCGATGCGCATCACACGAAAGTAGAGGGCGGCGATGATGTCCGCCGCGGAGAGCGAGCCGCCCGGGTGCCCCTGCCCCGCGATCTGGATCATGCGCACGATGTCGCAGCGCATCAGCGCCGCAATCCGCACCAGGCCGGCCAGTTCTTCGATCGGCCGTTCGTCCATGGGGTACCCCTTCCCGCGCCTAGAGCAGCGACTGGAACAGGTGCGTAAAGGCCGTAGCGGGATTGCCCTCGGCGATGAACCTGGCGATCCGCTCCCGACCGATGCGGTCCAGCAGTTGCTCCGCCGCCTTGACCGCGGCGATCGTCGCCGACATGGTCTCGATGGGCGCGCTCTGGCGCGAGTTGACGTCGTACGACACCCAACCGTCCCAGCCGATGCGGTCCATGTAGTAGAGCATCTCGATCAGGTCCCAAAAGTTCACCGAGCCCGGGATCATGTCCCAGTCCCATTCGCGGCCGTTGTCGTTCAGGTGCACATAGAACAGCCGCCCGGCGCGGTGCGCCAGCGCCAGCGCCTCCGCGGGGGTCTCTTTGGCGATCAGGGCATGGCCCACGTCCATCGTCACGCCCACGTTTGGGAACCCCAGGTGCTCGCACAGGTACAGCGAACGTCCCATATCGCCCAGCACGCAATAGTTGCGCGACTCGTTGAGCTTGTACTCGAGGCTGATGCGTACATCGCTCCGGTGCGCCGCCGCCTCGGCGATACATTCCTCCAGCCAGCCCCACTGCTGGAGATAGTCGGCCTGGAAGGAGTAGTTGTGGCCGTCGATCAGCGGGCAGCAGGTGACCATCCAGGCCTCGAACTCGGCCGCCAGGTCCATGGCGATCTTCAAGTTGGTGACGGCCTGGGCGCGCACAGCGGGGTCGGGCGAGGTAAAGGAGCCCACCTGCCAGATCTTTTCGGTCTTGACGTTCAGGTTGATAGCCGAGACGGGCAGCCCGCTGGCGCGAATCTCGCTAGAGGCCTGCTCCAGGCTCTCGCCGAAATCCTGCGGGTACACGACCTCGATGCCGTCGGCGCCCGGCACCTGGTGCACGGCCTCCAGCCTCTCGGACAGCGTTTTTGCCGGGTGATACTCGTGAAAACGGTCGGCGTGGCGGCCCATCAGGCCCACCATGACGGCGTGACGCATGTTCATGTCAGATCCTCCTGGTGTCCGCTAATGCCAGCTCAGCGGCGTGCGGCTCTCTATGCGCCCCTCATCCAGCACGATCCCCAGACCCGGCGTGTCGGGCAGGCGCATCAGGCCGTGCTGGGGAAAGTACTGGTCCTTGTGGAACCACTGCTTGCTCGGGTTGTGCACGATGAGGAACTCGAGCAGCGGGCAGGTGGCCGGCGACTGGGCAGCGATCAGGTGCAGGGCCGGCAGCGTCGAGTGCCCGTGCGGGATCACCGGCTTGTCATAGGCCGAGACCAGCCCGCAGATTTTGATCATCTCAGTGATGCCGCCGGTCCAATCCGGGTCGGCCTGCACCACGTCGACGCCCTCCGCATCCAGCAGTACCTTGAACCCCCAGCGGGTATACTCGTGCTCGCCGCCCGCAATGGGGATGCCGGTGGCGCGACGAATCTCGGCATAGGCGCCGATGCGGTCCGGAGGCACAGGTTCCTCCAGCCAGGCCGGGTTGTAGGGCGCCATACGCTTGCCCATGGCGATGGCATAGGGCACATCCCAGCCCAGCCAGGCGTCGAACATCAGGTCGCAGGCGTCGCCCACGGCCTCGCGGGCGGCCCGCACCATGGCCATGTTGGTCTCCATACCGGCGCGGCCGTCCCCAGGACCGCAGGGAAAGAACCACTTTTGCGCGACGTAGCCCTCCTCCAGGAAGGCACGCGCCTGGGCATAGACCTGCTCGGGGTCGGTGGGGAATCCCAGTGTGCTGACATAGGCCGGCACCGCGTCGCGGGTAGGGCCGCCCAGCAGGCGATAGACAGGCAGGCCCAGGGCCTTGCCGCGGATATCCCACAGGCACATGTCCAGCGCGCTGATGGCCATCATCATATAGCCCCGGCGCGCGTGGCGATCCTGCCGTGACAGGATATCCCACAGGCGCTCCGTCGCCAGCGGATCCTGGCCGACCAGGTGCTGGCGGAAATGGGTGTCGATCTGGAAAGCCTGGTCCACGTAGATGGGGCCGAACAGCCCCGTGATCCCCTCGTCTGTGTCCACAAAGACATAGACTTCGGAGATCGGACGTTGGCCGACGTCCTCATAGACCGCGCCGCTCGGCGTCTTGCGGTTGCGGTACTCGGGATAGATGTCCAGCGCCCCGACCTGCCGCGCCACCGAATGGCCGGCGGCCGTATCGTAGGTGCCATGCAGGCGTTCGTAGCGAATGTCCGTAATGCGCATGTGTCTCCTTGCGTGGTGGGCAGGCCGCGGCTCGCTCAGGAGGTCAGAATGACCTTGATCGACTCTTCACCCGAGTGCGCGATCTCGATGCCCTCCAAAAACCGCTCCAGCGGCAGCACATGGCTGACCAGCGACGCGCCGTCGATGCGGCCATCCAGCAAGTACTGAATCGCCAGAGGGTAGGAGTAGGCCCCCAGGTGGGCGCCGTGGATGTTGAGCTCCTTCTGATCGCCGATGATGGACCAGTCCACAGCCACCGGGCCGGCGTGCACGCTGAACTCGACCATGGTGCCGAGCTTACGCAGCATCTGCAGCCCCTGGCTGACCGCCGAGCCGGCGCCGGTGGCCTCGATGTACACGTCGCAGCCATAGCCCTCGGTGAGGTCGAGCACGCGCTGGATCGCATCGCCCTGGCTGACATCGATTGCCAGATCGGCGCCGAACTTGAGCGCCATATCGAGCCGGTGCTGCTTCATATCCAGCGCGATCAGCAGCCCGGGGCTCTTGAGCCGGGCCACGCTGACCATCCCCAGCCCGATGGGACCCATCCCCGCGATCACGACCACGTCACCCAATTGGATGTCGGCGCGCTGCACGGCGTGGATGGCGCAGGCCATGGGCTCGATCAGCGCCGCCTGGTTGGCGGGCAGCTCCTGCGGCACCTTGTAGACGAGGGCCTTGCGGGGAAAGAGCATGTACTCGGCCCAGCTCCCCTCCGCGCGGTCCTTGATAAAGCCATAGATATCATGCTGCTGACACATCCAATACTGGCCGCGCCGGCAGAAACGGCACTCGCCGCAGGGCACGATCTGCTCGGAGACGGCATGATCGCCGATCTGGAGCCCCGTGCGCTCGGCTGCGCCCTCGCCCAGTGCCACCACCTCGCCCACAAACTCATGGCCGGGCGTCACCGGCGTGATGATGTACGGGGCGATCTCGTCCGAGCCCCACACACGCGCCCCGCCAAAGGTCTTGACATCGCTGGCACAAATCCCCGAGGCCAGCACTTTGACCAATACCTCGCCGGGCCCGACCCTGGGCACCGGGATCGTCTCCAGCCGGTAGTCCTCGATCCCGTACACTCTCACCGCTCTCATTGTCTCTGGCAGTGTCATTCTGCAGACTCCTCTCAAATCGACGTATCGGGCGACCGCACGGCCCGCACGATAAAGGCCCAATCCTGCCGGTCCGGACAGACCAACGCGACCGGGGCATCACCGACAACCAGGCCAAGGGCCTCGCGCGTCCCCTCCCGCGGGTCCACGCGCAGTATCTCATAGCGTGTTTCGGGCTCGCCGTCCAGCGTGAGCTCCAGGGAGAACGCCCCCTCTGCATACACCAGGTACTGGCACCCCAGCTCCGCCAGACAGTAGGCCTGCCCTTCCATAGTTCGAACCAGCGCATCGGCCGGCATCAACCGCCACCATTCCAGGCTGCGAAAGAGCGCGGCCAGGGTCGCCAGGTCGCTCTCAGCGGGATCGTTACGCGGGTCGTCCACATCAAAGGGACCGGCGTTGCGCCACCCGCCAAAATAGGTTGTGCCAAAGCCAGAGACGAAATAGCCACCCGCCATGGCCAGCACCCAGGAGGCGCGCCGGAACGAGTCGCGCGTGTGCGAGTGCTGTTTGTCCACGCCGGGCACCGGCTCGCGCCAGTAGGACCGGTCGGAGGACATGTCGCGCAGATAATAGGCATACTCCCCATTGACCACAGGCTTGCCATGGATGCGGGGCTTGAGCAGATGGTTGTAGAGCGAGCGGCGCTCCTCCGGCGCGGCCTCGCGGTGGTAAGGGGCGCGGTACATCTGCTGATAGTCGCTAAAGGACATCCAGTCCTGTGCGCCGAACCGCTCCACGGTGCCCTCGCGCCCGGCGTGGATCGCCCGCATCCTGCCATGCGGGTCGGCGTCGCGCATCGCCTGCCCGATGCGTTCATAGCGCCCGACATACTCCGCGCCCGCCAGGTCCCACTCGCCCGCGACGATGAACACCACGTCCATGGCGCTGTAGCGCGCCACGATGTAGCGCGCATAGCGCAGGCGCGCCTCGTCGTCGGCAAAGGACGACCAGGAATCCGCGCCGCGCGACCAGGCCAGCACCAGCCCGGCGGTGATGCCGCGCGCGTTCATCGCCCGCACCCGGGCGTCCACCTCGGCAAAGTAGGCCGTGTTCAATTGCTCGCAGGCATAATCCAGAAAGGGATCCTGCCCGGAAGGCACATCGGCGCCGCTCATCAGGTCCGCGTGGATATAGTTGAACCCCTGCGCCGCGCGCTCGTCCAGATAGTGCAGCACGCTGCGGCGGTCCAGTCCTTTGTCTGTGTTCGTGGCAAAGGCGCGCCAGCAGGTGTCACCCATCAGCCACACAGGCGTGCCGTCCTGGGTCTGCAGGTGCATGGGATAGCCCGGCATGGGCTGCAGCCCGCCCGTCCGCCGGCCGGGCAGGCACTCAAAGCGCCCGTTCAGGCCGTTCAATGGCGCAAAATCCGAGCGCACATGGTAGGCCCAGGTGCCCGACTGGTCGGGGCTGTAGCGCAGCCCCCAGACATCTTCTCCATACCAGAAAAGCGCGATGTTGTGCTCACGCCCGTCCGGCGCGCTCATCGTCGCCGTGGCCTGAATGTCGCGGTAGGGGTGCGCCTGGCCCGGATCCCCGCGAAACCAGCCCTCAAAGACGCCATACTGCTCCACACGTTCGGTGACGATCATGGCCATTCCACCATCGGAGACTGCGCGCCCGCGCGACACCACCGGCCCATACGCAGCACCTTGCTCATTCGGCAGAAGCGACCCGCCCTGAGAGACCTTGCACTGCGGCCATACATGAGACCCGGAGCGCGCTGTGCGTCGCTCCACGCCTGCCCTGCCTCGCACTTGCCCATAGCCTCTTCCTCTTCCGCCGTGCGGAACACGGGGTCTCCAGGATCACCGCGCGCAATCGATCGGCGTACTTGCCCGCGGCCACCATGGCCGCGATGGCCCCCATAGAGTGCCCCATCAAAGTCGGATTGGCGAAGCTGAGCGTATCGCATACCCCCTTGGCGTCATCGGCCATGGCCTCGGCGCCATACCTCTGCCCCGGCGCTTCGGACAGGCCGTGCCCGCGCGCATCGGACAGTACGACGTCATACTCCTGCTGGCGCGCCTGCGCCACCGAGATCCAGCACAGCCCGTTATCGCTGGAGCCGTGCCGCAGCACCAGCGGGGGCAGCTCGTCCGGCAAAAGTGCATCCGGATGCCGTTCGTTCGTGAGGGCCTCGCCTTGGAACCAACGGACCGTCATCGCTTCCTCGTCCAAGCTAACATAGCGCGGTCCCGACGGGCGCATTATACGGCGCGGGCAAAGAGCGTCAACGCAGGGCCACCGCCCCTGACGAAACACCGGCCTGCCGCTGCAAGACAGGCCAGTGGTCGCTCTCAAGACTGAAGCCCGCGAACAACGGCGGCGGTCAGCGTTCCGGTGCAGCGTCAAAGATGCGTGTCAATATCTCGACGCGTTCATCGGCGCCGGCCCAGCGCGGCTGCGCATAGTCCTCGAGCACCGTGGTGAGCACCTCGCTGTTGATCAGCCGGCCCTCGTAGATCGTGTGGCGTGCGATCAGGCCGGTGCGGGTCTCCCACGACCACATCTGGTCAAAGAAGAGGTTGCCCAGACCGTAGACGATGATGCCTGATCCCCCCTCGTCGCCCTGGCCGTAGGGCTCCCAGGCCTGGGGCACGTGGCTCTGCACCCCGGTGACAATGTCCGCCCCGGCCGCGCGCAACTCGCGGAACTCGATCACCTGGTTGTCAGTGGGATAGGGCACATAGGTCTCTTCGTACTGCAGCTCCACCAGCACCATGTCGACCTCGGGATCAGCCGCCAGTTCGGCGACGCTGGCCAGCAGCGCCTCCTTGTTATGGTAGAAATAGCAGGCGCCGGGCAGGTCGTCGGTGGCCCAGGCATAGGAGGGCTCATAGGCCAACGCAGCGAGAAAGGCCAGCCGGTTGCCGTTATGCTCGTAGAACATCGGCGCACAGGCCTCGGTCTCATTCAATCCGCTGCCATAGATGGGAATACCGCGCTCCCGGTAGTAAGCAATCGACTCGCGGGCGCCGTCATAGCCAAAGTCATTGACGTGGTTGCCGGAGAGGCCGACCACGTCCGTGCCGATGGCCTCCAGGGCGTCCCAATAATCATAGTCGCTGCAAAAAGTCAGGTTGTCGGCTGAAGTGTCCACCGGACACCCGCTGACAAAGGGGACCTCGTTGCTGACATGGGTGATATCGGCCTTGCTCAGCTCTTCACCGATCACCAGCGCCGGATACGTGGTGCCGTAGGTCTCCATCCGCGCCGCGGTCAGGCGGCACATGGCGGTCACACCGGTCATGACCAGGCGCGTCAGGCGGCTCGCATCGCGGTTCTCCCAGCCGCTGGTCTCGGGTGCCAGCAGTGGCCCCACCATCTGAGCCTGATCTCCCTGCAGCGTCAAACTAAAGGCCAGAGGATAAGCGGTGGGCTCGAGCGCGGCGTCAAAGACCGAAGGGCCGCCAAAGGAGAGCACCTTGAGCGTGGGCTCCAGTGCCTCAAAGGGCACGATGCCGACGGCTCCACGGTCCGCTTTCAGCGCCGCCAGCAGCGCGTCACCGGCCACCACTTGCGGCTGGCCTGCGCCCCAGGCCGCGGTCAGCACCGCCGCGGTATCCGCATCCACCACCAATGCCCCGGGCACGCCGTCACGCCAGCGCTGCCGGAGATCGTTCTCGGCCACGAGATCCTCGACAGTATCGAACGGGGCAACCGCTGCATAGTAGCGCCAGCCGAAGAGATAGGCATCGTCGGGAGCCGCCTCAAGGCCGCCGAGCACGCTGATAGACAAAGGTGCGTCGCTGGCATCGGCTGGCTCGAGCACGTAACCGTTCGCCTCCAGGTCCAGAGCAAAGAGCGCGGTGTCCAGTGCCTCGCCCAGCACAGTCAGCCCCTCAGGAACGGCGAGACCGAGCGTCTCATACGCAGGGGTCGGCGTTGCTGTGGGCTCCGCAGTCGCTGAGGGGGCCAGCGTCTTGGTGGGCAGTGGCGCTGTCGCAGCGCCCGTCGTCGCCGGCGCGGTTGGCGGCACCACGGTTGCCACGGGCTCCAAAGCGCCTTGAGAGCAGCCAGCGAGTACAAACAGGATACACAGGGCCGTGATGATCCACGTGGTACGCATCGTCCTCCAACCATCGTACAGACTATCCGCGATTATAGGTCCGCGCGTGAGGCGGGTCAAAGCCCATCGGCGCCGCGGCGACGGGAAACCGTTGGCACGGCGCGCTGGCTGTGCTATCCTGATGGCAGAGTTGTACACCGAGGGGAGGGCAAAGATGCGACGCACCAAGATCGTAGCCACCATTGGTCCGGCGACCAGCAGCCCGGAACGCATCGGGCAGTTGCTGGCGGCGGGGATGGACGTGGCGCGCCTGAACTTTTCCCATGGCACCTACGAGGATCACCGGCATGCCGTCGAGCGGGTGCGCAGCGCCGCGGAGGAGGCCGGCCGCCCCATCGCCATCCTGCAGGACCTGCAGGGGCCCAAGATGCGCACCGGCGCGTTGCGAGGCGGCGAGCCCGTCGAGCTGACGCCGGGCCAGGAACTTACCATCACCACCGAGCCCGTTCCCGGCGACGCCCACAGCATCAGCACCGACTATCCACATCTGCCGCAGGACGTCTCTCCCGGTGACCGTATTCTTGTGTCCGACGGCCTCATCGAACTCCGGGTGCTGGAGACCACCGAAACCACGGTGCGGACCACCGTGGTCTATGGGGGCACGCTCCGGCCGCGGCAGGGGATCAATCTCCCCGGTGTGCAGGTCTCCTCGCCCAGCGTCACCGACAAGGATCTGGCCGACCTCGCCTTCGGTGTAGAGTTGGGAGTTGACTATGTGGCCATCTCCTTTGTGCGCCAGGCGGAGGACGTGCTGCGAGTCAAGCAGGCGCTGGACGAAGCGGGGGCCGACACGCCCGTCATCGCCAAGCTGGAACGTCCCGAGGCGCTGGACCATCTGGAGGCGATCCTGGCGGCAACCGATGGCCTCATGGTGGCCCGCGGCGACCTGGGGGTGGAGATCGCGCCCGAGCGGGTGCCCGGCCTGCAGAAGCAGATCATCCAGGCCGCCAATCGCGCCGGCAAGCCGGTGATCACCGCCACGCAGATGCTCGAGTCGATGATCTCCTCGCCGCAGCCGACCCGGGCAGAGGTGAGCGACGTCGCCAACGCCATCCTGGATGGCAGCGACGCCGTGATGCTCAGCGGCGAGACCGCTATCGGTCAGTATCCCATCCACGCTGTCGAGATGATGGCGCGCATCGCAGAGGCGGTCGAGGAGCAGGCCATCGCCGAGGCGCAAGCCACCATCGGGTACCCGCTGGACGAGCTTTCCTCTGTGCCGCAGGGCATCGCTGCCGCCGTCAGCGCGCTGGTGCG
>CAZYWU010000015.1:0-57881 GCA_964651255.1 uncultured Anaerolineales bacterium
GCCTGTAGCTTTGACTGTCAACAGATGGTACGGGGCTCTTGTCCTTTGGCGGTACTCTGCACTGATGATGATATCCGTACAGCTGCGGGGATCGTCTTGCGGTTTGTGCGCCGCTGTTCGTGGCTGGATTGCTCTGCGTTCTGTCTGTCCTCGACCCTGTCTGGTATGGGATGGCAATCTTTGGGCCGGCCGCAGCATGTTTGGGGCCAGCGCTGCAATTTCGGTCCAGGCACGGCAGACACTCACAGTGCCGCGGGAGGGCGCGGCGGACCCTGGAGGTCGGACTGGCAAAGAGACTGTATGTGGGCCATCTACCCTGCAGCACACGCGATGAAGACCTGGAGGACGTTCCCTACCACCGGCGAGGTGTCTGAGGCCATCGCGATGATCGACCGTGAAACCGGTCGTTCACGAGGGTTCGGTTTCGTTGAGATGGCGGGTGATGCGGCGGCTGATGCTGCCGTGGAGCCGTTGGACGGCACCCATGCTAAAGGGCAGGGCGATTCGGGTCTCGATTGCCAGGTCTCGTGGCACATCGCGGGGGCGCGACTGCTAGATCCGTCTGATCTCGAGGATAGTCAGGGGGGGCTCTGGCTAAACCAGAGCCCGTCTCTGCAAAGATTGTTATATGTGGGGCGCAGCCGGCACCGCGAAGGCAGGTGCTATTCGCCAGCTTGGTCGGCGGATCCCTCAGAGGTCTCCTAGTCTGCCGTCTCTTCGCCCTCTAGCTCCTCAGCCTCCATCTCCTCCTCGGCCAGGGCCCTCGGTGCGACAACGCGCACGACTGCGGTGTCTGGATCAACGAGGACGGTGACGCCGTCGGGGATGGTGAGATCGCGGACATAGATTGCCGAATCCATTTCTGTCAGCACAGAGAGGTCGACGATGATGTGCTCCGGAAGATCGGCAGGCAGGCAAGAAATCTCCAGCTCATTGAGCAGCGTATTGACGACGCCACCCTCTTCGACCACAGGGGCCTCGCCGTGCATGAGCAATGGCACAACTGTGGTGATCGGCTGGTCAGCGACGATCCGATAGAGGTCGACGTGTACGAGGCTACCGGATACAGGATCGCGCTGGACATCGCGCACGAGGACCGTCTCAAGCATGTCTGCGTCAGGGACGGTCAGGCTAAAGAGACGGGTGGTCCCCACGGTGTTCAGCATCCTGCGGAGCGCGGGCTCTGCGAACTGCAGGGATACGGGGGCGAATTTGTTTCCGTAGAGTACGCCGGGGACCATCCCTTCGCGGCGGAGTGCCCTGGGCGTCTTTGCGGTATCCCGTGATTGCGCCACGAGTGATAGAGTCTGTGCCATGTTCTCTTCCGTCCTTTATCCTGGGATAGCGCCGCGTCACACCGGTATGCTCGCGGACAATCAACATAAAACAAGGGCCCTCTCTGGCGATCCAGCTGGCCCTTTTTTCGTGCAACTGGCGTACCTCATCGATTATAATGCGGCGACTTTTCGTGTCAAATGACGATGACCGTCACCGCTCAGTCGTTTTGAGCAGCGGGCTCGTTTCTGCGATTGCGATGGCGTACCATCCGCAGCCAATCCAGCAGAGAACGCGTGGTGCGAATGGCCTGCTGCGCCTGATTGTACGTGGGGCGTCGACCACGGTGCACAGTGTCGTTGCGCAGATCGTTGAGTTGCCCGAAAGCCTGCCATAGAGGTCGGTTGTCGTTGCGGAGGTTAAAGCCGCAATAGGCGCCCATGAGCGCCGCGAGTTTGGAGGTGAGGCTGCGTGTGGAGAGCATGTGGTCGATCTGATCGTCATCCATCCCGCGGCGGAGCATGCCCTCGGTGAGCAGTGCAGAGGCCGCGGCCTCGATGGCTGTGTGGCAGCTGGCGATGGTCTGCCGCGGGAAGCGTTGTGCCAGAGCGCGTTCCGCCTCGATCAATAGCTCATCGGCGAGGTCGATGGATTGCTGCTCCCTGAGTGCTCTATCGAGATCGCGATACCAGGCAGCGCTCTCGCCCAGCAGATCAAAGGTCTCAGTCCGCGCCTCTTCTGCACGTATCAGCTCGTCCTGAAGCGGGTCTTCGCACAAGACGGCACCGTCATCGGCTCTCACTGTGAGATCGATGTCGTCACGTCTGAGATCGTAGATATGATACAGACTTGCCTTGCGGCGCACCACGGCCACGAGATTATTGAGAACCTCCAGTGCTTCAACAGCGAACAGGTCGCGCACGGGGTCCAACTCTTCGATGCTGTTGAGATCGATGTCCTCGGGCAGCCGCCGAATAATCGTCGCAGACGAGTTGATCGATCCCAAAGCCGCACGATCGGCTCCAAACATGACGCGAAGCACAAAGGGGTGATCGTACCACGTGTAGGTGGTCGTTAACTCATCGTCACCGAACAGCGCGGAAGGGTCCGCCGCCGCTGGCCGGGATCCCACCGCAATCAGTGGGCTAAACTGCTGTTCAGAGACGTGCACCGTTAGCGTTCCGGACTCGGTGGGAACCGTGTAGGAGCGTTCCCGAATGCCAAAGGGAAGGCTGGCGAAGGCTACCAGTAAGGGCATGGGGCGCTCTCCTTACATTTCTTCAAGGATCTCATATTCGCGCGCGTGATCCTGTTCCGCATTCCGATCTACCATTCCCCCGCTGGAGGTGGCCGACGACGTTGCTTCTTCTGGCTCTGGCGGCTCTTTTCCTCGCGACGCCTGGCCTTTTGCCTCCTTGGCGGCCGCGTATGCACTCGTGCGCGGGTAGGGCGCAGGGCGTGCGCTAAAAGCTCCCTGAATCGCGCCAGGGCGTCCTGCCGGTTTTGCCACTGGCTGCTACTGGCCTGTGAGTAGATATGCAGCACTCCTTCTTGATCGATCAGCCTCCCCAGTCGACTGAGCACGTGCTTCTTTTGTGTGTCGGTGAGACTCGGGCTTTGAGCTACATCAAAGAGCAACTCCACCCGTGTGGCCGTCTTGTTCACGTTTTGGCCGCCGGGAGCGCTGGCGCGCGAGAACCGCCACTGAATCTCTGAAGCCGGAATGCTGAGATTGGGGCCTATCTCCAGGTCGGAATCGGTCACGAGCGATCTTTCCAGGCCAACATCTTTTCCATTGTCAGGGGCTCACCATCCATCTGTAGAGCGCTCTGCGCCTGCTCCAGTGCATAGGCGCGTGAGACCCACACCCGGCCCGACCAGCCGGGTTGGATACCCAGTAACAATGGGCGCGGAGCGATCAGCGAGGCTGCTGTGCTGCAGAGATCGTAAGCGCGCGCCATGGGGATGTCCACATGTCGCAGGTATGTGTCGTCCGCGTCCAGATCGAGCTCAGTCAAGTCGGCGCACACGGCAATGTCTGACGAAGTGATCGCCACGGCCAGCAGGGCCCAGACTGCTCCCACACCCTGGCCAATCAGCCACGGTTTGGGCCTTTGTTTTTCAAGATGCGCGAGCAAGATCAGCAGGTCCAGCACCTGCTCGCCAGTGACGCACCGGTTGAAACATGACCAATACCAGTCACTGTCACGCCGCGCCGGGGCGCCCGGAGGGACCGACCTGGAAAAAGGCTCGGGAATCCAGGTCGCATACCCGGCTTTGAGCAGCGCATCAACCAGCGGACAGGGTGCTCCCGTCATTCCCGTGTACGCGTCGATGCCAGCGGCATCTACCAGCACCGCGGTCCCGGCAATCTCGCCGTCCGGGAGGTACTCGATACACTGGATGCGCTCTCGACCTGGTCGACCAAGAGTCACCCTGTTGCAGACGTAACCTTTCCCGGTCCGGACGCGTTCGGTGGAAAACGCGATGTGCTCATCAGGTTCCGGTGACCGGACACCGATAACGTGCTCGAGCCTGAGTTTCGAGACCGCGCGTAACTGCTCCATGTCGGCTCTTGTGTCCGGCAACAGGGACGCTTGCCTTTTGAGTGCAAACGCACGCCATGACTTCGGGAAAGCGGATGCGTCGGGGACGTTCTCGGGCAGGCTGGCTGAAGGAAACACACGCAATCGCTCGTCAGGATCCAGAGGGAAGGGATGCTCCACAGCCTGTTCCCGCGGTATGCCGAACCAGCGCGCAAACCACTGGTAGACAGGTGCGCGACTGTCGGCATTATAGTTGTGTTCGGCCTCGATCTGAACATGCGCAAGGTGCGCTGCGCGGTCATACAGCGCATAGATGCTCTGCAAGGCCGGGAATTCCACCCGCGGCGTATCGCACGTCCAATCGCCCGTGGCGGAAACCATCAGCATTGGACGGGGGGCCGCCAGCGCCGCGATTTCGACATTGTAGGTGTCCAGCCTGAGTGCCGGTGTGTTCTCGCACTCGCAACCGCCCTGGAAATGCGCCGAGATCATATTCACCGGTGCCGTCACCGAGATTCGATCGTCGAGAGCGGTCAATAGCAGTGCCTGCGACGCGCCCCCGGAGGCACCGGTGCATCCTATGCGGCTGGCGTCCACCTCAGGCAGGCTGCACAGGTACTCGAGCGCCGTGAGGCCGTTCCACAGCTGCAGCGATAGAGACGTCAGACCCCAGAGGGCGCCGCGCCGTGAGCTGAAATGGTGATCGGCGATCTGCAGGCTGTCATTGTAGCCGACCATATCGTAAGACAGCGCCAGCATGCCCATGCGCGCAAAGGTGATGCAGCGGGCGCGTACTGATCCCCTTGCGCTGTGCTCCAGCCTGCCGGCGTCCCAGTGTCCATGTGGGTTGAGGATGGCTGGTGCCGGTTCGTGCTTCCCAATGGGCCGGTACAGGTTGCCTGTGCACAACAAACCTGAGCTCCCCATCAGAGCCAGACGATCGACAGAGTATCCTGGCCCCTGGCTGCATTGCGTCACGCTCGCCCACTGAGGGCGGAGATCAGGACGGGGAAAGAGCCCTGTGACGACCGCGAGGTGCTCGCGCAGCTCCAAAGCACGCCGTTCCCACTCGGGTAGCGATAAGTATGTCGGAAACACAAAGGTCTGCTCTCCAGAGCGATGTTGTACCTGTCTGGGATCCACGGCAGAGAGCTGCAGGTTATTCATTCTCACGCCTTCTATGTTCTCGTGGGACGGGCCGGGTAAGGCACTGTGATCATATCCGCCGGACCGGGCGGACGTCAACCCGGGAAAATGTGTGTCTTGCCTGGCTGAGGTATAATCGGATAAGATAAGAATCGGTGCTGCACACATCGAAAGGACAAAAGTGTCTGCAAAGAGGCGTTATCTGGTCATCGCGATTCTGCTCGTCACCATCAGCGTCGCTGCGGCCTGGGTGGGTGCAGCCGTGCGTGATAGAGTGTCCGGATCGCAGCCAGAGGTGGCGGCGATCGGCGAGACGATTCCGGTCATCACGTTGGCGGCGGATGCGGTCAATGTGCCTGCGCGTGCCATTGCCATGCCGGGAGCCACACTGACGCCCACGTTGCAGGTGCTGGATGCCGAACCTACGGAGGAGCCAACGCCGACTATCACGCCCACACTGGCGCCCACCGTGGATTACGGCGTCGAGGGCGCCACCGGTCGCGTGCAGATTCCTGCGATTGGTGTCGACCAGGTGATTATCCCCGTAAGCTGGCATGTGGCTTTCGTCGACGGACAACCGGTTGCTGAATGGGAGACTGTCGACTGGGCCGCAGGACATAACACTGGTTCCGCACCGCTGGGCGGTCCGGGGAATACCGTGCTGACCGGTCATACCCGGGGTAACGGCAATGGCGAGTTTCAGAATCTCTGGGAGCTGTCGCCAGGCGATGAGGTGTATGTGTGGGACAGCATCGGGCGGCAGTTCCTGTATACCGTTGAGCGCGTGATCAAGGTGCAGGAGGTAGGGGCCAGCCTGGAGGAGCGGCAAGAGAACGCGCAGTACATTATGCCGACAGACGACACACGATTGACGTTGATCACATGCTGGCCCGAGTGGGTGTACACACATCGCATTATCGTCATCGCCAAGCCGGTCTAGGGCACCTTTTCTGCCCTGAATATGAGGCTCGCAAGCTTTTTGGTGGCCAATTGTCCTTGCAATCTTTCTGACGGATGCTATACTCGCTTTACAGGGCTTCCCACTATAGGCCTGTACGTATTCACACTGGGGCTTTGGGTGAGCAAAGGAGCGAACAATGGATGATGGCAGAAGTAGAGTTCCACTGGGATGGGTGATCGCGTTACTGGGGGTAGTGCTGCTTGCGGCGCTTCCTGCTGTGTGGGCCAGCCCTTTGGCTGAGCCGTTGCGACAGACGATCGTTACGCCTGTGCCGAGCCCGACACCGATGGCCATGGAGTGCATTCTCCTGGCGCCCTGTGAGGCCACGACGGTGACGGAGACTATCAAGAACCAGGGCACAGAGACGATGAGGGGTTGCGTCATCCGCTTGGACGAGGCTGGGGGGATAGAGTATCTGGTGAATGGCACGGTACTCAGCGCTCCGTACACGATCGCGGTTCCTGAGCTCGCTCCTGGAGAGCAGGTCGACATCAGCTATGATGTCCGGCTCAAGTGCGATGATCCCAGCGTGCTTCCCTGCACGCGGTACATCATGGGTGTCTACCTCGAGTGCGGCGATGAGGTCTCTCTGATCAATGAGATCTGCATAGACTCGCCGTGTCCTCTCCTTCCTGCGGTAGGCAAGTAGCTTTGGCTGCAAGCTCAGGTCGGGGATGCGGATCTGCCGCATCCCCGATTGTCTGTGGCTGCCTATAAAGCCGGGGGCTGGCGCGCACGCTGCTCACGCGGCCGGCGCGGCGGCCAGGATCGAATGAGGGAAGATGGTGCAGCGCTTGGCATCGCTGGAGAAGAAACAGGACCCCCGGGGCGCGATCAGGGACGGCCTGGCGTCGGCCTTTGGTTTGCGCGGTCTGTATACGTCGGAACGCCAATTCATCCTCGTTCTGATGGATGTTTTCATCCTATCCGGTTCCCTGTTTTTCGCACTGTGGGCGCGTACCCTCTTCGTGGATATGGACCCGGTCGGCTTTTTCCCCTTGAGACCGATCTGGTGGGTTACGCTCCTTGCGCTGTGGTTTCCCTTCGCGCTGATCTTTGACTGCTACGATCTCAAGCAGGCCGCAGAGCCTGCGCGCAGCGCAGTGTATGCCGCCGGATGTGCTTTCCTGGTCTCTGCGCTCTATCTGGTGATCCCCGTCATTTCCGCTCCGCTGACGCGTTCACGACTTTCCTGGTTCATCTTTGCGGCCTGCGGTGTGCTGGCCATCGGTGGCAGCCGGGTCGTGTTCGCTCGTGTTTCCAGGAGGGAGCGTCTCGCGCGCCGTGTGCTTATCGTGGGCGCCGGGTGGTCAGGGCGAGCTATGGCTAGCGAGATCCAGGACATGGGCTATTGGTCGGGTCTGCAGCTGGTCGGTTTTGTGGATGATGACGAGCGGCTTAGAGACACAGAGGTAGAACATTCCCCTGTGTTGGGCGACAGCAGCGATCTTGTTAGGCTCGTCCGAGAAGAGGCAATTCAGGATGTCGTGGTCGCGATTACCAATACCGATCAGATCAAGCCGCAATTGATGCAGTCCCTTATTACCTGCTGGAGCCTTGGCGCCAATGTGGTGCCCATGGCGATCTACTATGAACACCTCACTGGTGCCGTGCCTGCGCAGCATCTGGGACAGAATCTCTTTGCACTGGTCGGCGTCCCCGTTGGTGTCGGTTTGCGTTTGTGGGATGTGGTGCGGCGTCTGTTGGATGTTGTTGTTGGGGTTGTTGGCCTGGCGTTTACGGTAGCTCTGCTGCCTTTTATCGCGTTGGCCATCTCGCTGGATAGCCCCGGGGGTGTCTTCTATCGTCAGGAGCGGGTTGGCCTGGGAGGGCGGATCTTTACGCTCTTCAAGTTCCGCTCAATGGTGGCCGATGCCGAGACCAACGGGGCTGTGTGGGCCAGTGCGCAGGACAGCCGGGTCACCCGCGTGGGCAGGTTTCTCCGGGCGACGCGCCTGGATGAGTTGCCGCAGTTCTGGAACCTGATTACAGGCACGATGACTCTTGTAGGCCCCAGACCTGAGCGGCCTGTGTTTGTGGAGCAGCTCACCGAGGCCTTTCCGTACTATCCCGTGCGCCATTCAGTCCGGCCAGGGCTTACGGGATGGGCCCAGGTGCGGTTCCGCTACGGGAATACGGTGGATGACGCCCTGGAAAAGCTGCGTTACGACCTGTATTATCTCAAGCATCGCGGTCCCGTGCTGGATGCGATTGTCTGCCTCTATACGTTTCGTGTCATCATGCGCATGGAAGGCTCGTAGCGGGACATGCTCGCCAGCAGCGTGTCTTCCCGTGTCTTTGTGCCCCTCAAGCCCAGTGTGCGATCGGGCGACCGTGATGCGGTGGCAGCGGGAGGCCAATACAGGTTCGCGGTTCTCTGCACGGGAGCAGCCCCTTGGTTCTCTTTCTTCCTCGCTAATACTCCTGACGCGCACAGCTACGCTCACCTTCGAATGGGCTTTTCGCTGTGAGAACGTGGTTAGCCCCGGAACGACGACCGCGCTATGGCAGGATTATCCTGTGGCTATCGTTGGGCTTGTTCATTGTCTGGTTCGGCCTGTGCACCTATCGACTGATGGGGACGCTGATACATGGCAGGGCGTTTATCCAGGATGTACAGGCGTTGTGGGAGTCGCGGTCGGGAGAGGGGGGGCTTGCTTCAGACAGAGTGCGAGCCGCGCATCTCCAGGCGGAGTACCTTGCTGCCGATCTCGGCGGGCTGAAACGTTGGGCCAGCCCGCCAACATGCACCCTGGGACGCCTTCTCGGCGAGAGTGTGGCGGGGCGCTATGCGCAGCTGGGATGTGATGGGCTGGAGGCAGGGTCGGGCCTGATGCTCTCTACGGCCGGGGCTCTGTCAGCCATGGACGAGGCCGCTGCACAGGGCGACACCGTCACATCAGACGCGGTGCAGGTTGCGTTGCGCTATTTCGCCACCGATCGCGATCGCCTGGTCAAGCTCTTGCCCGCAGCAGAGCGGCTGGATGAAAATGCGGCCGCTCTTCCTCGCCTACCGGATAATCTTCGTCTGTTGGCCACGCTGGCGCCCGGAGCGGTGAATGCACTGCTGCTGGCACCCGAGCTCTTTGGTGAGGACCAGACCCATGTGTACCTGGCGATCCTGCAGAACACAGACGAGTTGAGACCCACCGGTGGTTTCATCGGCAGCCTCGCTTCGCTGGCTTTTCGCGGGACCGAACTCGTCTCGCTGCAGTACCTGAACAGCTATGACGTCGAATCGGAACGTGCCCAGTTGCCTCCAGCCCCTGGTCCTCTTGCCAAGTATATGTCCGCACCGGGCCTGGTATATCGCGACGCGAACTGGTCTCCCGATTTCCCCACCTCGGCCGCGGTACTGAGCGCCATCTACAGTGGGAGCCGCGGCCCCGTAGATGGGATTGTGGCGATGGACTCGGTGTTGCTGACGCGGATTCTGGATGCCATCGGCCCTGTCCCGGTACCCAAGTACGGCCTGACCGTCACCGCTGAGAATCTGGTGGCGGTGTCTGAGCAGTACTGGGAGAACCCTCTCGAGGGCGCCCCCCTGTCTGGCCGGGCCGCGGACTTGCAGGGGTGGCTGGAGCACCGCAAGGATTTCGGGGGCGACTTTATCGATGCCGCGCGGGCACACTTGTCGGATCAAGGCATCGACGTCTGGTTGAGGCTTGCGGAGATGCTGCTGTTCAGCCTCAAGGACCGGCATCTTCAGTTCTGGTCATTGACGAGCAGTGCGGCGCAAGAGGATCTGTCGCGGGCGGGCTGGTCTGGTGAGCTCCTCTCCGATGCCGGGGATTACCTCATGGTCGTGGACGCCAACGTGGGCTTTAATAAAGTGGATCGCAGGATTGAGCGGCGCATCGTATACAGCCTCGAACTGGCATCGGGAGATCCCGTCGTCACACTGAGTCTGAGCTATACCAATACGTCCACGGCTGAGCTGGACGGGTGTGTTCACGAGGCACAGATCTATGACACGTATCAAGAGCTCACGGAGCAGTGCTACTGGAACTACGTGCGCGTGCTCGTCCCCAGGGGTGCCGAGTTGCTCGAGGCGCGCGGCAGCAGCTACGCCATCGACGAGGGCGTGGAGGCAGGCAGGACCAGCTTTGGCACAATGATCGTCGTGGCTCCCGGGAAAACGGAACAGCTGGATTTCGTCTATCGACTGCCCGGCGATGCACTGGTCTGCGATCGAGGCAGTTGCCGCTACAGGCTGACGGTCCAGAAACAGCCGGGAACGATCGCCACACCGTTCCACCTGGAGACCGACGTGGACCTCTCGCAGGTGTCCATATCTGGTGCGCTCACCGCGAGGGGCCCGCTGCGTACTGTCGAGACCGACCTGGCGCTCGACAGGCACATCGTGCTGTCCTGGGATGCTGCCTCAAACTGAGCGACGAGCACATCTTCCAGTCCGTTCCCTCATCACGATTATGGTCTCTGCTCGGGCGAAAGCCTGTTGCGAAAATAGAACATTTGTTCTATACTGACCGCGATAGCCGTCACGGGGTCAGGAGGAGCCGATGGAGGACGACCAGGTCAGGACACTGGTGCGCATCCTAAAGCGGATCATGTCCGAGGAGAGTCTCAGTATGCAGGGTATGGCGCACCGGCTTGGATTTGCGACCAGCCACCTCTCCATGATCCTCTCCGGCAAGAGGCGCCCTGGACTGCGCTTTCTGTGGGCAGCGATGCGGAGATATCCAGAGATAGAGGACATGATGCTATCGCGGCGGGCACCGGCAGCTCCGGAACTCAGGGAACACGGCAGTGCTGATCCCGAGACCGGTGATCCTGCCGTGTGACAGATGCCCGCCGACGCAGGGCGGCCCTAAGGGACGTTGCCATGAACCATGTCTGCCCCGACAGACAGGGAATGCCGGGGCCGAGAGGGTAGCCGAGGCCGTGCAGCAAGCCATGAGGCAGAACACGCTGGCTTTTGAGGTCGCTGCAGTTCTCGCACTGCACAGCCTGTGTGGCCTGGTGCAGAAGGCTTGACCGCCCTCACGCGATGCCGGCCGCATCAGCCGGGCAGTTAGCAAAACGCCAGTCCGGGAGTGCCCTTCAGCGCCAGAAGAACAGGTGATCCAGGTCCACGCGGGTCAGCGTCCCGTTCTTGATCCGCTCGCGCATCTCGGCCAGCTGCTGGGCCAGAGGGATGTTGCTCAAAGGCCCCGCAGGTGTCTGCTGCCTGGGCATCTGCTGAGGCAAGCTTGGCGCCTCGTCACGGAGGAGGGCGACCACGTCCGCGAGCACTCGATCGTTTCTCACCAGAGCTACGTGGCTCTCTTCGACATAATACGTCGCGATGTTATGTGCTCTCGTTGACCAGAGTGGCACCTGCTCGTCACCGGATCCCTTCCCGTGTTCCCCATAGACGGGCCGCAGCCCAGCGTAATCCTCGGAGCTGCGCTGCACGGACGTAACCGTGGGCTTGTGGCAACCGACAAAGTGGAACATGGGCACTTGAGGATCGGAGGTCGCGAGCAATTCATGCAGCTCGCGGGCACGATCCAAATAGTCCTGACGCATCCCGGGCTCTGGCCAGGCCGCAGCATCGTAGAGATCCCAGTCGCAAGGGTAGTCACACTCTTCAGGGAACTGCTCCCTGGGCGCGGGCAGGAGCTGGTAAGCAGACGGCAAGCCTCGGGTGAATGGCACCAGTTTGTTTTCTTTGTTGAGGTGCGCGATCAGCATATAGGGATGGTGCTCATCTGTGAACCCCAGCGCGGCTACCGCCGCGCCGTGAAGCGGTACGCCGATCATCACCAGGCGCTCGAGTTTCTCCTCGGCCTCCTGCGGGTAGAGCGCCATGTAGGTGCGTGCTATGACGCCTCCCATGCTGTGGCATACGATGGAAAAGCGGCGTGCTGGGTCAGCCGCCGACCAGCGTTCGATGGACTGGTGCAACCGGTGCGCGCTGGCCACATTGCTCTTGCGCCAGTCATAGGGGAACTCATAGAGCCGCGAATGGTGGCCAAGCGTCTGGATAATCGGCAGGTAGGCCATTTTCTCGATGCCGATCGGTGTGATATCGACATCGGGAGATGCATCAGTCTCGCCATCTTCGGCAAGGTCCAGCAAGTTGAGATAGCCGTGTATGAGCAGCGTTGGGTTAAGCCAGAGAATCGCACTGATACCCTGCGTGCTGGCCAACAGAGACCCAAGGATACCGGGGATGAGGATGGTTGAGCGCCGCTCTTTCTCGTCTGGCGGAGTCTCTAGGAGCGCGCGAAGGTTCGCGCTCTCTCTGGTGCCCATCGCAGAAGAGAGAACGCGGTCCATCGTGGCAGACCACGCGTTCTCGCGGGGAATCTCAGGTGCCAGGCTCTCGACCTGGGCGGCGAGCCAGCGTACCAGGCTATTGGGTAACTCGGGCATGATTGTTCTCTCTTGTTCCTACGATGCCTTCGAATCGTACTTGTGCCAGTGATTCTGTCCTTCTAGGCGTCGGCATCCGGAGACTCTTCGTCGGAGGCCTCGTTGGGCGTATCGTCGTTGGACGCCTCGTCCAGACGCCGCAACAGCGCGCGGACAACCGCGGTGCCAACATGATCCAGGTTGGCAAAGAGGACCTCGCCGCGCTCTCCGGAGAGGACGCGCCAGAGGCTCTGCGCCAGTTCTTTTGACTGCGCATTGTTCTCCATAGATTCGAGCATCTCGGCTGCATCGGTGTCCATGGCCTCGCCCTGTGACACCTTAACAAGGGCGTCGAACAGAGGCGCAAACCGGTTCACCACTGAGGCTGCCGCCGGTGATTGCGCGTAAGTTTCCGTCGTCAGTGCGCGCCACCTGGCGTATTGCGCTTCATCCTCGCGCGCCGCGGCGATACGCTGCAGAAGCAGGTACAGCTCCCACGGGATGCCCTGGCCGCTGGCCTTTCCAGCTACCAGAGCAAGCTCCGCCTCAGATTGCGCTTCCTCGGGACGGCTAAGGCGCAGCAGGAACTCGGCGAGCGTGGCGCGGGCCATCGTCAGCAACCCGGACGCGCCGTTGGACTCGTAAAGGGCGATGGCCTCACGAAGCTCGTTCTCGGCAGCATCAAAGTTGCGCTGCTGCGTGGCCAATTGCGCCCTCTGGGAATGAAGCTGTGCCTCTACCAGCCATTGTCCCCCATCGCGCGCGTGGCCGATTGCCCGGCTCAGATGCTCCATGGCTGATGGTATCCCATCTGGGGAGCGCAGATCCAGCGTTGCCAGTTGGTTCTCGATGGCAGCCAGGCCTGCAAGATCGCCAGTTGTCGTCATGATGGTCGCTGCCTCTTGCAGCTCCTCGCGGGCCTTGTCGAGGTCATTTTGCCTGACCGCGAGGAAGGCTGCCCGGGTGTGCAGATTGGCCCTTAGCTGTGGGTTCTCCAGATCCCCCAGAGCGGATAGCCCCCTCTGACAGGCACTGGCGGCATCTTCGATCTGGCCCAGCTGAAGATGCACCTCCAGGAGGTCGCTGTAGATCTCAGCCCGGCGCGTGCGGGTGGCTTCGTTGGCATCGAAGGGGTCCAGCAGGTCCAGGGCCTCGTTCAGGCTACGAACGGCTACATCCGCATGCTGCGTGCCACGCAACACGTGGGCCAGGTCCACCAGGACACGGATGTGGTCCAGTGTAGCCTGCTGTCCTTTATAGTCGATGCCGTCCGGCCGCTCAAAACGCACCGCGAGCTGGCTCAGCAGACTCCCCGCCTTTTGCGCATCGCCCGATGACATGAATGCTTCTGCCTGCTTGAGGGCTATCTCGACGCCCGTCTGGGTCCAGGGACCCTCCGGGGGGAGAAGCGTCTGCGTCGCCGCGCTGACTCCGTCCGTGGCGCGCGCTGACTCTTGCTCAAACCCGAGCTCTTTCAGCAATGCGTTGTATACCTGGATATAGTTGATCGCAACGGACACCTCGCCTGAGGCGAGGATACTCGCGAGCCCGCGGCGCACATTGCCGATCTCCCGATAGAACAGTCTGGGACCTCGCTCCTGAAGGGTGTTCGCAGACCTAAAGATCCACGAGATGAACCCGAAATAGTGGCGATAGTGTGCTGCGGCAAGCTCAGTGCGGCGCTCGCTGCCGAGCCGTCGTTCGGCCCATCGCTCCAGCGCTGGATGAAGACGCACCATGGGAATGGTGAGCACCGGGACAGGTTCGTTCCACACCAATCCCGCGTCTTCAAGGGGAGCGGACCCCTCCACCCATTGGTCGCGCGTTATCTCCATGATCTCCGGGCCCAGGTTCTGGATGAACCCGCCCACAAAGATGCCCAGATCAGTGAGGCGCTCACGCAGATCAGCACCGAGGGTGGCAACCAGCTGATCCAGCGCCAGGTCGAGGGCGCGATTGCGAAAGCGCCCCTCTCCGGATTGCAGGCCTGGAGCCCTGGCCAGCAAGTCAGCGGCCATCGGCTCCAGCGAGAGCTCCCCTCTCGCCGCGGAGAGACAGCGGAGGGCCAGCGGGTGCCCGCCGAGCCACTGCACCATTTGCTGCCAACTGGTGAGAGGCCCTTGCTTCCCCATGGCTTGATCGAGCGCCAGGCCCAATTCTATCGCGGCGTCGTCCACCAGAGTGCTCACCTGATACCCTTGAACGCCGGCCAGCCGGCGTGAGCTCGGGGGGAGCTCGATCCCGTCCGATATCAGGCAGAGGGCGCTCCTGCCCTGAGTGGCGATGCGGTTCGCCGTCTGATACCAGGTGAGCAGGGCTGGTTGATCAAGGGCCTGTGAGCCCCCGTAGAGAATAGTGCCTACATCATCCCAGATGATGAGCGTCGGCCTGCTGGCCAGCGCCTGTTCGATCCTGGGGAGGGCGTCCGCGGACAGTTTGAACTCGGGGCCGATCAGGGACTGACCCAGGTCGTAAAGCGCGGCCTCGGTGATTCCGGCGAGCCCGAAGCTTGTGTAGACGACGCGCTCAAAGCGCCCAGAGGCCGCCAATCTCCGCGCCGTCTCGCAGATCAGGGTCGTCTTGCCGATGCCCTCATAGCCCGTCAGCCAGACAGGGGCTACTCTGTCTGCGGAGAGCAGCGTCTCCAGTTCGGCGAGTTCGCGTGTCCGGCCAATGAGCCCGGTGATCGGTGACTGTGGCAGCGCGCCCGGCTGCCCAGCATCAGGCAGGCTGTAGGTGTCGCTCAACGAATGCCTCCAATTAGGTAAAGCAAGGAATCGTGCAGGTGGGGCCAAAGGCCACAACTGCGATTATACCGAAAGGCTCACCTTTTGCTAAAGGGTCTCCCATGGACTATCATTGAAGGCCAAATATGAATAACCTTAAGGGGAATTGGCCCTATGGCTCAAGAGTTTATGGATAATGGCGGGATGTTCGACGACTGGCTGGAGGAGGATTTTGAGCGCTTCCAGTCGGATGAAGAGGACAGTCTGATCGAACTGCCGGTGCTGGCATTGCGTGATGCAGTTATGTATCCGCATATGATGGTCCCCCTTCTTGTCGGGCGAAACAGCTCCCTCAGCGCGGTTGAGGCCGCGATGGAGGGTGGAAGGCGCATGATCGCTCTGGCGCAGCGAGAGCAGGACGTCGAAGAGCCCGGCGAGCAGGACCTGTACCAGGTTGGGACAGAGATTGTCATCGGGCGGCGCCTGCGGATGCCAGATGGCTCAGCCAGCATCTGGGTGCAAGGTCAGCGGCGGGTCAAGGTGGAGCGCTTTGTTCAGCAGTATCCCCACCTCACCGCGCAGGCCACCGCGCTCGAGGATCACTGGGAGACGTCGCTTTCGACCGAGGCGCTGATGCGTGCGGTGCTGGCACTGTTTGAAAAAGTGGTCCAGCTCAACAACAACTTGCCCGAGGATGCCTATGTGGCCGCTGTCAACGCCGAGGAGCCCGGTCTGTTGGCGGATCTCGTGGCCTCGATCATCGATCTGCCGGTGCCTCGCAGGCAGGAGCTACTCGAGGAGCTGGATGCCACCCGCAGGCTGGAGCGTCTCAGTATCGAGCTGGCTACAGAGCTGGACGTGCTCGAGTTGGAGAATCGGATCCAGTCGCAGGTGCAGGAGGGCATCGACAAAGGGCAGCGCGAGTATTTTCTACGCGAACAGATCCGCGTGATGCAGGATGAGCTGGGCGAGGGCGATCCATTCGTCGAGGAAGTCAAGGATCTGCGTGAGCAGCTGGAGGCGCTTAACCTGCCGGAGGAGATCCAAAAGCGCGCCGAGCACGAGCTGCGTCGCCTGGAGGGGCTGTCCTCAGCCTCGCCGGAGAGCGGCATCATTCGCACCTACCTGGACTGGATCATCTCGCTGCCCTGGAGTGAACAGACAGAGGACAATCTGGACCTCAAGGCGGCGCAGCGGATTCTGGATGAGACGCACTTTGGTCTTCCCAAGGCCAAGGAGCGCATTCTGGAGCACATGGCCGTGCGCCAGCTGGCCGCGGACAAGATGAAGAGCCCGATCCTATGTTTTGTAGGGCCTCCCGGCACCGGCAAGACCTCGCTGGGCAGGTCGATTGCCAAGGCGCTGGGACGGAACTTTGTGCGGGTGAGCCTGGGCGGCATCCGTGATGAGGCCGAGATCCGGGGGCATCGCCGCACCTACGTGGGCGCCCTGCCAGGGCGGATCATTCAGACAATGCGACGGGCCGGGTCTTCGAACCCGGTGTTCATGCTCGATGAGATTGACAAGGTTGGCATGGACTTTAGGGGAGATCCTTCAGCTGCCCTGCTGGAGGTGCTGGATCCAGAGCAGAACAATGCTTTCTCGGATCACTATCTGGAATTGCCCTTTGATCTGTCGAAAGTGATGTTCATCACGACAGCGAATATGCTGGATACGATCCCGGATCCTCTTCTGGACCGTATGGAGGTCATCGAGTTCCCCGGCTATATGGAGGAGGAAAAGCTTTCCATCGCCGAGCAATTCATCATCCCGCGGCAGCTGGAGCAGAACGGTCTGGCGAACCTCAGCTTTTCGCGCGCGGCCCTTCAGACGCTGATCCGTGAGTACACGCAGGAGGCCGGCGTTCGAAACCTGGAGCGGGAGATTGCGAATATCTGTCGCAAGGTCGCCCGCCGGGTCGCGGAGGGCAAGCCCGCGCCCAAATCGATCGGGCGCCAGTCGCTCACGCGCTATCTGGGGCCGCCTCGGTATAGTATCGGCGAGGCAGAGAATCAGGATGAGGTAGGCGTTGCCACGGGTCTCGCCTGGACCGAGTCGGGTGGCGACACCCTGTCGATCGAGGTGACCGTGCTCCCCGGCAAGGGAAGCCTGCTCATGACCGGGCAGCTGGGCGACATCATGCAAGAGTCTGCCCAGGCGGCGCTCAGCTATACCCGGTCCCGGGCGGAGGAGCTCGGCCTTGAGGAGCTGGATTTCGACAAGATCGATATCCATATCCATGTGCCCGAGGGTGCTGTGCCCAAGGATGGCCCCTCGGCCGGCATTACGATCGCTACAGCGTTGATCTCCGCCCTCACCGGGAGACCTGTAGTGCATAACGTGGCGATGACGGGTGAGATCACGCTGCGCGGCCGGGTACTCCCTATCGGGGGCGTGCGCGAAAAGATGTTGGCTGCGCACCGCGCCGGCCTCACCACGATGCTGCTCCCTGGGCGCAACAAGCGCGACCTTGCCGAGATACCGCTCAAGATGAGACGCGGGCTCAATCTGGTCTTTGTGGACTCGATGGATCAGGTGCTGCCGATCGCGCTATCGCCCAATGTGGATCCAAAGGCTCGGATCGAGGCTCTGTACGATCAGGCCTGAGATATCGAGGCTGGGCATCGAAAACTCCCCGCGCGAACGCGGGGAGTTTGTTGTGATTGTGAACCTTTGGCGCAAACTGCAGCGGCACACCGGGACCTGGCCGAAGCTAGGGACGCTTGTTGAGGGCTTCGATCAGCAGGGCGATGCCGAGCGCGACCACCGCTACCGGTGCGAGAATCCGCAGCCATGAAAAGAGGCCCAGGTTGCGCAACAGGATCATCAGCCCGAGGCTGATCAGGATGACCGCGAGAAGGACGGGCCACTCGGTGGCACTGGTTCTATCGGGTTCGGTTGCCCAGTCTGGCAGGGCTGTCTCGTCGAGGCGGCTGGTGTCGGACCCCGGATTGGTTACCTGGCTGCCCAGGCTGCGCTCCTCGGCCTGAAAGACCTCGCGAGCGTCCGGGATGATGATCCATAGGACCAGATAGAGAGGTACGCCCAACCCGCCTGCTGAACTCATCAGGATAAAGAGGATACGAAAGATCAGCGGGCTGACGCCCAGGTGCAGGCCGAGCCCTCCACAAACGCCAGCGATGATGCGATCATTTCGGCTGCGGTACAGGCGTCGCATGATTCCCCCCTTGCGCAGGTATGGTTCTGCACCCTATACGTAGCCCGAGGCCCCTGGTTGCTTATCAGGTTCTGCCAAAGTAGCGTTCCAGCTCGCCCTGGCTGACATGGATCATGGTGGGGCGCCCATGGGGGCACGTGTGGGGCAGTGCCGTGCGTTCCAGTTGCTGCACCAGGTCGCGCATCTCCTGATGGGTCAGCGTCTGGCCGCCGCGAATGGCTGTATGGCAGGCCAGTGTCATCAGCGCCTGGTCGGCCCAGGAGAACCCGGAGCCGCCCTCGCTGGCAGCGTCGAGCATCTCCAGCACCGCAACGGTGATCAAGTCGGGTGGCAGCCCGACGGGTACCGCCTTGATAAGGAAGGTATTGTGCCCAAAGAGCGAGATGTCAAAGCCGTAGGCGTCAAGCTCGGCCAGGTGGTCCTCCAGCAGCGCGCTTTGCTGCGGGCTGACCTGGACGATGGGCGGCGTGAGCAATTCTTGCGATGGCACCTGTTGGGCCGCCCGTTGCTCCTGCAGGGCTTCGTAGCGGATGCGCTCATGAGCGGCGTGTTGATCGATCAGATACATGCCGCCAGGACCCTCAGCCACGATATACGTCTGCGCGATCTGGCCCACGACCCGGAGCATCGGCAGACGCGCTGTGGGGCGAGCCTCTGTGCTCAGCAGGCCGGTCTCAGACTCTGCTGGCGGCATATCAGCCGTGCGGTGTAGGTCGAGGGCCAGTCTGGCCTGTCCGGGAGAGAGCGTGCCAGCATGTCCATCGTACTGCCTGTTCCAGCTGGCACTGGTGCGGCCCGGCATGCTGGCCACCGAGACCGGGTTCTGGGACATGACCGTGCTGCGGACTGCCCACTGCACGGCAGCATACACCGCGCCCTGGTTGCGGAAGCGTACTTCCTGCTTGGTGGGGTGGATGTTGACGTCAACCTCTTCGGGCGGCAGCGCGATGTTCAGCACCACCAGCGGGTAGCGTCCCTGCGGCAGCAAGGTGTGATATGCCTGGGTCACTGCATAAGCGAGCGACGTGTCCTGAATCCAGCGATGGTTCACGAAAAAGATAACATCTCGCCGGTTGGAGCGCTGCAGCCCCGGGGCACTCACCAGGCCCGAGACCGATATGCCATCGCGCTCGTAGCTGTTCTCCGGGACCGTGAGCATCTGCTCGGCTACATCCAGACCGTAGAGTGCCAGCATAACGTCTTTCATCTTCCCGGTCCCGGTGGTCCGGCTCACCAGACGGTCGTTGCTGCGCAGCTCAAAGCGGCAATCTGGAAAAGCCAGAGAGTAGCTGCTGATCAGCCTGGCGACATGACCGCTCTCTGTGGCATCGGTGCGGAGAAACTTGAGCCGGGCCGGCGTATTGAAGAACAGGTTTTCCACCGCGACCTCGGTCCCGCGGTTCCGCGCCACAGGGCCGGTTCGCTGCAGCCTGCCCCCTTCATAGACGATCGTCGTGCCAACGGCTTCATCTTCGGTGCGTGTCGAGAGCGTCATGCGGGAGACAGAGGCGATGCTTGCCAGCGCCTCTCCGCGGAAACCCAGCGTGCGCACCCGGTAGAGATCCTCTACCGAGGACAGCTTGCTGGTGGCGTGCCGCGCAAAGGCCGTCTCTACCTGGTCGGCGGGGATGCCGCAGCCATTGTCGGACACGCCGATCATTCGGCGCCCGCCCTGGCTGATTTCGATGCGAATGTCATCGGCTTCGGCGTCTATGGCGTTTTCGACGAGCTCTTTCACGACCGAGGCCGGGCGCTCGATGACCTCGCCTGCGGCGATCTTGGCGGCGAGTTCGGGTGGCAGGATTTGAATGGGCATAAAAGAGATATGCTCCGAAGGATACAGATGACTCTACCTCATTGTAACACAGAGCGAGCGCCCGCCAACCGGATAGCTGTTGCACCGTGCTCCTTGATGGGCTTTGACAGGCACAGGTGCGCGGCCTACCATCTGCCGTATGTGTCAGGAGGGCCGACCGATGCATGCAACGGGTGAACAGACCGAACAACACACGGCTCTCAGTCATCCGCCGCAGCATTACGGGATGCTGCTGGCGGGCATCCTCGCTGTTTCCACATCGTCCATTCTGATCCGCCTGGCCGACGCACCGCCACTGGTTATCGGTGCATGGCGACTGCTGCTGGCAACGCTGCTTCTCACCCCTTTTGCCTGGCGCAAAGCGCGCCAGGAGTGGGGCGCGCTGTCGCGACGGGAGCTGGTGGCCTTGTTCGGCTCCGGTGTGGCGCTGGCGATTCACTTTACAGCATGGATCTACTCGCTCACGCTGACTACTGTGGCGAGCGCCACCATTCTGGTGGCGACGAATCCGATCTTTGTGGGGCTCGCCACCCATTTTGTACTCAAGGTGCGCATCGGCAAAAGTATGCTGGTGGCCATCGCGATCACCCTTGCCGGCAGTGTGCTCATCGGGTATGGCGATATCGCCCTGTCATCGCAAGCGCTGCTGGGCGATCTGCTGGCGCTGGCAGGTGCCGTGGCAGGCTCTGCCTATCTCCTGCTCGGTCAGGCAGTACGCCGAAGGGTGTCGACGCTGACCTATATCTGGCCTTGCTACGGGCTGGCCGGGCTGATCCTGCTGGCCCTGTGCCTGCTCACGCGCCAGCCTCTGCTGGGATACCCGTCAGAGACGATCATCGTGTTCGTGTTGCTGGCTATCGTGCCGCAGATTCTGGGGCATTCTGCCTACAACTGGGCGCTGGGCTACTTTAGTCCCCTGATGGTGACCGTGGCGCTGCTCGGGGAGCCAGTAGGCGCCACGCTCCTGGCATGGCTTGTGCTCAGTGAGACACCGGCGCCGCTGGCACTGATTGGCGGGCCACTGATCATGGTCGGTATCGTGCTGGCGTCGCTGGCGGAACACCGTAACGGCACCAGTATCGCATAATTCTTGTTCGGAGGGATTGCTATGTCTGTTGCCTGGGACACGCTGTATGCTGGCCGTCTGGAGAGGATGACAACCTCGGTGATCCGAGACATTCTCAAAGTTGCCCAATCCCCCGATATAATTCCTTTTGCCGGGGGCTGGCCAGAGGCGGAGCTATTCCCCATCGAGCAGATCAGTCTGATCTGCGAAGAGGTCCTGGATGCCTACCCGCGCCAGGCACTTCAGTATGGGATGACGGACGGAGAGCCGTTGCTGAGGCAGGCGCTGGCGCAGGAGATGCGTGCACAGGGCATCGCCGCAGAGGCAGAGCATATTGTCATCGTGAGTGGTTCACAGCAGGCGCTGGATCTGATCCCGAGAATCCTGATCGATCCCGGCGACACAATACTGGTGGAGAGTCCGACCTTTTTGGGTGCTCTGCAGTCGTTCAATGCCTATGGTCCGCAGTATGCCGCGGTTCCGCTGGACGACGAGGGGGCCTCAGCAGAGGCGATGGAGCGCGTGCTGGCCGAGCGCCCGGTCAAGTTCATGTACGTGATCCCAACATTTCACAATCCGACGGGTATCACCATGAGCCTGCGCCGGCGCGAAAGGATCGTTGCTCTGGCGGCGGAGGCCGGGGTGCCGATCGTCGAAGACGATCCCTACGGGCGCCTGCGGTTCCGCGGAGAGGCTTTGCCGACGCTGGCGGCCATCGACGCCGTGCGCACCGGCGGCGACCCTGAGCAGGCGACAGTGCTCTACGCGGGCACCTTTAGCAAGACGCTGGCGCCCGGCCTGCGCCTGGCCTGGGTCGTCTGTCCGTCCCAGATCGCCAACCGGCTCGTGATGGCCAAGCAAGGGGTGGATCTGCACACGGCTGGCCTGTCGCAGATGATCGCCTACGAGTTCATGCGGCGCGGCTGGCTGGACCCGCAGGTCGAGCGCATTCGTGAGACCTATTTGCGGCGCTGCGATGCCATGTGCGAGGCGATCGACCGGTACTTTCCATCCGCGGCGCGCTATGTGCGCCCTGACGGCGGGCTGTTCCTCTGGGTGACGCTGCCCGAGGGCATCGACACGGCCGAGATGCTCAAGGATGCAGCCGCGCGCAACGTGGCTTTTGTTCCCGGGGCGCCCTTCTTTGTGGATGGCGGCGGCAGCAATACCTTCCGTATGACCTTTGCCAGCGTGCCGGCCGAGAGGATCCGCGAGGGGATTCGCATTCTCGGAGACGTGATACGCGAACATCTGGGTCGGACGGAAGCGTAGACTCTGCGGTTTCGGGTTTGACAGTCGGTTGTGACGAGACATAATAATCGCACCAAATACCGGTCACCGCACGCTACGGAGGGGATATGCCTGTATACGAGTACTACTGCCCGGACTGCGACGTCACGTTCGATCGTCTGCGCCCGTTCTCGCAGGCGGATGCGCCTGTACGATGCCCCATCTGCCAGGGCGAGAACACCCGCCGGATGATCTCGCGCTGCGCGAGCTTTAGCCGCGGCGAGGATGGCTCTTCGCACGCGATCGGCGGAGGCGGCTGTGCGGGCTGTACCGGAGGCTCCTGCGCTACCTGCCACCACTGAGCTACCGTTCACGATGCGGCCCGCGGACGACAGCCGGCGGGCCGCTTTCCTTGGCACTCGTTCTGTGTGATATAATCACTGTATGCATGAATCACTGAACGCATTGCGCCCCGGCGCGCCCCCCGCAGGGGCGTTTGACTTGCTTACCACGGACGCTGCGTCGCTGGCGCGGCGTGGCACCCTCTATACCGCCCACGGCATCGTGCCGACTCCGGTGTTCTGCCCGGTCGGCACGCAGGCCACGGTCAAGAGCCTGACGCCCAGAGACCTGCAGGAACTGGGCGCGTCGATGATCCTGTCCAACACCTATCATCTCTACCTGCGCCCCGGCGCCGATGTGATCGGCAGGTTGGGAGGTCTCCACACCTTTATGGGGTGGGATGGCCCGATCCTCACCGATAGCGGCGGCTTTCAGGTGTTTTCGCTGGAGGGCCTGCGCCAGGTGAGTGACGATGGCGTCACCTTCCGCTCGCATATCGACGGCTCTGAGCACCGTTTCACGCCGGAGAAAGTCGTCATGATTCAGGAGACGCTGGGCTCGGACATCGCCATGGTGCTGGACGAGTGCGCCAGGCCCGACGACCGCGCGTATATCGTCGAGGCCATGCGCCGCACGCACCTGTGGGCTGAGCGTTGTCTGGCCGCGCACACGCGCCAGGATCAGGCGCTGTTCGGCATCGTCCAGGGGGGCATCTACGAGGACTTGAGGGCCGAGAGTGCCCGGGTGCTCACGTCTCTGGATTTTCCAGGTTATGCCATCGGCGGGCTGTCTGTGGGCGAGAACAAGGCAGACATGTTGCGCATCCTGGACCACGTGACGCTACTGTTGCCGGAGGCCAAGCCGCGCTACCTGATGGGCGTGGGCTCGCCGGAGGACCTGGTAGAAGGCGTGGCGCGAGGCATCGACATTTTTGACTGCGTGCTCCCCAGCCGGCTGGGACGGAACGGTTCCGTGTTTACCCCTGCCGGGCGAATCAACCTCCGTAACGCGCGGTTCAAGGAAGATCCGGCCCCCATCCAGGAGGGTTGTACCTGCTACGCCTGCCAGCACTTTTCGCGGGCGTACCTGCGGCATCTGACCATCGCGAAGGAGTTGCTGGCCTCGCATCTGAGCACACTGCACAATGTGCACTTTTTGCTGGACTTGATGCAAAGAATACGCTGTGCGATCGAGAATGGCACCTTTACGGACTTGCGGGAGGAATTTCTGGCCCGGTACCAGGTTGTCGATGAGGGCGTGCGGAGGCGGGACAAGGCTATCTACAAGCGCGCCGTTCGGGCGCGAAACTGATTACCCGATCGGGGTGAGAGGACGGTGGCAGTGACTGCTATCGAGGCTGTGGTGTGGGGCGTTCTGCAGGGGCTGACCGAGTTTCTGCCGGTGAGCAGTTCAGGGCATCTGGTGGTGGTGCCCTGGTTGCTGAAACTGGACCCTCCGGGGTTTTCCTTTGATGTGCTGGTTCACCTGGCGACCCTGCTGGCCGTCCTGCTCTACTTTCGCGCAGAACTGGTGATGCTCATCCGCGGCCTGGTCCAACTGATCGCTCGGCGACGCGCTGACACGCCCGAGGGCCGGCTGGCCTGGCTGGTCATTATCAGCAGCATCCCGGCCGTGCTGGTCGCGCTCTTGCTCGACGCCGTCATCGAGAGTGCCTTTGGCTCCCCCGCGGTGGTGGCGGTTTGTCTCCTGATCACGGGCACTGTGCTCTATCTCGCTGAAAAGGGCAGGGGCGATCGTGCCATGTCCGAGATCACGACGCAGGATGCAGGACTGATCGGGCTGGCCCAGGCTGTTGCACTCATTCCGGGTATCTCGCGCTCTGGCGCGACCATGGCCGCCGGCATGGCGCGAGGTCTCGCCCGATCTGAGGCGGCGCGCTATGCCTTTGTCATGTCCATACCGGTGATCCTGGGCGCGGCGGGGATGGAGCTCCTCCAACTGGTCACCGAATCGGGGCTGACGGGCTCGTGGGGCACGCTCGGTATCGGCATGGTGGCGGCCTTTGTGAGCGGCTATCTGGCGATCACCGTCCTCTTTCGCTTTGTTCAGCGGCATAGCCTCCGTGCCTTTTCGTTCTACTGCTGGGGGCTGGGTCTCTTGACGCTGGTAATCTTTCTGGTGCGCGGTGCCTAGTGGCTGAGCGCAGCAAGGGCATTCGCGCGACGACTGTGCTCCTGACGGCAATGCTCGCGGGCCTGTGCCAGGCGCTGCTCGGCTGTGACGCAATCTTTGCGCCGCTGGGCAGGTCTGATACGGTCGCGATTGGCCAGGATGCCGTCGCAGAGCTGCCGCTGCGCCTCGCGATCGGCCGGGAGGCCGAATGCCTGGCTCAAGATCTGCTGCCTGCCTATGCCGCGCGATATCCCGACGTCACGATTATGCCCCTCACGATGAGTGGCGGCTCGGCGCTGCAAGCCCTGGCGGACGGCAAAGCGGATGTCGCGCTGGTGGCTGCACGCGATGCATCAGAGCTTTATGAGCAATCCGGTGCAGTGATGGTGACCCCGGTGGCGCGCTCCGGGTTGGCGATCATCACGCACCGGAGCATCGCGCTGGCGCAGATTTCGGCGGAGGACCTGCGAGCGCTCTTTGCCGGTGATATCGGCGATTGGTCCGCCCTGGATGCTCCTGCGGGCCAGCCTGAGCTGGCGGTACAGGCGCCGGGCACCGCAGCGAGAGACCTGTTCGATGCCAGCGTGATGGCGGGGGCCCGTGTCTCCAGCACGGCTCGCGTGCTACCCAACGATTCTGCGCTGGTCGAATTTGTGGCGGCGGAGCCTTTGGCGATCGGCTATGCAGCCGCGGCCTGCCTGCCGGAGGATGCCCCTGTCAGTGTTCTCGCGATCGATCTTTTGCTGCCGACAAGGGCCAACATCGAAAAGGGCCAGTACCCTTTGAGCTACGGGCTGTATCTGGTTACCGCAGAGGGAGCCCACGCGGAAGCGAGTGCCTTTGTGGCGTTTGCTACAAGCAGTCGCGGCCGGGAGGCAGTGCGCGCCAGACACGCGCTGCCCTGACAGGGCCGTGAGTCGGCAGGCTCAGTCGCCAGCGCGCACAAAGGGATTGTAGCGTTTCTCGTAGCCGATAGTGGTCTGAGGCCCGTGGCCGGGGTAGACCGTTGTGTCGTCAGGCAGGGTGTACAATTGCGTACGGATGCTGTTGATCAGCGTCGCGGTGGAGGATCCCGGGAGGTCGGTGCGTCCCACGCCCTGACGGAAGAGCGTATCTCCAGCGAACAGGATTTTCTCGTCCGGTACATAGAGTGATATTCCGCCCGGGGAGTGCCCGGGGGTCTCGATGACGGTGGCGCTAATGTCGCCCACCCCAAGGCTGTCGCCGTTGTGGAGCAGGCGCTGGGCTTTGAGTCCGGCCGGCCCGCGCGCGCCGAACATGGCGGGAGGGTTCTCGAGCAGAGCGGCGTCCCCGGCGCCGATGCACACCGGGGCACCGGTGGCCTGCTGAACCTCGCGGACCGCACCGACGTGATCAAAGTGAAAGTGCGTCAGGACGATAAGCTTGACGGTGAGGTTGCGGCTTGCGATCTCCTGCAGGATGATCTCGGCTTCGTCTCCGGGATCGATGGCCAACGCCTCGCGCGTGCGCTCGCAGGCAATGAGGTAGCAGTTGGCCGCCGTAAAGCCCACCGGTAGCGTGATCAGTTCCATAGCGACTCCCTGTTGCTAACACCTCTCGACACCGGTACGATGATAGGGAACGGTGCCAGGGCCGTCAACCCACCAGATAATGTAAAGGAGGCTGGCGATGCGTCTGTCCACACTGTTCGGCCAGCGTCTACGCGAGGTTCCAGCCGATGCCGAGTTGCCCGGCCACCGGTTCGCGTTGCGGGCCGGTCTGATGCGCCAGGTGTCGCAGGGCATCTATGCGCTGCTCCCCGTGGGCTGGCGCGTGATGCGGCGTATCGAGGCCATCATCCGCGACGAGATGGACGCCATCGATGGTCAGGAGATCTCCATGTTCGTGGTGCAGCCCGCTGAGCTGTGGCAGGCCTCCGGGCGCTACCAGGCCGCTGCGCCCGGGCCCGCGCTGGCCCGCTTTCGCGACCGCTCAGGCCAGGCGCTGGTGCTGGGCATGACCCACGAGGAGGTGGTGACCGACCTGGCCCGCCAGGAGATCCACTCCTATCGGCAGATGCCCAGCCTGGTATATCAGATCCAGGTCAAGTTTAGAGATGAGCCCCGCTCGCGTGGCGGGTTGGTGCGTACGCGCGAGTTTCTGATGCAGGACGCCTACTCCTTTGACCGGGACGAGGCGGGTATGGCCGCGTCGTATGCGCGGGTGTACGGCGCCTACGAGCGCATCTTCTCCCGGTGCGGGCTCCCTGTGCGGCCTGTGGAGGCCGCCTCGGGCATGATGGGCGGCCACGTCTCGCACGAGTTCATGTATCTCAGCCCCTACGGCGAGGATCAGTTACTCACCTGCTCCGCCTGCGGGTACGCCGCCAACGTGGAGGGCGCACGCATCCGCCTGTCGCCGGCATCCGCGGGTGATCCACTGCCGCTGGAAGAGGTCGCCACGCCGGGTGCGGCGACGATCGCTGCGGTCGCTGCCTTTCTGGGGGTTGACGAGGCGCAGACGCTCAAAGCGGTGTTCTTCCAGCGAGTGGACAACGGCGAGGTGGTGTTTGCGGTGATTCGTGGCGACCTGGAGGTGAACGAGGCCAAGCTTTCGGCTGCGCTCGGGGGCGTCGCTCTGGTCCCTGCTACGCCGGGGTCGCTGGCGGCGGCCGGCGTCGTGCCCGGCTATGCCTCGCCCATCGGCTTCTCTGACGGCATCGTGGTGGCGGATGAGTCTGTAAGCCGCGGCGCCAACTTTGTCGCGGGCGCCAACCGGCCCGGGTACCACCTGCGCAACGTCAACGCCGGGCGAGATTTCGCGCCAGACAAGTGGGCGGACATTGCCCTCGCGCGGGCCGGCGACCCCTGTCCTTACTGCGGCGCTGCTTTGGAGGCGGTGCGCGCCATCGAGGTGGGGCACATCTATCAACTGGGCACCAGGTACGCCGAGGCGCTCGGCGCGGGCTTTCTGGACGAGTGGGGCGAGAGGCGGCCTCCGCAGATGGGCTGCTACGGGATCGGCCTGGGGCGGCTGATGGCCTGCATCATGGAGGCGCACCACGATGACAAGGGGCTGATCTGGCCCGCGGCAGTGGCGCCCTTCCAGGTGCACCTGGTGTCGCTGGCGCAGCCCGGGACGGACGAGGAGCGGGCAGCGGAGGCGCTCTACGCGGCGCTCAAGGCGTCAGGGCTGGATGTGCTCTATGATGACCGCCCCGAGCGCGCCGGCGTCAAGTTCAACGACGCCGACCTGCTGGGCGTGCCCGTGCGCCTGACCCTGAGCCCGCGCACGCTGGCCCAGGGCGCCGTGGAGCTCAGGAGGCGCTGGGAGACAGCGCCTGAGCTTGTCGCGCTGGAACCGCTGGATGTTCTGTTGCAGTCGATTCGTGAGACGTGCAGGCCATGATCGCCTGTCGCTGATGAAGACAGGCGGCGCCAGCGCGCCGTGAGGTGTCCTAGTCATAGATCCCCATCCGCCACATGCGGTACTTTTTCACCGCCGCGGCGGAGGCCGCCTGGCGCAGGATCGCGATCGCCTCGTCCAGCGCGGTACAGCGCTCGGGATCATCCAGGTTGACCATGGCGGCGCAGCAGGCCGTGCCGTACTGCTCCTGGTACTCTTCGCAGAGCGGGAGCTCCAGCACCAGTTCCTCAAGATTCGTGTACCGTCGCCGCATCTCGGCGATGCGTTCCGAAAAGAGCAGACCCCTGAACATATAGCCGCGGGGCAGGCTTCGGCAGGTGATCTCCCGCGCCAGGGACTGCGCCACCGCGACGACGTTGCACTCGCGCCAGCCCGCCCCGGCGTCACCGATGTCCCGTTTCGACCAATCGTCCATGCGTCCCTCCCCGCTCGGTTTGTCCACGCTGCACTGATTATACGCACGACACCACAAAACGGTTCATTCCGCCGTCCCGCGGGGCTGTCAATTTCTTGACACCCAGTCGGTCGCATGATATGATCGTTCCATTGACAAGCAAGGACAGTGATCGGGAGGAGTAGGGAGTAGCGCGCTGATAGAGAAGGAGGGTCGCCGGCTGTAAGCCCTCCGCAGCAGACGCTCCTGAAGGTCGCCCGTGAGTCTGTGGCGCTGAGTACAGCGCTTTCGGGATCCGCCCGTTATAGCGGTTCGAGTGTGTCGCCTCGAGGGGCGGCAAACCGGAGTGGTACCGCGGAAGGATGACCCCTTTCGTCTCCGGAGACATGTGTCTCCGCGAGATGGAGGGGTTTTTTGACGCCAGGAAAGAGGAAGGAACGCACCATGAGTGAACGAGCGCCGCTACCGCAGGAGATGCCGCAGACCTACGATGCTGCCGCCATCGAGCAGCCCCTGTATCGCTGGTGGTTGGACCGGGGCGATTTCAAGCCGCGTATCGATAAGGATAAGGAGCCCTTTGTCATCGTGATGCCGCCGCCGAACGTCACCGGCGCCCTGCACCTGGGGCACGCCATTGTGGCCGCGATAGAGGATGGCCTGATCCGCTACCGGCGCATGACCGGCCAGCCCACGCTCTATGTGCCCGGCACCGACCACGCTGGCATCGCCACGCAGGCGGTGGTGGAGCGCGAGATCGGCAAGGAGGGCCTCACGCGGCACGATCTGGGCCGGGACAAGTTCCTCGAGCGGGTCTGGGAGTGGAAAGAGGTCTACCACAAGCGCATCACCGAGCAGCATTACGCTCTCGGTGTCTCCTGCGATTGGGATCGCGAGCGCTTTACGATGGAGCCGGCCCTCTCCCGCGCCGTGCGCGAGGCCTTTGTGCGGCTGTACGATGATGGCCTGATCTATCGCGGCGAGTACCTGATCAACTGGTGCCCGCGTTGCGGCACCGCCATCTCCGATCTGGAGGTGGAGCACGAGATCACTGGCGGGCATCTCTGGTACGTGCGCTACTGGACGGAGGAGGGCGATGCCTCCATCACGGTGGCCACCACACGCCCCGAAACAATTCTGGGCGATACGGCGGTGGCGGTGCATCCGGAGGATGAGCGCTACGCGACGCTGCTCGGGCGCAAGGTGCGCCTGCCGGTGATCGGTCGGCTGATCCCCGTCGTGGCGGACGAGGCCGTGGACCGCGAGTTTGGCACGGGCGCGGTCAAGGTCACTCCGGCGCACGACCCAGTGGACTATGGCATCGGGCAGCGCCACGGCCTGGCGACCATCAATGTCATGAACGATGATATGACCATGAACGAGGCGGCGGGCCCTTACGCGGGCCAGAACCGGTACACGTGTCGACAGAACATCGTCAGGGACATCGAATCGGCCGGCGACCTGATCAAGGTCATGCCCTATGAGCACGCCGTGGGTCATTGCCAGCGTTGCGGCACCGTGGTGGAGCCGCGCATCTCCACGCAGTGGTTCGTCCGCGCCCAGGTGCTGGCTCAGCCAGCGATCGAGGCGGTGCGCGACGGGCGGATTCGGATCATTCCCGAACGTTTCAACGCGATCTACTTCAACTGGATGGAGAACATCCATGACTGGTGCATCTCGCGCCAGCTCTGGTGGGGCCATCGCATCCCTGTGTGGTACTGCGAGTCGTGCGGCGAAATGATCGTGGCGCGCGAGGAGCCCGAGAGTTGCCCCAATTGCGGATCGACCGTCCTGCAGCAGGATCCAGATGTGCTGGACACCTGGTTCTCGTCCGGTCTCTGGCCTTTTTCCACGCTGGGCTGGCCCGACGAGACCGAGGATCTGGCCTACTTTTATCCCACTTCGGTGCTCGAGACGGCGTATGACATTATCTTTTTCTGGGTCGCCCGCATGATCATGATGGGCCTGTACTTTACCGGTGAGGTGCCCTTCCACACGGTGTATCTGCACGGTCTGGTGCGCAACGAGCAGGGCGAAAAGATCAGCAAGTCCATGGAGGACGCCTGGCGCTATGATCCGCTCTTTATCATCAAAGAGTACGGGCTCGATCCGTTGCGCTTTACGCTGCTGACGGGGTCGACCCCCGGCAATGACATGAAGCTCTCCGAAAGCCGCATCGAGGCCAATCGCAATTTCTGCAACAAGATCTGGCAGGCGGCGCGCTTTGTGCTGGGCAACCTGGGGGAGAATCCCGGCCAGTACGCATCGTCGGGCGTGCTCGACCCCGCGAGCTTTGACGACGATACTGACCGCTGGATCATCAGCCGGTACCACGCCCTGGTGGTTGATGCGACGCGCCTGATCGAGGGCTACCAGCTGGGCGAGGCCGGGCGCCAGATCTACGAGTTCCTGTGGGGCGAGTACTGCGACTGGTACATTGAGATGTGCAAGACCCGCCTGCGTGGCCAAGACCCGGCGGCAGCTGATAACGCTCGCCGCGTGCTTGTGTACGTCCTGGATGGCGCGCTGCGCCTGCTGCACCCCTATATGCCCTTTGTGACCGAGGCGCTCTGGCAATATCTGCCTCACGAAGGTGAGGCGCTCATCGTCGCCGCCTGGCCTACGGCGGGGGCACAGGACGCAGCGGCCAGCGAGCGCGTGGCGGGGCTGATGGATCTGGTGCGGTCCATCCGGAACGCCCGCACCGAATACGAGGTCGATCCGGGGCGCCGCATCGCGGCGATCATCGCCGCCGGCCCGCTGGCCGAGTTCCTTGCCCGGCAGGCTGCTGTACTGGCCTCTCTGGCGCGGATTGACCAGGGTCAGCTGGAGATCGCTGCGCGGTTGCCCGCCGCACCGGAAAAGGCACTGGCGCTCGTGACAGCTGGCTATGAGGCATTTCTGCCCCTGGAGGCCCTAGTGGATCTCGACCGTGAGCGGGAGCGATTGCGCCGCGAGTTGGAGGCGGTGGCCAAAGAGCTGGAACGTGTCACAGCGCTGCTGGCGAATGAACGTTTTATCGCGCGCGCACCCGAGGCTGTGGTCGCTAAAGAGCGAGAAAAGTTGGAAGCGTACACGGAGCAACGGGCCCGGCTGGAGGCGCGCCTGTCCGAGTTGGATAACTAGAGTGCGGTTGCAGCGCGCTCGAACTGGACAGCCTCACACATGAGGCTATACTTGGTGGTGGGGATGTATCCTGCAGGCCGAAGGGGGTAAAGATGCGCAAATTTCTGGTAGGAGTGTTCCTGGGCCTGATGGCCGGTTGGGCGGCCGGGATCCTCTCCGCACCGCAAGCCGGCAGCGAAACTCGTGAAACCTTGAGTGAGCGTGCCCTCAACCTCAGAGATAGAGCCATTCGCAAGGCCGAGCACTATACCGAGGACATCGTTCTGGACTGCTGACCTCTTCTGGGAGCAATGGCAACGAGCAGGGCCCTATGGCTCTGCTCGTTTTGCGTCAAGCGCAGGCTGGCCGGCCGATGGTTGACAGTGCCCCCTGTAATCCTATCATCAGCGCAATAGGGGCACCATGGAGCACGATGGTATCGGAGGACGGGATGGGGACGGCACAGCTGCGGATCGGGATGATTGGGGTCACGGGGCGTGGCGGGCTCTGGCAACACTGGCACACGCCCGGCGGGCGCTCTCTCGTGGTTGCCGGAGCGGATATCAACGAAGGACACCTGGCACGGTTCCGTGAGGCGCACGGGGGTGACCCTTTCACTGCCACAGACTATCGCCGGTTGCTGGATCGCAAGGACATCGACGCCATCGCGGTCACCTCGCCCGACAACTTTCATCAGGAGCACGCGGTGGCTGCGCTCCAGGCGGGAAAGCACGTGTTTTGCGAAAAGCCGCTGGCGATCACCGTCGACGGCTGTGATGCGATTCTGCGTGCCTGGAGCGAGTCCGGGCGGCACCTGATGGTCGGCTTTAATATGCGGTACATGGCCATGTTCCGCACCATGAAAGAGGTTGTGGATTCCGGGGCCATCGGCGAGATCAAAGCGGTCTGGGTGCGGCATTTTGTGGGCATGGGCAGCGACTTTTACTTTCACGACTGGCACGCCCGCCGAGACAATACTTGCTCGCTGCTCCTGCAAAAGGGCTCGCATGATATCGACATGATCCACTGGATCACCGGTCGCTACACCCGTCGCGTTGCCGCCTTTGGTGGATTGGACATGTTCGGCGGCGACCGCCCCGATGGCCTGACCTGCCCCGAATGCCCCGAGCGTGACACCTGCGTAGAGGCTCTCTCTGGGTCGCGGGTGCAGTGTGCCTTTCGGCGCGAGGTCGACGTCGAAGATAACCAGGTGATGATCATGGAGCTGGACGGCGGCATCAAGGCCAGCTACCTGCAGTGTCACTTTACGCCGGACTATCACCGCAACTATACGTTCATCGGTACTGAAGGGCGCGTGGAGAACTCTGAGCCCGAGGGCAAGGTCTGGGTCAAGACGCGTCGCTCCAACTCGTGGCGCGAGCTGGCCGATCGCACCTATGAAGTCAAGCCCGCCACCGGCGGCCACGGCGGCGCCGATCCCGTCATCTGTCGTGATTTCGTCGCCATGTGTCTGGATGATAAGGCCCCCGAGGCCACGCCGCTGGCAGGGCGCATGAGCGTCGCGACGGGCATTGCGGGGGCGGTTTCGATGCGCACCGGCGGGCAGCCGCAGGAGGTCGCTGCGGTCCCGGATGACCTGGCCGCCTGGCTCCGTACACACTGACGGCACAGCGAGCATTCTTTGGGGCAGGGCCCGCAAAGCAGAGGAGGAATGACCATGGGACTCGTCATCACCGGCATCGACACACTGCTGATCGATCGCTATCTGTTTGTCCAGGTGCATACCAATGCGGGCATCACTGGCCTGGGCGAGTCGGGCGCCTGGGGCTTTTTGGAGGCCTCTGCGGCGGCTGTCGATACGTTCAAGCGCTATCTGATCGGCCAGGATCCGATGCGCATTGAGCACCACTGGAACTATCTCTACCGCTGGACCCATTTTCGCGGTGCGGCCATCATGGGGGCTCTGAGCGCCATTGACCTGGCGCTGTGGGATATCGCGGGGAAGCATCTCGGCGTGCCCTGCTACCAGTTACTGGGCGGCAAGGTACGTGACAAGGCACGGGTCTACTACCATGTCTTTGGCGAGACCAAAGAAGAGCTGATTCAGGGTTGCGTGGACGCCAAGGCGCGGGGGTTCACCGCGGTGGGGCACCTGACACCGTTTCTCGACGAGCCTCGCAGCGTGCCCTATTTCGAGACGCACGCGCGCAAGATGGACGCCGCCATCGAGACGGTTGGCCGCTATCGCGAGGCCCTCGGCGACGAGGTAGACCTTTGCATCGAGATCCACCGACGCCTGGCGCCGGCCGAGGCGATCGTGCTGGCGCGGGGTATAGAGCAGTACCACCCCTTCTTTTACGAGGACCCGATCCTGCCCGACAACCTGGATGCCATGGCGCTGGTCGCGGAACGTATTCACATCCCCATCGCGACGGGCGAGCGGCTGCATACGATTCAAGAGTTCGAGATGCTGCTAGCGCGCGGTGCCGTGCAATACGTCCGCCCGGACGTCTGCCTGGCGGGCGGCCTCAGCCACTCGAAAAAGATCGCGGCCCTGGCCGAAGCGCACAATGTCGGCGTGGTGCCGCACAACCCCTTGAGCCCCGTCAGCACCGCGGCCTGCATCCAACTCGCCGCCTGTATCCCGAATTTCGCGCTGCAAGAGTACCCCCTGGGGGAGAATGAGCCACCGAAGAGCGAGATCGTCCAGAGCACGGTGGCGCTGGAGGATGGTTTCCTGCTCATCCCGGACATGCCGGGGCTGGGTATCGAGCTGGCACCCGACGCCGCCGAACGCTTTCCGTACCGCCCGCGCGAGGTGCAGACGCGCCTGCATGTGGATGGTTCCGTGGTGGACCAATAGTCCCCGTCTCGGGCAAGGGACGCACATGTAACTGGTGTTTGTCCGACATGCTGATGCTGACTATGCCAACGACGGCCTGACAGATCTCGGGGCCGATCGATGCCATCAATCTCTCCCCGCGCGGCCGGGCACAAATGACGGCCGCGTACACCCTGGACGGCGGGGAGAGCAGGGTGCCACCCTGGAATGGCCGGCGGAGTTGCAGGGGCTGTACGCCCCCGGTGCCGTGGCCTGGGACATGCACCCCGGCGATTTTTCGGCCTCTGACGCGGCTTTTTGTGACGCCGGGGTCACGCTGTCACTCCTCGCGCACCTGCTGCACATCGCACCGCCGCTGGTCTATGCCCACTCTGGCTGCGATCCCTCGAGCGTCATCATCCTCGAGTCCGATGAGATGGAGGGGTGGGCCTCGTTCCGGCCCGTGGTTGCCAACGACATGTCACACGCTCCGGGCCTTGGCAGGAGCCCGCGCCAACACAGGCGCCACGGCTTCCAGCGAATAGCCTATATTATAGACTAATTTAGTTGACAATTCTGCCTGTGCGGTGTATATTCATGACAGTGCACGTGGTGCACCGGGTCCATTGCTGGGAACTGACTCTCTCGATGGGCTCATCACACAGGAGGACAGACTGATGAAGTACCGAAGACTGGGAAACGCGGGTATCAAGCTGAGCGTGGTGGGACTGGGTGGTTGGACTACCTTTGGAGACAGCATCACGGCGGAGAAGGATGCCCGGGAGATCATCACCGCCGCCTATGAGGCCGGTGTGAACTTTTTCGATATCGCCGATGCCTACGCCCGCGGTGAATCCGAACGCCTGATGGGCAGCATTCTGAAGGATTTGCAGCGGCATACGCTGGTGATCTCCAGCAAGCTGTATTGGCCCATGAGCGATGATGTCAACGACCGCGGGCTGTCGCGCAAGCACATCATGGAGTCGGTGGACAAGTCGCTCAAGCGCATCGGCACCGACTATTTGGACATCTACTTCGCGCATCGCTACGACCCGGAGACCCCGCTTGAGGAGGTCGTACGCGCCATGGATGACCTCGTCCATCAGGGCAAGATCCTCTACTGGGGCACCAGCGAGTGGACCGGGGCACAGATCGCCGAGGCAGCCGGCCTTGCGCGGGCGTACAATCTGTACCGCCCCCAGGTCGAACAGCCCGGCTACAGCTTGTTGCGGCGGGCGCGTGTGGAGAAGGAGATACTTCCGGCGATCCGCGCGGAGGGGATCGGCTTGACGGTTTTCAGCCCCCTGGCGAACGGCGTGCTGACGGGCAAGTACGATGAAGGCATTCCTGAGGACAGCCGCGCGGCCCGCAACGAGAATTTCCGCGAGAGCTTGACCGAGGATCGCGTGGGCGCGGTGCGTGAGATGAAGGCCATCGCTGATGAGCTGGGTATCACGCGCTCCCAGCTGGCGCTGGCGTGGGTGCTGCGCCATCCTGAGGTGACCAGCGTGATCACCGGTGCCACCCGTCCCGGACACGTGGCCTCGAATGTGGGCGCAGCGGACGTGGAACTGAGCGACGAGCATATCGTCAGGCTTGATGAGCTGTTCCCATTGCTCTGATGCTATCCTGAACCAAAAGGCCGCGGAGATCTTTGCGGCCTTTGGTATCTTCTGAATTGTTGCGCTACTGTGCTCGGGCCATCTCCTGCAGAACGTGCAGAAGCGTCTCTTGCCACCCTTCCCGAAGCTTGATCCTCACGTGCGTACCGCGAGCCTGGCAATCCGGACACTGCCTCGCGATTGCCTGGCTCAGTGTTCTCGAGATCGTTTGTGGCAGCTGGCCGACGATTTCCTGGCCCTCTGTGCGGAGCGTGCTCAGCCCGGCCTCTCCCGCCAGCACACGAACGCGCAGGATGTACAGCAGATTTGTCACAGGTTCTGGAAGAGGGCCAAATCGATCCTGTAGCTCAATGGCCATCGCGTCGACCTGACCCACTGTGTGTACCCGGGCGAGCCGGCGGTAGAGCCGCAGTCTCAGGGGATCATCCTGAATGTACTCTTGCGGCAGATGTGCCGCGAGTGGCAAGTCGATGCTGGGCCCGAGATCGAGCGCCAGCGCTCCACCGGCCGCCCGATCCTGTGCGCGGCGGATGGCGTCGCCCCGTTCGCCGGCCGATTGCTGCAACTCTTCGATAGCGCTCCGCAACAGCCGCGTATAGAGATCAAAGCCGATAGCGGCGATGTGGCCATGTTGCTCTGCTCCGAGCAACTCTCCGGCACCGCGGATCTCCATGTCCCGCATGGCCACCCGGTAGCCGGCGCCCAACTCGGAGGCCTCCTGGATCGTATTCAGTCGCTGTTGCGCGACATCGCTGAGGGGAGGCTTGAAGAGGAGATAGGCATAGGCGCGCTCGGTGCCCCGGCCAACACGACCGCGCAACTGGTAGAGCTGGGACAGCCCAAAATGATCGGCATGATCGATGATGATCGTGTTGACGTTGGGGATATCCAGCCCGTTCTCGATGATCGTCGTGCAGAGCAGGATGTTGCCCTCGCCCTGCGCAAACCCCAGCATCACCTGTGCGAGCTCATCCTCTGGCATCTGACCGTGGCCGATCAAGATACTGGCCTCGGGCACGATACGTTGCAGTTCCGCCGCTACCAGGTCGATATCGCGAACGCGATTGTGCACAAAGTAGATCTGCCCGCCCCTGTCCATCTCGCGCAGAACCGCTCTCCGAATCAGGCCTTCGTCATACTCTGCGACGAGGGTCTTGATCGCTACGCGATTCTCCGGGGGCGTGTCGATCACGCTCATATCTCGTATGCCGCTCAGCGACATGTACAGCGTGCGCGGAATCGGCGTTGCCGTCATGGTCAGCACATCTACCTCACGGCGCATCCGTTTGAGGCGCTCCTTGTGAGCGACACCGAACCGCTGCTCTTCATCGACGACCAGTAGCCCCAGATCCCTGAATGTGACATCCCGCGATAGGAGGCGATGCGTACCGATGACGATATCCACCTGGCCAGTCCGTAATCTGTCGATGATGTCTCGCTGCTCTGCATCGCTCTTGAATCGCGAGAGCATCTCGATCGTCACGGGATAGGCCCGCAGGCGCCGCCGGAAGGTGTAATAGTGCTGCTGGGCCAGAATCGTGGTGGGTACCAGGACGGCCACCTGTTTGCCGTCCATCACGGCCTTGAAGGCTGCGCGCACGGCAACTTCTGTCTTGCCATATCCGACGTCGCCCACTAGCAGCCGGTCCATGGGGCGGGGCTGCTCCATATCGCTTTTGATGCGCTCCACAGCCCGAAGCTGGTCGTCCGTCTCGACATACGGGAAGGCGGCCTCCATCTCATGCTGCCACAGGCTGTCCTGTGCGAAGGCATGGCCCTCCGCCAACTCGCGCAGAGCGTACAGCTCCAGCAGCTCCCGGGCGATGTCGCGCACCGCCTTTTCGGCGCGCCCCCGCACGAGGGCCCATTCGGTGCCGCCCAACCGGTGCAGGTAGGGTTCACGATCGTCAGCGCCGAGGTAACGGCTGACGCGATCCGAATGATGGATCGGGACAAAGAGGCGATCCCCGGCCTGGTACTCGATCTCCATGTACTCGCGTTCGAGCCCGGCCAGGCTCTTGCGCACCATCCCGTGGTAGCGTCCGATGCCGTACTCGACGTGCACGACATAGTCGCCCTCTTTCAGGTCGGCAAAGAGCGCCTCCGGCGCCGATTCGCGCTGCCTGAGGACGCGCCGGCGTTGCCGTACCCAGCCAAAGATCTCTGCATCCGTGAGCACAGTGAGGCTGGCGGCAGGCAGGGCACAGCCCTCTGCGAGGACGCCGTCCACAAGCACGAGCGCGCCGGGTTCCGGCGGCTCTGGCAGGACGTCGGTGGGCGTGACGTTCAGTCCCTGGCCTTGCAGCAGATCGGCCAGGCGCTCTGACTGGCGCGTGACCAGCACGACACGCTGTCCTTCCTCATGGAGTGAGGCGATGTCGCCTAGAGCGTCCTGCACCTGGCCGCCGTAGGTTGGCGCCGGGGCAAAGAGCCGTCCCAGCGGGGACCCGACGTCGCTCAAGCTATAGCCCAGGGCAACCGCTTTCTGGGTGGTCAGTCGCTCCGCGATCTCTGGCCAGGCAAAGTAGGGCACCGCAAAGTTGGAGGGCAGATCGCCATCGCGGATCATGTCGGCCCTGAGACTGAGTGCCTGGTTCTCGAGGGCCAGGCCGGCGGACTCGACAGCGGTCAAGTCGTCGACGAGGACCAGTGTGCCGTCGGGCGTATGGTCGAGCAGCGTTCCTGGCCGCGGATACAGGTAAGGGATGTAATACTCCAGGCCGGAGACGCCTGCCCCGCGCCCAATCTGCTCGATCTCCTCAGCCATACGCTGACGGGTGCGGCTGTTGCATTCAGACAGATCCAGTGCCTTGAGCTGCAAAGCAGCGGCCTTGCCCCATTCTGGTAGTGCCTCGCTGGCGGGAGGAATGACAGCCTCGCTCACGTGCTCTCCCGAGCGCTGCGTGGCAGGGTCAAAGAGGCGGATGCTGTCCACCTCATCTCCGAACAGGTCAATGCGCACCGGCGCGGCTGCGTTTGTTGGGTAGATGTCGACAATGCTGCCGCGATGGCTAAAGGTGCCCGGCTCCTCTACAACGATACTTGCCTCATAGCCCGCATTGACCAGATGCGTCAGCAGTTCATACATCGGGATGACAGCGCCGGTTCTGATGGTGCGGGTGGCTCGCCGCAGGGCAACCGGCGGTGCCGTCTTTTGCAGGAGTGCCCAGGCAGAGGTAACGATGACCTGTCCGCGTGCGCTCTCAGGATGCTGGCGCAGGGCAGCGAGAGATGCCAGTACGCCGACCCGGGCCTGAGATGTGGCCCGATCCCAGGCCGGTCGGTCGTAAAAGATCGTATCCGGAGGGACAAAGTGCTGCACGCCGTCAGGGTGAGCCGACCACGTGCGCAACTGGTCGGCCAGATCGCGGGCCCGTTCGGGACGCCCGGCCACTACCACGATGGCACCTGGCCAGTCTTCCTGCAGGGCGGCAATCACATAGGGCCGGGCCGATTGGGGGAGTTCCAGTGCCACTTGCCGCAGCCCACTGCCTGGCGCACCGATATCGCTTTGTGCACGGATCCTATCCAGGGTCCGGGCATAGTCGGGCTGCTCGCGCAAGAAGGGCAACAGTCCCTTGAGCGACATGGCGTTCTTTACTCGTTCTCGGATCCAGGCCCAACCGAGTCAAGGCCGTTGAACAAGTTCATGGCCTCTTTGACTCCCTGGCTCAGCAAGGTGATGACGATCTGGTTGACGCGCGCGCAGACGTCCGGAATGTAGGGGGCCTGCTCACGGTCAAAGGCATTCAGCACATAATCGACCGGGTCACCCTGGGCGGGCCGGCCGATACCGATGCGAACGCGGATGAAATCCTCAGAGCCAAGCTCCCGGATGATAGAACGGATGCCATTATGTCCTCCGCTGCCGCCGCCAGGACGTACCCGAATGCGTCCAAAGGGCAGATCCAGGTCATCATAGATCACGATGAGGTGCCCTGGGTCGATCTTGTACCAGCGGCTCGCGGGAGCCACGGATGCGCCACTGTCATTCATAAAGGTCTGGGGTTTGAGCAGAACGACACGGCTGTCCTGCACGCGCCCCTCTCCGTACAGCCCCTTGAAGCGTTTTTTTGCGAGTGCTATCCCGTGACTCTCAGCGATCGCGTCGACGCAACGAAAGCCGATATTGTGCCGGTGCGCCGCATAGTCCGCGCCGGGGTTCCCCAGCCCGACGACGAGCGTCCACAGGGAGGATGGGCAGTTTGCGGTTTGGGAGTAAGGTTGTCGTGGCATGATGCTGTTCCGGCCTCTCTTTGACGGCAAAGAACACAGGCTACCCGCTATTAGCCGGGCAGCCCGTAGAGTACGACTCCGATATATCGGGCGAGGCGGGCTGACGCCTAAAAGAGGCTCCGCAAACCAAACACGATGCCCACCAGAGCAAAGACCGCGCCCATCGCCATGGCACCAAAGACAAAGGCGTCCTTGAGCGACTCTGTGTCAAAGGGTAAGAGGCCTTCACCCTCTGCGTCATTCGGGATGGGGGTTGGCGTTGGCTGCATCAGCGCAGCTGTGGGGGCGATAATCTGAACGCCCGGGGTAGTCTCCTCAACCGGTTCTGTTTCGGCATCAGTACCGGCTTCAGGCGTCGTGTCCTCAGGGGCTGGGCCTGGTGTCTGCTCGGCGGGCGTTGGTGTGGGCGTAAGGGTGCCTTCCGGTGTAGGGGTCTCCGTCGGCGTGGCAGTCGCTGCGGGCGCACTGTTGGCGACCTGCAGATTGCGGACATAGTACTCGACCCAGTTGCCGTCTGCCTTGACGCCAGTCAGGCGCAAGGTGTACACGGCGTCAGGCAAAACAGTGGTGTCCCAGACTTCGAGCTGGTCGTTGGTGACCTGCTGATCGTGCAGGCTGCCGATCACTGCCCACTGCGACGGGTTGGGCCCGATGCCCCACTCCACCTTGTAGAACTGAAAGCCGGGGACGACGGCCGATCCGACAATGGGCACCCGGCCTCGGACCTGTGTTCCGCTGGCTGGCGAGATAATCTCCACCCGAACCTCATCCTGAAGCAGTGGTGCGGCGACCGCCGGGATCGCGGTGACCAGACACACAACAGCGATCAAGATGGGCAGAAAGATATGTCGAGGCATGCTGCTCCTTGGGCTTGACTGTGTAGCGTTCGAAAGTTTACCACAACTGCGTATGGTGTCCAAGGAGGCGCGCCTGCGACAAGGGCACCGTTTTCACGCATCCAGGATCTGACCTGGCAGCGTGTTTTCCCCCAATGGTAGCCTGACCGGGGGCCCTGGTTCAGGAGACGCACAGCGCTGAATCTGGGCGGACAAAGGTGTGCCAGACGCCGGTGTTTGACGCGTTGGGGGCGCGCGTCTATACTGTTGGGCGTCGGGGGAGCGCGTCTACGTCGCAGGACCTATACAGTCAAGGTGTCAACAGCGTGAGCGATCGAGCCAGTGAACGTGAAAAAGGCGAGATACTGACCCGACTGCGTCGCGTGGAGGGCCAGATACGCGGTATCCAGCGGATGGTGGAGGACGAGCGGGACTGCGAGGCCATCGTCACCCAGCTCCTGGCGGCGCGTGCCGCGTTGGACAAGACGGGAATGCTGATCATGGGGGCGCACATCGAGCGCTGTTTGATGTTGGCCCGAGAAGGCGAGGGCTCGGGTCTCGACCGGGTGACGTCCTACTTCTGGCAATTTGCCAGGCCACCCGACGCGGATGCAGAGGGCAGCGCCCTGGAGAATGAACCTTCTCAGGTCGGCTGATTACTGGCAGGACTGCGAAAAGAGCGAGGCGTGGGTAAAATCCGGGAGACGAGCGAGCAGAACTGGCAGGTGGACGTGCTTGAGGCGTCGTGCACCGTACTCGTGGACTTTTGGGCCGAGTGGTGTTCTCCTTGCCGTATGATGGAGCCCCTGATGGAGCAGATAGCGGACCGCTATGCGGACCAATTGACTGTGGTCAAGGCTGATGTGCAGGCGTACCCCGATCTGGCAGCACGATATGGCGTGATGAACCTGCCGACCCTCGTGGTCTTTAGGCAGGGTGAGGCGGTGGAACATCTGACGGGCCACATGCCGCTGGGCGTTCTGGAGAAAAAGGTGCAGCGATACCTGTAGGTCGCTTCTCAACCTGTCAGCATTCAGTGCGCCCTCGTCATCGCGGGGGCGTTTTATGTGCAGCGTGAGTTGAGCTGTGGGGGTGGCGAACAGCCGTTCTGTCAAGACACGATGTTTGCCAGCGGGTCGAGAAATGGTATAATTGCTGTAAAGATCCGCTGGGCAAAGTGGGCGTTTTTCTCCCACTTTTTCTTTTGCGGACGTCCGGTATCGGTTACGGGAGGCAGGGGCAGTATGAAGAGCGAGTTCGAAATCGCCATCACGCAGTTGGCCGCAGACCGCAATCTTGATCCGCGAGTTATCCTCGAGGCGATCGAGATGGCGCTGGTTTCGGCGTACAAACGCAATTACGGCTCCAGCCAGAATGTGAGCGTAAAGCTTGATCCGCGCACCGGTCAGGCCCAGGTGTATGTTAAAAAGGTCGTGACCGAGCAAGTCCAGGATGACGCCAACGAGATCACACCTGATGAGGCTCGTCTGATCGACGCCAGCGCCCGGGTGGGTGACTTTGTTGAGGTCGAGGTCAAGCCCAGGAACTTTGGCCGCATTGCCGCGCAGACGGCCAAGCAGGTCATAACACAGCGCATCCGCGAGGCTGAGCGGGATTCGGTTTACGCTGAATACGCCGAGCGCGAAGGCGAGCTTGTCAATGGTACCATCCGAAACGTCGATGCGCGGTCCAACAACGTCGTAGTGAGCCTGGGCAAGGCCGAGGCGATACTGCCGCGCAGCGAGCAGATTCCCCGTGAGCACTATCGCTTTGGCCAGCGCATTCGTGTCTATATCGTGGCCGTCGAGCGCAGCGTCAGGGGGCCGCAGATCACAGTCTCGCGGACGCATCCGGATCTGCTCAAGCGACTGCTGGAGCTCGAAGTGCCCGAGATCTACAATGGCACCGTGGAGGTCAAGGGTATCGCGCGGGAGCCCGGTCTTCGCTCCAAAGTCGCGGTAGCCGCGTTGCAGCCCGGTGTGGATCCGGTAGGCTCCTGCGTGGGTATGCGCGGTGTCCGTATCCAGAACATTGTTAATGAGCTGGTGGGTGAAAAGATCGATGTCGTCGAGTGGAACAAAGACGAGCGGGTGTTTATCGCCAATGCGCTCAGCCCTGCCAAAGTGATCGACGTCTATCTGAACCCGATGGAGAAGAACGCCAAGGTAATCGTCCCAGACCGTGCGCTGTCGCTGGCAATCGGCAAAGAGGGACAGAATGCCCGTCTCGCAGCGCGCCTCACTGGCTGGCGCATCGATATCAAGAGCGAAGCAGAGGCTGAGGAAGAGCGCGAGCAGCTGGCTCGGGAGAGGGCCGAGATGGAGGAGCGCTCTCGGGAGCGCGAACAGGCGCGGCTCGCGGCTGCGGCTCTCCTGGCCGAGGCTGAAGCGCTGCTCGATGATGGAGAGGGGGCCGAGCTTGAAGAGGCCTCGGGCGAGGCCGCTGTACCGACCCCCGAGGATCTCGCTCTGGAAGTGGCCGCGGCAACCGGTGACAGCCTTACCGAGCCCGAGGAGATTGCCACCGAGGGACCCGAAGAAGTGGCGTCCGTGGCAGGTTCAGTCGAGGACGAGCAGGTCCTGGAGATTCCAGAGGCTGCAGAGCCTATCGTGCCTTCGGGCGAGCTTGAGTTGGAGCCACAGGCAGCTGAGGAGACGTCCGTCGGCGAAGAACTGGCAACAGGTGAAGAGGTGCAGGCCGAGGAGGCGACGAGTGAGGAGCCGGAGGCGGTAGCGATTGAAGATTTCGCCGCTGAACTGGATCTGAGCGCAGTAGCAGCGGTCGAAGAGGAAGAAGATGAGTCGGATCGTTCGCGTGACAAGAGCAAGACGCGCCGCGATCGACGGTTTGAGTTTGACGAGGAACTTGGCCGTGTCGTCGCGCGCAAACAGCACAAGCGTCGCGATCGTACCGGCTGGGAAGACGACTGGGATTAGGACGGCATACGGACCATGGCCAGGAAAAAGCCACAGCGAACATGCATCGGCTGCCGGCAGACCGCCACCAAGCGCGAGCTGATTCGCATTGTGCGCACGCCTGAGGGCAGGGTAGAGGTGGATCCTACCGGCAAGCAGGCGGGGCGCGGGGCTTATCTTTGTGCCAATCGCAGGTGCTGGCACAGGGCGCTCGACCAGAAGCAAGTGAACCGGGCGCTCAAGATGACGCTGTCCGACGAGGATGTGGCGCGCTTGAGAGCCTACGCGGAGAGCCTTCCAGAGCTCGACGATAGTTTGGATGGAGTTCCAGCGTCATGATTTCGAGCGGTACGAGAGCCGGCATCGAGAACAAGAGCTTTCGACTCTGTGAGCAGGTGGAACGGGATGCTCAGGCGCTGGCAGAGAGTGTCCGGCGCCATGGATTGCAGGAGCAGGGAATGTAACCTTTCGCGGTAGCTTGATCTGTCATTCCCTCGCCCTCTTCCCCCGGTAGCCCTCCTGTCTGTCGGATGTAAGCCTTTGTCCTGTGCCATCGATCCCGATCGCTGTCGCTGTTCCTGGCGTCTGGTGTTTGGGCAACAAGGGGGATAAACATGAAACGCAATACACGCTACAACAAGCCTTCTCGGGGTAACCAGCAGAGCAGCCCGATTCGTTCCGCGCCCGAACCCAAGGTCGACACCAGGGCCAAGGCCAAGCCCGAATCGATGGATATTGAACTGCCGCAGGCCATCACCGTGCGCGACCTGGCCGATCTGATGCAGCGCAGCCCTATTGAGTTGATCAAGGAGCTGATGAATGCGGGCGTGATGGCCAATATCAACCAGCAGATCGACTATGACACGGCGGCTATCGTCGCCGAGGACATGGGCTTTCACGTGGTGGAGCCAACAGTTGAGGAGCCGGAAGAGGAACTGCAGGCCGAGACTACACCGGTGGCCGTGCGCAAGCGACGCGAGTACAGCGAAGAAGAGGCCAGGTATCTGCGTCCGCGCCCTCCCGTGGTCACCATTCTGGGACATGTGGACCATGGCAAGACATCGCTCTTGGACGTCATTCGCAGAACCAGCGTTCAGGCATCGGAGGCCGGTGGTATCACGCAGCACATTGGTGCCTATCAGGTCGATGTCAAGGGTCAGCGCATCACCTTTTTGGACACCCCCGGTCACGAGGCCTTTACGGCCATGCGGGCCCGCGGTGCGAGCATCACCGATATCGCGGTCCTCGTTGTGGCCGCCGATGATGGCGTGCAGCCGCAGACACGGGAGGCCATAGACCACGCCCGTGCTGCTCAAGTGCCCATCGTGGTGGCGCTGAACAAGATAGACCTGGCCTCTGCCAACCCTGATCATGTCAAGCAGCAACTGTCTGATCTTGGACTGGTGCCTGAGGACTGGGGTGGTGAGACGATCTGCGTTCCCGTGTCCGCCCGAACCCGGGAGGGTATCGGTGCGCTGCTGGACAATATCCTGATTGTTGCAGAGATGGCAGACCTCAAGGCGAATCCTCGCCGCACCGCCGAGGGCGTGGTCGTGGAAGGGCGCCTGGACCGGTCGCGAGGGTCAACGGCGACACTCCTGGTGCAGGATGGGACGTTGCAGGCGGGTGACTCGATCGTGGTCGGCCTGACATATGGCAAGATTCGCGCGATGTTTGACTATACCGGTGCTACACTGGACAAGGCGGGGCCTTCGACGCCCGTGGTTGTGATCGGGTTGCGGGATGTTCCCGCGGCCGGAGACACCTTTGTAGTCGTTGAGAACGAACGTAAGGCACGCGACCTGGCTGAGCAGCGTGTTGAGGAACAACACAGCAAGAGCTCTCATGCCAGGGCGGCACTGACACTCGAGGAGGTCTTTAGTCAGGCTCAGGCCGGCAAAGTCCAATCGCTCAATCTGATTCTCAAGGCAGATGTGCAGGGGAGCCTCGAGCCCATTCGCCATTCACTGGAGCAGATTGAGGTCAAAGATCTTTCTGTGACCTTTGTACATGAAGGTGTTGGGACCATTGCCGAGTCTGATGTGATGCTGGCGGTGGCTTCTCACGCCATCATCATCGGCTTCAACGTGGGCGTTGACCCGTCGGCGGAGCGACTGGCCGAGGCCGAGGGCGTTGACATCCGGGTATATGACATCATCTATCGCGTCATCGAGGATGTAGAAAAGGCGCTGACCGGCATGCTCGAGCCCGAATACGAAGATGTGTTGCAGGGGCGCGCGATCGTCCGGCAGGTCTACAGGATCTCCCGGGTGGGTCTAGTCGCCGGGGCACAGATCGTTGAGGGGCGCGGCTTGCGCAACGCGACGGCCAGGATCCTCCGTGATGGAAAGCAAATCCACCAGGGACGTGTCTCCTCGCTCAAGCGGTTCACCGAAGATGCCCGCGAGGTTACCACTGGCCTGGAGTGTGGGATCGGCGTCGATGGCGCCAGTGACATACAGGAAGGTGACATCATCGAGTTCTACACTCGAGAACAAAAGAGGTAGGATTCCACGTGAACGGTCCTGGTAATACAGCACACAGGAAAGAACGGGCCGACTCCTTTATTCAGCAGGAGCTGACTGTGATTCTGCGAGATAAGGTGCGCGACCCACGAGTGGATGCGCTCACGATCACAGAGGTCAGACTCACCCGCGATCGCCGCATCGCACGGGTGTATGTGGCATCCTATGCTGACGACGAGGCTATCAAAGAAGGCCTGGCCGGTCTTGAGAGTGCCCGGGGCGTGCTGCGGCGTGAACTCGCCAGGCTATTGCACTGGCGGTGGACGCCTGAACTCATTTTCGAGCTCGACCGCTCCTGGCAGTATGGTGAGCACATGGATCAGCTCTTTGACAAGCTGCGCGAGGAGCGCGAGATCCAGGAAAAGTCAGGCGAAAGCGATGCTGCGCAGAATAGTACAGGAGATTAGTCGCTACCACAGGTTCCTGATCGTGTCGCATGTGGATCCCGACGGCGACACGATCGGGTCGTCTTTGGGACTGGCCTGGGCATTGCGGGCGCTGGGCAAGGAGGTCGTGCTCGCTTGCCAGGACCCTGTCCCCGACGAGATCCTGTTTCTGCCGGGTGTGGATGCCTATGGGCAGCAGGCCGGCGGTGAGGTAGATGCCGTGATCGCCGTGGATAGCAGCGATCTGCGGCGTATGGGCACGGTCTATGATCCCCAGACACTAGGGGCTCTGCCGCTGCTGGTGATCGATCATCACGTGACAAATAACGGTTTCGGTACGGTCAATCTCGTGGAGGAAGCTTCGTCCACCGCAGAGATCGTGCTCAGGGTGATCGATGCGCTCGGCGTGCCCGTGGATGCGACGATTGCAACCTGTCTGCTTACGGGCATTGTCACCGATACACAGGGATTCCGCACCAGCAGCACGACGCCCGACTCTTTGTCGGCCGCGCAGCGACTGGTTGAGGCAGGGGCGAGGCTCGTCGAGATTTCGGACCAGGTGTTTAACCGGCGTCCGCTGAGAATGCTGGCCCTGTGGGGACGGGCGCTGGCGGCGGCGCAGCTGCGTGAGGGTGTCGTGTGGACAGAGCTGCCGTTGAGCTGGTTGGATGGAATCAATTCCAACGGCCAGCTGGGCAGCGGCCTGGCGAGCATGCTCAATACCGTCCGGGAGGCCAGGGCGGCAGCGCTCTTTACGGAGCAGGCGGATGGCCTGGTAGACGTCAGTCTGCGTGGCAAGCCAGGCGTGGACGTGTCGCGGGTGGCTCTCGAGTTTGGCGGCGGGGGGCATGCCCCGGCGGCCGGTTGCCAGGTGCGCGGAGAGCTAGAGAGCGTGCGGGAGGCTATCCTCGCGTCTCTGGTACGGCTGGTGGCCTCAAGCCAGTGAGATGATGGAACAACGTATGGGTCAGCATCAGGGAACGCCGCCGGCACCTGTCAGCGGTGTTCTTGTTGTCGATAAAGAACCGGGCTGGACCTCTCACGACGTCGTGGCGCGGGTGCGTCGCATCACCGGCGAGCGCCGTGTCGGCCATGCGGGGACGCTCGACCCTGCGGCCACCGGCGTCCTGGTGGTCTGTGTGGGGGCGGCTACACGGATCGTCGAGTACCTTGGCGAGTTGATCAAGTCCTACAGAGCGACGATCCGGTTCGGTGTGGAGACAGACACCTGGGATGCAGAGGGACAGGTTGTGTCCACCGGCGATCCCAGTTCGCTATCTCGCGTCACACTGGAGTCGCTTCTCAGGCGCTTTGTGGGCGAAATTGACCAGATGCCCCCGATGTATTCGGCGCTCAAGCGTAACGGGACGCCACTGTATCGATTGGCACGCCAGGGCAAGTCGGTGGAGCGCGTGCCAAGACGCGTCACCATTTACCGGTTGAGTGTACTGCGCTGGGCATCTCCGGATCTCGAGCTCGAGGTGGAATGCAGCAAGGGCACTTATATCCGGGCTCTGGCGCACGACCTGGGACAGGAGACTGAGACCGGTGCGCATCTGGCTGCTTTACGCCGCACGGCTATAGGCCACTTTACGCTGGATCATGCCATGACGCTGGATGAGCTCGCTGCGAATGACGTCTGGCGACAGGCGCTTGTATCGCCTGCTGAGGCTCTGCGCCATATGGGCTATGTCGTTCTGGCCGATGAAGCTGTGGTTGACCTTTCCTTCGGCCGTGCCATTTCGCTGCCACTGGACCCCGCGCTGACATCGCATGTCTGTGCAGTGGATGGCTCCGGCGATCTGGTGGCGATTCTCCGACCGGATACTCGCAGCGGGTGGTGGCAGCCCGCAAAGGTATTCGCGGCAGAACCTCGTCAGCGATAAGGCCCTGCACCATCGGGATGCGTCTCTTAGCGGACGCCGGCGGATGGGCTATAATGGAGGTACCATGAGAATCATCTCTGATGCCTCCGCTGCCAATCTGGATCGCGACGCCGTGTTGACCATCGGCGCCTTTGACGGTGTTCACTGTGGTCACCAGTCTCTGTTGCGACGGATGATACGGCGTGCCAGAGCGCAGGATATGGTCGCGGCTGTGTTGACGTTCTACCCCCATCCACGCGAGATCCTGCAACAGGAAGCGCAATTTCGCTATCTGACCTCTGATGCCGAGCGCGGACGCCTGTTCGAGGCGCTCGGTGTCGATCTGCTGGTGCTCCAGCGCTTTGATCGAACGCTGGCCGCCACCGGCGCAGCCGAGTTCCTTCTCGGTCTCTGCCGTGACCTGCGCATGCGCGAGTTATGGGTGGGGCCCGACTTTGCGCTTGGGCGTGACAGGCAGGGGGATGTCGCCGAGTTAGCCCGCCTCGCACCGCAGCTCAATTACCGTCTGAACGTCGTTGAGCGGGTGGATGTCTGCGATCAGCCGATCAGCAGCACACGCATTCGCAATCTGCTGGAAGATGGCATGGTGGCTGAGGTGATCCCAATGCTTGGCCGGCAATACGGCATGGGCGGCGTCGTGCGCTTTGGCGCGCAGCGCGGCCGCCGGTTGGGCTTTCGTACCGCCAATGTGCGTGTGGGCCCGCTGTGCGGTTGTCCCGGCGATGGTGTCTATGCCGTGTGGGCTCTTGCCTTTGGCCAGTGGTATCCAGGCGTCGCCAACCTGGGTCGCCGGCCCAGCTTTGACCTCGGCGAGCGTCTCCTCGAAGTACATCTGATGGGCTTTGGCGGATCGCTTTACGGGCACTATATGCGCGTACTATTTGCGGAGCGTCTGCGTGGTGAACGCCGATTTGAGGATCCCGATGCGCTTGTGGTTCAGGTGCAGGAGGATATGGCGCGGGCGCGCACCATTCTGGACACCACCCCTCCTCGGGACGGTACGCTATGCGAAACCTCGGATTCTGCGAGCTAGCACACCCGGCTGATCTGGCTCTGCGAGTACATGGCAGAGACCTTTCCTCGCTATTCCTCAACGCTGCACGGGGTCTCTTGCATCTCTTGAATGCGACCGCCGCGGAGCCGGTTGGAGAACCGAACGATGTAGAGCTCTTCCTTCAGGCTGGCGATCTGGAGACACTCATGGTCGATTGGCTGGATGAGATTCTCTACCTGACGGAAAGGGAGGGCCGCTGCTGGCAGGTACAGTCCGTTTGCGTTGAGCGCCCCCCCAGTCTGAAGGCCCGTGTTCGGTACACAGGAGACAGGCTCCCGCAGCGCGCCATCAAGGCAGTGACCTACGCCGGGCTGTCGATAGTGGAGAGCCCCGCAGGCTTTGAGACAGTGATTGTTTTTGACGCGTGAGACCTCGCTGCTAGCGTGGCCTCCGGCGTCTGAACAAAGGAGGCGAATGCCATGGTTACGAAACATGATCTGCAGCGTAAGAGTCCCTGGGAGTGGGAGATCCCCTCGAGCTTTCGCTCTGACATGCGCGTCCCCGCGCGGGTGTATATGAGCGAGCCTCTACTGGAGGCGGCCCTCACCGACAGGGCAATGGATCAACTGGTAGACACAGCTACTCTCCCCGGGATTGTGCAGCATGCGCTGGCCATGCCCGATATGCATCAGGGCTATGGGTTCCCAATAGGGGGAGTGGTGGCCACCGCCCTGCCCGATGGCGTCATCTCCCCCGGTGGCGTGGGATACGATATCAACTGCGGCGTGCGGCTGCTCCGCACGGGGATCGCGGCTGAGGCACTGCTGCCCCACATGGACAGCTTGATGACGGCGCTCTACGAGAACGTTGCCAGCGGCGTTGGCGCTTCGAGCGCGCTGCGTCTGAACAACGCGCAACTGGAGGATGTGCTGCATCAGGGTGCTGCCTGGGCGGTCGCGGAGGGATGGGGGGTGGCGGAGGATCTGGTGTGCACCGAGGACAACGGTCGGCTCGACGACGCAGATGCCGGAGCGCTGAGCGCGCGCGCCAAAGAACGCGGATTGACTCAGCTCGGAACGCTGGGCTCAGGGAACCACTTTTTGGAGATCGACCGTGTGGAGGATGTCTACGACACGGCAGTCGCACAGGTGTACGGCCTCCGCGCTGGAGAGGCTGTGGTCTGGATCCACTGTGGCTCTCGAGGGCTGGGACACCAGGTATGCACGGACGCTGTGCGGGAGATGCAATCCGCCGTCGGGCGCTATGGTATCGTGATCCCCGACCGCGAGCTGGTGTGTGCCCCGTTCAGCTCCAGGGAGGCACAGGCCTATTATCGGGCCATGTGCGCCGCGGCGAACTATGCCTGGGCCAACCGGCAGGTGATCACACACCTTGTGAGGCAGACGTTTGAGCGGGAGCTTCCCGCCAACCTGCGTTCCACGCTGCCGGCAGTGGTGTACGATGTCTGTCACAATATCGCCAAGGTGGAAGAGCATCCCGTCGCGGGCAAGCGGCAGAGGCTGTGCGTACATCGCAAGGGTGCGACACGGGCCTTTGGTCCGTCGCGACCAGAGGTTCCCGTGCCTTACCGGGCTGTCGGCCAGCCCGTACTGATTCCCGGAAACATGCAGGCTGGCTCCTATGTGCTCGCTGGGACCGATTTCGCGCTTGAGGCGACCTTTGGCAGCACCTGTCACGGCGCAGGCCGAACGTTGAGCCGCCATGCGGCGCGCCGGCGCGTCCGCGGGTCCGATCTCAAGGCCAGGCTAGAATCCGAGCGGATTGTGGTTCGTGCGGGCAGTCTCAGCGGCCTGGCCGAAGAGGCGCCTGTCGCGTACAAAGATGTCGATGAAATTGTTGAGGTCACGCATGAGAGCGGTTTGGCGACGCGCGTCGTGCGCACCGTGCCCCTGGGCGTGATCAAGGGCTAGAGCATAGCGGTACCGAGACGTTGACTTTCGCCGTTACGCTCGGAGGATCGCCGAGTCTGTCTGGGCTGTACCGGTCGTCGTGGTGCGCTGCCGGACCGCCTCGAACAGGATCGCGGCCGTGGCTGCTGAGACATTCAGGGAGCTGGCGCTGCCTGACATGGGCAGACGAGCCAGCGTGTCTGCCATGGAGCGGGCGTGTTCTGAAAGACCGTCCTTCTCACTGCCGATCAAGATAGCCAGCGGGCCGCGGCAGTCGACTTCCCACACCAGCGCTGTGCCATGGGCCGATGTCCCCATCACGCGCAGGGGGATGCCCGCAGCTCTGACCGTCTCAAACCAGGCGCCCAGTTCATTCTCGCCACTGACGGTGACAACGGGCAGGGCGTAGAGCGAGCCCATAGTTGCTCGGACCGTGAGCGGGTCATACAGATCTACGGATGGCTCAACAATGGCTACAGCATCTGCCCCTGCGGCGTCCGCTGTGCGAATGATGGCGCCGAGGTTCCCAGGCGTTTGCAGCTGCCAGGCTACAACCATGAGCAAGTCGTTGGTGGGCTCAAGATCAGCCAGAGTCGCCTGGCTCATGCGAACCACCGCGGCGATCCCCTGCGGGGCCTCCCTGTCAGAGAGCGAACCAAAGACCTCAGGTGTCACGGCCAGCTGTTCCAGGGTGGCGTGCTCTTGCAGCAGCGCCTGTGCGTGCTCACTCACCAGGAGCTCCGGCGCGTAGACCAGCAACTCTACGGGCGCGTTGCGCTCAAGGGCCGATTCGACAATGCGGATGCCCTCTATGACATAGAGACCCTCCCGAGAGCGGTACTTGCGCATGCGCAGCCGCCGGATGGCTTTGATGCGGGGATTCTGCAGGCTGCTGATGAGCATACTGGAAGAGTGACCTCCGTGATCTCTGCGACATAATAGCCTTGTCTGGGCCTGGATGCCAGCGACGCATCGCATACGGTCAGGGTCTTGAGTCACCCGTCGGAGAACATGCCGTTGGTATCAGCGAGTGAGAATGTGCGTCCGGTCGCCAATCGGTGCGAGCTTTGACAAGGGGAGGCCCCCTCCCGTATAATCCGTCACGATAAATGGCGTCGCCATTCGCCCCGGTAGCTCAGGTGGATAGAGCAACTGCCTTCTAAGCAGTGGGTCCCGGGTTCGAGTCCTGGCCGGGGCGCAGCAGTACGATTTCTGGCGCGGCGGTTCCCTCAGCCCTCAAGCGGCGCGAGTGTGCCATGCGCCTGCGTTCGGTTTGCTCCACGCGCAGTGGCGGACGACACCCCTTCAGGAGGCAAGGTGGCGGCTTCTATCTCACATGCCACGGCGGCCGACCTGCCAGCCTTGCGCACGATCTTTGACGATGTAGACGCCTGCTATCAGACCGCTTTGCCGCACGTATCCCAATGCATCGAGGGCAGCCGCCGGTCCGACGAATTCCTGCTGGCCTGCGTTCAAAACAGGGCAGGCATCCTCCTGATCGCGGAGCGAGACGCAAGTCCCGTGGGCCTGTTCTATGCCCTCGAGCGTATGCCGCCGGAGATGCCCCTGTTCGTGCCAAGGCGTTTCGCGGTGGTGGATAGCCTGGCCGTGTTGCCAGAGGCTCAAGGCGAGGGCATACCGTGTTTCTGGCGCAGGCCGAGATGTGGACGCGCGAGCGGGGCCTCGCTGAGATCGAACTGGGCGTATACGAGTTCAACACCGCCGCCAGGAACCTGTACAGTAAGCTGGGCTATGACACGGTACGAAGAACGATGACCAAGTCGCTCGGTACACAGACAGATGGCCCCGAGACAACGCGCGAGGCGCGGCGCTGATGGCCTACCGGCAGACGATCGGGCGCTATGGCGAGGATCTGGCATGTGCCTACCTGCTCGAACAGGGGTATGAGATCCTGGCGCGGAACTGGCGTTGCCAACGGGGCGAGATCGACATCGTCGCGCGCGAGGGCGAATGCCTGGCCTTTGTAGAGGTCAAGACGCGTCGCGGGCATCGTTTGCAGTACCCCGAGGAGGCCATGACCGAGACCAAGCGACGCCGTCTGGCGGAATTGGGTCGGTGGTACCTGTGCGAGCTGGGCATCACTGACACGGACTGGCGCATCGATCTGGTGGCGATCGAGCTGAACGAGCGTGGCGAACCCCCGCGGTACAATCTTGTGCGCGCCGTCGGAGCCTACTGATGAGTGACGATCGTCGCGTTGTGGCTATCGTTGGGCCGACCGCTGTCGGCAAGACCTCCCTCTCACTGGAACTGGCTGCTCATTTCGATGGCGAGATTGTGTCTGCGGACTCGCGACAGATCTACCGCGGGATGGACATTGGTACGGCCAAGGCAACGCCGGAGGAGCGCGCCCGTGTGCCGCACCATGTGATCGATGTGGTCCGGCCAGACGAGAGTCTCACCCTGGCTCAGTTTCGCGAGATGGCGACTGCGGCCCTGGCGGACATCTGGTCGCGCGGCCGGCTGCCTTTTCTGGTGGGCGGGACTGGCCTCTATGTGCGCGCGCTCCTTGAGGGATGGACTGTTCCGGAAGTGCCGCCCAATGACGCCTTGCGAAAGCGGCTCTATGCACAGGCCGAACGGGAGGGAGCGGAGAGTCTGCACCGCGACCTGAAGGAGATCGATCCGCGTGCGGCGGAGACCATCGACGCCCGTAACGTACGGCGCGTGGTGCGCGCACTCGAGGTGTCTTTCGAGACGGGGATGCCCATCTCAGACCTGCAGACCCGCGAGGATCCGGACTATGCCACGCTCTGGCTGGGGCTGACCATGTCGCGTGCACAGCTCTACAGCCGCATCGATGAACGCGTTGACCGCATGCTGGATGCGGGGCTTGTCGACGAGGTGCGTTGGTTGCTCGAGCAGGGCTACAGTCAGGATTTGCCTGCCATGTCAGGACTGGGCTACCGCCAGATCGCCCAGTATCTGCAGGGGGCCTGTACTCTCGATGAGGCAGTTGCGTTGATAAAGCGGCAGACCAGGCGGTTCGTCCGGCAGCAGTACAACTGGTTCCGGCTCGACGACTCTCGAATCCACTGGCTCGACGCTTGTGACGATCCACAGCCTCGCGCCAGGGCGCTTGTGGCGCGCTTCCTGACGGTAGGGAGCCCATGAGGCACGCGCCGAACCCGGAGCCGGAGGAGGCTGCATCGCTGCCGCAGCGTTCCAGACGAGGATGCTTGCTCCTGGCGTTGGTCGCTGTGGCTCTGCTGGGCTATATCTGGCTGCGTGCAGGTACGCGAGGGGTGCCTATTGTGGCGACGGTAACCGGTGAGACGGGAGAGGTGTACCTCCGCCACGCGGACGCCGAGGATGAGCGCGTATATGCCGGACAAGTCGCGACGCTGCAACGTGGCGACACTCTGGATACGGGGTTGAGCGGCGAGGCGACGCTGAGCATCGGCGAGAACTCGGTTTTCGTTGCCGGTAACACCGTGTTGCAGATCGAGCAACTGGAAAAGGCGCCTTTTCCGCGAGGGCCTCGGATCGCGCTGTTCCTGGAGGAGGGCGAGATTGACGCCGGAATGGAAGCGCTGGGGTGGGGCGGTGCCTTTCATGTAGATACCGGTATCCTGACCATCGACGGGTCCCAGTTTCGATGTGTCGTTGCCGAGGGAGAGAGCGTCTCGGTGCAAGCGTACGGTGGTACCCTGAAAATCGAACAGGGGCGGGAATCCGTCAACTTGCAGCGTGGTCAGCGGCTCCTTGCTGTGCCCGGTCAGCCCATGCAAGTCGAGGGAGAGGTTCAGGTCGATCCAACCCGTACGCCCCGGTCGGGGCCCACCAGAGCGCCGATCATCGAGCTGGACAAGACGCTCTTCCCGGTGGTACAGGAGACGCGCACCTGGGCGGCCAGCGGCACGACCTACACGGTTCAGTCGGGCGATACGCTGTACAGCATCGCCACGGATTTCGGCCTGGAATGGACGGCGCTCTGGGAGGCGAACCGCGATACGGTTGCTGCTCCTGAACTGCTGCGGGAGGGGCAGGTGCTGCGCATTCCGCAGCCCTAGCGCGAGACGAGGGGTATGTACACTTTTTCGTCCAGGGGCGGGAATGCAAGGCCTGCCTCCACGGGCGGGCTAATCGATTCATTGCCTGCCAGGTCGACTGCGCGGTATCGAACCAGCCCCTGCTCGGGGATGTCCGTGTAAAACAGCACGAGGCCCTTGGTGCCGCTGGCGGCCTGCAGCGTAACCGGCTGCCAGGCGCTCCACGTGGTACCCCCATCGAACGACTGTTGCCACATGGCTCGCGCGACGGCCAATCCGGAGGTCGCATCGGCGCCCCAGCAGCCACTGCCATAGGACCCCCGCCAGTAGGGCGATGTTCTGTCCACTCCAACGATCAACTCGTGTGTTGCGGCATTGCCCGCCAGATCCACCAATCTTACAGAGAGTGGGCTCTGCCCGTCCTCAGCTGGTGCAGGCCAGAGGTGGATATCCGAGGCAGTTACAGGCGCGGTAAAGACGCGCACCTGATCGAGCCAGAGATTACCGGCGCCGCTGTACCAGGTGCGAAACTCCAGGCCGTTGGATTCGGGCTGGCATGAGGGTAGCGAGCTGTAGGCGAGGGGGAGGCTGAACTCCTGGTAAGCCAACCCGGCAAAGTCATCGGGAGCAATGGGGCGATAGCCATAGGTGATCGTCCCCTGATTGTCGGCGATGTCGACAGTGGCCAACCCTGAGCCAGGCCCAATGGAGTCTGTTCTCAGCCGATAGAACACCTCATAGTCGCCCGAGGGCAAGGCGCAGGTGTAAGGGCCATACCAGGGGCCGGGCGCATCGAGGCCCGGGCGCCCCAACAGAGCCATCCCTTGTGACGCCTGCGCGTCGGCAACAACGCTTCCCATATCATGCTCCAGAGACTCGCCCTCCCATGTCCATCCAGGGCTGAAGGAAATCCCGTCTGCTTCCCCGGAGATGGACACGGCTATCTGCGACGCCGAGGTCCAGGCAGGAGCGGAGACGGTGCCCGCAGGTGGTGTGTTATCCACAATGGCACTTATCGAGGCTTCCGCGCTGCCAGCCGCATTTTCTACCACCACTCTGAGCACATGTGTGCCATCGGCGTAGAGGGTCGTATTCCATTTCCAGTTAAAGTGCGCGGTCTGCTGCGCTGTCAGCACGCCATCCACATAGTAGCTCATGCGTGTGATCGTGCCCGTGGTAGCAACCTGCGTTGCTACCACCCCACGCAGCCTTTGGCCTGAAACAGGCGCGTTGATGGCGACGGTTGGTGGCGGTGTAGACATCCTTTCCAACGTCCTACTCCGGACCTCGGGCAGGCGACTGTAAAAGTAGATGCCCGGGCAGGCGGTCGCCGCGACATCGCGGTGACCCAGGATGGTGGGCAGCCAGCGGTCGATGAGATAGGTCTGTCCGAGCGGATCGATGCCCCACATGCCGCACTGGTAGGCGAGAAAGTCGATCGCACTCTCGAACATGGCGTAGGGCACCGGGTTTTCTTCAAAGTTACCGATCAGGCTGATGCCCACGCTGCCATAGTTGTAGGGGTCGCCCGCATGGTGTCCCACGACTCCCGGGTTGCCGAAACGACCTTGATACACGTGGCCATAGTGGTCGATGAGGTAGTTGTAGCCAATGTCTCCCCACCCGCGTTCTACGGCATGGTACCAGTAGATCGCTCTTACGATGGCGGCAGGGTCGATTCCGCCATCATCGGTGACTGTGTGATGCATGATCATGGCACGTGCCGTACGATACTCGGGCGGCCAGGTCATCAAGCTTTCGTCGGCGCCCCACGCTGCACGGCTGATGATCGCCGGCGCGCTCGCATCAGTGGCCCCCGTCGCTGCGGCAGCGCTGGCCAGCGGACCCGGCCGCGAGTCCGCATAGGAGACACGTACGTTCCGTACTGTCGGGCTTGTGCCATCTGGGCTGGCTCCCAGGACGAGACGGTATTGTACAAACCGCGCTTCGCCGAACACCATCTCTGCGCTTGATAGCCTGTCGTTGCCGGCGACGTAGGTCTCTCCTGCGGCGGTCTGCCAGCCGCTCCAAACCACGCCATCCAGACTGGAGCGAGATGTTACAGATAGTTGTCCACCTACAGGCACGATCGCGTACCAGGTCAATCCGTAAGC
>CAZYWU010000016.1:0-57114 GCA_964651255.1 uncultured Anaerolineales bacterium
TTTCCAGCTATGTTCGGATCACACAGCTATTCTCTCCCACGGTGCACTACGGTCTGGACTTGAGCGCCTATGTGGGCACCCCGGTCTATGCTCCCGTGGATGGGGTGGCCTTTGGCAGATTCGACGCCACTGGCTTTGGACGCTACGTGCGCATAGAGACACCAGAGGTCAAAGTGTACAGCGCACACCTGGATACGATCATTGTGGGTGAGGGGCAGCCGGTCAAACGTGGCGCGATCATCGGTTATAGCGGAAATACAGGCAACAGCACAGGACCGCACCTGCACCTCGAGGTCCGTCGCAATGCCGGCTCGCCGTTCAAGTATGGGGCGATCGACCCCTGGCCGCTGATCGATTGGGAACCCGCGCCAAAGAGTCGGCGCATCACCGGGGTACACCTGGGCAACGCCTGTGTGCTGAGTGCCCTGGACCGGCGGGTCATCTCGATGCTGCATCCCGGCTGCGTCGTGCTGCGGCCTGATTATGCCCTGGATAGACAGCCAGTGACTGTGGCTGACATCGCTTGGATCCTGTCGGTCGTTCCTGACTGCCATGTAATTCTGCGGCCTCAGGTCACCGCGCTGCTTTCCAGCAGCGATGCAGGTTGCCGCCAGTATATCTCCGCGGTAGTAGACATGCTCGATGATTGGTTGCAGGTGGTTCCCGCCCGTCAGCTTCACATCCAGCTCTGGAACGAACCGAACGTGCCGCCAGCATCAGGGGGCACTGGCTTTGGGGACACGGAGGCCGGCATGCTGCGCTTGAACAGCATGTTCTCCGAAGGCTATTGGCGCATCAAGGAACACTCCCCCGAGGTCCGTGTAGGGTTCCCGCCGCTGGCTCCGCGGTATCGTGACTGCTGGTTCCCAGGCGACGCATCCGGACGGTACTACTTGCATGGCACCTCGGGATGCCGCGGAACTGAAACCATGACAGCGAGCGATTGGAGTGCGGCGGTCTCCAGCGGCCCCTGTTTCTCAGCGCTGAGTATGGCGGACGAGATCTATGCGCATACCTTCGTCCACAACCGCGATGGCGTGCTGTCCTGCTGGAATCATGCAGCGTATGGGCGCCGCTTTGAGGCGCTGCGGTACTGGTGGCCGAACAAGCCCATGTGGATCACAGAGTATGGCTTTCCCAACAAACAACTGCTGCAGCAAGCGGGCGCCAGCCAGGCCTTGCTCTCCCATGCCAACTATATGATTGGTCAGAGCGCCTTTGTGGGGAGCGCAGCGCTCTGGACGCTGGGAGACGACCCCACCTGGGGAGGCGAGATGTTCATCCAGGATGGGCGCCCTTCCACCATCATACGCGATCTCACACTGCTTCAGGGGGACGGCGTGCCCGCCCCGCCCAAGGAGGTACCTCCCATGTCTGACGATCAGATCGGTTCCTGGGTATCAGATTTCCTTCAGGATCATGTGCTGCCCCTCAACTCTGACGCCGCACTCTACAAGGCAGCCAAGCTAAGGAACCCACGCCTGACCCCCGCCAGCGACGAGCGTCGCCCGGCAGAGTTGCCCATCACCCTGCCCGACAACCTGCCCGCCGACATCGTTTGCCAGGTCTTCCGGGATCCCCTGGACGATGCGTGGCAGGACATCGCCTGGACGCGCATCGGAGAGTGGGCACCCTCACAGATCCGCTGGGTACGACGCAAGAACTGAGCCTGCGACTCCGCGACATGCAAGCCCGAACTGCAGCGAACCGGCCCGAACGAGAGCTCTCGCTCGGGCCGGCACGCCGTACGTACCAGAGGGCTACAGTTTGGGCAAGTACCGGGCCAGCTCCCACTGGGTGACTTCCAGACGATAGTCGTCCCATTCCTGCAGCTTGGCCGCACGGTAGCGCTGGTAGATGTGGGGACCCAGGGCTTCCTTCACGACCTCATCCCGGTCCATCTCCTCAACCGCCTCGCTCAGCGATCCCGGCAGCGTCTTGAGTTTGCTGCGCGCCTCGAGGGATTCGAACAGGTCCTCTTCACTCGCCTCGGGCAGAGGCAGCTCGCGCTTGATCCCATCCAGACCACACTTGAGCATCACAGCAAAGGCCAGATACGGGTTGCAGCTGGGATCGGGACAACGCAGCTCCAGCCGGGTAGCCTCCGGGGATGGCGCGCGTGGCACGCGGATCAGGGCCGAGCGGTTCACCCGCGCCCAGGAGATATACACGGGAGCCTCATAGCCGGGCACCAGGCGCTTGTACGAGTTCACCAGAGGCGCGAGTACGGCTGCCATGCCTCTGGCGTGCGCGAGCTGACCGGCGATAAAGTGCTTGGCCAGCTGTGAGAGCCCGTACTTGTCGCCGCCATCGTAGAACATGTTGGTACCGGTGCCGGTGTCCGCCAGACTCTGATGCACGTGCATGCCAGAGCCGTTGATGCCCCGGATCGGCTTGGGCATAAAGGTGGCATAGACGTTGTGCTGCTGGGCGATGGCCTTGAGCACATACTTGAAGGTGACTGCGGCGTCCGCGGTGGTCACGGCGTGTCCATACCGAAAGTCGATCTCATGCTGCCCGTTGGCCACCTCGTGATGCCCGGCCTCGACATCGATGCCAAAGGGCTCGAGAGCCGTGATCATATCATCGCGCACCAGGGCGCCACGGTCTGCGGTCAGATCGAAATAGCCAGCCTCGTCGTGAGTCGCTCCGGGGATGGGCGTGCCGGTCTCATCGGTCTCAAAGAGAAAGAACTCGAGTTCTGGCCCGACGCGATACTCAAAGCCCATCTCCTGCGCCTCGGCCATCGCCCTGGACAGCATGGTGCGCGGGGCACCGACGAATGTCTCGCCGTTGGGGGTAAAGACATCGCACACAAAACGCGCCGTCCCGTGGGTGCTGTTCAGCCAGGGGATGATCGCAAAGGTGCTCAGGTCGGGGCGCAGGAACATGTCGCTCTCGCTGATGCGCACAAAGCCCTGGATCGACGAGCCGTCGAACCAGACACCGTTCTCCATCGCATTCTCGAGCTGGCTGGCAGGCACGGTGATGGTCTTGACGTTCCCCATGATGTCCGTGAACTGCAGGCTGATAAACCGGACCCCGTTGTCCCGAACCGCCTTGATGATCGACTCCTGCGTATGAACAGCCATGTACCCTCCTCCTCTTCAATCAACGAATCTAGCCTACAGGATAGGACACCGCGACGCTGTGCACATCGTGCACAGGTACTCAAGAGCGCGCCCAGTGATTTGTGCAGTCTGCACAAGGTCCGCCGCTAGGCACCGAGAAAGTGGATCCGCAGGGCGACCTGCAGGGCGAGTCGCGTGTCTGCGCTATCCAGATCGAGGCCGACGATCTCGGAAATACGCCGCAGGCGATAGTTGAGCGTGTTCCGGTGTACATAGAGCCGGCGGGCAGTCTCGCTGGCATTCGAGTTCTGCTCAAAATAGGCACGGAGCGTGGCCACCAGCTCTGTGTTGTGCTCCCGGTCATAGTCCACCAACCGACCGAGAGTGTCACCGTAAAACCGCCGTACCTCAGCCTGATCCCGCAGTCCCAGCAGCAACCGGTAGAGACCGAGATCGGAGTAAAAGAGCGGCCCTGACTGATCACTCATCCGCCGGCCCAACTTTTCGCCCGCCAAAGCCTGGTGTACAGCCTCGGATAGCCCTCCGGCATCCGGAACCACCCGGCTCACGGCAACACGGTAGCCGCGGGCGATCAGGGGCTCGGCAGCCCTGGTGAGCATGACGCGCAGCCGCTGATCGCTGCTGGCGGGTGACGCGGAAACCAGCAGCAGAGTGATATCCTGGTAACCAAGCGTCAGCGCAGATACACCCTCGCGGCGCCCGCAGAAGCAGAGATCGCTCTGGAAGGAGGTTGCGACCGCTCCGGCGGCGTCCACCGCCCCTGTACTCGATGACAGGGCCAGCACGAGGTGTCTCCGCCCCGGCGTGATGTCGTACCCCTGTCGTGAGAGACGGGACAGGATGCTGTCGCGGTCAGCCGTGGCCGATAGAAGATCGGAGACCAGGTCCGCCGCGAACTGATCCTCAGTTTCACGCCGCACACAGGTCTGGATCATCTCCAGAGCGCAGATCTCGGCCGCCTGTGTCGCAGCGAGGCGCAACAAGGTCGGCGTCCTCTCGGCCGTGGTGACCTTGAGGGTCCCAAGGGATTTGCCAGTGACGGCAACCGGATAGGTGTGCTCGCTTTGAGACGTATGCCCGCCGTTTCGCGCGCTCCGAACCAGCACAGTCCCCGCACTATCCACCAGACAGGCCTGCACATCGAACTCGTCAGCCAGCCGTTCGATCACAGCGCCAGTACCCCGTTGTGACAACAATTCCTGGTACTCCTGCCGCCAGCGCGCAGCATACAGGGCCTCCTGCCCCTCGCGATCGAGCAGCGTGCGCAAGGCTTCTCGCTCCAGAGCGCGCAGGTCGGCGTCTGCGGGCACAGCGAACAGCGGAAGCACCAGTTCATCCGCGAGCCTGCACGCCTCCTCATCGGGCGTCTCATCGATCACCAGGCCCGCCGCGTCGGCACGGGCCAGCTCCCGTATCAGATACGGCAGAGTCAACTGGGCGTCCAGGCGCCTGGCAACCTCCGGGCGCGCGATAGCGAGATGCCCCCGATCCAGCTCAGGGAAGAGCGGGTAGGTGGCGTGCAATGCTGTGACCCACTCCACCTGGCGGTCAAGGCCGCGCTCTCCCCCCCAAAGTTGGCAATCCCTTAGAACCAGATCCCAGAGATCTCTGACGGTGACTTCCCTAAGCGCGGCCATGCTCATACTCCTGCAGGCTCTTGACGCTGATCTCGCCCGCTCGTAGCGCAGAGATGGCCTCCGCTGCCGCGCTTGCGGCAGAGATCGTGGTCAGCACTGGCACCCGGTGGGCGATCGCCGCCTGCCGCAGGCGATGCTCATCGGACACCGAGCGACTTCCCAGCGGGGTGTTGATCATCAGGTCGATCTCGCCGTTGATCACCAGGTCCTCGCCGTTGGGTCTGCCCTCACTGACTTTGTTCACAATCTGCACTGGAAGACCGTGTTCGCCCAGATAGTGTGCGGTCCCCCGGGTACCCACGAGGCGGAACCCCTGGCCCACCAGTGAAGCGGCTACAGCAACCAGTGCCGGCTTGTCACGGTCATTGACGCTCACAAAGGCCGTGCCGGAGATCGGAAGGGCGTTCCCGGCGGACATCTGTGCTTTGGCGTAGGCCATGCCGAAGGTGGCATCCATCCCCATCACCTCACCGGTGCTGCGCATCTCCGGTCCCAGGATCACAGGTTCGTGGGGAAACTTGTCAAAGGGAAGGACGACCTCTTTGACGAAATAGCCATCCGTACGCGGCTCGTCGGGGATGCCAAGCTCGCGCAGCGTGCGCCCTGCCAGGATGCTGCAGGCCACGTCTATCCAGGATACGCCCGTCGCCTTGCTGACATAGGGCACCGTCCGCGAGGCCCGGGGATTGGCCTCGATCACATAGACGACCTCATCGGCGACGGCGTACTGGATGTTCAGGCAACCCACCGTGCCCAGCGCCAGGGCCAGCCTGCGGGTGTAATCTCGAATCGTAGCCAGAGCGCTCTCGCTGATCGCCACCGTTGGAATCACGCAGGCGCTGTCCCCCGAATGCACGCCCGCCAGCTCGATCTGCTCCATGATGGCGGCGATGCGCACCTCCACACCATCACTGACACAGTCGACGTCCAGCTCAAAAGCGCCCTCGAGGTACCGGTCGATGAGCAATGGCCCATCTTCAGAGACCTGCACCGCATAGTGCGCATAGTGCTGCAGCTCATCGGGGGAGTAGACAATCGCCATGGCGCGGCCACCCAGCACGTAGGACGGGCGCACGAGCACAGGGTAGCCTATCGCCTCCGCGACTCGCAGAGCGTCCGCCACAGAGCGCGCCGTGCCGTGTTCCGGCATGGGAATCCCGATCTGCTGCATGAGCGCACCGAAGCGCTCGCGATCCTCCGCGAGATCCATGGCGTCGGCAGATGTGCCCAGAATGGGCACGCCGGCCTCAACCAGCCGCCGAACCAGCTTGAGCGGGGTCTGGCCACCGAACTGGACGATGACCCCCTCTGGCTTTTCCAGATCGACGATGTTCAGAATGTGCTCCAGCGTCAGCGGCTCAAAGTAGAGGCGGTCGCTGGTGTCATAGTCTGTGGAGACGGTCTCAGGATTGCAGTTGGCCATGATCGTTTCATAGCCCAGGTCACGAAAGGCGAACGAGGCCTGCGTGCAGCAATAGTCGAACTCGATCCCCTGGCCGATGCGGTTGGGGCCGCTTCCCAGCACCAGCACCTTGCGCCGTCCGCTGGGCTGGGCCTCGCAGATGGACTCGTACGTGCTGTACAAATACGGCGTGAATGCCGGGAACTCTGCGGCACACGTGTCCACGCGGCTGTAGACCGGTGCCACCGCGCGTGCCAGGCGCTGGCGCCGTACGGCCATCTGCGGTTGGGGTGGTGAGAGCAGCCGCCCGATCAGCGCGTCGGTCATCCCGTTCTGCTTGGCCTCGCGCCAGAGCTGCGGGGACACATCCTCCAGGCTAAGACCCGCCAGGCGGTCCCGGAGCAGGCGGAGTTGGTCGATCTCATCCAGGAACCAGGGATCGATGGCCGACAGCGCCGCGATCTCATCGACAGACAGCCCGGCATCCAGGGCGGGCACGATGCCAAAGATGCGCTCGGGCGTGGGTGTCCGCAGCAGCGAGCGCAGATCCTCCGGTGCCATCCCGTCAAATATCGGGTCAAAGAGGCCGTCGCGGCCATCCTCCCGGGATGCGAGCGCCTTGTTCAGGGCCTCGCCAAAGGTGCGACCGATGGCCATAACCTCGCCAACCGACTTCATCTGGGTCCCGAGGGTGCTGTCCGCGCCAGGGAACTTGTCCATGTTCCAGCGCGGGACCTTGACCACCACATAGTCCAGCGCAGGCTCGAAAGAAGCCGGCGTCACGCGCGTAATGTCGTTCGGAAGTTCATGCAACCGGTATCCGACGGCCAGCTTGGCGGCGATTTTGGCGATCGGAAAGCCGGTGGCTTTCGAGGCCAGGGCCGAGGACCGTGAGACGCGGGGGTTCATCTCGATCACCAGCACGCGGCCGTCGCGCGGATTCACCGCGAACTGCACATTGGAGCCGCCCGTCTCAACACCCACGCGCTGCATCACAAGGCGCGCCATATCGCGCAGCCGCTGGTATTCCTTGTCCGTCAACGTCTGGGCCGGGGCAACCGTGATGCTATCGCCGGTATGCACACCCATCGCATCCAGGTTCTCGATGGAGCAGATGACCACGAAACCGTCATCGGCGTCGCGCATCACCTCAAGCTCGTACTCCTTCCAGCCGATGACAGACTCCTCGACGAGCACCTGGCTGACCGGGCTCTGATCCAGGCCATGGGCCACCATATGATCGAAATCGTTCAGGTTATAGGCGATGCCGCTGCCGCTCCCGCCCAGCGTAAAAGAGGGCCTGATGATGGCGGGCAGCCCGATCTCGTGCAGCACCTCGCGCGCCTCAGCCAGGGTCGACACGGCGAAACTGCGGGGCACCTCGAGGCCAATCTCCAGCATGGCCCTCTTGAACAGGTCCCGATCCTCTGCCAGATCGATGGCCTCAGCAGAGGCGCCGATCAACGTCACACCATACCGCGCCAGAATGCCGCTGCGATGCAGATCCATTGCCATATTGAGCCCTGTCTGGCCGCCCATGGTCGGCAGGAGCGCATCGGGCCGCTCCCGGGCAATGATCCGCTCCAGCACCTCGGCCGCAATGGGCTCGACGTAGGTGATATCGGCCGTCTGAGGGTCCGTCATAATAGTTGCGGGGTTGGAGTTCACCAGCAGGGTCTCATAGCCCTCTTCTCTCAGCGCCTTGCAGGCCTGCGTTCCGGAATAGTCAAACTCGCAGGCCTGCCCAATGACGATTGGACCCGATCCGATCAGCAGGATCTTGTGCAGATCATTTCGCTTTGGCATGAACGCCTTCTCTACTGGCAAACGCGTCGACAAATGCCTTGAGCAGCTGGAGGCTGTCATGGGGGCCGGGTGAGGACTCGGGATGGTACTGCACGCTGGCGATAGGCAGGTTCAGGTGTCGTATGCCCTCGATGGTGTGGTCAAAGAGGTTCACGTGTGTGATCTCGTACGGCAGACCCTGGAGGCTTTCCGGCATTACCGCATAATTGTGATTCTGGCTGGTGATCGAGACGCGGCCGGATCTCACGTCCTGCACAGGATGGTTGCTACCATGGTGCCCAAAGGGAAGCTTGAAGGTGCGCCCGCCTGCCGCCAGACAGATGATCTGGTGCCCCAGACAGATGCCATAGAGCGGAACGCGCCCCATGAGTTCCCGCACCGAGAGGATGGTGGCCGTCGCCTGCTCCGGGTCTCCGGGTCCGTTCGAGATCAGGACGCCATCAGGCGCCAGCGCAAGGATCGCTGATGCGCTAGCGTCTGCAGGTACGACCGTGGTTTGCGCGCCGAACCCTGCCAGGAGCCGCAGGATGTTCTCCTTGGCGCCACAGTCGATCACGACAACATGGGGTGCGCTGCCGGCGGGGGTCAGGTCATCCTGCACCGCCGAGAGCCAGGTGCCCGCTACCGTCTCGTGCCACGCGTGGGGGTCCCGCGAGGTCACCTGAGCCACCGGCGCCAGAAGGCTCATATCCGGCGCATCTTGCGCCATCTTTACCAGGCGCTCGGGGTCCAGGTCGATGCTGGAGAGCGCCCCGCGCATGACGCCGGCCTCACGCAGCCTCAAGGTGAGCCGTCGCGTATCGATGCTGTCCAGCGCCGGGACTCCCGCCTCTCGCAACACATCGGGCAGCGCCCGCTGTGCCCGCCAGCTGCTGGGGCGCCGCGCAATACGCCTGGCGAGAACGGCCCGCACATGGGGAATGCGCGCCTCGCCATCCTCAGCATTGACGCCCACATTCCCGATGTGGGGACAGGTGAACACCACCATCTGGCCCCAGTACGAGGGATCGGTGATGGTCTCCTGATAGCCGGTCATCCCTGTCACAAACACCACCTCGCCAACCCACTCGCCCTGCGCGGCAAGCGAGCGCCCGGCGTAGATGCTGCCATCCTCGAGCGCGAGCAATCCGGGGACGGCCTCAATCACAGACGGCTCAACACCCCGGGTCTCCGGCGCTGTCGCGCGGTCATCTTTGCGTGCGGACTGGAACGTCATGCTTTTCGTGCTTGCTCCATGGTCGGGCATGGTCAGAGTTGTGCTCAGTATGCATAGAGACGGCCATAGGGCCGCCGGGTGCGCGGATACAGCTTGAGAAACGAGCCGTCGAGCAGAGCATCGGGGTCGCGACCGAAACAGGCTGCAAAGGCAACCACATACTGCCGAACCGTGGCCCAGTCTTCGGCGTCGAGTTCGGCAACCCCCACTTCCTTACCGAGGAAGCGATCATCAAAGGGGCCGCGGAGATAGATCACGCCGCCGTGCATGCCGGTGCCGATATACCGCGAGGGATGCATCTCCCCCGCTTCGAGGTTCGCGCCCAGCACCAGGATGACGCCGCCGGCCATGTACTCGCCGAGAAAGTGCTGTGCCGTCCCTCCAATGACGATGGCGGGTCGCTGGTCTCCGAACTCTTTCATGTGAATGCCCACCCGGTACCCGGCATTACCATTGACCAGGATGGTGCCCCCGCGCATCGAGTGCCCGACGATGTCGCCCGCAGTACCATGGATCGCCAGCAACCCGCTGTTCATCGTGTTGCCGCAACCGTCCTGCGCGTCGCCCAGCACCTCCACCAGCGGCCCATCCATAAAGGCTCCGAGATCGTTCCCCGGGACGCCATCGATGACCAAGCTTACCGGGGCCTTCAGGTTGGTCCCCAGGTAGCGCTGGCCCGATACAGCGTGCAGCGACAGGCGCCGCGCGCCCCGATCCACCAGGCTGGAAAGCTGCGCATTCAAGACGCGGTACGGCACCCCGCGCGCATCGATGTCGATCGTCTCTGTTGAACAGATTGAACGGGCCGATTCCAGCGAGACGAGCAGGCGCAGATCAGCCATAGTTGGGCTCCTTCACGGCATGCACTGCCTTCCGGCTGGCAGTACGCGGCGCCACCGGCATCTCGCCAAGCCTTCCCACCACTGCCTCGCCCCCATAGGGCGTCCAGACGGCGTCAACATCTTTCTCAACCAGGTGGACAGGGGCGATCTCTGACGACACATAGAGGATCGGGCCAGCGGTCGCGGCGACAAGCGGACGCAGCCGGATGCGATCGCCGAGGCCTACCATCTCGCCTGTCCTGCCGATGATGACGGTAAAAGGCCCATTCATGAGCAAGGGCGCATAGGTCTGCCGGATGGCCCGGTAGACGTGTTGCTCTGGCTCTGGCAGCATCGCGATCTCGGACCAGAGAGGACTGGCCATCACCAGCGACGCCTGTTGCGGCGTGAGGCCGTGGCGGCGCATCAGCAGGTCGCAGGCATAGGCCATCACCTCGGTATCGGTGCGCATGGTGCAGTGATAGCCCTTCATCTCAAGATAACGCCGGTTGGTGCCGTAGGATGAAATCTCGCCGTTGTGCACAACCGACCAGTCCAGCAGGCCAAAGGGATGCGCACCGCCCCACCAGCCTGGCGTGTTGGTCGGGAAACGGTTGTGGGCCGTCCACATGTACCCGGCATAGTCCGCAACCCGGTAAAAGTCGGCTATTTGCTGCGGGTGCCCCACTCCCTTGAAAATGCCCAGGTTCTTGCCGCTGGAGTAGATATAGGCGCCCTGCATATGCGTATTGGCATACATCACATGGTGCACGACCCACTCGTCCGCCGTGAAAGAGCCATTATCCGGCAGCCTGGGAGCACAGAAAAAGCGCCAGATGATCGGGGCGTCCTCGATACCGGCCACGGGCCAGTGGGGCACCGGCTCCTGGTGAACGATGGAGAACTGGCGAGCCAGGTATTGCTCCATCTCCTGCCGGTCCAGATCAGAACGGCACATGACGTGGAGCGCGTACATCTCCGCCAGGTCCGGGTAACAGCCGTAGACAGCGTATCCGGCACCCAGGCCGTTGCCGCGCTCCTGCATGCTGTCCAGTGCCACGACGGCCGTCTGGCCATCGTGCAGCCACCCGGAAGTGTCGATGAACCCAAACAGGCCGCAAGCGCTTGAGACATGATCGTCGTTGTAGCGGTTCTCAATATCAGCCCAGGCCATATGTCCCCCTATACCTCGATCCCCGCGCCCTGGACCACATGCTTGCGGTACTGCTCGGGCAATGAGAGCAGACTGATATGTCCATCCAACAGGCGCTGGCGATGCTGACCGACGTCGATCTTGTTGCGAATGAGCCCGGTGTAGATGCCTGCGCGATCGATCTCGCCAACCAGGATTGCCCCGACCAACCGGCCGTCGCGCATCACAAGCCGCTTGTAGGTAACGGCGCGCTCGTCGATCTGAGCCAGAATGTCGTGTCCTTCCTCGGGCGCGTTGCCGTTCCCGATGGACATGGCCGGCACGCCCATCACCTCAACGGTGTTCATGGCCACGCCGCCCGGATCAGGGCGCGATACACCGACCATGTGCGCACCGGCGATCGCTCCCTGGCGGTAAGCGTTGGGCCAGATCGCCACGGTACGGTTCATGTCCACGACCAGATCGTAAGCCTCGGCAACGTCTCCAGCGGCATAGATGTCGGGATCTGAAGTACGCATGTACTCATCGACGCAGACACCCCGGTTGACCTGGAGGCCTGCTGCACTGGCGAGGCCCGCATTGGGACGCACGCCAATGCCAAAGACCACCGTTTCGCAGTCCACGCTGGTGCCGTCCTTGAGGAGCGCAGACGCTACCCGTCCGTCGCCATCACCGCGAATCTCTGTGACCGTGTTCTCCGTGCGCACGCTGACGCCATGTCCCTCCAGCAGCCGCTTGATCATCGCAGAGGCGGTGCCATCCAGCGCCGCAGCCAGGATCGCAGGCGCCAGCTCTACCATCGTCACCTGGACGCCACGCTTGATCAGGGCATCGGTGGCCTTGATTCCGATCATCCCGCCACCGACCACGACCGCACGGTGTTCGCCCTGACCTTCCAGATAGCGAGCCAGGCGTGTCGCATCCCGTTGCCGGGTAAAGGTGAACACGCCTTCCAGATCAAGGCCAGGGACGGGAGGCACAATCGGCTGCCCGCCGGTGCAGATCAACAGGCGATCGTAGGCAATCACCTTGCCCGCGGCCGTCGTTACCCGATGTGTGGCCGGGTCGACGGCGACGACGGGATCATCCGTGATCAGGCCTATGTGATGCCGCGTATAAAAGTCAGCAGGACGGTATGCCAGTCGCGAGCGATCGATCTCGCCAGCAAGATAGTGCGACAGCATCGGCCGCGAGTAGATCATGGGGCCCTCTTCGGAGATCACCATGATCTCCGCGCCCTGATCGTGCTCACGAATCGACTCGATCGCGCCAACAGCCGTGGCCGAGTTGCCAATAATGACGATCCTCATGCCTCACCCCCGCTACGCTCCGGAACCTCTTCATAGGTGAGCGCGCCATTCGGGCAGTGCGCGACACAGGCGGGCACCTCCGCCCCGTAGCAGAGATCGCACTTGCTTGCGATGCGGGTCCCCAGCGTGTTCTGCCGAATCGCCCCGGCCGGACACACCATGATGCACATCCAGCAGCCTACGCACTTGCTCTCGTCACAGACCACGGCTCCGGTACGCTCATCGCGATGCATGGCGCCAGAGATGCAGGCCTCCAGGCAGGCCGGCTCGTCGCACTGGCGACACTGGAGGGCGAAGGACACGGGGCCGCTCTCTTCCACGATCAGACGAGGCATCAGCTCCGTCCGCTCGCGGCGGTAAGCCTTGATGATGTCGTGTGACTTGGAGTGCTGGACGATGCAGTGCACCTCGCACAGGCGGCAGCCGATGCAGTGCTCCTCATGAATGACGATGCGCTTCATAGCCACCCCCTACAACCCTGCGGCTCGGATGCCGAGGGTGTCCAGTTCCACCTGGTTCAGCCCGACACCGCGCAGATGATCGCGGTTGCCCCGCAGACTCTCGATAGCGTTGACCCCCATACCTCCCATCATCTCCTTGATCTCGAGACTCCAGGCACGCAAGAGGTTAGCGAGCCGTTGCGCCCCGATATCCGGGTTCAGCCGCTTGGTCAGGTAGGGGTCCTGCGTCGCGATACCCCAGTTGCACTTGCCCGTGTAGCAGTTCTGGCACAGGTGACAGCCCATCGCAACCAGGGCGGCTGTCGCGATATAGACCGCGTCAGCGCCGAGCGCGATCGCCTTGACCACATCCGCGCTGCTGCGGATGCTGCCGGCGGCGACGAGCGAGGCGCGATGGCGGATGCCCTCGTCTCGCAGCCGCTGGTCCACTGCTGCCAGAGCAAGCTCGATCGGGATGCCGACGTTGTTGCGCACCTGTGTCGGGGCGGCACCTGTCCCTCCCCGCAGGCCATCGATGGCGACGATATCGGCCCCCGCGCGCACGATCCCGCTGGCGATGGGCGCGATATTGTGGACCGCCGCCACCTTGACGCTGATGGGCTTTTCATAGCCCGTGGCCTCTTTGAGGGCATAGATGAGCTGGCGCAAATCCTCGATCGAATAGATGTCGTGATGGGGCGCAGGAGAGAGGGCATCGGTGCCCACCGGGATCATCCGTGTGGCGGAGATGTCAGGGGTCACTTTCTCGCCAGGCAAATGCCCGCCGATGCCGGGCTTGGCCCCCTGCCCGATCTTGATCTCAAGCGCCGCGACCGCATTGAGATAGTCGAGATGCACGCCGAACCGCCCGGAGGCGACCTGCGCGATGGTGTTGCCCCCAAAGCGATAGAGCGCGGGATGGAGCCCGCCCTCACCCGTGTTATAGAACGTTCCCGCCTCCTGCGACGCCCGGGCAAGGGACTCGCAAGCGTTATAGCTGATCGAGCCATACGACATGGCCGAGAACATGATCGGGACCTCGAGCCGCAGCTGCGGCGCCAGTTGCGTCTCTATGGGCTCTCCCTCCGCACCCAACTCCAGACGCTCCGGTTTGGCACCCAGGTAGGTGACGAGCTCCATCGGCTCACGCATGGGGTCGATCGAAGGGTTGGTCACCTGGCTGGCGTTCAGCAGCATGTGGTCCCAATACACGCGATAGGGTTGATCGCAACCCATGCCCGTGAGGAGCATGCCGCCGCTCTCAGCCTGCCGGTAGATGTTGCGCAGAGCCTGGTTCGACCAGTTGGCGTGTGGCCGGAACTCGAGGGGATTCTGCCGTACAGTCAGGGCGTGGGTCGGGCAGAGCGTCACACAGCGGTGGCAACCCACGCAATTCGCATCCTCGCTATAGACGCAGTCGTCCTCGATGTCATAGACATGGACATCGTTGGCACATTGCCGGACACAGACCTGACAGGAGATGCACCGGCTCTGGTCGCGCTCGATAATAAAGGCGGGCATCGTGTACGAGAGCGCCATGGCTTACCTCAACTGGAATAAAAGGGCCGCCCCGTGAGGAGCGGCTTCGCTGCACGCGGCGGGTCATCACCATCGACCCGATCACCTGTAAGCTTATCGTACCGGGACAGGCGCGGGACCGCATCGACCGTGTGGAGGATTCCGTCGATGCCGAACGGAGGATTTAGAGGACCAGATAAGGCGAGAGCGGTCCCCCTCTCAGATGGACCGCTCCATAGCTGCAGGCCGGTCGCATCAGGTCGTGACTGTGTCGCGCACCCCCGCCATCAACAGGCCGATCTGCTCGCGCGTTGCCGTTGGCCCATCGACCGTGGCGATGATCTCACCCTCATAGATTACGGCGATACGGTCTGAGAGGGTCAAGATCTCGTCCAGTTCGGCCGAGACCAATAGCACAGCGACGCCACGGTCGCGCTGCGCGACGATCCGCTGATGGATGAACTCGATCGAGCCCACATCGATGCCCCGCGTAGGCTGGCTGGCCACCAGCAGGGCGATCTCACGTCCGAGCTCACGGGCAACCACCATCTTCTGCTGATTTCCGCCGGACAGTGAACCCGCGGGCGTATCCACATCAGGGGTACGAATATCAAACTCTTCGACCAGCCGCTCGGCGTACGCGCGGCACGCATCGTCGTCGCGAATGCCACGATGCGCAAAGGGGGCCTGGAAGTAGATATTGAGGACCAAATTGTCAGTTACCGAATACGGCAAGACCATCCCAAAGCGATGCCGGTCCTCAGGGATATAGGCCATACCCAGGTTGGTGCGAGTGCGAGGCGTAGCGCTCGTGACATCGATACCCTCGAAGGTGACCGTCCCCGACTGCACCCTCCGCAGCCCTGTGATCGACTCGACGAGTTCAGTCTGTCCGTTTCCCTGGACACCGGCCACGCCGAGGATCTCGCCTGCACGCACCTGCAGGCTGACATTGCGCAGCGCTACGCCAGCACGATCGGCGTGTGTAGACAGCTCCCGGACATCGAGGACAACCTTCTCTGGGTGGGCTGGGCCCTTGGGCACCTGCAGAATCACTTTGCGGCCCACCATCATCTCCGCCAGCGATGCCTGCGTGGACTCTTCAGGGGTCGCTTCGCCCACGACACGGCCTGCCCTCATTGCCACAATGCGATGGGAGACATCGAGCACCTCACGCAGCTTGTGCGTGATAAAGATGATCGAGTGACCGGCAGCGGCCAGGTCACGCATCACGTGAAAGAGATCCTCGATCTCCTGCGGGGTCAAGACCGCCGTTGGCTCATCCAGGATCAGGATGCGGGCATTGCGATACAGTGCCTTGAGTATCTCTACCCGCTGCTGCACACCCACGGGAATCTGCTCGATGACGGCGTCGGGATCCACAGCCAGCCCGTATAGCTCCGAGAGTTGCATGACGCGCTCGCGGCCAGCCTTGAGGTCCAGAAAAGGCGTCCTGCGGTGGGTGATCTCCGCCCCGAGCAGGATATTCTCGGTCACCGTCATCGGCTGCACGAGCTGGAAATGCTGGTGCACCATGCCGATGCCCAGCGCGATCGCGTCGCGGGGCGACGACAGCCGTACAGGGTTCCCATCGACGTACAGCTCACCCTCATCCGGGTGATAGAGACCATAGACGATGTTCATCAGCGTGGTCTTGCCTGCGCCATTCTCGCCGAGGAGCGCCAAGATCTCTCCCTTGTGCAGAGTCAGGCTCACGCTATCGTTCGCGACGACGCCTGGAAAGGTCTTGGTGATGTTCCGCGCCTCGAGAACAACGTCCGTCATCCGTCACTCCGTCTCATAGACTTCGCCCTCGGCTGCCGGTGCGCGCGTGCGCCCAATAAAGCCTACCAGGACGACGATCGTGGTGACATAAGGCAGCATGCTGATGAAAAAGCGTGGAATTCTGGTGACGCCCGACAACAGCAATTGATTCTGAAGCGCCTGCGCGTAGCCAAACAGGGTCGACGCTCCCAGTGCGCCCAGTGGATTCCAGTTGCCGAATATCATGGCCGCCAACGAGATAAAGCCACGCCCGGCCGTCATCCCCTCCTTGAACTGGCCTACCGCCTCCAGTACGAGGAACGCACCGCCGAGAGCGGCCAGCGCCCCCCCGAGGGTCGTGTTAATATATCGCCACCGGTTCACGTTGATACCCATCGTGTCCGCCGCGCGCGGATGCTCGCCGATAGCCCGCGTGCGCAATCCCCACCGGCTGTGATAGAGCAGGAACTGCAGGATAAAGACCATGGCGAGCGCCAAATAGGTGAGAAAACCGTTGGTGAACAGAATCTCGCCAAACACCGGAATCTGCGACAGGAGCGGGATGGAAAAGTCGGCAAACTTGCCTCTGCTGAGCCAGTCCGCGCTAAAGAGATAGGTGCTCAGGCCCGTCGCGAGCACGATCAGGGCAGTACCGCTGATGATCTGGTTCATCCGAAAACGGATGCTGAGCAAGGCATGCAGATACCCCATAGCGGCCCCCACCAGGATGGCGGATAGTGTAGCGAGAAAAAGGCTCACGGGCAGGGGAAGATTGCCGGTAAAGGCCTTGACGACAAAAGCGCCAAAGGCGCCCGCCAGCATCATGCCCTCGATGCCGATATTGATGATGCCGGAGCGCTCGCACAGGATGCCAGAGAGGGCGCCAAAGATCAGAGGAACCGCAGCGCGCAGCGTGTAGCGCAGAACGCCTTTGCCCACAAAGATGCCCAGCGCGCCGTCGCCAAGCGGAGTCGTCTCTGCAAGGATCGCGAGAATTGCGACAATGGCAATCAGTGCCCAGGTGACCCACCGGGTGGTTCGCTTCGCGAGGGAGTCGCCGACTGCTGTCGTTGCTCGAGCCGTCATCCTAACCTCCCCAGCCCGTAGCGAGTTTTGTCCCCGATGTGTCCTCATCCGTGCGCCGCGTGCGGATGCGATAGATCAACCGCACGATCTCCGGTGCCGCCACCAGAATCAGCACCAAAGCCTGCACTACCTGAATGATCTCGCTGCGAACGCCAGAGTCGAACTGCATTTTAGCGGCACCGCCATACAGTGCCCCCATAAACACCGAGGAGAGCACAACGCCAAAAGGCTGCGTGCCGCCCAATAGGGCCACCGTGATCCCTTCGAACCCGGAGCTGCCGGTAAACTCGGGGGCATAGCGATGGTATAGCCCGAGCGCCTCCACCGTGCCGGCCAGTCCCGCCAGCCCTCCGGCAATTGCCATGGTGAGCACAATGGTCCAATTGACCCGAATTCCGGCGTAACGCGCGGCGCTGAGATTCGCACCGACCGTACGCACTTCAAAACCAAAGGTGCTCCGCCGCAGGATCCACCACACGATGGCCGCTGCCACCAGCGCCACCACCAGGCCCCAATGGACATCGGTGAGCGCCCTGGGGAATAGCTCGGGCAGGATAGCACTGGGCAGCACCTCCTTTGTCTGGGAGATACCCTGCGCCGCTGCAACGGGATCGGATAGCGGTCCGGGTTGCTGTCCTTCGGTGCCCCCGGCATAGATCAGCCAGCTCACGAACAGCGAGGCGATATAGTTCAGCATGATGGTGGTGATCACCTCATGCGCCCCGCGCCAGACCTTGAGCAGCCCCGGGATCGCCCCCCACAAGGCCCCACCGGCCAGGCCGGCCAGCAGCGCCAGAGGGAGATGGATGTATGCCGGAAGCCCCTCCAGGCTGACCCCAACAGCAACCGAGGCTGCCGTACCCATCAGATACTGCCCTGAGGCGCCGATATTGAACAGGCCGGCCTTGAAGGCAAAGGCGACCGACAGTCCGGTGAGGATAAACGGCGTCGCGGTGCGCAAGGTCCGAGAGATCGCGCCAAGACTGCCAAAGGCGCCCTGTAACAGGCCCGCATAGGCGGCCAGTGGATTTTCGCCTGAGAGAAGCATGATCACGGCACCTGCCGCAAATGCCGTGAACAGGGCGAGCAGAGGCACTAGAAGGGGATGGGTGATTCGCGTGATCCAGCGGGAGCGGTCTTGCGCACGATCGACCGGGTCACCCATGGCAACTCCTGTACATACAAAACATCAAGGCGTATCGAGGCCGGGACGCTGCGGTGGGGCGCTCACCTCGACTCCGCACAGGGGACAGAACCCCAGCGGGGAGGCTCGGCCTCCCCACTGGGGTGATATGCCGATCTACTGACCGTAGCCGGTGCTGATAGAGCCATCAGCGAGTCCGGCTGCGAGTCTCTCCAACTCGCTCTTGAGCTCGGCCGGAAGCTGATCCTCAAAGTCATGGTAGGGTGCCAGTCCGACATCGCCGTAGACCTGGCCGCCCTCAAAGGTGCCATTCGCAGCGGCAAGAACCAGATCTCTGACGCCAGAGCGCACGGACTTGATCGCGCTGGTCACCAGGCAAGGACGCGCGCCGGGGAGAGTCTCCCACTGGTCGGTATCCACACCGATGCAGTAAAGGCCCTCATGCGTGGCCGTCTCCTCCAGCGCGCCGTTGCCCGTCTGGCCTCCGGCGGCGAACACCACATCAGCGCCCCCGTCGATGGCCTGCGCAGCCGTCGCGGCGCCCCACTCGGGATCCGTAAAGGCCTGAGCGATCTCGCCCGGATGGTACGCCGAGATGATGTTGATGTCCGGCTTGACCGACCTGGCACCAGCCTCGTAGCCCTCACGGAAGGCCACCACAGCCGGGACCAGGTCCGTCCCAAAGACGCCGGCAATGGTGCCCGACTTGGTCAGATTGGCTGCCAGCACACCGGCCAGATAGCCGGCATGATCCTCATGGAACACCAGGCCCGCCACATTCGGGACAACCTCGGCCTGGAATTGATCCACACCGATGAACATGATGTCCGGGTACTCGGCGGCCATCTGCAACGTGGCCTCGCCGAGGGCATAGCCCACCGCGACGATCACGTCATAGCCCTCCTCAGCGAACTGACGGAGGTTGTCGAGATAGTCCGTGGCGGCCTTGGTCTCGATATACTTGGGCTCAACGCCCAACTCCGTCGCCGCGTCCTGGACGCCTTCCCAGGCTGACTGGTTAAACGTGCGATCATTGACACGTCCCACATCCGTAACGAGGCCGATCTTGAGGGCCTCCCCTTCAGAGGCACCCTCACCCCCTGCACAGCCCGTGGCCAGCATAGCCACGACCAGCAGAATGCCCAACAACGATACAAAGGTCCTGTGCATCTTGCTCTCCTCCATGATTCATCTTGACCAGGGTAGCTGTCACGCCACTAACACCTTACCCATCGGGTGACCTGGCGAGTAAAGATTAGCACGCGCCTCAAGAGCCTGCAAGTAGCAGCCCGCTCTCTGCATGAGCATGGTAAAGCGACAAGTCAGCAGACCGGTAAGCGGCGGAGGCAACCGGATGTGCCTGGCACCGGAAACGCAAATGACCGCCATCCCAAAGAGACGACGGTCACAAGACCGGCTATGGTGCCCCTGACTGGACTCGAACCAGTACGCCCTAACGAGCACAGGCCCTCAACCTGCTGCGTATGCCAATTCCGCCACAGGGGCTCGATCGCGAGTATAGCCCATCGCCTGTAGTTGTCAACTCGGCTGCCCACAGGGTACAATGGCAGCCAACAAGGCGACAGTCAGTTCACCCCCGGGAGGCTCATATGCGTATTGCTCTGGATGCGATGGGAAGCGATCATGCTCCCGCGGTGGATGTGCGCGGCGGCGTGCGCGCGGCGCGCCGCTTTGGACACGAGATCATCCTGGTTGGCCGCGAGACGGAGATCCGCGAGATTCTGGCCAGTGAGGATGTCTCCGGGCTGGCGCTCTCGGTGGTGCACGCCTCCGAGGTTGTGGAGATGGGCGAGCATCCAGCTCAGGCCGTACGTGCTAAGAAGGACGCCTCCATCGTCGTGGCCATGGGGCTCTTGCGCGATGGACAGGCCGATGCCGTGGTCTCGGCTGGAAACTCGGGCGGTGTCCTGGCCGCCGCGCTGGCCGGTGCCGGGCGCATTGGGCGCATCGCAGGTGTGCAGAGGCCAGCCATCTCGACGGTCCTGCCCGCCATCGATGGGCCCGTGTTCATGCTGGACATTGGCGCCAACACAGACTGCAAGCCCGAGTGGCTGATGCAGTTTGCGATCATAGGCTCGGTGTACGCCCAGCACATCATGGGCATTCCGCAGCCGCGCATCGCGCTGCTCTCCAACGGCGAGGAAAAGACAAAGGGCAGCACCCTGGTTCAGGAGACCTATGCGCTGCTGGAACGCAACTGCCCGGATCTGAATATCGTGGGCAACGCCGAGGGGAAAGATATCCTGAGCGGCATCGCCGATGTCATCGTCACGGACGGCTTTACAGGGAACGTGGCGCTCAAGACCGCGGAAGGCACCGCGAGCATGCTGCTGAGGATGTTGAGCCAGGAGATAAAGTCCCGGCCGGTGGCTATGCTGGGCGCCCTGCTGGCGAAGCCCGCGTTCAACGCCGTACGCAACCGATTGGATTTTCGCAAGTATGGCGGTGGCGCGTTGCTGGGTGTCAATGGCGTCGTTGTGATCGCCCATGGTCGCTCCGACGAGCTCGCGATAGAGAATGCGGTGGGTGTCGCTATTACTGCCCGCGAAAGACAGATCGTACAAGTGATCGAGCAGCGCGTGGCCGGCATGACAGCATCCGCGTCGCAGGAGAGTGGTGCCGTCTAGCGCCCGCCCTTGGTCCCAGCCCACGCACTGAGGTGATGCATGCAAGCTTTCGTCAATGACGCCTTTCTGAACAAGCGCCGCAAGTACGCCAAGTGGGGCAACTATATCGGTCTGGGTGCCCTCGTTATCGGGCTTTTCACCGCCGTGCGGTCACCCGTGCTGTCGTCGACCCTGCTGCTGATCGGCGTGCTCGGGGCATCGGTCGGCGCTTTTATGGCCAACCGGTACGTGCGCGAGCCACGCCCGGACCAGCTGCTGGCACGCGCGCTCGATGGCCTGGACAAACGGTACACGCTGCTCAGTTACTATCTTCCCTCCGACCAGGTCGTTTTCTCCCACCGCGGCTTTACAGTGCTGGTGACACGCGCTCAGCGGGGACAGATCACCTACGCCGATGGACGATGGGATCACCAGATGCGCAACCGCAGGATCAAGCAACTGTTTGGCGAGCCGGCCATCTCGAAACCCGAAAAGGACCTGGAACTGGAATGCAGAGACGTAGAAAAGTGGGTGTCTTCTGTGGGTCTGAGCGATCAGGTTCCGGTGAATGGTGTCATTGTCTTTACCGGTGAGGACGTACAGCTCAACATCCAGGATCCAGATTTTCCTGCAGTTACCCTCCAGAACCTGGCGGGTTTTCTCCGAGATACCACGAGCGACCAGACGCTCTTGACCACCAGCCAGCGTCGCGAGATCGAGAGCAAGCTTAATGCACTGGTCGGAAGGGTCTGAGTCGTTCGGGCGCCTCGCCCGGCGCGCCGCGCTGCCGGGCATATTGCTGGTCGCCCTGGCACTGCGCCTGTACCGGCTGGGGGCTGCCAACCTCTGGTGGGATGAGGCCCTGGCTGTCTGGGCCGTGCGCAAAGGCCTGGGCGGTGTCACGCTATGGACAGCTTCGGACGTCCACCCGCCACTCTTCTTCTGGTCCCTCTGGGCGTGGGTACAGGCCTTTGGCGAATCCGAGTTCGCCCTCCGCTTGCTTCCGGCTCTCTTTGGTGTGCTCACGGTGGCCGCCGTGTATCTGCTTGGTCGCCTGGTAGGCGGCGAGCTCACCGGCCTACTCGCCTCACTCCTCACAGCCCTGAGCCGCTTTCACGTGTGGTGGTCGCAGGAACTGCGCATGTACGTTCTGGCCGGATTGCTGGGGGTCCTCTCCCTCTACCTGTTCCTCCGGTGGCTGCACACCATGCGCTCCGATGCACCGGAGGAAACCAGGCGAACTGGTAACCACCTGCTGGCGGCTTGTTCTCTGGCCACGCTCAGCGCCCTTTACACCATCTATCTCAGCGGAGCCTGGGTGCTGGTGGAGAACCTCGTCGTGCTCTGCATCCTGCTGGTGGTCAAGGGCTATCGACGCCGCGAGTTGCTGGTGCGATGGGCCGCCTCACAGGTTGCCGTGGGCGCGATCCTGGCTGTATGGCTCTGGTTTTCCTGGGGACGCATGACCACCTGGTCCGTCGCAGAACCTGTGTCTCCGGCTTTTGTCGCGCGGCTCTATGCGATCCTGCTGACCTCCGGCGCGTCAGTGGACATTGATCGCTACCTGTGGGCTACGATTCTGCCACTGGTGACCGCTCTGCTCGGGACCATTCTGCTTTTGCGACGCCAGCTTTTAGAAGGCGATCCGACCAGTCTTGTGGCGCTGGCTACTCTGTTGCTCAGCATCCTGATCCCTCCCGCCGTCGTGTACCTGTCCACCCTGCCACGCAGCCTCTTTTACACGCCACACATCGAAGCCCGCTACCTGATGCCCTTTGCGCCCGCGTTCTGGGTGCTCCTTGCCTGGGCGGTGACTGCGATCGGCCGCCGGTGGCGAGTGGCAGGCAGAATCATCGCACTGGGGATCCTGGTCTCCTGGCTGGTCGTCCTCCCGGGCTACTATTCAGAGCGCATTCTGCGCGATGACTACCAGACCATGGTCCGTGCGATTGCCAGTCAGTCAGAGCCAGGAGACGTCGTGCTGCTGGATTCCAGCAGTCGCTACCCTCTGTTCCTGTACCAGTACGACCAGCTGGCAACAGAGGGACAGCCTCCCTTCCACACCATTCCGCAGTCGGGCGACATGCTCTCCGAGCAGGACGTTGCGTCCTGGCTGGAAGAACATGGAGACCAGTACAACCGGTTCTGGCTCGCCGAAGTGGACGTGAACCTCTCTGATCCCGACAGAATTCTCAGAAGGGCGCTGGATGAGGCCTACGGCCTGGACTGGGCCGAGGGCTATGGGCACAACACGCTACTGCTTTTCGGGGACGGCCAGGCGTCACCGCGGCTTGCCGACACTTATACGCCTGTGCACAGAGCCGAGCCCCCTGCCAGCGAGACAGGGTTGCACGGCTGGGAGGTGATGGTCGATCGATTCATCATGGGTGAGTCGATCTGGGTGAGCCTCTACTGGGATCAGCCTCCGTCATCACCCTGCTTTCTGCAGATGTTGAACCCGGCGGGCCTGGTCGTCGCCAGCCGCTCCGTAGGGCACCCGGACGCCTTCCCGGGACGCGAGCGCATCGCGCTGCCGGTCACAGCGGCGCTGCCGAAAGGTGAGTACCGGCTGAGGATAGTTGCGCCAAGCGGTTCGTACTCTGATCTGCGTACCGTACGCATCGAAGGCGCCCCGAAATTGGCCATGCCCGCTGGGCCTGCGGTAGCCACCGATGCCACAGTTGGAGACTCTATCGTGCTCGCAGGCTATACCCTTCTGGGCGCCCCTGAAGATGGGTCTCTGGTCACACATCCCGGCGAAGCGCTCGCACTGGATCTTTACTGGCGCGCTGCGGGCAAGCCCGAGCGCGACTGGACAGTGTTCACCCATCTGATCGGGGAAGCTTACAACCCCGCCACCTCTGGACCCGTCTGGGGCCAACAGGATGGTATGCCTGGTGGAGGGCAGTGGCCCACGTCAACCTGGCGCTCCGGAGAGTCAGGCGTGGATCGTTTCATCGTCTCGATCGATCCGGAGGCGCCACCGGGGGACTATATCCTTTCCTTTGGCCTGTACGATGGCGCCACAGGAGAGCGAGCCGAGATTCGCATGGCGAGCGGCCTGACAACGGATCAGCTATCGGCCCAGACGACGATACGGATTACAGCGCCCTAGCTCGCGGCGCTGGCCGCATACTGCGCGGTCACATCGATGTATTTGACCCACGATTCGTGTACAGGTGCGTGCCCCAGCAGCACCACGGCGTAGTACGTCGGCCGGAAGGGAGCGCGTCGCAAAGGCATGTTCGCCTCTTCAGGGGTACGGCTCCCCTTGCGGGTGTTGCAGCGCAGGCAGGCACATACGACGTTCTCCCAGGTCGTGGTTCCACCCCGTATCCGCGGCAGCACGTGGTCGACGGTCGTTTCAGATCTGGGGGGACGCTGGCCGCAGTATTGGCAGGTATAGTTATCGCGCATGAACACGGCGCGACGTGTCAGCGGGACGCCGGTCTGTCTGGGCACATGGACAAAGTAGACCAGACGGATCACCAGCGGCACGGGCAATGAAAGCGTCTCGCCATGCAGACGCCCCTCTGCCGACTCCACGACTTCGGCCTTGTCCTTGAGCAAGAGCACGACCGCGCGCCGCAGGCTGACAACACTCAATGGCTCATAAGTGGCATTCAAGACGAGAACGGCACTCATGCCATCACCCTTTCATAATGCCTTTTGTGCCCGATCAAAGGACAGTATACTATGGCACTGTGCGGGCGTCAACCAATAACGGGTAGAGTGGGATACCCATTCATCCGACCGGGCGCGTGGAAAGGAAACCGTCGCGTATGGTAAATTCTCGGGCAGGCCAGCATGCTCTGCTGGAGATGCTGTGGCGCGAACGGATGCACACCGACCCGCAGGCCATCGACCTGGCACCGGTCGCCGTGCGACAGACCTTTGGATCCATCTGGGAGCCCGCCGAGCGCATGCGCTGCTATCTCTCGCTCTTGCCCGCCGGTCTGCTCTCACTATGGCTCGATCAGGCTCGCGGACACCTGATCTTTACCCACCTGCCTTCGCGATACCTTCCGGGCCCGTACACCTGGCGCGGTCGAGAGTTTGAGGGCACATGTACCGTCTGCACCACCGATCTGGCGCAGCAACCCTGCACAGCGCTCATGGCGGTGGGAGATCTGATCGACCATCTGCTGGGAAGCGGCCTGAAAACGGACGGGGCCTGGCTCGCCGATGGAGCGGGGTTGACAGGGGGCCTGAGAGAACTCGCGTCTCGCCTGGCAAAGCTGCATGAACTCGGGTACGCGATGCCGCGTGACGTCAGGGACACGCCACGCAGCTATTTCTCTCGCACCTTTGCTCTCTACCTCACTGACTCGGCTGGACTCAACCTCAGGGACCCACTCGCCTACCGATTCTTTCACCACGCGTTGCTCTCGGAAACGTGGTGGAGAGGGATGCAGGCGTAGCTGCAGCCCCGCTCAGCTCAGGAAACGCGTTCGCCTAGCAGGTCGTAGGGCTCCGCCCCGGTGATACGTACATCGACCATGCCATCCAGGGCATCAGACGACGGGAACAGCACGGTGCCATCGATGTCTGGCGCGTCGCGATAGCTGCGTCCCACAGCCTGCCCGTCAACATGATCCTCGACCAGCACACGCAGCACCCGGCCGATCTGCTCCTGATTGCGCTCGAGAGAGATCGCCTGCTGGGCCACCATCGCCTGGTGGTATCTCTCCTGCGCGATGGCTTCAGGCACCTGTCCCGGCATTCGGGCTGCCAGTGTGCCACGCTCGCGGGAGTAGGTGAACACACCCACGTGATCAAAAGCGATCTCCTCGATCAGCTCCAGCAGCGCCTGGTACTCCACTTCAGTCTCGCCCGGAAAGCCCACGATAAAGGTGGAGCGCAGGGCGATATCGGGCATGGTCTCACGCAAGGCAGCAATGCGATCGTAGATCGACGCGAGATCGTGTGGCCTGCGCATGCGCCGCAGCACATCAGGGTGCCCATGCTGAAGCGGCAGGTCGAGATAATGACACATCTGCGGCAGTGAGGCCATCGTCCTGATCAGCACGTCGCTGATATGCTGGGGATAGGCGTACAGAATGCGAATCCAGCCATCCTCTGGAATAACCTCCGCCAGACGCTCAAGAAGCGGGGGCAGCCCATCCCGCAGACCGAGGTCGCGCCCATAGGCGGTGGTATCCTGGGCGATCAGCACCAGTTCCTGGACTCCCTGATCAATTAGTTCCTGTGCCTCACGCAGGATGTCCGCCTGTGGCTTGCTGACCTGGGGCCCTTTGATCGCTGGAATAGCGCAAAAAGCGCAGCCCGCATCGCAACCGTCCGCGATCTTGAGATAGGCTGTGCGCCCCATGATTGCACTGCGCTGCACTGACGCAACCAGGTCACCGCGTTCGCGGATGCGGCGCAGTACTCCTCGACGGCGCTGCCCCAGCGCATCCACGAGTTCAACGATCTCGGGCCACGAGCGCGTTCCCAGAACGGCATCTACGGCGGGGACGCGCCGGCAGATCGTATCGCTATCTCGTTGAGGGAAACACCCGGCGGCGATCAGCGCTTGATCTGGCCGCTTGTGGCGCGCCAGTTCGTCCAGGGTCTCGAGAGACTCTTCGCGGGCGTCATGGATAAAAGCGCAGGTGTTGGTGATGAGAATATCGGCTTCGTCCGGATCGGCGACGGCGCGGTGCCCCGCCTCGATGAGGAGTTGCGCCATCATCTCCGAGTCCACCTGGTTTTTGGGACATCCCAGCGTAATCAGATAAAAGTTCATGAGGCTCCACCATACAAAAAAAGGCCACTGCTCACAGGCACCGGCCTCGCAGGGGGTCGCGCCCGGCTCATTGACCCGGAAGGTTACCGACGTTGTACTCCAGAGTAATGACCTGGCCGCTGTCGCCCAAAACACCGACGTCGTAGCCATTAACAAGCAACTCGAGCCCGCCCGCGTTTCCGATCCGCAAGACGATCGTCTCGGCCGCCTGCCACTGGGCGGTATCGTTGGTGCGCATGATTCCGGTGTAGACTCTTGTGCCATCCGCCGTCGCCTCGACATAGGTGTCAGCGGTGGCAAGCGCCTCAACATACACGCCGGTGATGGTCGTAGGAGTCGCCGAAGGTACCGGTCGGGGAGTGGGCAAAGAAATCCTCATCGCTGTGGCACGCTCGGTCGGCTGACCCTCCGCCACCGCTTCAGCTGCTTCACCAGCAGGTTCGGCGGATTGTTCTGGCTCTGGCGTTGCGCCGTTACTCGGCGCGACGACAGTCGCTCGCCCCGGAGGGGTTGTCGCGTCTGCCACAGGGGTGCTGATCACCAGAGGCCAGAGAGTCTCGACCCGCATGCCCCGATCGACGTACAGTTCCGTGTAGGCGAACCATGCCGCCACCACCAGAGCCACAAACAACAGAACGGCGACCCGCCAGCCATAGCTCCGATGGATGGGGGACAGGGGCTCGTCGAGGACCTGCGGGATGACCTGCTGCGGCCGCCCGCTGTAGTGGGAGAACTCTTCAACAGCAGCCGCGGGATCAAGACCAACGTAATTGGCATAGTTGCGAACCAGCCCGCGTCCATAGACATCCCCAGGGAGCTCGGAATAGCGTCCCTCCTCGAGCGCGCGCAGCAGGCTACCACGGATATGCGTCGCTGCCTCCGCCTGCTCAAGAGAGATGCCCTTGTCTTCTCGCGCCTCACGCAGGCGCTCGCCGAGATCGCTCACATTTGCCACCCTGAGGTCTGCTTCCACTACTAGTGACTATATACTGGCCATAGACCAGTGTCAAAGCTCCATCGCAGGCGCCAGGCATGCGGACGGGTCAGTTCCTGCCCTGTCCACTGGTGCACATTGCTCTGTATGGACAGCGATGCTACAGTCATGTGTTGCGCCGATCGCCGAAGAACAGAAGTACGTCCGGAGAAAGGCATGGAAGACACGATTCAACTGACGCTGACGGACATGGCCCACGGTGGCGATGCCGTCGGCAGATACGAGGGGCGGGTGATATTCGTCCCCATGGCGCTGCCCGGAGAGACTGTGACGGTGTCCCTTGAGCAGTCCAGGGCCTCTTACGCCCGCGGCAGGCTCCTTACCATCGATCGCCCTTCGGAGGCGCGCGTGTCGCCGCCCTGTCCCGTGTTTGGGCGCTGCGGCGGGTGCCAGTGGCAGCATATCAACTATCAGACCCAACTCGAACTCAAGCGGGGCATCCTTCGCGACGCTCTTGAGCGGATCGGTGGCCTTGAAGAGCCCACCGTGCAGCCCATGCTGGGGATGGCGGAGCCGTGGCGCTACCGCAACCATGTCCAGCTGCGCATCAACCGCTACGGCCAGGCCGGATACTATGCGTGGCAGAGTCACGAGATCATCGCCACTGAGCATTGCCTGATCGCACACCCGCTCCTCGAGACCATGTGGGACGCACACCGCGCCTGCCATGTCCGCGCCGATGAGCTCATTCTGCGCGCAGGCATCAACACGGGGGACCGCCTGGCGCACCTGCGCGGGCGCCAGGCGCTGCCGCCAGGTCATGATCCTGCAACACCGTACAGCTGCCTCTACACGGGCCGATCGGGACAACGGCAGGTCCTTTCGGGACGGGACTGGATCACGGAAGAGGTTCTGGGGCTGCGAGTACGCGTCTCAGCAGATGCGTTTTTCCAGAACAACACCGCACAGACTGAGCGCCTTGTCCAGGTTGCCAGAGGTTATCTGCACCTTGCACCCGGCGAGACGCTGCTCGATGCCTACTGCGGCGGCGGCCTGCTGGGCCTTTCTCTTGCGGGGACCAGTGTGAGGCTCCTGGGCATTGAATCTTACGGAGCTTCAGTGCATGATGCGCGCGAGAACGCAGGCGGGCGCGGCACGTTCTGGCAGGCGGACGTCGCCCGTGCCGTGCGCCAGCACCGCCCAAGGGTGGATGCGATCATCCTGGATCCGCCGCGCACCGGCTGCACGCCGGACGCCATCGAGGCACTGGCAGACTGCGGAGCCCGACGGATCGTGTATGTCTCCTGTGATCCCGCGACGCTGGCCCGCGATATCGCGCGTTTCAGAGAACACGGGTATGCTCTGGTGGAGGTCCAGCCGGTGGACATGTTTCCGCAGACGTACCACATCGAGTGCGTCGCGTTACTGTCAGAGTCCCCGGAGCATCAGGGATCCTGCAAGGCGGATAGCGGCAGCGAACCAGGCAGGTCTGTTCCCGGTGAGCAAGGCAGGACCGCCAGGGCTCGCTGAGACAGGCGAGCCGTGGCGAGGCTGAAAGGAGAGGGATGTTTGGATATAGCCTTTTGAATCTCGGCAGCCTTGTGCTCGGCCTGATCGCATCATTGCTGCCTATCGTGACGCTTGTGACACAGAACAGGGCACACAGCAGGAACTGGATGATCATGTCGGTAGTGAGCATCGGCGCTTGTGGCATCTCGCTGTGCCTGCAGCTCTTTTATAGCGCACACCTGGTGAGGATAGAGGATTGGTCAGCGCTTATGGATTCTGCAAACGCGGCCGCCTGGGTCTCAGCGGCCCTGCTGGCGTGCACGCTTGTGCTAAATGCACTCTCACTGGCGGCACACCGCGGGGGCGCCGAGTCCGCTTGAAGCAGCGGGACAGGGAGAAGCCTCGATAGATGTTTACAGTGAAGCGATGGCGCTCATGGACGAGCAGTTTGGGCATGACGTGGTCATGTCGCTGGCAACCGTAAATGGCGACCAGGCCAACATGCGCACAGTCAAGGCCCGCTACCGGGACGGGGCGTTCCATGTCACGACCTGTGGCCTCAGCAGCAAGATGAAGGAAATCGCCGCCAATCCCAGCGTCGCGCTGTGCCATGGCCTGTTTGTGGCGCACGGGACGGGCACCGACCTTGGCAATCCCCTGGGCACCGGGCAGTGAGGCGCTCCGAGATAAACTGCGCCAGGTATTCTGCGCCTTTTACGACAGACACGTCAACGAAGCGGACCCGCACACCTGCATCCTCAGAGTGGACCTCACGGAGGCGATCGTTTTCACGGAAAATGCGAAATACGCCATCGACTTTACCAGAGAGAGCGCCGAAAAGACGCCTTTTGCGAATGACATCGTCTACTAGCCCCGGCGGCGATCCCGATTCACGCAAGATCGGATTGGTGACACTATGATTGTGGCAAAAAAGCACTATAGGTTCGTGGATTCCTACCGAATTCTGGTCCAGGGCCTTTCAACGATGCGCTTTCTGTCGCGGGCCAGGGCGCAAGGCGACTTGAACAAGGAATTCATCGAACGGATCATGCTGGCGGTAACCGAGGTGAACGGCTGTGCGGCGTGCTCCTATGCTCACACAAAGATGGCGCTGGAGAGCGGCATGAGCCCCGGAGAGGTGCAGGCGATGCTTGCCGGGATTATCGACGATGTTCCGGCGAACGAGGTGCCGGCCATCATGTTCGCCCAGCATTATGCCGACACCGGGGGGAACCCCACCCGTGAATCCTGGGAGCGCATTGTAGAGACGTATGGAGAGCGAACTGCACAGGGCATCCTCGGGGCCATACGCGCCATCATGATCGGGAATGTCTACGGCATTCCCGTCAGCGCACTCATCAGCCGGATCAAAGGTAATCCTGATCCTGGGAGCAGCCTCTTGAACGAGATCGGGCTGCCTCTGACCTCAATCCCAGCGCTGCCTGTGGCGGTGCTGCATGCCCTGGTGTCGCGTTTGGCCCGAGTTCCTTTGATCTCATTTCCTGGGGACGCTGCGGCTGCGGCACAGAATACGCAACACAGCCCTGGCCCGGAGGGACTCTGATGCCGAGAATCGAGCATGTGGCCCTCTGGTCCGCAGACATCGAGCACCTGCGAATGTTCTACATCCACTGTTTTGTTGGCGTCGCCGGGCCAAAGTACACCAACAAGAACACCGGCTTTCAGTCGTACTTTTGATTCCGGCGCCCGGTTGGAGTTGATGCAGTCCCTCGCGATCCGGGCAAATCCGGACAGCCGAGCGGGGGGGGTATCAGGGCATCATCCATCCGGCATTTGCGGTCGCAAGTAGTCTGAAGGTCAACGAACTCACGGTCCAATTGACCAGTGATAAGGCGTGTCGCACGATGATTTGCCTCAAAGGCCCGTCTATGCTATAATCCCGATTGTCAATCGATGGCTGTGCAGGAAGGACAAGCGATATGCCGCTAACAAAAGGTGAGAAGGACGCGATCGTAGAGGATTTTCATCGCCACCCTGACGACACAGGATCGCCGGAGGTGCAGATCGCGCTGCTCACCAAGCGGATCAACAGGCTGACGGAGCACCTGAGAGAGAATCGCGCTGATGAGCACTCTCGTCGTGGTCTGCTAAAGCTTGTTGGCCAGCGGCGGCGCCACTTGAACTATCTCAGCCGCGAGGATGAGACGAGATATCGTGAAGTGCTCAACCGGCTTGGACTCAGGCGCTAGGTCCGCATAGTCCGGGTGCGCTCTGCCAGAAACAAGAGAGTAGCTCTCGGCCCCCCTGGGTCATGAGCTACTCTTTTTGCTAGGCAGACAATGGTTCGCGTTTTCACAGGGGGATCCGGGCAAGATTGCGCAGGAATTGGGGAGTGTGCCTCAGACGGATGGGACTCACTCCCCAGTCCCTGGTCAATCTGCTCCGGACTCTCGCGAGTTTATGAGTGAGTAGGAGCAGAAATGGAAAGAGAGTTTACGACGAGTTTCGGGCGAGAGCCCATCTCCATCCGCACGGGCAAGCTCGCGCCGCAGGCTGGCGCCGCCGTGCTGATGCAATGGGGTGACACCGTCATCCTGGTGACAGCGACAGCTTCCAAAGAGCCCAGGCAGGGGATCGATTTCTTCCCGCTGACGGTTGATCTGGAGGAGCGCCGCTATGCCGCCGGCAAAATTCCCGGGGGCTTTTTCAAGCGTGAGGGCCGTCCCTCAACGGAAGCCATCCTCACAGTGCGCAAGGTCGACCGTCCGCTGCGGCCCCTGTTCCCCGAGGGCTACCGCAATGACGTGCAGATCGTCATTACGCCGCTTTCCGCCGACGAGGAGCACGCCATCGATATTCTGTCGATCGTGGGCGCTTCGACGGCCCTGATGATCTCGGATATCCCCTTTGAGACGCCAGTCGGCGCCACACGCGTGGGGTACATTGACGGCGAGTTCGTCATCAACCCGCTGAACAGCGAGATGGAAAGAAGCGAGCTGGACATGGCTCTGGCTGGCACTGAAGACTACATCAACATGATCGAGGTCGGTGCCAAAGAGCTCCCTGAAGACCTGATGTTGCAGGCGATCAAGCTGGGCCACGAGAGCATGCAGAACCTGATCGCGCTGCAAAGAGAGATGCGTGCGGCGATCGGCAAGGAAAAGAAGCAGGGCCTGCGCTTTACGCTTCCCGCCGAGGTGCTGGACTATGTGCGCACAAACGCGAGTACCAGGATCGAAGAACTGGTAAAGAGCGGTGCGCCGCGCGACGAGCGGCGAGACGCAGAGCAGGCACTGCGTGACGAACTGATCCAGAATGCCGGCACCGAAATGCCCGCTTCAGAGATCAGCGAGGCTTTCGAGCTCCTGTCCAAGCAGGCGATGCGCAAGCATATCATCGACTCGGGTATCCGGATCGATGGTCGCGGCCTGGACGATATCCGCGATCTCAGTGCCGAGGTGGGCCTCTTGCCTCGCGTACACGGCTCAGCGCTCTTTAACCGCGGCGAGACGCAGGTGCTCAATATCGTCACTCTGGGCTCGGCCGAGGACGAACAGCGCATCGAGTGGCTGTCCGAGGACGGGACCCGGCGTTTTATGCACCACTATAACTTTCCGCCGTACTCGACCGGCGAAACCTCACCCATGCGCGGACCCCGCCGTCGTGAGATCGGGCACGGCGCCCTCGCGGAGCGCGCCATCGAGGCCGTCCTGCCTTCGCCGGAAGAGTTCCCGTACACGATCCGTTCGGTCTCAGAGGCGCTCTCATCTAACGGGTCCACTTCCATGGCCAGCACCTGCGCTAGCAGCCTGGCACTCTATGATGCCGGTGTGCCTTTGCGCGCTGCAGTCGCCGGCATCGCCATAGGGCTGGTCACATCCGACGATCGCTATGCTCTTCTAACAGACATCCAGGGTCTCGAGGACCATCTGGGCGACATGGACTTTAAAGTGACTGGGACGACCAGGGGCATCACAGCTATCCAGCTGGACATCAAGATCGCCGGCCTGCCGCACCAGGTCATTGCAGAGGCCCTGCAGAAGGCCCGCGTGGCCAGGATGAAGGTGCTGGATGTGATGAATGCGGTGCTTCCCGCGCCGCGCACAGATGTGTCCCCGTATGCGCCGCGCATCACCACGGTGACGATCCCGGTCTCCAAGATCGGTGCTCTCATCGGGCCGGGTGGCAAGAATATCCGCGGGATCATCGACGATACTGGCGTCAGCATCAATGTTGACGATGATGGCGTGGTTACGGTAGCCTCCAACAATGGAGGGGCGATGGCCGAGGCGCTGTCCCGGATCCAGGCGATTACCGCAGAGCCGGAGGTAGGCCGCATCTACACCGGCAAGGTTGTGCGCACCACCGATTTTGGTGCTTTTGTCGAGTTCATGCCCGGGCATGATGGCCTCGTGCACATCTCCCAGCTGGCCGATTTTCACGTTGCCAATGTCGAGGATGTAGCACGGGTAGGCGACGAGATCACCGTCATGGTGACAGACATCGACTCCAATGGCCGGGTGAGACTGTCTCGCCAGGCAGTTCTGGAAGGCTGGACGGCCGAGGAGGCGCGAAACCGCGATCGCAAGCCCAGTGGCGGCGGCGGCCGAAGCCGCGATGGCGGACGCGGTCGTGACGGCGGCTCCCGCGGCCGCTAGCACCAAAACTCGGTGCCGAGGGAGTGCAGACTCCCCCGGCATCATCAGGTGTTCAAGATGACAGAAAACCCATTGGATACGCAGAACTCTGTGCAGCGCCCCGCGAGGTCATGGTTTCGCGAGATGCTCGAGTCGGTCCTCCCGGCTCTGGTCATCGTCATCGTCGTCAACCTCTTTATTGCGCAGGCGACACGCGTCGAGGGCCAGAGTATGGAGCCCAGTCTGCACAATAACGAGCGGTTGATCATCGAAAAGATCAGCTATCGTTTCAGGGAGCCGGCGCGAGGCGAGATCGTGGTCCTCAAGCCCCAGCAACATGGAACGGTTCCGCTGATCAAGCGCGTGGTCGGTCTGCCGGGCGAAACGGTTGAGATTACCCAGAATAGGGTGTATATCAACGGCCAGCCTCTGCAGGAGGACTACTTGAGCGAGCCCACCATTGGTGGCATGCCCGCACAGATCGTTCCGGAAGGGCATCTGCTGGTGCTCGGCGATAACCGCAATGCCAGCAACGATTCGCGATCCTTTGGCATGATCCCGTACGAAGACGTGATCGGGCGGGCCTGGTTCCGCTATTGGCCTATCGAAGAGCTCGGCCTGATCCAATAGCCTCGTTCCGGCATGGGCCTGTTCGCACGAGTCCTAAGAAATCGACGATCGAACACAGGAGCACGTCATGGCCTACGAAAAGACCTGCTATCTCCAGCACACCGCCATCTACGTCAAGGATATTCAGTGGCACATTCGCTTCCTCACCGCGATTGGAATGCCGGTGACCCGCGTCGCGGGCGATCCGGATGCCCCCGACCAGGTCTGGACCGCCGGCGGCATGCAACTGGTTTCGGCAAAAGAGTTTGAGGGGCCCGAAGGGCGCATGGCACATCTGGGCATCTTTGCCGACGACCTGGAGGCCGCCCTTGAGGAAGCCTACAAGTGGGGCGTTGAGGAAATGCCCCAGGGCCACAACTGGTTTCGCCTGCCCGACGGGCTGGTGATCGAGATGATGCAGGCGCCCAAGGCCTAAGCCTCGCGCTAAGCCAGAGCCGCGCAAGCACGTGCTAGACGCTGAGCATATACCCCGCCGGGGACCGCTCAGCGTCCTGCTTCCAGCCCCGCTCGCGCCTCCAGCCGTGCCTGTTGCGCCTGGTACCACTCCTCGCCGCTGGCATCCAGCGTCGGGACCTCCAGCGCCCCGGGGACGCAAAGCCCCTGCCACCAGTCCTTGCGTGAGCGCGGGTCCATGAATGCACCGTTGTCGCGAATAGCCACGCCGACCTCGCCATCGATGGCGCGACCGATGGCCTGCCCGTACTGCAGACCGGGGAGGTATCCCCTGCCCGCCGCGTTGGTCTCGTTATACAGCGCCAGGAGTCGCGGCTCAACACAGATGCCCTCGATATGGATCGTATAGCCGGTGATCACATGATCATCGCGCGTGTACTTGAGGGTGATGCGGTCCGGCGCCGCGTACAGTACCATCGCCACATAGTGCCGTCCAGTCACCGTATCGTGAAAGATCTCCGCCCCTCTGAATGGCACACGGACCTTTTCCCCTGGTGTGCTGACCAGCCCGGCAAGAGTCACGTCCGGATCCGTGATGGGATACACACCATAGACGCCAGGCCAGCCCCCGTCCCAATGGTATACCTGGTACACCCGCGCGATGCCCGGCCAGCGTTCGTCGAGAAACAGGGTTTGAAGGCGGGGAGCCAACGAGTCATAGCCGCCGCTATAGTCCACGAGTCCGCGGTAGGCCGTGAGATTCTCACGATAGCCGCGTAAATCGAGGTTCAGGTCGGGGTGCAACTCTGCAGGGGCATCGTCCGGATAGGGCCCCTCAACTGGAATGGAATAGTACGTCTCGTCTGGTATTGGCATACAACCTTGGGGCTCTGCGCGGGAGATCACCGGCAGAAAGATGCGGTAGGGGTAATAAGTTGCTGCAGCCGGCTGCGCCACAGCACGAAAACCGAATATCGGGACAGAGAACAGGCAGACTGCCATCGCCAAAGCCACACTGCGCCACCTGACAGCCATCGGCCGATCCCCTTCAGAACCCTGTTCGCGTTGAAAGATCACCACGCGTAATGTATCAGAGGAGGCGTCAGCATCCATTAGCGCTGAGTGTGGCGGGCATGAAAAGAGGATGAATTCAGTCGCGGGTAACCAGGGGACCTCTCCCTAGCTGGAGCGGTCTCCGCTCAGTCGTCGGGTCCCAACTGCGCCCAGCAGCAGACAGGCGACGGCAGTGGCGATGAACATCGGCGGAAGGCCCCACCGATCGGCCAGCAGGCCGCTCAGCGCCGGCCCGGCAAACATACCGATCGCATAAACAGCCTGGTGAAAGCCCATGGCCGTGCCGCGCTGGGCCTCCTCTACATTGCGGATGGACATCCCCATGAGCACCGGATACCCAATACCGTTAGAGATACCAATGAGGAACTGGAGCAGAAACACCGCTACGAGCGATTGAGCAAAGGCTGCCGCGATGGTGCCGATCGCCAGCAAGACAAAGCTGAGATACACCATGTTCCGTGCCCCGATCTTGCGCACTACGGTCGTCGCGATCAGGTTGCCCAGAGTGACTACGGCGATGTTAAAGCTGAGCAGGACGCTCAGCGTAACATCGGTGGCCCCCAGATTCTCTGCCACAAGCGGCACGAAGGAAAAAGTGGTCGCCCAGTTAGCATACTGGTGCACCATGCTGAGCAACGAAGGCAACAGCACATCAGAGCGGCTCAGCAGCCGAGCGAGATTGCCCAGCGACGGCGCCTTGGGGAGCTGGGCCTGCTCACGAGCAGGCAGGATGGCGACTATTGCGAGCACTGCCGCTCCAGCCGCCAGATAAAAGGCCAGCGAGTATCCCATCCAGTTATTCAGCGATCCCGTGACCGCTGTGGCCAGAATGCGGCCCACTCCGCCGATAAAGGTCAGCAGCGCGCTGGCCCGCACCGCGTCCTCGGGCGGAAAGAGGCTGGAGAACATAACGACCAGCGGGACCCAGGTGCCAGCCGCGAGCCCCGTGATCGCCCTTGCGATGATCAGGCCGCTTGTACCTTCCGCTCCGGCGAGCATCCAGGCACCCAGGCTGCCCAGAGCAAGGCCGACGATGACAAACGGCTTGCGCCTGCCCATCCAGTCCGCGAAAATCCCCAGAGGGAACCGGATGATCGCCTGCCAGAGACCGTACATGGAGAGGACAATCCCCACCGAGGCCAGATTGTCGACCTTACCTGCGACATAGGTCGGGAGCGTGGGAGCATAGAGGTACAGCGATATCCAGTACATGAAAACGGCCACACACAGCAGGATGGTCATCATGCGGCGGCTGCTTGTGGGTGTAGTGCGTGCGGATGGATCGCCCATGGGTCTCCTTGCCTGTAATTGGAGTTCGAGCAAGCGTGTGCTCCAGTTCAGCGCGCCAGCCAGGCCCCATCAACAGAAAGCATATTGCCATGGCAATACGCTGAGGCCGCTGAAGCCAGAAAGACCGTGGCGCCTTTGGTTTTCGGGCGTGCCCAAGCGGCCCGCGGGGAGGCGCGCGATGATCGCTGACTTCCGCTGTGAATCGGCCGCCAGTGGAGCCGTCAGATCGGTGAGCATATACCCGGGAGCAATGGCGTCGACGTTCACCCCCTGAGAGGCCAGCTCGTTAGCCATCGCACGGGTGACCCCGGCGACAGCATGCTCCGGTGCTGCATACGGGACCGCCAGAATGCCGCCCTGGGAGGATAGCGCAGAGGCAACGTTGACGATTTTGCCACCTCCGTGAGCCGCCATGTGCCTGGCGGCCGCCTGAGATAGGAACATGAAGCTGTTGAGGTTCACGTTCACGACCTGCGTCCAGTCCTCCCAGGGGATAATCCAGCACGGAATGCCGAATGGCGGTACCTGCCGCCTTGACCAGAATGTCGAGCGTGCCAAAGGCTGCGATTGTATCACCGACCAACCGCTCGAGATCAGCCGGAGTGGCCGCGTTCGGATCGCAAGGCAGGGGCATGGAGCGACGCCCCAAAACCGCCACAGCAGCGCCTGTCGCATGGCAGGCGCCGTGGGATACACCGACGACATTGGCGTCAGCCTCTGCCAGCCCAGGAGCCACACCCTGTCCAGGGCCGTGGTTGGCACCTGTGACCAACGCTACACGGCGGGACAGATCGAACGAGGTCAGTATCATCGGATGCTCTCTCGCACAGGATACAGCACATGGGAGATCATAGACACAAAGGCGAACCTGGAAAGGTCAGCGCACGGTGCTGACCCGCTTCAGATTCGCAACAAGTGAAGCTTGGCGGATCATCGAACCGCGCTAGCGCCCGGCAAGCCTGTCAACATAGTCCTGCCCCAGAATGACGGCGATATCTACGCCCTTGGTGACATCCTCCTGGTAGATCACCGCTCCAGGATCCACCCCCAGCTCCAGGGCAAGGGCAGCCACCGTCAGGGGCTTGTCACGATACACAACGATAAGCGTTTGGGTGTGGTCAAAGCGGTCGGCGCTGTTAAAGCCAGCGATGACGTACCCCTTGTCTTGCAGGAGCGTCGCAGTTTGCTGCGCCAAATCGGTCGTCATCGTGCCATTGTAGATGGCAAGGGATGCCTGCTCGGCACGGAAAGCATCCGCAGGGGCTGACTCCTGTGTAGGCAAGGCCAGAGGCGTCGTGGGAAACAGTTCGTCAACCAAAATGCGCACCTTGTCCCAGTCCGCAACCTCCACCATCCAGCCCTGCGGGGTGGTGACGGTCGTAGTCATGGAACCGTCTATGACGCCGCTGCGAAGATTCGCGGGATCGAGCTTGCGCGCCGCTTCCGCCAGCGTGACAATCTGCTGAAGCGTGAGATCCGTTTGGACCGATGAACCGACGAGTTCCAGGATCATGGGAATACGGGTCAGCGGAATATCGAGACTGAGGATCTTGTCAAAAGCCGCACGGATCACCTGTTGCTGGCGCTCCATGCGAGAAAAATCACTGGACCCATGGCGGGTGCGGGCATACTGCAGCGCCATCTCGCCGTCCATATGATGCAGGCCTGCGGGGATATAGAGCTCCATGGTGCCATAGTCCGCAGTGGGATATTTGGCATCGTAGATATCCTCAGGCACCTCTATGTCCAGCCCCCCAATCGCATCCACCAGCTGCTCAAAACCTTCAAAGTTGATGCGGATATAGTTGTGCACCGGCACGCCCAGTGCGTACCAGACGGTCTTTTTGGCCAGTGCGGGCCCGCCGCCCGGATAGTTCTGCTCGTCCCCGATGTAATGCGCCGTATTGATGCGGCTCTCACCATAGCCCGGGATGGTCACCCAGAGATCGCGCGGGATGGACAGCATCGAAGCGGCGTTACTCACGGGATCCAGCGACAGCAGAATCATGGTATCCGTTCGCCAGGGGCCGTTTTCACCATCGCGCTGATCGATGCCCATTACCAGCACATTGATGCGCTCGTCGAGTTCCGCTGGTTCAGGCAGTACCATCTCGTCAGCCCTGGGCGGTGCGTCCTGATCTGGGACAGGCTCTCCCCCAGTCTGTGTCACCTGCACGATACGATCTGCAAAGGGCAGATTCATCTGTGCCACCACAGAACGCACCGTGCTAAAGAAAAAGAACCCCGACCACAACGCTCCGGCGGTGATGACCACCGTCAGAAAGGTGCTGATCGCGCGCTGCCACGAGCGTTCTCTGGGCATGAAAAGTTCCTCCCGCGAGCTTCCTGAGGCGTAACGAATCGAGTATATCACAGGCGAGCCAGCCGACCAAAGGGTAGCCCAAATCGCGGGCATGCTTCGGTCAGGTTTTCATTTGAGTGAACACGCGTGCCTCTCGGCAAGCATATTGGCGGGCCGGTTCAAGCCCAGCGTGCCTGGGACGCCGGCAGCGGCCAGATTGTTCCACTGCCGTACCACCACACCGATGGGGGCGCCAGATCAGATCATTCCAGTAACGAAACTGGCCCGGCGCTCGACGCACTGACGAAAGCAGGGTATCACAACGGGATAGAATCCCAGGAACACGGGCCCCGACCTGAGGTACACCGAAGTCACGCCGGCGGCGACGAAGCTGCCGGCAGCGTAGCCTGGCAGCAGAGCACAAGAGGTAACCATGATCGATCTTCTCAGCTGGCGTGATGTCCGGGCAATGTCTGGAAACCGGTTGTTTCTGGACTATGTCGAGCAACAACCCCGTGCCCTCTCCTACTACACCCATGGACCCGCCGACTATGCTGCTGCACTGGCGGGTTGAGCAGGGTTTCCGATCCCCGCGCCGAGGTAGCCGCGCTGCTCGAGCGCTACAATCGCCCGCTGGGGGCGTCTGAACAGACCCTGTCCAACATAGCGGCGCTTGCAGATCGCGATGTCTACTGCGTCGTCGGAGGGCAACAGGCCGGGCTCCTTGGCGGCCCTGCGTATGTGGCGTACAAGATTGACTGCACTGTGCGCCTCGCGCGGCGCATCTCTGAGGTGCTTGGCGTGCGCGTCGTTCCGATGTTCTGGCTCGCGAGCGAAGATCATGATTTCGGCGAGATCAACCACGCCCACTTTGTGCAGAGGGATGGGGAGATCGGTCGCGTCTCCTTTGACTGGCGCGACAAGGGCCGTCCGATCGCGGGCCTGGACATTGCCGAGGAGGTCCGCGAGGCGATCGACGCGTATTGGTCCTCGGCGCAGCCTGGACCCTTTGCCGAAAGCGTCCGTTCACTGATAGAGCCGCACAACTCCCGATACTGCGACTGGTTGGCTGCATTCTGGCTGAGGCTTTTCGCCGGCGACGGATTGGTGGTCGTCGAACCGGCGACTCTCCGGCCCGTCGCGGGGTCCTTTTCCCAGAGGGCATTGCAGGAGCGCGAGACCATCGGCAACCACCTGCAGGGCGTGGCCGATCGCATGCAGCAGGAAGGATACACGCCGCTGTTGGACCCGGAGACCGCCTGCGTGCTGTACACCTTTGATGACAAGGGGCGGCGCGTTCGCGTCGATGAGCCGGGCGCGATGCTTGCGGAGGCCGAGGCGCACCCCGAGCGCTTTTCCACAGATGCCGCGCTGCGCCCGCTGCCGGCGGAGAGCATGTTGCCGGTCATCGCCAGTACACTGGGCGCCGGTGAACTGGCCTACCAGGGCATGTTGCGCCCGCTCTATGATGAATGGGGCATCCCCCAGCCGATATGCTTCCCGCACCAGAGCTATACCTTTGTATCTGCCAGCGAGGAGGAACGCCTGACGGCCTATGATCTGCGGCCGCAGGATGTCCTGAAGCATGAGATCGACATGGATAGCATAATGCGAGGCCTGATGCGTCCCGGCGAGCTGGACCGGTTCGCAAAGGCCCGCGAGGATATCGCGCAGGCATTGGATCCACTGCGAGACTATGTCGAGGAGCTCGATCCCAACCTGGGCCGCTCATGGAAGCAGGCACTCTCGACAGCACTGCGCAACATCGACAAACTTGAGGACCGCGCCGTAAACGTGATCCTCAGCCGGGGCGGCTATTCCCGCCGTGAGCTGCAATCGCTGCGCAACATCATTCTGCCTCGCGGCCGGCTGCAAGAACGCGTTCTGCCGGTGACACACTTTCTGCAGCACTATGGACCCTCTTTCATTAACAGACTGCGGGAGATCGGCGAACTTGAGCACTTTGGACACGCCATCGTGACGCTGGAGGACAAGGATGCCTAAAGTGGACATCATGGCCTTTGGGGCGCATCCGGACGATATCGAGATCGGTTGCGGCGGAACGCTGATCAAGCTTCGTGAGCGCGGGCGCTCCATCGCCTTGGTCGACATGGTGCGCGGGGAGATGGCTACCCGCGGCACCATCGAGACCCGCAGGGCAGAGTCCGAAGCGGCCACCGCGATTATCGGCGCCGTAGCGCGCGAAAACCTCGAACTGGAGGATGGAAACATCCTTTCCAGTCCGGACGCGCGCTACCGTGTCGCCCGGGTGGTGCGGCAATAGCGCCCATCACTGGTCATGCTTCCCTACTATGAGGACAGGCACCCGGACCACTATAACGCCAGCCAGCTAGCCTACGAGGGTATCTTTGCCGCTGGGCTGGTGCGTCTGAACACCGGCCAGGAGCCCTTCCGCCCGGCACGGATCATGTACTATATGGGCTGGTACGAGTTCGCGCCGACGTCTATCGTGGATATCAGCGATCAGTATGAGCGCAAGATGCAGGCGATCTACGCCTATACCACACAGTTTCGGCCCGATGACAACTTTTACCAGCAGACGCGTCTGACCTCCAGCGAGTACAACTGGCATCTGCAGAGCCGGATGGCACATCTGGGCGCACAGATCGGCTGCAGGTATGAAGAGGGGTTTCTCATCCGCGGCCGCATGGCCGTCGACGATCCGCTCGACGTCGCGTTCTCGACATTCTAGCGCGGCGGACACCTATCCCCCCGATGGAGAAACATGATGCGTATCGGGATTACCTGTTTTCCAACCCATGGCGGCAGCGGCGTTGTGGCGACCGAGCTGGGCAAGATTCTGGCAAGGCGGGGCCATGAAGTTGCCTTTACCTCTTAGGCAGCACCGCTGCGCCTCACTGACGTCCCGGAGCGCGTGAGTTTTCACGAGGTCGATGCGATGCAGTATCCCTTGCTGCAGACGTATCCGAACGACCTCGCCCTGGCCTCAAAAATCGTATCGATCGCTCGCATGAAGCGTCTGCAGATTCTGCACGTGCACTATGCGATCCCCTTTGCTCCCGCTGCGCTCATGGCGAAGTACGCCGCGCGAGCTGGACCTCAAGGTGGTGACAACGCTGCACGGTACCGACATCACGCTCGTCGGCAACGACCCGATCTTTCGGCCGATCACCCGCTGGGCCATCCAGGAATCGGACGCCGTCACGGCGGTATCCGAGTGGCTGCGGACAAGGGCGATCGAGGAATTCTCGATCGATCGCACGATCGATGTAGTGTACAACTTTATCGACCCTGAGCGGCATGCCAGGCCCTGCCCCGGTTGCATCCCGCCGCTGACGTGCGCCGGAGAGGTGACGCTGCTGCACATCTCAAACTCTCGCCCTGTAAAGCGCGTCCAGGATGTGGTGCGCGTCTTTGCCCGTGTGCGCGCCAGGATGGAGGCGCGCTTGCTGCTGGTAGGGGATGGACCCACGGCGGGCAGGGCGATGGAGGTTGCCACGGAACTGGGGGTCGCCGACCGCGTGCACTTTATCGGCGTCGTGGAACAGATCGAGCCTGTGCTGCAGCAGGCAAACCTGCTCCTGCTCCCCAGTGAGACGGAGAGCTTTGGGCTTGTTGCTCTGGAAGCCATGGCCAGCGGTGTTCCCGTGATTGCCAGCGATGTAGGCGGGTTGCCGGAGCTAGTCGCCCACGGCGAGACCGGCTACCTCGCGCCTGTTGGAGACGTAGATGCGATGGCAGAGTATGCGATCGGGCTGCTGCAGAATCCGATCGCTTATCGTAAGTTCTCTCAGGCCGCCCATGAGCGCGCCGCCAGATTGTTTGACTATCACCTGCTGGTCGATCGCTACGAGAGCATTTACGACCGAGTGCTGGGAGTATGACACTCCTGGACCTGGAGTCCCTCGTCCTCGAATTGCCGGACCTACCACTGGCCGCGCCGGTTGAGCGCCCGGGGCTCGCTTCCTGGCGAGCCGCGTCAATGCAAGTTCTGGATGGCCTGCTCCTGAGGTTCTCCGAGGGGTACACGCGACAGAACAACTGCGCGAACGCCTGCATGGCCGGGCCATGGCTGTGGAGGACCGGGTCGCCGGCTGCGAAGCGTCATACGCGGCACGCTGTGCGTCCCATCTTCCGGTTGATTGGCGCCTGGCCACAGCCAGCCCTGGATGCGTCCCTGGACGGTCAAGGTTACGCCCCGGCAGATGTCACCCCTGGCTGCAGGTTGATGCCGGCATCAGCCTGCAGCCAGGTAAGCGGAGCGCCTCCCTGGCGGCGCGATCGCAGGGTGCGCATCCTGCGTGCCCTTCGAGCGGAGCGATTGCTCTGCCGCCCGGGTTCGCCGGAGCAGCCGCTGGCCTGCAGCCTGGGCGTGATTGAGGGTAGCCTGCCGGTGCTGTTCGATATTGTCGCGCCGCCCGATCGCCGGGGCCAGGGGCACGCCCCGGGATGAGATCCCGAGCCTGGCCACAGTTGCCATCGATCACCCATCCGCCCCCAGCACCAGACTGATTCTGTGCTGCAGAACCTCGCGAGTCACCGGTCGCCAGCCTGCCTCCCAATAGAGGCTATCCAACTCCACATGAGGCCCACCCAGACGCTCGGCCAGGGAGAGAGCAAGCGTGGTCTTGCCGGAGCCAGTGGGGGCCAATAATGGCCACGCGTCGCATGGGTGAGCTACCAGTTGCATCAGGAGACACGTATGCTCCGGACCCGAAGATTGGCTGCGTCTTTGCGGCAGGGCTAGGAACCTGTCCTTCCAGCCAGGCGCTGACCCTTGTCGGTCACGCGCCAGACCCGCCTGCTGCCCATGATCGCACAGATTGCGGCCTGAGTGCAACCGGCACAGTGGCGATCGCATTCCACGGTGACGGGAGCGAGGTATCCTCCCCTCTCCAGATCCAGGAGCATCTGCTCGACAAGTTCGACGCTCACCGAGAGGCGTGATGCCAGCTCCTGGACCGTAGCCAGTTCACCGCCGGCCAGGATCGCGATCAGCTGTTCAAGCATGAAATGCGCCCTACTACAGCCAGAGCCGGCCCAGCTGGTAGACGACGATACCGCCAACCAGAGCCAGCAACCCCAGAAAGAGCACGTTCACGAGCACCCACTTCCAGGACCCGGTTTCCTGACGTATGACGGCCAGCGTGGCGACACAGGGGATAAACAGCATCTCAACTGCGAGAAAGGCGAGGCCGGATGCCGGGGTGAACTCCGTGCCCATGAGCGACCGCAGCCCACTGCCCTGTTCGCCGACACCGTACAGAACGCTGAGGGTGGCGACGGCGTTCTCTTTGGCGACAAAACTGCTCAGAATCGCCACAATGGATCGCCAGCTCAGGCCCATGAGATCGCCCACTGGCTCAAGCAGGTGCCCAACGACCGCCATGTAACTGCTGTCGACATCACCGCCAGGAAAAGTCACCAGCGCCCACACGACCACGGATACGGCCAGAATCACGGTGCCAGCCTTTTTCAGAAAGGCCACCGTCCGTTGCCACACTGTCATGCCGATGGTTCGACCGTTGGGGACATGGTAGAGCGGCATCTCCATGATAAAGGCAGACTGGATGTTTCTGAGGAACACCTTCCGGATGACGATACCGGAGAGCGCGAGAACCACCAGCGGCAGGGCAGTCATCCCCACCGTCACCAGGACGGCGCGATCGGGAAAGAACGCTTGCGCCAGCACCGTCAGTACCGCAAGGCGCGCCGTGCAGGGGACCAGAGGCGCTAGCATGATCGTCAGGATGCGATCACGCCTGGATTCGAGAATGCGGGCGCCCATGATAGCCGGTACATTGCAGCCAAAGCCGAGGAACAGCGGCATAAAGCTCTTGCCGTGCAGCCCGATGCTATGCATAAAGCCATCCATCACATAGGCCGCCCGCGCCATATAGCCCACATCCTCGAGAAAGCCCATGCCCGCGAAAAAGATCACCAGAATGGGAAGAAAGGTCAGCATCGTTCCCACCCCGCCGATGATCCCATCCACAGCAAGACCGCGAACCCATTCCGGGGCAGCCACCAGAGCATCGCCAGTCCAGCGGGCCAGCGGGCCCATCACGGCGGAGTCGACCCACCCCTGGATCGGCCCGCCGACGGCATAGGTCAGTCCAAAGATGGCCGCCAGAACGATGGCCAGGACCACGAGCCCCCAGAAGGGATGCGTGGCATAGGCATCGATGCGCTGGGTGATTGTGACATGTCCTGCCCTGGGTCTGGTCATGGCGGCGCGAGCCACCTGGCTGATCCAGGCATAGCGTCCGCTGGCCACGGCAACGATTGCATCCTCGTGCGCTCGGAGCACATCCTGCAGCTGCTCCCATGCCGGCGTTGGCAGCCAGTCCTTTGTCAAACCGGTGATCTGCTGGTCGCCCTCCAGCAGCTTGAGCGCCACCCAATCCGCTGGGTAAGGCTCTGGAACAAAGTCAGCAATGATCGTGTATACACGGTCCAGTACATTACGATGATCGGCCCGAATCTCTGGCCGGTTGACTTGCTGTGGCTCTTGACGCTGAGCCACCTCGATGGCGGCATCCAGGAACTCGTGCACTCCCAGACCCCTTGCCGCTGTCATCGGCACTACTGGCACGCCGATCGCTTCAGACAGCACCTCGGGGCGAATATCATAGCCCTCCTGTGCGGCGACATCCATCATATTCAGCCCGATCACGAGCGGGCAGGAAAGAGCCAATAGCTCCGTGACCAGGTAGAGGTTACGCTCCACCGAGGAAGCGTTGATGACCACCATCACCACGTCTGGACGTTCCTGCAGGATAAACTCGCGCGTGATCACCTCCTCCGGCGAGGCGGCCGTCAGGCTATAGGTGCCGGGGAGATCGATGACGTCCAGTACCAGACCGTGATACTCGAGCGTCCCGGAGCGCATCTCTACAGTCTTGCCCGGCCAGTTGCCAACATGCTGGTTGAGCCCCGTGAGCATGTTGAACACGGTGCTCTTGCCCACGTTGGGTTGCCCGGCCAGGGCGATCGTCAGGCGCCGGGCGCCACGCGTACCGGGGCGCTGTGAGGCGTTCTTCACTGTCTATCGTCCCTTGGGGCGGACCAGCACGTGTCTGGCCTGGCCGCGCCCTAGCGCGATAGAGGTATCCAGCACGCTGACGATAATCGGGCCGCGGGGAGGATTTCGAAGGACACGAATCGTGACACCCGGAGTGAATCCCAAGGCCACCAAACGCCCGCTGACAGCATGCCCGCCGAGCAGCGATACGATCGAGGCCTCATGACCCTCTGGGACGAAATCGAGAGAAGTTGTCAGGTCGCTCAAAGGCGTGCACCTCGTCCCTGATATTAGCAGATACTAATATCAGTCTACCCATTCACCACCCTCTGTCAAACCAGCACGCAGGTTGACCAGATACGCCAGGGTGAAAAAGACCCAGTGCGCAAGCTCAGGCACAAAGAGGGCGTTATCGATCAGGCCGTGAGCGGACATGGCGGCCAGCCCCCCTAAAAACCCTGCCAACACCGAGCGCGACACTGTGGCGTACACTCTCCAATGCCTGGCAACCGGAACAACCGCAGCGACCAGAGCACCCAGGAACAACAGCAGACCGGGCAGACCGGTCCTAACCAGGAGATCCAGGAATAAGTTGTGCGGATGGGAGAGCCAACGCTCGATCTCTGCGCCGGGGAGAATATAGTCTCCGTAATAATAGAGAAAGTTGTCGAGGCCAACACCGGTCCACAGATGATCTTTCGCCATTTCCCAGCTCGATTCCCAGAGTTGGAGGCGCAAGAACGTGGTGCCGCTCTGCAGGTCCAGCAAGGAACCAAAGCGCTCAGTCTGCATCAGCGGGATCAGGGCAAGGCCCAGAATGGCAAGAGCGATTAAGGTATACGTCGGTACGCGCCCGCCCTTTAGCAGGCCGACGGTCAAGAGACCCGCTGGCACGCCAAGCAACCAGGCGCCACGGGAATAGGTGAGGACGACTGCCAAAAGAAGCGCCAGCGCCCCGCCTGCCCAGAACCATTGTCTCCTGCGGCTCCCTGATACCCCTTCACCCACTTCAGTGGCAACCGACAATCCGAGCGGCAGCATTCGCTCGAGATAGAGCGCCAGATTGTTGGGGGACCCAAAGAACCCACGTGCGCGCCTGACTCCTTCCGCCTCGATGACACCCGCGGGAGAGGGATAGCGCACAAGAGCATAGAGAGCAACGCCAACGGAGGAGGCGAAAAACCCTCCCACCAGGCGTCGCCAGAGACGGCGGTCGGCTCCGGTGAGCCGCAGCAGGAGATACAGCAGGGCCGGCTCTGCCACCGCGGTGCGAAACTCGCGCAGGGCCTCCTGCTGGTACTCGGCGCGCCAGGCCCCTATGCCCACCCAGACCAGAAAGGTGAGCAACAAAATATCTACTGGATTCAGCTGCTTGAAGCGGAGAGTCCCAAGCCGCTCGCCTCCGAGTATCGCGGCGCCTGCCCGCGCCAGCACTGCGCAGAGCACGGCCAGCTCGGTCGTCGAAAAGGTGCCAGGACCCAGTCCGACATGCAGCGGGGCCAGGGGTATCGTGGCGACCGCGATCAGCAATGCGGCATCGGGACGCAAAAGCACCGCCATCCCATATACGGCCAGGAACCCAAGCCGAAGCAACGGCCCCGGAGCTACCATGGCGAGCCCAAAAGCGAACGCGATCGCGGCGAAGATCCAACCCTCCGGCAGAGCATCCACTTGAGCGCGTGCCCACCGGTAGGGCCGTCGCCAGTCGATCACTCGCAGCCCCTGCACGATGCCCGCCAACAGCCAGGCGCCCAGCAGCAACGAGAAAACGACCTTCATCCAGAGTTCCATCACGTCCGGCCTGGCGCCGACCTGCAACCCCCGAATGGCGTCGATCTGCTCGACCGTGCCTACCAGCGTCACAGTGCGGGGTTCCGCTGGCTTCCCTTTCACCACCGGGAATCGTACGATCCCGTCACCCTGCGCGTCTAGAACAATCGTTCGCTCATGGGGTGCCAGCACCCGTAAGGCTCCCTGTAGCCCGTCGGCATCCATCTCCACAAACAGATCGGAGCCGTAAAACTCAATAGAGACCGCGCGCTCTTCGGTACGTGGCAGGCCCGGGGGAAGGAGGGACGTAACGCGGTGGCGGCCTGGAAAGCGCGTGTCACCAGTCTGCAAGCCCGGCTCAAGGGAGAGCATCAGCGGCTGCGGATCGCCATCGGCGTCCAAAAGGCTCAGCCCCCATACGGGGTCATCCCCTTGAGCCTCTGGCTGTAGATAGAGGGCACAGAACAGTGTCATCCAGGGCCACTCACGCTGCACACGAGCGAAGGCATCCTTGAGGCGCGACGCCTGTAACGCCGGGCTGTCGCTGCCCAGGGGCGAGGGTTGGCCATCCCAGCCCTCGGGAAGGGCCGCCCACCCGCCCTCCAGTGCCCAGATCGGTTTGGCGCCCTCTCCCCGCCTCAGCATCTCCTCGCGGAGCAAGATTACCCGCGAGAGATTGAGCACATCCGGGTCCACGCGCCTGTCATACGCACCCGACCAAAAGCCATAGGCCTTGACACCGAGCACATCAAAATAAGGTGCGCCGCCCAAACGATAGATCTCCCGCAGGAACAGGATGTCGGTCATATTGCGGCCAGAGCGCTCAGTATTGGGCGCCATACCGCCCGCGATAATGAGCGCGTCTGGATCGGCGGCACGGATGGCTGCGGCAGCCTCTTTGAGCAAGGCCACATACCCGGCGGGATCGATAGCCCCTTTGCCCCAGTGGGGGTAGATGTTGGGCTGGTCCCAGATCTGGTAGGCGCGGATCTGGCAGCCATACCGCTCCGCAAAAGCGGCGGCGAACCGTGCATAGGCCGCCGGGTCTTCCGGCGGGGCCCAGGGATTGTCGGCCTCGTGTACAGGGCGTGCCCAGTCCGGCGCGCGCTCCAACACGGCCACGATCTGCAGCCCCTGCCCGTGCACCAGGGGCAGAACCTCATCCCAAAAGCCCCACTCAAAGCGCCCGGGCTCCGGCTCCAGCGCGTCCCAGTAAAAGTGCTGCACCAGGGTGCCATAGCCGAGGGCCTGGACGGTGCTCAACGCTTCGAGCACCTCGAGGTTGGTGCTGTACCGTTCCAGGGCCACATTGATGCCCGCACGGGGCGACTCCAGCACCGGTTGATCGGCATCCAGACCCGACGCAACGCCCCTCTGCTGCCGCCGGTAGGCGCTCACGTCCTGAGCGGCGACCGCCAGCAGCGCGAGCAAGAGGATCATTCGCACCAATACACCGGCGACGTCACGCAGCGTCTGGCGTCTCGATCGCATCATGGCTCCTCTGCCGCTGCAGGCCCAGGCAAAGAAAGGACGCAGCTGTCGTGACGATCAAGCATCCGGGTCAGACTCCGGAGAGGAGAGGACAGACGAATGCCGGTGCAGGTGCACAAGCAACACCGAGATATCGGCAGGATTGACCCCGGCGATACGGGCCGCCTGGCCGACAGTATCCGGCCGGAAGCGATCCAGCCTCTCGCGAGCCTCCGTCCGCATCCCGTGCATATTCGCATAGACGAGATCGGGCGGTATGCGCCACGCTTCCAGCCTGCGCGCACGGGCCACCTGTTGCTGTTGCTTTGCCACATAGCCTTCATACTGAATCTCAACCAGTGCCTGTTCAAGAACCTCCGCGGGGACATCCCCCTCTGGCGACGCAAACAGGCGCACGATCTCCAGCGTTGCCCCGGGGCGCTTGAGCACCTGGTAGGCGGGCATGGCCTGTGCCAGGGGCTCCAGGCCTATCTGCTGCAGATAGGGATTGACGACGTCAGGGGTCAGGCTGACCCGCTTGAGTCGTTCGATCTCCGCTGCGATCCCCTCGCGCTTGGCCGCCACCACCCGCCAGCGGTCATCGCTGATCAGGCCAGCATCGTGAGCAATATCCGCCAGACGGAGGTCGGCATTGTCCTGCCTGAGCAGCAGGCGGTATTCGGCGCGGGAGGTGAGCATCCTGTACGGCTCGTCGATCTCGCGGGTGACCAGATCGTCGACCAGGACACCGAGGTAGCCCTGCTCCCGCCCGATCACCACGAGCGGCTCCTCCCAGGCCAGGCGTGCAGCATTGGCCCCTGCCAGCACACCCTGCGCAGCAGCCTCCTCATAGCCTGAGGTGCCGTTGATCTGACCGGCCAGAAACAACCCTGGCACCGTGCGCGTCTCAAGAGACCTCGTCAGTTGGGAAGGCAGGCAAAAGTCATAGGCGATGGCATAGCCCGGCCTGATAATCCTGGCATGAGCCAGGGCCGGGATCGTGTGCAGGAGTTCTTCCTGGACCTCCACGGGGAGCCCGGTAAAGCAGCCCTGGACATAGACCTCGTTGGTATTCCACCCCTCGGGCTCGAGAAAGAACTGGTGACTGTCCTTGCCCGCATAGCGCACAATCTTGTCCTCAATTGAGGGGCAGTAGCGCGGGCCACTGGCCTCGATCGCCCCGGGAGCAATCGGCGAACGATGCAGGTTATCACGGATCACCCGATGGGTCTCAGGATTGGTCTTGACTAGGTAGCAGGGCAGCTGGGGCCGCCAGGCCGTCTGATGGGCAACAGGATAGACGGGGTTAGCTGGCCAGAACAGAGGCGGCTCAGCGGGCTCGCTCTGAGAAAAGTACAGGGGCTCGTCGCTGCCGAACTGGGGGACAGTCAGCCCATAGTCAATGGTGCGCGCATCGACGCGCGGCGGTGTGTTGGTCTGCAGCCGCCCCAGGCGCAGGCCGAGAGCAACCAGGGCAGAGGACAGGCCCGTGGCCGGTGGCTCACCCGCGCGCCCGGCGGGCGTCCGGTACTCTCCACTGAGGATATGGCCGTTAAGAAACGTGCCGCCGGTGATGACCACCGTCTTGCCCGGAATCTTTGTGCCGCTGGCCAGAGCGACTCCCGCTATGTGCCCCTGGCGTATTTGCAGGCTGGACACCTGTCCCTGCAACAGGTCCAGATTGGACGCCCGCTCCAGCCGCTCCTTCATAGAGAGCGAATAGAGCCGCTTGTCCGACTGAGCCCGCAGTGACTGCACCGCGGGGCCCTTGGAGAGGTTGAGCATCCGGATCTGAATCAGTGTGCGGTCGGTGTTGCGCGCCATCGCCCCACCCAGGGCATCCACCTCGCGCACGAGGTGCGCCTTGGCTGGCCCGCCAACGCTTGGATTGCAGGGCATGAGCGCGATCAGGTCAAGATTCATCGTGACGAGCAGCGTGCGCCGCCCCATGCGCGCCGCCGCCAGCGCAGCCTCACAGCCGGCGTGCCCTGCGCCCACCACGATCACGTCATAGACCCGCTCTGTCACCCGCTCGTTCCCTCCAACGCCCGGGCAGCCAGGCGATGTGCCGCCGCCCGGATCACGCCCCAATCGTGCCAGCTGCCATCCAGCGCCTCCAGACGATCCGCGACAGCGGATAGCTCTTCCGGAGCGACCTCTATAAATCCGCTGATCTGCTCGTGCTCATCCTGAACGTCCAGCGTCCCATCAACTTCGGTAAGCTCGATCAGATAGCTGGTGAAATCGAACCCCTGATCACCATGCACGAATCGATATGCGAGCACACCTAGGAACCGCTCTACCTCAGTGACCAGCCCGGTCTCCTCCCGTGCTTCGCGCAAGGCGGCCTGGATCAGGTCCTCCCCCGCCTTGATGCCGCCGGTCATCAGCCGGTAGGCTCCCTCAGGGTAAAAGGCCTTGGTATGCAGCAGGTAGCGGCCGTCCCGCCTCCTCACCAGTAGCACCACTTCTGCGACACGGCCATCCTTGAGCTGGCGCCAATAGTCCAGGGTCTCTTGCGAGACCGGTATCTCCAGATGCTCTATCTGCGGCCTGCCATAGCGTGCCATGGCTGCATCTACGCCGCTCGGTCCCCTGTTGTGTCGCAATTCTGACATGGGCGCTCCTGTCCTTGAGTAGGCGGATTATAGCGCCGGGGCGTCGCCACAGGAAATGCTCTATCAGCAGAAACAAAGAAAGGAGCCGGCGAGGCTCCTTGTCTGTCGAGAGGGGACCGGTCTATTCCTTCTCCAACACCATCTGCAGCATCGCGCCCAGGTCGGCGGTGACATCAAAGCTGCCCCAACGTCCGCTGGCATCGCCGGCGTTAAAGACGGCAAAGCCAATGACATAGGGATCCCGCCGCAGCTCGTCATCGTACCAGGAGAGTTGCTCGAGATACCCGGAAAGGGAGCTGTCAGGGCTGGTTCCCTCAAAGTCCTGCCAGCCTCCGAGCCCGGCCTGCTGGGCAGCGAGCACACCGCCATCCACACCCGCCTCCGTGACCACCAGAGGCACAACCAGCCTGGCAGGAGCGAGATAATGCTCGTACCAGTAGCGGTAGCGCAACGTGAGGCTGCCGCTATCGGCCTCTGCGTCGTGGCCGGGTATCCCCAGCCCGACACCATGCATCATGGTCGGCGCCGAGTACTCATGCAGGGCCAGCACGCCGCCGTGGGCTTTGGCTGCCTGGATGGCAGGGAGGAAGGCTGCAAACTCGTCCGCTTCCGGGGTTCCGGTGGAAAAGTTCCCCACGGCGACCTTGAAACCGAGGGCAGCCATCAACTCGGCACGTTTGGCCTCAAAGCTCGCATACCACGCCATGTCGGCGGGACTGTCGATTCCGGGTTCATTCCATCCCAACCAGTAATCCACGCCCGCATTGGCCAGATATCGCGCCGCATGGGCCATCACGAACTGCTGCGCGCGCTCGGCAGGATCGCCGGTGAGGGACTGATCGACTTCCTCAAATCGTCCCAGCGTGATCGTCCCGGGAGACAGTTCTTTAGCCTCGGCCAGCCAGCCCAGATCGCCGACACCTACGAGCACCGCAGGCTTGGCATCCCTGATAAAGGCCATGATATTCGGGTCAGAGTTCCTGGTCACGTGCAGTCCCAGCTTGCTGCGCCCGTCGGGATAGTCAAAGGACAGGGGCTCTTGCTCAACCACAAAGGCCATCTCAGCGCTCAAAGGAACGCTCCAGAGCGTCGTCCGGCTGCCCTCGCCCTGATCGACCACAAAAGCGCTCCAACCACTAGACCAGTTCATCTCGATCTGATGGCAGCACGCCCGTGGGTCTGCGTCTCTAAACAGGAAAACGTGCGAAACGGACTCGCCAGCAGCCAGTTCCTCCACGAACCACTCGGCGCTCTGCTCATCCTCAGATTCAGGGGCAAAGAAGCGGTCCAGGACATACAGGCTGTACAGATCCCAGCTGCTCAAATTGCTCAGGGTGACGATATAACGTGGAGAGGTCGCCGGAACATAGGTGGCCTGCAGCAGCAGCACATCATCGGCTACAGGATCGACAAGGGGGACAGTCAGATGCTGGGGAGCGTCCACGACGACGACGGAATCACCGCGCACCAGGGCAACAGGGGCGCAGGCCAGGATCACCAAGGCCAGGGTGAGGAGCGCTCGAAGGATGGAGTCCGATCGCGGTTGCACGATTGCCTCCAAGGCAGGCACACAGAACGCAAGTCTGCTTACGTACGCAGTATACCTGATATAACGCTGCGTAACAAGGCTTTTCACTCCGCAGTTCTTGCAGTCCTGCCAGTCACACTACGGAAATCCGACTCCGGGGCCGGGCGGATGCGTCAGCGCCATGCCCCAGACCACCTCGGCGCCCGCATCGCGCAGTGCCTGTGCGCAGGCGGACATGGTCGCCCCGGTGGTGAGCACGTCATCGATCAGCAGCACATGCGTGCCCTGGGGAACCTTGTCTGTGCAAGCAAAGGCACCCGCAACATTGTGCAGCCGGTCCTCGGGTGACAGGCCCACCTGAGACCGGGTCGCACGCCACCGCTGCAGGGCAGTATCCCACAGATCAAGCCCGGTGCCCGCGCAAAAGCCGCGGGCAAGCAACTCTGCCTGATTGTAGCCTCGCCGGCGCAGCTGAGCGCGATGGAGCGGGACAGGGACCACAACATCCACGGTGCGCGACTGCGCCCGCCAACCCGCCACCAGCAGGGCGGAAAGTGGATCCGCGAGAACGCGCACGCCACCGTACTTTAGCGCGTGCACCGCTTCGCGCAGGGGATAGGTGTGAGGTGCAAGTGTCAACGCGCCGGCGAGCGCCTCGGTGCGGTTGCGGAGCCGCGGCACCAGGCTGAGCCTGCCCCGGCCCGGGATGGACGAGATGCAGGCAGCGCAGAGCCACTCACCTGCGCGACCGCAGGCCACGCAGTGTGGCGGAAACAGGCCATCGAGCAGCGTACCCAGCGGCCCGCTGTCGTGCGCTCTGAGCCAGACCGGCAGCGTGGCCATCCCTCGGGCAGATCGGTCCACAGGTGCGTCCTCCCGATCCACAACGGCATTGACCTGGCCTTCTTCTGCGCCTATCCTAGCACCGAACTATTGCGTTTGTCACCCGGAGAGTGTGAGCCATGAGCAAGATCCGCGTCCTTGTCACCATCCCGCAGCCGCTCAGGGACCTCGTATTGGCCCCGGACACCCTGGCGGACCTGCGTTCCTTTGCCGATGTCACCCTCAATGAGGTCGGGCGCAACTGGAACGCGGCGGAGTTGGCCGCGCGCCTACCCGGGGTGGATGCGCTCCTGGCAAGCTGGGGGCTGCCGCCACTCACGCAGGAGGTGCTTGAACGCGCAGAGAGGCTGGCGCTCGTGGCCTATGCCGCCGGCAGCATCAAGCCCTTTATGACCGACGCAGCCTACGATCGGGGCATCCGCGTGACGCACGCCGCCGCGCGCATTGCCGAGTCCGTGGCCGACATCACCCTGGTGCTGGCCATGATGGGCCTGCGCCGACCGCAGGACTTTGACCGCAGGCTCAAGTCGGGTGAGGCCTGGCCCGACGGCCGCGCTGTGGACACGTACGAGATACGCGGCAAGACTGTGGGCCTCCTCGGTCTGGGCTATGTCGGGCGCCGTACGGCCGCACTGTTCCAGGCCGTCGGTGCCCAGGTCTGGGGCTATGACCCGTACGTCACCGAAGAGGACATGGCTGCGCTCGGTGTGCGCAAGGTGGCCCTCGACGACCTGCTGCGCGGCTGCAAGGTGATCTCCGTACACCTGCCGATCACACCGGAGACGCGCCATCTGCTCGGACCGCGTGAACTGGCGTTGATTCCGGACGGCACGGTGTTCATCAACACCTCCCGCGCCTGGGTAGTGGACCAGGAGGCGCAGATCGCGCGGTTGCGCACCGGGCGTCTCTGGGCGGCGCTGGACGTCTACGAGCCCGAGCCCCTGCCCATCGATTCGCCCCTACGCACACTGGACAATGTGATCCTCACCCCTCACATCGCGGGATTGACGCGCGACTCGTATCTGGGTTTGACCCGCGAGATGGTGGACGAGATCCGGCGCCTGTTCGTGACCCATGAGCCGCTGCGTTACGAGATTACCCGCGAACGCCTGGCCCGCATGGCCTAGCGTCGCACCATATATCTGTCACCTCAGGGAGAGCGCATGATGCAGAGCAACATGATCGGTCTGAGTAAATGGGACCTCGATACCCCCGCGCTGTGCCTGGACCTGCGGGCGCTGGAACGTAACATCGCGCGCATGGCGGATTTCCTGCGGGACGGGCCAACCGGCGTGCGGCCGCACAGCAAGACGCACAAGTGCCCGGTCATCGCCTGGAGGCAGCTGCGCGCCGGGGCGGTAGGCATCACCTGCGCCAAGCTGGGCGAGGCCGAGGCCATGGCCAGCGCGGGCATCAAGGACATCCTCATCGCCAACCAGGTCATAGGGCGCACCAAGATCGCGCGGCTGATGGGGTTGGCCGCCGACACCGAGATCATGGTGGCGGTGGAGGCGCTGGAGAACGCCAGGGAGCTATCCGAGGCGGCCGTGGCGTCCGGCGTGCGGCTGCGCGCCATCGTCGAAGTCGATACGGGCATGGGCCGTTGCGGCACCCTCCCGGGGAGCGAGTCGCTGGATCTCGCGCGCGCCATGTCCCGCCTGCCCGGCCTGCGCCTGGAGGGGATCATGGGCTATGAGGGCCACGCGGTGATGATCCCGGATGCGGAGCGCCGCCGCGCCGCCGCGGAGACGGCCATGGCGCTGCTGATCGAGACGCGGGACCTGCTCGAAAGCGATGGCCTGCCGGTGCCCATCGTCTCCGCCGGGGGCTCGGGCACCTATAACATCACGGGGCGCTACCCGGGCGTCACAGATATCCAGGCCGGCTCCTATGCCACCATGGATGCGCGCTACCGCACGATCATCCCCGAGTTCGAGACCGCGCTGACGATTGTGGCCCAGGTGATCAGCGTCCGCGGAGACCGCGCTGTCATCGATGCCGGATTAAAGACCATGACGCCCGAGTTCGGCAAGCCGGAGCTGTGCGCGCCGGAGGGCTGGGAATTGGGCCACCAGTCGGAGGAGCACAGCACGTTGACCCGCCAGGGGGGCGCCGCACTCAAGCCCGGCGACAAAGTGGAGATCGTGCCCTCGCACGGCTGCACGACCATCAACCTGCACGACGTCTATCACGTGATCGATGGCGAGCGCCTGGTGGCGCTGTGGCCGATCGCGGGGAGAGGGAAGATAAGGTAGAGGGCTGGGGAGCCGGTGCTGAACAAAGCGCTTTGCGACGAAAAGAGCGGCTCGTCAGATGACGGGCCGCTCTCGCTACCAGGCGGAGGAGGTGGGATTCGAACCCACGGTGACGCAAGCGCCACAACG
>CAZYWU010000017.1:0-3138 GCA_964651255.1 uncultured Anaerolineales bacterium
GAAAAAGTGACTCCCGCCTCACATCGCGCAGAACCATCTGGTCAAGCGCAACGAGGCGGGATGATACACGGCCCCGGGCAACCTGTCAAATACGCCTTCGGCCGGCGAGCGCCTCCGATAGGGTCATGCGATCGGCGTACTCCAGGTCGCCCCCGCGGGGCAGGCCCAGCGCCAATCGCGTTACGGGAATATCCAGCGGCTGGATTAGGCGCGCCAGATAGATGGCGGTCGCATCGCCCTCCAGTGTGGGGTTTGTAGCGATGATGACCTCCCGCACGCCGCCATCGCTCAACCGCTTGATCAGCGGCTGAATCCTTAATTCATCGGGCCCAATACGCTCCATCGGTGAGATATGCCCATGCAGTACATGATAGAGGCCATGATAGGTCCCCGTGTTCTCGATAGCGACAACATCCAGGGGCTCTTCCACGACGCATATTGTCTCGCGATCGCGTCGCGGATCGGCGCATATCTCACAGGGATCTGTTTCACTGATGTTATAGCATTGAGAACAGACTACTGTCTGCCGATGCAGCGCCAGCAGTGCCTCCGCGAGGCTGACTGCATCCTCCTCCCCCGTGCGCAAGAGATGATATGTCAGCCTGGACGCTGTCTTGGGGCCAATCCCCGGTAGCCTGCTGAGGGCATCAATCAATCGATCGACCGCCCGCGGCATCGACGCCATTACAACAGATCACCCACGTTGAGTCCCGCTGCAAAGGGGCTCATCCGCTCCTGGGTGAGCTGAGCAACCTTGGCGTGCGCCTCCTGGAAAGCAGCCACGATGAGGTCCTGCAACATCTCAACATCCTCAGGGTCCACCACGTCTGGCTTGATGGTGATGGATCGCACTTCTTGCGCACCGCTCATTTCGATGGTAACGGCACCACCGCCTACAGTCGCAGTCACCACTTCCTGCTCAAGGCTTGCCTGCGCCTCTTCCATCTGCGTCTGCAGAGCCTGAAATTGCTTGAGCATATCGTTCTGCCGCCCGCCCGCCTGCGGGGGACGGTATTTACCTCTACCTTTGCTTGCCATCGAGACACCTCCTGACGTTACTGCGACTCATCTTCAGACAACTCCACCCTGGTCACATGGCCACCGCGCTGCTCGAGCGCCTTGACGGCAGGATGGTTGAGTAGTTCCTGCTCGCGCTGCATGCGGCGATCCACCCGGCTGAACAGATTCTCGTCCGGCGGCGCCGCCGCGCGCATGCGTTCTATCTCCGCCTTGTCGACGACGCACTGCAAGCGACAGGGCGCTTCCAGCACCTCGCTCATGATCTGTTCAACAAGCACTGAACGTTTCGTCTCGGACAACCTGTCGCGATGAAACGTCGACTCACACCCCAGGACCACAACGTCGCCATTCACGCGGATCGGATAAGTGCTGCGCAGAAAAGCCTGGACGCTGCGATCGGCTGCGCCCATGCGGCTCATGATCTGGCTCCACTTGCCTTGCACCCACTCCAGCGTAATGCCCCCGGGGCTTGCCGTGTCAGACTGTCCCGAGTCTGGCTCGGCATCAGCAGGGCCTCGCTCTATCACAGCCGAAACGGCTGGGGCCACCGGAGCAGCTTCGGGCGCGCTGTCTAGAGTGACCGCATCGCTCACCTGATGGACACCGCCATCCGCGACAGCCTCGACCGCCGCTGGTGCCTGCTCAACGACCGCATCGAGACTGTGATCCGCACGATCAATCGCCTTTGCGATGCCCTCCTGCGCCGAAAGCACAGTAGGCTGCTTCTCGGGCGGTTCCACAGACCTTTGCGGCCTCGTGGCGGCAGTCGCGGTCTCCCTGGAGGTCCCACTGGCGGCTGGGGGTGCGCCCTCTGCGGACACCTTGAGAGCGGTATTCCCGGACCGGCATGCGATAATGGTCTCCACGACTGCCAGCTCCAGGGGAAGTTGCGTACGGATCGCTGTCCGCAGACCCTGAGCAGACTCGTTAAAGGAGCGGATTGCCTGAACGAGGAATTGCGCTGAGAAGCCTGGAACTCTGGTCAGCTGGTGGAGCGATTCGACGGTGCCCGGCCCCAGGTAGGCCAGCGCATCATCGCTCCCCACGCTGATTAGCAGCAAGCCCCGCAACTGATCGAGCACCTCGCCGATGAACTGACGAGGATCGGCGCCCTGATCGAGTGCCTGATTGACGAGACGCAGTCCAGAACCTGCATCTCCGGCCAGCATAGAAGCGATCAGGTCCGTCACCAGTTCGGCCGGCGCGGCCCCTAACAGGTGCTGGACCAATTCGAGCTCAACAGTGCCCGAAGTATACGCCGCTACATGCTCAAGCAGGCTCTCTGCGTCCCTGAAACTCCCGGCGGCGCGCCGCGCGATATACTCCAGGGCCGCGCTATCGACCTCCATCCCCTCACCGGCGCAGATTTGCTGCAACTTGGTCAGGATCACCGGAACGGAAGCACGCCTAAAGTCGAAACGCTGACAGCGGGACAGGATAGTATCCAGAAGGCGATGAGGTTCGGTCGTGCACAGGATAAAGATCACATGCGGCGGCGGCTCCTCCAGCGTCTTTAGCAGGGCGTTGGAAGCCTCCTTGGTCAGCATGTGGACTTCGTCGATTACATACACTTTGTAGCGCGCCTCGTGGGGTACAAAGCTGACGCGCTCACGTAGCTCTCGAATCTCATCGATACCGCGGTTGGATGCCGCGTCTATCTCCATCAAGTCGAGGGAGCGGCCCTCGGTGATGCTGGTACACATGTGGCACACGTTACAGGGCGGGTCATCGGTATCGCCCACACAGTTCACGGCCTTGGCCATGATGCGGGCCGTGGAGGTCTTGCCCGTGCCCCGCAAACCGGTAAACAGATAGGCGTGTCCGATGCGACCAGCCTTGATCTGATTTCTCAGAGTCGCGGTGATGTGTTCCTGGCCCAGCACATCGTCGAATGTCTGGCTGCGCCAACGGTTATAGAGAGCTTGCGAGGTCATGCAGAGGTCATCCTTTACCGCACGCACTACCGACTATCATAAGCAGAGACCTGCAGTGATACACTGCGCACTGATACACTGCGCAGTGTATCACTGCGCAAAGAGCGAGGCAAGATGTGAACGACAGGCCCGTGGCGTGCGGCAGAGCCGGCCTGCTGGATCACGCTCCATGGGCCGGCATCGA
>CAZYWU010000017.1:3238-43582 GCA_964651255.1 uncultured Anaerolineales bacterium
GCACTCACCATGTGCCCACAGGCGATGATCGATACATCCTCGCCTTCGCGAAGCCAGGACGCACGCCCGAGCTCAAAAACATAGTCTGCAGGGAGAACATCTGGCACAGGATACCTCCCCAGCCTGAGATAGACAGGGCCATCGATCTCCGTTGCCGCGGCCAGCGTCATGGCCCGCGTCTCCACCCCGTCGGCCGGGACAAGCACGCGCATGTGCGGCAGCGCGCGCATCAGCGCGATATCCTCCAGCGACTGATGGCTGGCGCCGTCGGGCCCCTGCGTGAGGCCCGCGCTGGATCCCGCCAGGATCACGTGCAGGCTGGGATAGCAGATCTGAGTCCGAATCTGGTCATAGCAGTGCGCTGTGATAAACATCGCAAAGGTATTGACATAGGGGATCATCCCACTGGCAGCCAGACCGGCCGCGGTGCTGGCCATGTCCATCTCTGAAATACCCATGTCCACAAATCGCTCAGGGAACGCGTCGCGGAACAGCACTGTGCGCGTCGACCGGTACAAGTCAGCGTCAAGTACAGCGATTCGATCGTTCGAGCGTCCGGCCTCAAGCAGCGCCTCGCCATAGACATGCCGCGTCTCACGTTTGTCGCTCACCCTATGCCTCCTTCGCCGGGCCGCGTCCGGACTGCACAGCTGCCAGCGCCTCGGTCACCTGCTCCGGTGTCAATGCCACATTGTGATAGTCCGGGCCGCCCTCCATGAAGGGCACGCCCTTGCCCTTGACGGTGCGCGCCACGATGAGACAGGGAGCATCTGTTGTTTCATGCGCCCAGTCCAGTGCGTCACAGATCTCGCTCATATCGTGGCCATCGATCTCGCGCACATGCCAGCCAAAAGCCTCAAACTTGGCATCCAGCCCCGCCAAATCCTTGCCACAGTACGATGTATCCATCGCCTTGAGACCATTTCTGTCGAGGATGGCGGTGACATTCCCGAGACACTGTACCGCCGCCGTGCGAGTGGCCTCCCAAATCTGGCCCTCTTGTGTCTCACCATCGCCGATCAGACAGTAGACGTCGTAATGGAGACCCCTCATGCGCCCCGCCAGCGCCATGCCATTGGCAAAGGAGAGTCCCTGCCCCAGCGAGCCCGTGCAGCCCTCGATGCCAGGCAAGAGATGTGATGCCGGATGCCCTTGCAGCCGTGTACCCAGTTTCTTCAGGGTGGCGAGCTCTTCGCGCGGAAAGACGCCCAGCATCGCCAGCGCGGCATACTGCGCCGGTACGCAATGGCCCTTGCTCATGATAAAGCGATCTCGCTCCGGCCAGTCCGGCCTCGCTGGATCATAGTTCATCCGGTAAAAGTACACTGCGGTGACCAGATCCGCTGCTGACAGAGAGCCACCGAAATGATGGGCCTTGTTGGCTCCCATCATGCGGATGATCTCGGTGCGCAGCTCTGCGGCACGTTCTCGCAATGCGTCAATGTCACGGACAGCCATCGTCCCTCCTGCGTCGACTTGTATCGCGCCGTGTCGTACCCCCGGCGGCGTCACGATATGGTACGTACTCTAGAGTCACTTGGGCCCACGGTCAAGCGATCCCCTCTGATGACGGGACGTCGTCAGTCTTATCCCCGAACAGATCCGCATAATCATTCGGAAGCATGTCCTCTGGTTGCGCGCCGAGGATCGCCAGCAGCTCCCCGATCAGGCCGGCCTTGCGCACCGCATCCTGCTGCGACCACGTCCGGCTCTTGACCTCGACATAGGGGCCTGCCTGTTGCGGCGTCGTCACGTTGTCCAGGTTCACCGCAAAGTCCAGTCCCTTGTAACGAATATGGTACCTCTCCCGATGCTTGCAAATCTCTATCTCGTGCTCGGGAGCAAAGTACTCCCGATAAAAGCGCAGGCTGCGGTTAGCCTCGGCCGTATAGCTCGAGCGGCTGAGAACGACGCTGTGCTGGTACACTGCCTCCTTGGCCGGTCCGGTGAGGACGAGATTGTAGATTGGCTCGATACTGCCATCTCTCTGGAGCACCTGGTCCTCTCGGTAGCGAAGTCGCTGGCCGTCTGGACCCGAGAAGAAAAAGTAGGTGTCGAACTGATCCCTGGATGTATGGGAGATCTGGTGGACCTCGGGATGCTCCATACCCCTTCGAAACAGCTCCTCATCTCTCAGGACGCCCTTGGCCTGCACCTCAAAGGTCTCTCGCTGCTCCAGAGGAGCGATGTCCACGAGCTTTTCCAGCACCGAAGTTTCCCGTTCCACAAAGAACTGGCTGATTTCGTCCGCGAGATCCTGCGCGCGCGCCAGCACATGCGCGAGATCGACTGAGAGTACCTGACCATCACGCACGACGTTCCGCCCGTTGACATACACATGGCGCACATCGCTGGCCTGAGTTGTATAGACCAGGCGCGAATAGATGTTGGCCGGCGACGTCGAGAACGCCGGACGTGAGTGCACAGCATCGCCTCGCACCACGATGATGTCCGCGCGCTTGCCCGCCTCCAGCGATCCGATGAGGTGATCCATCCCGATCGCCCTGGCCCCCTCGATCGTGGCCATCGCCAGCGCATCCTCGGCCGGCACCGCCACCGGGCTGCCCGTCACCACCTTGGGCAGCAGCGCTGCCAGACGCATCTCTTCGAACATGTCCAGATCGTTGTTGCTGGCACAACCATCGGTGCCGATGCCCACGTGCACACCGCGGCGCAGCATCTCTGCAACCGGGGCAATACCGCTGGCCAGCTTGAGGTTCGAGGTCGGGTTATGTGCGACGCCCACGCCGTAACGAGACATCAACTGAATCTCTTCCGCGTTGACATGCACGCAATGCGCCGCGACCAGAGGGTGTTCCAGAAGGCCGTGCTCCTGCAACCAGCGCACCGGTCGCAGCGCCGACTGTGCAACCAGCGCCTCGGTCTCGTCGAGCGTCTCTGCCACATGGATAAGCTGAGGCACTCGATTTGCGGCAGCAATCTGAGTGGTCGCCTGCAAGAGCTCTGGCGTGGTCATATAGATCGAGTGGGGCGCGGGTACCGCTACGATCAGATCATGTCCCTGCCAGTGCCCGACAAAGTCCTCGCAGTACTGGAGCCCCTCTTCGTAGCTGGCAGCATCTGGCGTCGGATACTTGACGACGGTCTCACCGCAGATGCCGCGCATGCCGGCCTCTGCCGCCGCCCAGGCCACCTCCTCCTCAAAGTAGTACATATCCACAAAACAGGTCGTGCCGCCGCGCAACATCTCGGCGCAAGCGAGCGAGGTGCCCAGAAAGCAGAACTCGGGGGTGACAAAGGCGCGCTCCACCGGAAGGATATAGCCATAGAGCCACACATCCAGGCGCAGATCATCGGCCAACCCGCGCAGCAGGCTCATAGGGGCATGCGAGTGCGTGTTGATAAGGCCCGGCAGGATCAGGTCGTGCTCGCAATAAACCGTCTCCGCCGCGAGAAAGCGAGCCGCCAGCTCCTTCAAGGGGCCCACGGCGACGATATCGTTACCCCGGATGGCCACGGCACCATCCGTGATCAGGCTCCGGCGCGCATCCATCGTAATGACCGTTCCCCCCGCCAGCAGGACGTCCACTTGCTCTGGAGTCTGGTTGCTCGTGTCCATCATCACCTCCCGGAGACTGGGCCTGCCCTGATTATAGCAGGCGCGGCAGCGGCGGCCAACGCTGCCAGGCCACGGAAATTGGCCAGCGTGCGTCTCCGTGATATAGTTAAAAATGTTTGCACGTTGGATACGATACTGTGATTTAGCAAGAAGGAACAGATGAAACGCACGACCTCACTTCGCATTCTACTACTCGCGGCGCTGCTGCTGGGCCTGGCAGCCTGTGGGCAGGCCTCGGAAACGGCCCCCACCCCGGAGTCCGCCGCTACCATCGAAGCCACGATCCAGGCTACCGCTGAGGCTACTTCTACGCCTATCCAGGCCAGTCCAGAGCAGGAAACCGTGACACTGGAGCCGGCCGCCGATTCCGCAAGCACAGACACAGGCACGCCTGCACCTGCGCCGAGTCTGGCCGACCAGGCCCGTGCCCGCAAGCCCGCTATCACCGACGCGCTATCGCGCATGGTCCATCCGGAAGACGGCGACGTCGTTGCCTCAGTCAACGGGGAGAATATCACCGTTGACGAGCTCAAGGCCTACATGCGCCTGCGCATGGATGGCCTGGCGACCCAGTACGACATCGACTGGGCGAGTGAAGACATGGCCGCGCTTGTGATGCAGGTGCAATCAGAAGTCACCGAACAGCTCATTGAGATGAAGCTCATCGCTCAGGGCGCCGAACGTGATGGTATCGTTGTGGATGAAGCCGAACTGGCCGGCATGGCTTTCGAGGTGCAGCAGAGCATTATGGAGAGCCAGGGCTATGTATCCTGGGAGGAGTATCTCGAGACCGTGGGCCTGACCGAGCAGTCCTTTAGGGATATCATCGCACAATCCCTGCTGGTCAACGGGCTGATCCTCGCGCAGACCACGCCTGCTGAAGCCGAACAGGTCCACGCGCGCCACATTCTTGTCACTGACCCGGATCTGGCCGCGGATCTGGTAAAGCAGATCGGCGAGGGTGCCGATTTCGCCGCGCTTGCAGAGGCCAATTCAGAGGACACCGGCACGGCTCCGCTGGGCGGCGATCTGGACTGGTTCCCGCGAGGTATGATGGTCACAGAGTTTGAGGACGCCGCCTTTGCGCTGGAGGTTGGCGAGGTCAGTGACGTGGTGACGACGACCTACGGTTTCCATATCATCCAAGTGCTGGAAAAGGAAACACGGCCGCTCTCAGAGGCGAGCCGCCAGCAGTTGCAGCAGATGGCCTTTATCGAGTGGCTGGACGACATGCGCGCCGAGTCAGATATCCAGCGGTTTGTGCTCCAGGGCGTCGGCTGATTGGATGCTATGCATAGCGACCGGGAGGCCATACAGTCGAGCCTCCCGGCCTGCTCTATGAGTCCGATTTCACGATCTAGCCGGTCACTAGCCGTCGAACGCCTCGGTGTAGGCGTAACCCAGGGGCTCGCCGGTATCGCGCGCCGACTGACGCACGCGAGCCTCTACGCCGTCCTCATTGCCACGCAGCTGGCTTACATGCTGGCGCAACGACTGACAGCGCAGATCCATATAGTCACTGACATCCTCCCAGTAGTCTGAGGCATTCGTCCAAAAGAGATAGATCTCTTGCACACGCCAGGGCTCCAGACCGTTGAGCTGCTCCGGGAAAAGATGCCAGGCGTGAGAGCCTCGCGCAGCGTCCAGGGCCGCATAGCCCGCGACGCGATGGTCCGGGTGAAGCTGGTAGGGTCGCCAGGGATCGATGGTGACGATAGCGTGCGGCCGAAAGGCACGGATCAGACCGCATAGCCGCCTCTGGAGATCCATGTCATTGACCAACATACCGTCCGGATAGCGCAGGAAGGTAACGGTGTTGATGCCCAGGATTTCTGCTGCCGCGCGCTGCTCCTCTTCGCGCCACGCCGCGACCTCACCGTGATGCATCAGCCAGTCGCGATTACCCTGATCGCCACTGGTCAGCAGCAGATAATCTACCTGTTGCCCCTGCGCCGCCCACTTGGCCATCGTGGCCGCGCAGCCGAATTCTGGATCATCGGGTGCGCCGCAATCACGAGCACCCTTTTCCGATCAGTACTGAGCCCATCGGTCATCGCTCTCGCACTCCTTTTCTACACGTGAGGATAGCGCCGCCTCGCGGGCAAAATCGCTCCAAAGGCTTCGCCAATAGAGGCACTGGTGACGCCCCCCTCATCCACGGGCCGCAGGTAGAATAGCGCGACGCCTGCCGCCCTCAGCACGCCGCCCAGTATCAGAGCGTTGCGGATGCCGATTGCCCCCGCCAGTGCCACCCCGATGATGGGGCAAACAAAGGCGCCCAGGTTCATCACCATGCTGTAAAAAGCCATGCCGGTGTGTCTGTGAATCGGAGGCAGGCGACGCATAAAGATCAGGCTATGATTCAGATCGACCCCGGACATGAACAAATGCCCCAGGAACCCCACCAGAAGCAACACAGGCAGATAAGGCAGCACGCCGACCAACACGGGATACGCAGCTGCAAAGGGCAACGCCATCAGCAACGCCGGATGATCCCCGATGCGGTGGTTGATGCGGCGCCATGCCCAGTAACCAAGCATAATCCCCAGGTGAATGAGCGTTGTGTGCAAGCCGATCCACCCATCGGTTGCACCCAGCTCTTGCACATAGTAAATAACGTACAGAGGGCCGACCATCCACGCCCCCAGATTGAACACCAGGGTGTTGACGATCACCCGCGCAAAGGCCGGGCTCTCCTGCATGGACGCAGTAATCCCCTGGCGCAGGGATACACGGGTATGGAGCAGCGGGACCTCGGCGGGAGGCGTCTCAGGTACCCGCACCCTGGAGATTAACCAGGTGCTCACCAGCCCACCGGCAAGGCCGATGCCGTACATCCACTGGTAGTTGGTTGGAAAAGAACCGCGCTCGAGAGCCCGTCCGATCAGATAGGTGGATACCGCAATGGTGCCGCTGCTAAGAATGCTCCGCCAGGAGAAAACGGTCGCCCGCTGGCGCTCTGGGATAACATCCGCGAGCAACGGGTTCCATCCTGTGGAAAAGATCACTGACGGTATGGCCATCGCAACGAGGATGCCGACAGTGATCTCAGGCACGCCGCTGGAAGTGATCCAAGGCAACAGCGCCAAAGCCAGATAGCCAATCCTGGCGCCCAGCAGGCTCCAGACGACCAGGGGACGATAACTGGACTGACGCTCCAAAAGCCGCCCCGCAGGTAGAAAGAGAAAGACGGCAACCAGCGCTGGAAGCGAGGACAACAATCCCACCAGAGTCGCTGAGCCGCCCGAGCGCAGGACGTACGTCGCGTTAAAAGACGCCGCAGCGGCGAGTATTCCTGCAAAGATGACCTCGGCATAGAGGAGCAGGATATTCCGTTCCTCGACGCCGCGCGGGCGAGGAAGCATTCGACTCAGACGCTTCATTGGGACCTTCAGGGCAGCACCTCCATGAATCCTGTGGCATGCAGGCAGAACGTCCTCAGTATAACACGCACGAGGCGTCTGCGAAACCGGTGCCAAGACGCAAACGTCGCATCATGGAGCCGCGCCCAGAGGCACGCAGTGGCAAGGCGATCGAACAGGCCGCGGGTCCGAGCACTTGGTATGCTTCAGGGCTCATGTTATAATCGCGGCAAATGTAAAAGGTGGCCTTCGAGTGACAGAAGAGGAACGGGCCCGCAAGTGGCGACGGGTTGTGGTCAAGGTTGGAACGAGCACACTAACTGCAGGGACGGCGCGCCTGAACGCCCCCCGCATGGTCGACCTGGCACGGCAGATTCATGACGTCATGACCGCAGGCACTTCTGTTGTCCTGGTCAGCTCCGGCGCCCAGCAGGCGGGACGCGAGCACCTGAACACACCGACGGGCCGCAGGAGCATTCCTTTCCGCCAGATGCTCGCCGCTGTCGGGCAGAGCAGGCTGATGAGCTTGTGGGAACGCTACTTTGAGCTCTACGGCCTGACGGTGGCACAAGTACTGCTCACCCGCCAGGACATCGAGGATCGCCTGCGCTATCTCAACGTCCGTGACACATTCAACGCGCTGTTGCAGCGCGGCATCGTTCCCGTTGTCAATGAGAACGATGCGGTCGCGACGGACGAGATCAAGGTCGGCGAGAACGACAGCCTGGCTGCGATGGTGGCCAACCTGATCGACGCCGATCTGCTCATCCTGTTGACCGACACCGACGGGCTATACACCGCGGATCCCTCACGCAACGCCGATGCAAAGCTGATCGAGCGCGTGCCGGTGATCGACGACTCCATCTACCAGCTGGCTCACGGCAGCCGCTCCGGCGTAGGTATCGGTGGGATGTACACCAAGATTCTGGCGGCCGACCTGGCTGTTCACAGTGGCACAACAGTGGTGATCGCCAATGGAAGCCGCGAGCGAGTGATTGCCAGTGTGCTGGAGGGCAGCGCCCCGGCCACCTGGTTCCCGGTGCACATCACCCCCGCCGAAGGGCGGCAACGATGGCTGCTCGCGCAGTCCGTGACGCCAGGCAGCATCTTCATCGACGATGGCGCCTGCCGGGCCTTGCTCGAGCAGGGCCGTAGCCTGCTGCCGGTGGGTGTGACAGGGATCGAAGGAGCGTTCTCACGGGGCGAGATCGTCTCAGTGCGCAATGGAACGGGCCGCGAGATCGCCCGAGGCCTGGCGAACTATGATTCGGCAGACCTGAAGCGTATCATGGGCCAGCAGTCAGGGCAGCTGGCAGAGACCCTTGGATATGACTATGGGCCAGAGGTGATCCATCGCAACAACATGGCCATCATCTAGCCGGCAGGAACGCGGAACAGGGAGGCAATAATGACCTTGAGCATACGACAGATGGCCCTCGATGCCAGAGTCGCCGGGCGAGCGCTCGGCCTGACACCCGCCCAGAAGCGTACCGACGCACTGCTCGAGATCGCCAGGCGTCTGGAGAGTGTGGGTGACACGCTTTGGGCTGCCAACCGCACGGACCTGGAGGCGGCCGCCAGTCTGGGCCTCCCCCCTTTCCTGCTCGATCGCTCCACGCTGAATCCCTCCCGCCTCGCCGCCATGGTCGCTGGCTGCCGCTCGGTGGCCGGGCTGCGAGACCCGGTCGGTGAGGTTTTCGATGGCGCGACACTGCCCAATGGGCTGCGGATCGCCAAAAAGCGCGTGCCCCTGGGCGTCATCGCCGTCATCTTTGAGTCACGCCCCAACGTCACCGTCGAGATCAGCTCACTGGGCATCAAGACGGGCAACAGCATCATTCTCCGTGGCGGCAAAGAGAGTCTGGAGACGAACAAGGTGTTGGTCGAACTGGTGCGCGGTGCCTGCCGGGACACCGGGCTTCCCGAAAACGCCGTCCAACTGGTGACCTCCACCGACCATGCGCTCGTGCCTGAACTGCTGCATATGGATGACATGATCGATCTGGTCATCCCGCGCGGACGGCAACAGCTGCAGAATCTCGTCAAGGAACATGCCCGGATGCCGGTGGTGTACGGCGGCATTGGAGTCTGTCACCTCTTTGTTGACAGCTCCGCTGACCTCTCCAAATCGATCCCACTTATCGTCAATGCTAAAATCCAGGCGCCCTCGGTGTGCAATGCACTGGACACAGTGCTCGTACACCAGGATGTTGTCGGCGCATTTGTGCCGGAGATGGTTCGCGCCCTGCATGCTCAGGGCGTCAAGGTGCTCTGCGACACCGCGTCACTTGAAGCGGCCCGCCACGCCGGTATCGATGGCGATCTCCTGGCGCCAGCAGGCGAAGGGGATTTCGGCCACGAGTTCCTGTCTCTCGCCCTGTCGGTCAAAGTGGTTGGTTCGCTCGACGAAGCGATCGCGCACATCGCCCAGTATGGCACCAGCCACTCTGATGGGATTCTTACCGAGAATTACACCAACGCGATGCGATTCCTGGATGCCGTGGACTCCTCGGTTGTTTATGTCAATGCAAGCACGCGTTTTACCGATGGCGGACAGCTCGGCCTGGGAGCAGAAGTGGCCATCTCGACGCAGCGCATGCATGCCCGCGGCCCAATGGGACTGCAAGAGCTCACCACCTACAAGTGGATCGTTCAAGGCGACTATCACATCCGACCATGACGGGCAACGCTGCCTGGCAAAGCAAAGGGGCCTGGTACCATGAGCACACGATCTGCCTTACGTCGGCTGTCAGAGCTTCATCCCGGCACAGAGATCTGGTGGGATTCGTCACCGCTCGTGTTTGCCCGGTGGCGGGATGAGACCCTGTCGGCATGGACGGATTATCCTCACCTGCTTGCCGCGCTCGATGAGCTGACCTTTACCTCGCTCGATGGGGTCCTCCGAGGGTGCACCACTAACCCTCCTCTGGCGCTGGAGGCTGTCGAGCACGACCGCACGCAGTGGGTACGGTGGGCTGAGCAGCAGCGAAACGACCTGGGCAACGCTCAGGAGCTGGCCTGGGCACTCTACTGCGAGGTGCTGCGCCGCGGCGCGGAGCGAGTGCTGCCGCTCTGGGAGCAGTCCGATGGCGCCGTGGGACAGATCTGCGGGCAAGTAGACCCTCGCCTCTTGCACGACCGCGACGCAATGGTTCAACAGGGCGTCGAGTTGCATGCCATCTGCCCCAACGTGATGGTCAAGATGCCCGCAACGGAGGCTGGCATCGACGGCATCCGGATTCTGTCCTCGCTGGGCATCTCAACCAATGCGACGCTCGGGTTTAGTGTCAGCCAGATCATGTCCACGGCAAAGGCTGCCCGCGCCGGCATGGCTGTCGCGCGGGAAACGGATGTTGATCTCTCCCGCACCAGGTCTATGGCGACGCTGATGTTGGGTCGCATGGAGGATGCGCCAGCATTCAACGAACAGGCCCTGGAGGCAGGCGTCCAGCTGAGTGAGAGCGATCGTCGCTGGGCAGGCGTAGCCGTCGCCCGCCAAGCCTACCGTCTGCTCCGGGAACAGCAGATGGAGACCAAGCTGCTTCTTGCTTCCATGCGCCCTGGACCCTTACTGGACGGCAGGGGACATATCTGGCATCTGGAGCAGCTGGCAGGAGGCGACACCGTGCTCACCATCTTTCCCAACATCCTCGCCAGTTTCATGCAGGGCTATGCGGATGCCACCCTCAGGGCAACAATCGACGAGCCCGTTCCAGCAGAGATTATGGAGCGCTTGCTGCAAGTGCCCTACTTTGCACAGGCCTACCTGGAGGACGGCGTCGCGCCGGCAGACTATGGTTCCCTGCCCGGTCTTGTTGCCACAGGGGCTTCTTTCTCACAGGCGATGCAATCCTTTGATGATATCGCACTCGAGATATATGACAGGAACAACAACACCTGAGCGAGGTTGATTACGGCCTGCGCTGGGCCCAGACGAGACGAGGGCTTGACAGATGCCGCTAGCCCGTACAGAATTGATGCGAGCACAAATCGGTGATCTGTTCCGGGCCGCTCGGCCTGGAACACCAAGATCAATCTTGTATCACAATGCAGGTGAAAGGAGCGAGCAATGAGTGACGCATTGGGCAGTGCCACTGCCAAACAGGCAGAGGAGCGTTTCCCCCGCAAGCTGCGCATGGGTATGGTCGGCGGCGGGCGTGGGGCCATGATTGGTGCGGTGCACCGTCGGGCGGCGATGCTGGACGGAGGTGTCGAACTGGTCGCGGGGGCCTTTAGCTCCACACCGGAAAAATCGCTGGAGAGCGGCCGCGACCTCTACGTTCCTGAAGACCGGATCTATGGCTCCTGGCAGGAGATGCTGGAGGCAGAGTCCGCGATGCCCCCTGAAAAGCGCCTGGACTTTGTGTCGGTTGTCACACCAAACCACGTGCACTATCCCGTCTCGCTGGCCTTTGCCAACGCAGGATTCAACATCGTTTGTGACAAACCGCTCTGCCACACCGTTGAACAAGCGATGGACCTGGTCAAAGCGGCCGAGGATAACGACATCGTTTTTGCTGTGACCTACAACTATACAGGGTATCCGATGGTCAAGCAGGCACGCCGGATGGTTGAGGAAGGCGAGCTGGGCGAGATCCGCAAGGTGATCGTGGAATACCCCCAGGGCTGGCTTTCCGAACGGATAGAAGCGGTCGGCCAAAAGCAGGCCGAATGGCGGACCGACCCGGCGCGCTCCGGTATCGCGGGTGCGATCGGAGACATCGGCAGCCACTCTGAGAACCTGATGAGCTACATCACGGGGCTCGAGATCGAGGCCATCTGCGCGGATATCACCACCTTCGTACCGGGTCGCCTGCTGGATGATGATGGCAACGTCCTTTTGCGCTTTAAGAATGGAGCCAAAGGCATTCTGCAGGTGTCTCAGATCGCGGTCGGAGAAGAGAACGGGCTCAAGATTCGCGTGTGGGGTACCAAGGCGGGCCTGCGCTGGGAGCAGGAGGACCCCAACTATCTTTACGTGGTGAGCAACACGGAGCCGGTCAAGATTTACAAGCGCGGCAATGGGTATCTGTATGAAGAGGCGGCCGCCGCCAGCCGCATTCCTACCGGACACCCGGAAGGTTACTTTGAGGCCTTTGGCAACATATACAAGGCGTTCGCGGACACCATCCGGGCCAAGATCTCGGGTGTGACACCTGACAAACTGGCCAGCGACTTTCCCGGCCCCAGAGAGGGTGCCCGGGGCGTATACTTTATCCACAAAGTGGTCGAGAGCTCGCAATCCGACATCAAGTGGCTGCCTTACAACCCACCGGTATGATCTGAGCCGGCTTGATACCAAAATAACAGAGAGGAGCACACAACAATGGCAAGACCAGTTACCTTATTTACCGGCCAGTGGGCGGACTTGACGCTGGACACTGTCGCAGAAAAGGCGGCAAGCTTTGGCTATGACGGCTTGGAGCTGGCATGCTGGGGCGATCACTTTGAGGTCGATCGCGCCCTTTCTGAAGATGGCTACATCCAGAGTCGCTGGGATATCCTGAACAAACACGGCCTCAAGTCCTGGGCGATCAGCAATCACCTCGTCGGACAGTGTGTCTGCGATGATCCCATCGATGAGCGCCACAAGTCGGTCTTGCCGCCTCGCCTGTGGGGCGACGGTGACCCGGAGGGCGTGCGCCAGCGTGCAGCGCAGGAGATGGCTGATACCGCCCGCGCTGCCAAAGCCTTTGGCGTGTCCGTCGTGAATGGCTTTACAGGCTCCAGCATCTGGCGTCTACTCTACTTTTTCCCGCCGACCGGGATGGACCAGATCGACGCTGGCTACAAGGATTTCGCCGATCGGTGGAATCCGATCCTCGACATCTATGACGAAATGGGCGTCCGTTTCGCGCTTGAGGTACACCCGACAGAGATCGCGTACGATATCGTCACTGCCAGGCGTGCCCTGCAGGCCCTGAACTATCGTGAGGCCTTTGGATTCAACTTTGACCCGAGCCATCTGATCTGGCAGGGTGTGAATCCAGTCCGCTTCCTGCAAGAGTTCCCGGACAAGATCTATCACGTGCATATGAAGGACTCTGCTGTGATGCTTGATGGGTACGCGAGTATCCTCAGCTCGCATCTCAACTTTGGCTCTCCGCACCGCGGCTGGGACTTCCGTTCGCCGGGCCACGGGGATGTCAACTTTGAGGCGATCATCCGCGAGCTCAACCGTCTGAACTACCAGGGGCCACTCTCTGTGGAGTGGGAAGACTCGGGGATGGATCGTGAGTTTGGCGCACGAGATGCCGCCGAGTTCACACGCAAGGTCGACTTTCCTGCCTCCTCGGTGGCCTTTGACGCCGCCTTTGGCGACTGATCGCGCTGGTGCCCGTCGGCAGTATATTCACAGGCCGCCCCCGATGGGGGCGGCCTGCACATTTCGCCCGACAGATTACGCCCGAGCTCGCCGAGCGCGCACAAACAGCAGCTTGAACATCGCCGGCTTGAGCCGGTTCCAGGCCATGAGTGCCTGGTCGCGATCCTGCTCCGTCGGAGCGCCACTGGCATAGCGCGCACGCACATAGGCCGCACTGATCGCACTGACGTCGCGCGCGATGGCACCTGCATAGGAACCTCGCGCTTCCAGTTCGTCTGCCAGCGATGCCAGGAACTCGCCCGGCGTCTGGCCATTCTGTGGATACAGATTCAACCAGGAAGCTCTGCGTACCAGAGCTGCGTATATGCGCCAGATGACCTGCTGGCTATCCATGCCACTGCGGGGCCGGTACGGAACGCTTCCCGAGACTGCCAGGGCCAGGCCCGCCGCCAGCGCCAGCACGAGCGCGCCGCCTCCGATCCCACGCCACGGTATCTCTACGGCTGGGGCTGGCTCGTTCATGACGGGACGATCTGGCAACGCGTAGCTCTCGTCTCCACCGGCGAACGTGCGCGGCAACTCGGTGGGCGTTGGCTCGAACTCGATCCAGCCCAGCCCCGGAAAGTAGACCTCTGCCCAGGCATGGGCGTTCTGCCCCGTCACCCGCCAGCGCTCCTCCGCATAGTCATAGGTGCCCATGCCGTAACCCGAGGCATACCGGCTGGCGACGCCCACCGAGCGAAGCATCACGACCATGGCACTGGCCGAATAGTCGCAGTAGCCCCGCTGGAGATCGAACAAAAAGTACTCGACAATGTCCTGGTCCAGAGGAGGCGGGGCAACCTCCAGATCGTAGGTATACCCGCGCAGATAGCTCTCGATGGCACGCGCCTTGTCGTAACGTGTCACAGCACCCGCCGTATCGACGATCTCCTGGGCAAGTGCCGCCACCCGCGCAGGGATCTCGGGCAGCGCCACATATCGCTCAGCGATCTCCGGGGGGTAAGCATCTTCGGCCGCGCGCAGTTCCTCGACGGTGGGTTGTGGCACGTACGAGACCACCGTGTACTCATCAGCGTCGACCGCCAGCGCGACAAAATCGTCCTCTCCCCTGTACAGCACCTGGTAGTCGTGGTCCACGGATACCGGCTCGTTGATGGCAAAGACCACATTGCCGCGGACCTCGCGCAATGTAAAGGTCTGCGTGACAACCGTAAAGGGGTACACGATCTCTGTCCAGCTCTGCTGCGGAGCAAAGGACCGGGTGTTACGCTCGCTGGTATCCCAACCACTGCCGGTATAGACATCATACGTCCGCTGTCGCCAGTAACGCCGTTCCACAAAACGACGCGGATCGATTGCCTCAGAAGCGGCCATCTCTTCCAACACATCGACAGGCGGTGGCGGAGGATCACTGATGGTGACCATCATCACCGTGCGATCGGTCACTCCCGCACCGAGGCCCACATCATGCGGCAGCACCCCCAAGGCGATTTCCCGAGAACTGGGAGACTCTGGCTCGGGAATGGGATCGCGGCCGGCGAACACACGGTCCAACTCGTCATAGATGGACTCTAGCGTTGGCCCGAAACGGTCCCAGAAAGCATACACCGCGCGATTGTAGGTGGTGTACGGCATGGCAAGCGCCAACACAAGGGCGAGCACTGCGATTGTTGCGCCCGCAACGAGAGAGTCGCGCTTGAGTTCGGTAGAAAAATCTACGCCGAAGCGTTCCCAGATGGCATGCATCCGGTTCATATTGGCATAGGCGAGAATAACAAGCATGGTACCGATATAGACCTGCACGTGTACCAGGCTGAGGCGCGTTACGGCAGAGTTGGCCACCACAACAATCCCAAGTGGCAATAACGCCGCCATCGGGCGCTCGTTGCGGATCATCTCAAAGGTTGCGTTCCAGCCCAGAACCCATGTCGCCAGCGACACCAGAAACCAGAGCACAGTGACGTCTTCGCTCACGCCCCCAACGCGCACCACCGAGAACCAGGAACGCAACGCGGCGGCGCTCGCCTCTGCATTGGCGACGACATGCGTCACGGTCTCAGCAAAAGGCCCGGGTGAGGGCATCGTACCGGACGCTGCCCATTCAACCAACCAGCCTACAGCGCCCACAGCATCTCCGAGCAACAGGCCAAGGCTCGGCAGGACGGCGGTAGCGTACTGAGCGGCGTAAAAAAGACCCAGCGTCAGGCCGACGGCCCAGCACACCCAGCTCGTCCAGCGCGACCGCGCCAGAATCGCCGCGAGGATGCTGCTCCACAACGCGGGCAGCAGCAACCGTTCCGCCTCCGGTACCCACCCGCTGGAAAGGATGCTCAGTGGCAGCGTCACAATGGCGACAAAGACCAACAGGTAAAGAAGCCAGTCAAATCTGGCCCGACGCCTGACAAGTGTGCCCGTTGTCATTGCGGCTCTACTCCAGGGCCTACCGGTACCCAGTCACTCTGTGCGCGAGGGTTCACAACGACGACGCGCCCGGTGCCGAGCACCTTGTACTCTGGCTCCTGTGCGGCCCGCAGATCCGGACGGAGGCCATCGCCTTTTCCAATCACGTGCGACGGCACACCGAGATCGGCCAGCGCCGCCCGCACTCCCGCGACAGATGGCCCGCCATCAAAGCTGGAACCATCCATCAACATGACCGTTGGCGTGATCCCATGAGTAAGCAGCATACCCAGACCTTCAAACCAGCCCGGGTCAGCCGAAGGCGTGATGACCGCCACAGACATGTTGCGGCTGAGGGCCGGCATCGCCAGCGACAAAAGGTCCTGCAGGTTCATCCTGGAGACGGCATGGACCGGGGCAAGCACGCGCAATAGTTCCCAAAGCTGCTCATACCCCTTGCGAGGTGGAATCAGGATCGGTGAGGCTGTGTGCGTAATCAGGCCCACAGCGCGGCCCTCGTGGATAGCCTGGCTCGCGAGCGATGCGGCCAGGGTCACGGCGTACTCCTCTGTAGACTCTGCACCCTCTCCAACGTGCACGGCCCGATCCATATCCATCACGATCCACAGGTCGCCCGAGGGCTCGCGATCGAACACCTTGACCAGAAGCGTCTCAGCGCCCGGCAGCGATCGCCGCGCCGTCGAACGCCAGTGAATCTGCTTGAGCGCATCGCCGTGCATATATGGTCTCACAGAGGAGGCGTTGGTTGTGAACGCAAGACTGCGCACCGAGGCGCGCCCCGCCCCACGGTCGAGGCCGCGCTCGTGCAGCAGATCGGAGAGCGGCACAACAGCCGGGTAGACTACAAAGCTATCCGTGTGGCTATCGCGAAGCTGGACTTCAAATAGCCCAAAGGGATCGCCCATCGTCACCACCAGGGGACCGAGGGTGTATAGACCGCGCATGCGGCACGTCCCCTGCGTGGTCCACTGGTGCGAGGAGCGCGCGGGCAGCCCAACTGCGCGCGTCGCGTCATAGCCCACAAGATCGCTGAACTCACGCACCTCAGCCCAGAGAAGCGGCACCCACGCGTCATTGTGCATGATCCAGCGTTCCTGCAGAATGTCGCCTACCTGTGCCCAGCCATAGCGCCGGAGACGCTGAATCGAGACGCGCCGCGATAGCGTCCAGGCCCACAGATAAGACATGGCCAGGACACTGGCCAGTGCAACAAAGACGAAAAAGATCGCCCTGGCAGGCGAAAATACTTGAAGGATGAAAAGACCAAGCGCCAGTATTATCAGGAGCCACGAACGGATGCGAACCGTCCGAGTAACCATGCGAGACCTCCACATTAAGTATACCACGTTCGGGGATAGTCCCTGTTTTGGTGCTCTCCGGCTGCGCCTCGGCTGGCGAAACAACTCGTACCGGGCGAATACCGCGGGTTGACACAGCAAGCCTCAAACCGCTAGAATGGTGGCGTGCATGTATGCGTCCCCATCGTTCTTACTCGCCGCACGCACTATCCGCGCGAGGGACGCCTGCAACGACAAGCCCGCGACCGGCTCGGTATGGAGGAGAGAGCCCAGATGAAGCAGATCGCCGTACTCACCAGTGGTGGAGATGCCCCCGGCATGAATGCCGCCATTCGCGCCGTCGTGCGCACCGCCAGCGCGCAAGGCCTGCTGGTCTATGGCGTTCACAATGGCTATGCCGGCCTGATCGCGGACGAAATGAGCTACCTCACCCGGCGTGACGTCGGTGGCATCATCCAGCGTGGCGGTACCTTTCTCGGCAGTGCCAGATCCCAGGAGTTCTACACGGTGGAAGGCCGTGAACGGGCGATCGACAATCTGCGTCGGCGAGGCGTAGACGCCCTGGTGGTGATCGGCGGAAACGGTTCACAGACAGGCTCGCTCGCCCTGACTGACATGGGATTCCCGGTGGTAGGGATTGCCTCCACCATCGATAACGATCTGGTGGGGACCGACGTGACCATTGGCGTCGACTCGGCGATCAATGTCGCCGTGGAGGCCATAGACCGATTGAAGGTCACCGCCGAATCGCACCGGCGGGGCTTTATCGTCGAGACCATGGGCCGCGATTCAGGCTATGTGGCGCTGATGGCCGGCATCGCGGGCGGTGCCGAGGTCGTCTGCATCCCCGAGTTTGAGATCACCCCGGCCGAAGTCGCCAAAGAACTTGGCCTGGCCTTTGAGCGCGGCAAGCGCCGGGCGCTGGTTGTAGTGGCCGAGGGCGCCAAGTACGGCGCTCAAGAAATCCTCGCATACTGCGAGGGGCACCGGCAAGAGGTCGGTTTCAGCCTGCGCCTGACCATCCTCGGCCACGTGCAGCGCGGCCGCACCCCCACGGCCACCGACAGGCTGTTGGGCACCCGGCTGGGCAAGGGGGCTGTCGATGCGCTGCTGGAAGGCCGCACGGGCGTCCTGGTGGGGCTCATCGAGGATGCTATCGCCTACACGGACCTCCATGAGGTCGGCGGACGGAAAAAGAGCGTCGATGTAACGCTGCTGCCACTGGCACGGGCGATGGCTCAGTAGGCAGTAGATTCTGCGGATTCGCTTGAGACAGGAGCCCACGGACATTCCTGACATCACCACTCAGTACAGCAACAATGGCTCGGCCAGTGAGGCAACCAGAACAGGGGAGAAATTGTGTCGCCAGTTGAGGTCAATTCCCAGGTCGAGATCTATACTGACGGCGGTTGCGATCCCAATCCGGGACCCGGCGGATGGGGCGCGATCCTCATCAGCGGCCGCCGTACAAAAGAGATCAGCGGTGCCGAGGCGAATACCACCAATAACCGCATGGAGTTGACCGCCGCGATCGAGGCGTTGAGACTGCTCCAGCGTCCCTGCAAGGTGACGCTCTATACGGATTCCACCTACCTCCGCAACGGCATGACCCGCTGGATATCACGCTGGCAGGCCCGCGACTGGGTCAAGTCCGACGGCAGTCCGGTTGAGAATGCTGATCTCTGGCGTGCCCTGCTCAACGCTCAGGAGATCCATGAGGTGGATTGGCACTGGCTCCGTGGACATCGGGGCAATCGCTGGAACGAACGCGCAGACGAGCTGGCCACCCAGGCGCGGCTTGCCCTGGCGCGCCCGGCCACTGCCGAGCGCACACGGACAACCACGGTGACGCGGAACAAATCTGTAGCTGGCGATTTGCCGCTCTACCACATCTACGCCCGAGGATGTGCACTGGGGAATCCGGGGCCCGCCGGCTACGGGGCAATCATCATCGGCCCCCAGGCCGAGCATCAGCGCTCGGGTGGCTGGCCCATGGCGACGAACAACGTCATGGACCTGTGGGGTATCATCGCGGGACTCCAGAGTCTGCCAGGGCGAGCGCGCGTTACCATTCACACCCCATCCAAGTACGTGATCGACGGGGCGACCCGTTGGCTGCCCAACTGGGAGCGCTCGGGATGGCGAACGCAGTCCGGCCAGCCCGTCAAGAATCGTGAGGTATGGCAGGAGTTGAGCCAGGTCATGGGTGATCACGACATCGAGTGGCAACACCTTTCGGGAACAGCTGGCGATCAGAATGCCGAAAGGGCCATGGCTCTTGCTCGTAATGAGGCCGAAAAGCAACAGACCACATCTTGATAGATTGGCGGCAACACCACCATTCGCCTGGGAGCGAAAATGGCAAACATCATCACCGTGTCGCGCTTTCCACTCTTGTTCCTGATCGTGATCCTGCTCACCTCGCCCTCCGCCTGGGCCAGGCTGGCGACTGTCCCGCTGGTGGTGCTGCTCATAGTCATGGACACCATCGACGGGCTGGTGGCACGTTCCCGCCATGAGGAGTCGCTCCTCGGCAGTGTCCTCGACATTATGACTGATCGCTCGGTAGAGCTCGTTATGTGGGTCGTCTACGCGCATATGGGCCTGGTGCCTCTGGCGATACCTATCATCTTTATCGTTCGCGGGACCGTGGTGGATGCCTTGCGGGCCGTCGGCGTCAAACAGGGAACCACTCCCTTTGGCACTACCACCTCGCGAATCGGTAGCTTTCTGGTCGGCAGCCCCTATATGCGCAGCACCTATGGCATCGCCAAGGCGCTGGCCTTTACGCTGCTGGCGCTAACCGCGGCCCTTGGCAGTTTTGTTGAAATCGGACGGGGCTCGATGCAAACCGTCAATACGGTCCACCTGGTGGCAATGGCCCTTTCCTGGATCGCTACCGCGTTCTGCGTGGTGCGGGGTCTTCCGGTCATTGTCGAGTCCTTCGCCGGGCTTGCGAGGTCAGAGGGCAGGTTGAGCAGCAAAGCTCCTGTCAATCCCACGCGCATCCCTCGCACGGCACTGCCGATCAGGGTCGGCATGGTGCTTGCTCGCATCCTCCCCAGGCGCCTGGGCTACTGGCTGGCACGCGAGGGGGCCAGAGTCATGCGCCGGAGGAACGCCAAAGCCTACCGCATGTTGCGAGAGAACCTGAGCCACGTGATGGCCGAGGCGAGCCCAGAGATGCTCGATGGTCTGGCCGAGGATGCCATCTACGAGCTCGGTTGCACTTACTTTGACATGATTCACATCCGTGGGGAGAGGCTTCTGCGAAGCGGCATCCTTACACCTGATCCAGCTGGCTGGGACCTCGCCCAGAAGCAGTTCAGCGATCCCACCGGTACGATCGTCGTGGCCGGCCACGTGGGCAACTTTGACCTGGGTATTCAGTGGGTCGCCGGGCAGGATATCGAGGTTCAGTTGCTCAGCCTGCCGGGTCAGGATCCGGCGCAGAACGCAGTAAACACCTTCCGGCAGAAGGGCGCCCTCGTGGTGACGCCACTCTCGGTGCAGTCGCTTCGCGCCGCGCTGCGCCGTCTGCGCGATGGCGGCATCGTCGCCACCGGTGTTGACCGCCCGATAGACTATGACGATCCCCCGATCCAGTTCTTTGATGGACCAGCCCCCTTGCCGCGCGGGCATGTGCGACTGGCCCTTCAAACCGGTGCAAGGATCATGGTAGCGTCATGTATCCGACGTCCTAACCATACCTACCTGCTCACCTTCTGGCCGCCGCTGGACATGGTACGCACCGGCGATCGCGAGCAAGACGTCGAGCTGAACACCCGCCGCGTGCTGGAACTCGTCGAGGAGACCATTCTCCAGGTCCCCACTCAGTGGGCCATGTTGCACCCGGTCTGGTCCAGACCAAACGAGCCCGGCCCTGCGCGCTAGGAGCGGGCCAGTTCCTCCTGCGCCGCAGTCAGATGACGCAGTGCGTCCTCAAAGTTGCTCGCGTTCTGTGCCATACTGACGAGACTCATGGCACTTGAGATCCGTTCGTCCAGCGCATCCAGTTCCTCCGACGGTCCGGCCTGTCTGAGCTGGTTGGCACGTCGCTGCGCCCGATCCAGGTCGTTGGTGGCGGCACGGAACTCGCGATTCAGGCGATCCAGCGCAGAGCGCAATTGCTGCTCACTGCCTGCATAGATCTGCTGCGCCTCCTGCCCGAGATTGACCGCCCGCTGCATCTCGTTGACAGCCATGTCCAACGAATCAGACTCCTGGCTCGACGCCCGGGCGGCCAGAGCGCGTTCCCAGGTCTCCTCACCGGAGCCCAGCACCCATGTGATCTGCTGCCACTGGGTGTCATTCTGCAGCGACCGCAGCGACGCACGCGTCTTTTGCAGCGCTTGACCCAGTTGCTGGAACTGGCGCTCCAGCGAGCTGAGAGCCTGCCGGCCCTCGCTGATCTGGCGCCGCGCCAGATCGATACGCCGTTCGAGATCGCTGGCCTGATGGGTAACGAGCGCGGAAAGGACTGCCGGGTTGGCGGCCTCTGCCTCGCCCGTGGCCATCCAGGAGGCGACGTCCTCCGTGAGCTTGTTGATGTCCTCCTCAGGGAAGGGCGGCTGTTGAGGCTCGAGGCGCTGCAACCGCCGCCAGCTCCGTTCCAGCCGGCGCCTTGTCTCCTCGAGCTGCTTGCCATAGTGGACCAGGTCGCCCTCATAGGCCGACAGGATGCTCTGCGCCTCGCTGGTGACCTGGGGCAGCCAGTCAGTGGCTGCCCGCTCATAGTCCATCTGGGCGGGATCGGCCAATGCCGCACGCTGCTCCTGATAGAGGGGTAACCAGTTATCATACCGCTCTGCCAGTTCCGGAAGCATCGTATCACGCTTATCGGCCAGTGCGGGGAGTGTCTCCGTTTCCAGTGCGGCGACGCCCGCCTCTACCTGCTCCCGAAGCGAGATGATGGCAGCCAGCTCGGCACTCAGGGAATCGATCGCCTCTCGAGAGGCCTCAACATGCTCCGTCACCGATCTCATCACTCCCTGTAACTCTGCCAGATGAGACTGATCTAGCACGCCCTTGGCGCGGAATGCCTCCGGAAGCGTGGCCCAGGCCGCGTCGGCCGCATCCAGCGAAGCCAGTGCGCCGGCAAGAGCCTCCTGGCGGCCCGGATGCCAGTGCCGCCCATACACCTCCCATTCACTCGCCAGCGTGACGGCGCGCTCGCGCAGGGCAGCACGCGCCGCATCGTCCACCGCCTCACGCTCGGCATACAGCGTCTGTACTGCCTCAACGGCAGACGTGACGCCATCCAGAGCCCTTTGCAGCCTTTGCCGTGCCTGTTCCGCCAGCATCGCCGCAGTCTGGTAGCCATGCAGCGTTCCCGACTGAAGGGCGCTCTGAGACTGTCCCAGAATATCCTCTCCCTCGCGGATTTGGCCCGTACTCGCGTCGAAACTGACGCCGGGCATGGCCGCCGTCGACTCGGCCAGCAGCGCACGAGCCCGCTCCAGCAGGGCCACACTCTCCGAGACAGCCTCGGCGCTTTGCGTCATGGACCCTTTGAGAGCCTCGAGTTCGGCCGCAACGGAGGACCCCAGAGCCTTTACTTCCCGAGCACGCTCGATGGCCTGCTCAAAGGCGGACGGCGTGGCCTGGCCGAGCGTAGCATCGAGTGTGGAGACCATCCGTACCAGCTCTGAAACCCGCGCGGCCACTGATGGATCCTTCACGCCCTGATCCTGCAGTGTCGCCCAACGCGCGCTCACATCACTGACTGCAGCATGTGCCGTCGCGGCACCCTCTTGAGCCGCGGTGCGCTGTGTGCGAATAGCATCCAGCTCCCTCTCCGCTTGCTCGATCGTCTCTGTCGCCATGGCGAGTTGTTGTTCGGCACGTAGCACGGTCCCAAGCTGCTCGTCAGCGCCCGAAGTGCGGACCGTCTCTGTGGTGGCACTCATTGCATTGTCCACCAGCGCGAGACCGTCCCCCAGTGCCTGGATATCCCGGGTTCCCGCCTGGATCTCGGCCTCCCAGAGCGCATATAGCCGGCGTATCTCCGCCTGAGCAGCGGCCAAATCCGCCTGCAGACGATCTGGTACCGCGGCGGCCTGGGACTGCTGCTCCGCGAGCGCCGCTGCAGTTCGTTCCGCGCTCTCAATCGCGCTGTCCAGGTCGTTCCTGTCTGACAACGCGGTTCTCGCAGCCGCCATCGGACCAAAGGCGCCAAAGGTAAAGACGCGACCGGCAGCTATGCTCGGAGGCGTGTACGCGGCGACCCTGTCAGCAATCTCATTCACACGAGACAAGCCATCGCGCAGTTCGCCCAAGAGCCTCAAGGCCTCACGATCGATGGCTTCGTAACGACCGGGGCGCGGCTCGTCTGGCCAGAGGGAGGCATGCAATCGCTCAGCATCCACCAGAGCATTGATCCGCGGCAGGATCTCCGCTACGAAACCACCCTTTTTCTCCAGACGGGCGGTGAATAGCTTGAACAGGAGCCAGGGAACAAGGCACAGGACCAGGTAGATCACCACAGCGATAATCAGCCACGTCCACCACTCCATGAGTTACCTCCTATGATCCGTTCCTCGTGCGATACGAAACGCCGGTAGATCACCAGTTGGTAAAGGACCCATCCTCTCGCCGCAGATGCGGCAGCTCTGCCATCTGGAAAGGATGCGCCGCAGCAGCCTCACGATCGAGCTCAATGCCCAGGCCCGGCGCCGTGGGAGCAAGGATATAGCCATCATGCCAGACGGGCTGGTTCTTGATCACGTCGGTGAGCATGGTTCCCGGCCTGCGAGGCTGCTCTTGCACAGCCATATTCGGGACGCTGAGGTTAAAGTGCACACATGCCGCCGTGGCCACCGGCCCCAGGGGATTGTGCACGGCCATGTCGATATAGTGACCCTCGCACCAGCCTGCGATTTTGCGACCCTCCGTCAATCCGGCAGCGATACAGAGATCGACACGGGCATAGTCAATCAGATCGCCGTCGATCAGCTCCCGGAACTCCCATTTACTGCAGAACTGCTCTCCGGCGGCCAGGGGAACATCCGTCCGGCTCCTGAGCATCCGGTACGCCTGCTCGCTCTCCGATCGGATGGGATCCTCGATGAAAAAGGGCCGGTACGGCTGGACCTGCTGACACAGTGTCACGGCATCGGGCGGCGACAGACGCGTATGCCCGTCAAAGCAGAGCTCGATCTCCGGTCCCACGGCCTCGCGCAGTGCGGCGAACTGCACCACGGCCTGCCGTACCGCCCTGGCAGGATAGAGCAATTCACCCTCGTTGGGCAGGCCCCAGCGCAGAAACTTCCAACCCTCCGCTACCCGAGCCCGAGCGTCGCGCACCAGTTCCTCCGTGTCAGTCCCGTGCCCGCCACTCAAGTGACAATAACAGGCCACCTTATCTCGGACGCGGCCGCCAAACAGATCGTAGACGGGCAAGCCGAGCGCCTTGCCCTTGATGTCCCAGAGCGCGATATCGATCGCGGCGATGGCGCTCCCGAGAATCCGATCATGCGGGAAGAAACCTCCCCGAGACAGCGTCTGCCAGATGTGCTCGATCCGCATGGGATCCTGCCCAATCAGAAGCGGCGTCAGGTGCTGCAGGGCACCCATGACGGCCAGCTCTCGACCGGTCATCCCTGATTCGCCAACGCCGTACACGCCCTCGTCGGTATCAACGGCCACAAAGAGCAAGTTGCGGTGACCGGCCCAGACCGGATAGCTGCTGATGCCTGTAATCTTCATGTGGCCTCCGATTTTCGTGCCTGTCTACTGATAGCAGAAAAGGCGGCAGGGTGTCAAGGTGCAGCGCGCTCTGGCATCCGCGAGTCACGCCGTTGAGGCTCGCATCAGAGTTGGCTTACGTCGCCGCCTGCCGTATTATCCCTCCTGCTTGAAACTGCATCGCGGGGGGGCTCATGGACAGGACCGAACTGCTGAACGGCATCGTGGAGAGTGGCCTGGTCGCCATCGTGCGGCTATCCAGCTCAGACGGCCTTTTGCGGGTGGCGGAAGCGATTGCCTCGGGTGGCGTACGGCACATCGAGTTCACCATGACCACTCCGGGGGCACTGCAGACTCTCGATGCCGTGAGCGCCAGGCTTGGCGACGGGGTCGTCATGGGAGCCGGCACCGTTCTGGATGCGGAGACGGCTCGCGCGGCGATTCTTGCCGGTGCCCGCTTTATCGTGGCACCCAATCTGAACCCGGACGTTATCACGATCTGTCACCGGTACGGGGTCGTCTGCATGCCCGGGGCCCTCACACCCACCGAGATCCTGCAGGCCTGGGAATGGGGTGCAGACATCGTCAAGGTCTTTCCAGCGGATTCTTTCGGCCCGGCGTATATTCGGGCCGTGTGTGCCCCGCTGCCGCAGGTGCGTCTCGCTCCCGTGGGAGGCGTCACCGCAGAGAACACCGCCGACTATATTCGCGCTGGCGCATCCTGTGTCGGCGTCGGATCCAGCCTGGTCAACGACAGGCTGATTGCGCAGGCCGACTGGGCATCGCTAAAGGCCCGCGCAGAAGCCTTTGTGCAGGCAGTCGCCCAGGGGCGCTCTGCCTGACCGATAACCAGCCAGCAAGGAGCCAGTCATGCCTGAACCAACGTTTTGGGACATGATCTTTTCGCCCCAGGTCCTGGTGACCATCATTGTCTGCGCAGCGATCACCGGATTCGTGGTCTGGCTGCGAGGCAAATGGAGCGCCCGGCAGCAGCAACAGGCGCTGGCCGAACAGCGGCGGCAGCAGGAGGCTACACTGGAACGCCTCCTTGAGGCGACGAGCACGGACAAGCAACGTGTGATCGCAGAGTATGAGCACCAGATCGCCGAGCGAGACCAGCGGATTGCCGCGCTGGAGCATCAGGCGGCGCGCCTGCGCGATAGACTCACAGCCGGCGGCGTCATCGGCGTATTTGGTGGCGGCAAGCAGCGTGACGTGATCAGCGCCCTGTTGCTCGAGAACGAACAACTGCACGAGTTACTCGCCGAAAAGCAGGCAGAACTGCGTGATCTCATGACCGACATGACAGGCAAGCTCATTGACCGGATAGATGCCCAGGCGCAAGAGAGCGCCCGCGCTGTACGGTACAAGCAGGCGCTACTGTCAGCGTTCCTGGAGCGGGAGGAGACGCGTCAGTTGCTCAACAACATGCTGGCACGGGGCGAGGTCGCCCAGGATGCAGAGATGCGCGAGTTGCCCCCGGACACACCGCCCCGCCCGGAATAGGGCTCAGAGCTGCGGGTCACTCGTATCTGAGCGCGTCGATGGGGTTCATGAGGGCGGCCTTGCGCGCGGGGTATATGCCAAAGAACAGCCCCACGATGAACGAAAAGCTGACGGCGAGCGCAACAGACTGCCACGTTACGACAGCGGTGAACGCCCCAAGACTGTTGATCAGCCGGGAGAGGCTCCAGCCGAAGGCGATGCCGAGCAGTCCGCCAACGACGCTCAGGACGACAGACTCGATCAGGAATTGCACCAGCACGTCAGAATTGCGCGCGCCCACCGCCTTGCGTATGCCAATCTCGCGCGTGCGCTCCGTCACCGACACCAGCATGATGTTCATGATCCCGATCCCGCCCACGAGCAGCGATATCCCGGCAATCGCAGCCAGGAGAGTGGTCAAGATGCTGGATATCTGATCGAATACCGCCAGCACGTCCTGCTGAGAGGTAATGGTGAAGTTGTCATCTTCCGGCAGGTAGGTGCCGTGACGCTGCCTGAGCACCTGCTGGATCTCATCGATCGCCAGATCGATGCTCTCCTCGTCAACGACGGAGGCATAGATGATGTCGACCGTGCGCTCAGCCTGAGAGGCATAACGCCCGGGGAAGAGCTTGGTGTATGCCGTGGACAGGGGAATGATCACGATGCGATCCGCAGACATCCCCATCGATCCACCTCCACCCTTTTCCTCGAGCACGCCGATGACCTGGAACGGCACCCCGTTCATGCGGATGGACTCCCCCACAGCGCTCGCCCGGTCGCCCACCAGGCGATCCGCCACATCGGTCCCAATGACCGCCACCCGCGCAGACACGGCCTCATCGCCGGCTGAAACAAAGCGCCCGTACGCCGCGGGATAGTTCCTCACCTGCTCGTACTCGGGCGTGCTGCCCTCGACCTGTGCACTCAGACTCTCGCCGCCATAGGTGATCATGACGGAACCGTTGACAACCGGCGCCACGGCCAGGACATGCGGCACACTGTAGTCGTCTCCTAGAGCCAGCGCATCGTCGAGTGTCAGGGGCTCAGCCTCCGTTGTGCCCATGCCCCCCATGCCCATGCCCATGTCTAGGCGTCCCGGCAGAATAATCAGGAGATTGGACCCAATCCCCTGTATCTGGGACGTGACCGCCTGCTGTGCCCCTTCACCCGCCGAGAGCAAACCGATGACGGCACCAGTCCCGATGATGATGCCGAGCATCGTCAAGAACGAGCGCATCTTGTTAGCCGCGAGGCTACGAAAAGACATCCTGATGCTTTCAAATACGTTCATGCTGTTGCCGCTACTCTAAGGCTGCCTCGCGGAGCTACGCGGGGCTCACGGACCGGCTGGTCGTCCACCAGCCGGCCATCGGACAGCCTGATGATGCGATCCGTGTACTCGGCAGTCTCCGGCGAGTGGGTGACGTACAGGACCGTAATACCCTGGTCGCGGTTCAGACTCTGAAACAGACCGATGATCTCCAGCCCGGTCTTGCTGTCAAGGTTGCCCGTTGGCTCATCCGCCAGGATAATGTCCGGATTATTGATCAAAGCACGGGCTATGGCCACGCGCTGCTGCTCGCCGCCCGAGAGTTCGTTGGGCTTGTGATGCATGCGGTCCCTGAGCCCCACGCGCTCGAGCGCTTCGGCCGCACGGGCACGCCGGTTCCGAGCGCCTGCATAGATGAGAGGAAGCTCAACGTTGTCGATCGCGGTGGTACGCCTCAAAAGGTTATAGTTCTGAAACACAAAACCGATCTTGCGATTGCGAACGCGAGCCAGTTCATTCTGGCTGAGCGTGGATACATTGACGCCGTCGAGATAGTAGGCGCCTGAGGTACTCTGATCGAGGCAACCCAGAATGTTCATCAGCGTGCTCTTGCCCGATCCCGAAGGCCCCATGATCGCCGCCAGTTCGCCCGCCTGTATCTGCAGGTCAACGTCGCACAGGGCCTGCACCCTCACTTCGCCCATCATATAGACCTTGCAGATCTGCTGAAGGTCAATCAACATGTCAGCCACCAAAGGAGAACTCAAAGAGCGGTCCGCTCGGCCGGCCTACGACGACCTCATCGCCCTCTGCCAAACCATCCCGAACGATGCTGTACTCGCCGTTACTGGCACCGATCTCGATCGGCATGCGCACTACCTGCCCGTCTACGAGCTTTTCGACATACCTGCCGCCGGCATCACGCCGCACGGCCCGCACCGGCACCAGGAGAGCATCCTCGGTGCGCATGACGATAACATCCACGGCCGCAGTCATAAAAGGCCGCAATGTCAGTTCTCCGGGTTCCAGATCCACACGCACATCAAACACCACGATGCCCTGCACGTCGTTGCCCACCGCGCCGATGCGACTCACGGTTCCGGTCATCGGTGTCTCGGGGTATGCGTCCAGAGTCACCCTGGCCTCCTGTCCCACAGCCACCTGGCCGATGTCGGTCTCGTCGATGCTCATGACAACGTGATAGTCTGCAGCGTCGATCAGCGTCATCACGGGATTGCCGGCCACGGCGGTGTCCCCGACGAGGAGGTTCACACTGGCAACAACGCCATCGGCGGGGGCGCGCAACTCGAGATCGTCGAGACGCCTGCGGGCGATGTCAACCCCGACCTGCGCCTGATCCACCTGTGCCTGTGCCACCGCGATCTCCTCCGCACTGGCGCCCTGGCGCGAAAGCTCCGCCTCTGCCTGAGCCCGCTGCAACTGGGCCCGGGCGGACGACAGCTGACCCAGCGCTTGATTGACCTGCGCCTGCGCCGCGGCGCGATCGGCATCGCTGACTCCCGCCTGCATCTGCTCCAGCTGGAGTTGGGCGATCTCGACCGAGACCTCACTTCGGTTGACGTTTGCCTCGGCTTGATCGCAATCGGCCTGCGAAACCCCCAGACCAACGCGGCCACAGACCGCGTCGCGCTGTGCCTGTGCCCCCCAGAGAGCGTTCTTGCTCTCGTCAACTCTTTTCGACGCGATCGCCATCTCTTCAGCGGTAGGGCCCGCGAGTATGCGCTGTTGACTGGCCCGCGCCGCGTCAACACCCGCCTGTGCTGTCTGCACACCCGCCTCGGCAGCAGCCACAGCCGCATCGATCATGGCCAGCTCAGTGTCAGAGGACCCCTTGACGGTACGGGCAAGCTGGGCCTCGGCACTCGCTAAAGCAGCCTCCGCCTGTGCCAGATTCAGGCGTACATCCACAGGGTCCAGACGGGCCAGCACATCTCCGGCAGACACGCTGTCCAATTCGTCTACAAGGATCTCGACCACTGTGCCCGAGGCGCGAAAGCCGAGCCGCTGCGTACGCTCAGCACGCACGCTGCCGGTCGCACTCACGGTGGCCTCAAACGGTCCCCGCACGACTGTGCCCATCGAGATCTGCCCATCCACTACTGTGGTACTCGTCTCCTCTTGCGGTCGCAGCACAAAATACCAGATTGCCACCGCAGCGACAACAATGACCAGAACGATCCATAACCAGCGCTTGTTCAAGGCAAAAACCCTTTCTCACTGTCGTTGATCGGCATATCCATCAGCCAGCCTGACTGCTATGCCAGAGTGCACAGTGCCCCTGCATCGAGGACGACGAGGGCTGCGCGATCGGTTGGAGGCGGGCACGGACATGCAGACGGTGAAAAGAAAACTTAGCCCTGCTAACTATAATCACTGAAGGGGACATGTCAAATTCATCGACCGGAGAGGTTTCGAGAAAGCGAGGACCGAGCTATCTCCTGAGGACGGCTCTAGTCCTGGTCACAGTGAGCCACCGCGCACATCTCACTCGCGAGGCGTTCGCATAGTCTGGTCGCCAGATGGGGCGGCTCGGTGGCCATCAGCACCTGCCAGCCACCAGAGTCGGCTATGGAATTGATGCCGATCCACGCGCGCCAGGGGGGACATTGGCGCCACAGCAGCATGCCGGCGAGTCCGATCAACACACCTGCCACAAGCATCTCCAGCCCCGGCAGACGCCAAATCGATACAACAGCGGCGGGCTCTCTGCGTGCGACGATCGTAGCCCCTGGCAGCTCCAGTATGGCATCGGGTGCAGGCACAGCGCTGCCCAGCAGGGTACCGAGGCCGCCATCGAGCGCCTCCACGACGAGGTCCTGGCTGCCTGAGCCTGACAGAGTCCGGGCGACCCGCACAACGATGCCGGCCTCGGGCACAGTCAGCACCTGTTCTTCCTCAGGCACCACACCGCGGAACACCACCAACGACTGACGGTCACCGACAACAGGCACCAGTGGCACCGGCTCGCCAGCGGCATCTCTGACAGTGAGGGACAGCGCCGCAGGGGTGTCAGTCACACGAAGCCATACGCCACGATAAGGGCGCCACCGCTTCTCACCAAGTACCAGCCGCGAAGAACCCTCCTCGGCTGGCAGTGACCAGGACAGCCACGCCGCGACACTGCCATCGTGTTCTTGCACAAAGACTTGCTCCGCCTTGAGGCGGCCGCTCGTCATCGAGATCAGACCCTGCAGGTCAACTGCATCGCCGCCCAGCAACGGCGGACTGGTAACACCCCTGGCGCCGATCCATAGAACCAGCGCGCCCGTGAGTGCCAGAATCGCTCCCGCGAGAGGCAACTGCGAACAGATCCTGCGCCACGGTGCTGGATACAGCAGCGCCTGGCCCGTGACAGGGGTGGCCCAGGCCCTCCGCCGTGATGCCTTCCCACTACCCCAGGCCCTGAATATGCGCTCCCACACGTCTGCCGGATTCACAACGGTCGAGGTTGCACTGACCAATAGTGATGACGGTTCGCCGGACGGCAGGCCGTCGATCGAGGGAAAGAGTCCTCGTGCCAGTCGCGTCAGCAACACCAGCATGAGCAGGAAGAAGAGTCCCCGCAGTACGAGACGAGAGGCCGGATGGAGTAGATCCCAGGCGTAGACGACCTGGCCCGCAGGGGTCTCAGACACGCCGGCGGACCCTGGCCTGAAGCCTGGTACTGCCGCCACGACAATGACCCATAGAGCCAGCAGCGCCCCCGGGACTATCAGCGCCCACCTTGAACTCAGTGCCCGCCACGCCACCCTGATAGCTGTCTCTATGGCCCGCCCCATTGCGCCGCGAGAGCCATCGGCGCCCTGGACCCTGCGCTCGCCGCCATATGCAAGCGATCGTACGACAAAAGAGCCCATCTCGCCGCGGCGAGATGGGCCAGAAGACGTGCCAGTCCGATCAGTCAGTGACCTCAAAGGTCTCATTCGCCTTGTAGTTGGGCGCCCGCCCCAGGTCGTTATACGGACCGTTGACAGGCGCAGCCCAGCGCACCGCATTCTTTATCACCTGCTGAACCTCAGCCTGGTAATAGATCGGAAAGGTCTCATGGCCCGGACGGAAGTAGAATACTTTGCCCTTGCCTCGATGGTACGCTACGCCGCTGCGAAAGACCTCGCCGCCCTGGAACCAACTGATGAATACGGTGGCATCAGGCGTCGGAATGTCAAAGAACTCGCCATACATCTCGACGTGCGGAATCTCAAAAAACTCCCCGAGACCGGCTGCGATCGGGTGGCCGGGATCGGTCACCCACAGGCGCTCGCGCTCGCCAGCCTCGCGCCACTTGAGCGTGCAAAAAGTGCCCATCATCCGACGGAAGATCTTGGACAGGTGACCCGAGTGCAACACGATCAGCCCCATGCCGTTGAGCACGCGTCGCTGAACCCGATCCACAATCTCATCCTGGACCTCGTGGTGTGCCATGTGACCCCACCAGATCAGCACATCGGTGTTGTCCAGAACCTCCTGGGTGAGGCCGTGCTCGGGCTCATCCAGTGTGGCCGTGCGCGTGGCGATGTCCGCCTCGGCCCCCAAAAAGCTCGCGATCTGACCGTGAATACCCTCAGGATAGATCTCTGCCACCACTCGATCGGTCTTTTCGTGACGATATTCATTCCACACCGTCACTCGTATCTTATCTGCCATCGAAACCCTCCTTCTATTCCGTAGAATTGCCATGCCTGGCACCATACATCGCGAACATCCGCAGTCTACGTCAAGGACAGTGGCAGATCAAGACCGCCAACGCGCCGAGAGATTCTCGCACACTGCCGCTGCGTGCTACGACAACAGCATTCAGAGACCTCACCCGTTGACACTCCCCCTCGCGATCCTATAATGGCCTCAGTAAACTACAGGATGGAGATACGTGGATACCCACGAAAAGGCATACTGGCTCGCGCTCCTCAGCGATGCAGATGTCGACCGGAATATCGCCAAACAGTCCCTCTACCGCTGGAGCATTGTGGCACAACAGCCTCTCAGCGCCTGTGCTCCGTTGTCGGCGCAGACATTGATGGAATTGTTGCCCGAGCTTGATGCAGTCCAAGCCGAGCGCTGGGAAGCGGCGTTTAGCCGCGCGTCACAGGCTCAACAGCTCCTGGAACACTGGCGGTCAGAGGGAGTCGATTTGCTCACGCGGGCGGACCCGAACTACCCCGAGAGCCTCTCCGAGAGGCTGCCAGAGCGCTGGCTGCCCTACATGTTCTTTTCTCGCGGCAATCTCCATCTGCTGCAAAGGCCTGCCGTGCTCGTCTCCGGGTCGAGCCACCCTGCTGAGACGGCAAACGCCGCGATCACAGAGCTCTCGAAAAGCCTGGCACCTCTGCCGCTCTCCCTCTGCGGGACCTATGCCCAGGGCATCGAGCGCCTCATGTTGGACACCGCGGCAGTCGAGCATGCCGCCGCAATTTTGATCCTTCCAGTCGGCCTGGGCCACGCCGGTCCAATTCTACGCCGCGGTCAGGAATCCGTCGAGCGCGGCGAGCGGGTGGAGCTGAGCCCATTTACGCCGGAGACGCGGTACTCGCCTGCGCTGGGTTACGCCTGCACCCGGCTTGCGACGGCACTCTCCGATATCCTCGTGCTTATTGACCAGGCGGGCACCGCCGCAGAGTGGCCAGGCCTTACTGAGCAGGTGGCACATGGCGGCCGGGTGCTCTGGTGGGCCACCGGAGCGACGGCGATGGGCAGCGACTGGACCGATAGCGGAGCCGTGGCGGTCGACACCGCCAAGAAAGCCACCCGGCTCATCATAAGTCAGCTTGGTCTGGATATGGAGAGCGAACAGGGACCAGACAGCGACCCGTCCGTCGAATATGATTCGCCGGACGCGGTACACTTCAAAAGCGCCGATTCTGCCATAGCGCATCTGGCCAGGACAGGGCGTGTCCCGGAAAGTCTCGTGCGTCGCTTGCGCGATGCCGAGATACGCGGTAACCTCGGCGACGCAGATTGATCAGGCGCAGACACAACTCATCCGATCGGCGCACAAAGGAGAACTGCCACCATGGCACACAAGAGTGTAAAGCTGCTGGAGATCGCGACATCGCCCATGGAAGTGCCCACCTGGTTTCGCCAGTTTGTGTCAGTCGTTACGACCGCCAGTGCAGCTATACTCTACGCCGTGGTCCTGGGCGTGGCCATCCATCGCACGCTGACGGAGAGTGACCCCGTGTTTTCAGAGACCATGACGAGGGCTGCCGCCGCGCTCAGCGGCCTCGTGGGCTCTGTGGTCACCGCCGGCTTTGCCCGCAGCGGATCGGGCGTGTCAGTTCACGTGGCTGGAATCGGCCGCGACCTGGTCACGGCACCGATTGGATGGATCAAGCGCAACTTTTTCGGGCTGGCGGACACACTTGGTTTGCCGCTACTTCCAGAGATCGTGCTCTGGACGGAGCCCGCTGAGACTCCCGTCGGCGAACCTGTTCGAGATGCTCCCTCCTACGAGGTGGACGAGCCCACCGTGAACAAAGCTTCGCTGTTCCTTGCGGTATTGTACTTTGGGGTCTTTTTCGTCGTGGGCCTGACTGCCTTTATCACGAGTATCGCCAGGGCCCAGGTACCCGAACTCCTGGCGAATTGCGCCTGGGTATGGTTGGGGGCCATTATATCCTCTGGATACTCCTTCTTTGCGCTGGACTCTGACACTGCGGTCATCTAGACCCTCGCACAAGAAGAGAGGTGCCCGGGCCCGCCCCGGACACCTCTCTTCTATTCATCAAACGGGGTCAGTAGCCGGCTGGATTGATCAGCGTCCGCACAAAAGCTACCGGGACGAGCGGCAACACGCCGAGCGCCAAAATTACGAGCACTTCCAGCTCGCTGCTCGCTCGAGACTGCGGTGCAGGTTTACCCAGCAGTCGACTGATCAGCGCCTCCCAGGTGTTCGCAACCAGCACAAAGGCCGTGACCAGACGCACAAAGGTCACCAGATCGTGCGCTGTGCGCGTGCCAAAGGTCGTGATCAGTTCCTCTACACGGTCGGCGGGTGGTCTACCACCAGCAGCCAACGTCTCGCGGGCGAAATCTGCAGCCAGGGCCGCTTCTGCCGGTGATACCGGCGTCGATGTCGCTGCGGGACGGCCGCGGATCCGTTCTCCTCTTACACTGAACCACGCCAGTATACGATCGGCGAGCGCCTGCTTGCCAGCGTGCTCTCCCTGAAGTAAGGCCGCCAGTACGGCATCTGTCAGCGGCGAGGTGAGTTCCGGGTTATTGCGCATCATTGCCAGCGCCTCAGGATGCCGCCACAGGGGGCGAAGGATCTCGAGAAACGTGGTCGCGCTGGGCAGAGTCGGTTTTTCATAAGGCCGGGCCTCCGCGCGAGCCTGCTTCCAGGCGCGCGACGCGCAGCGATACGCCGCAACTCCGGCTATCGTCCCAACGATGAGTACGAGTGTGTTTCGCTTTCGCACAGAACCCCCTGCGCAAGCACCGCGGACCAGTTGTTACCCTGTGACGATGCGGTGGAATCGTTTTTTGCCGGCCCGAAGCAGGATCTCTCCCCGGTCGAGATCAGCATCCGTGATCAGCGCCTCGACATCCTGGACCGGCTCATCGTTCACATACGCCCCGCCCTGCTGCACCAGCCGGCGGGCGTCGCTCTTGGAACGGGTCAGACCGGCGCTGACAAAGAGATCCACAGCAAGTACGCCTTGCTCAAGGTCGCTTTTCAGAATAGTGGTCGAAGGAATCGCGTCGCGCTCCCCCTGCCCCCCAAACAGCGCACGCGAGGCCTCGCGCGCCTGCTCAGCGGCCTCGGTCCCATGTGCCAGGCGGGTCACCTCGTAAGCCAGCACTTGCTTAGCCTCGCGCAAAGCAGAGCCCTCGACTGAAGTCAGCTCCGTGATCTGCTCCAGCGGAAGGAACGTGTACAGCTTGAGGAAACGCCCGACATCAGCATCCTCAACGTTGATCCAGTACTGGTAAAAGTCGTAGGGAGCCATCAGCTCGGCCTGGAGCCAGACAGCACCGGCGGCCGACTTGCCCATCTTGGCTCCCGACGCTGTCGTGAGCAGAGGAAAGGTCAGCGCGTAGGTCTCTACGCCCTCGATCCGGCGAATCAGGTCGACGCCGGCGAGGATGTTCCCCCACTGGTCATTTCCGCCCATCTGAAGCCGGCAGCCGTAGGTCCGGTAGAGATACAGATAGTCGTATGCCTGAAGCAACTGGTAGTTGAACTCGATAAAGCTCAGGCCCCGCTCAAACCGCTGGCGATAGGCCTCTGTGGCGAGCATGCGGTTCACCGAAAAGTGCTGCCCGATATCCCGCAGGAACTCGATATAGCCCAGCTTCATGAGCCACTCGGCGTTGTTCACGATAATGGCGCGGTCCTCACCAAAATCGATATAGTGTGAGAGCTGACGCCGAATCGCCTCCACATTCTCCGCGATATCGTCGACGGCCATGAGCTGGCGCATCTCTGTGCGCCCCGTTGGGTCGCCGATCATGCCGGTTCCACCCCCGACAACGACGATCGGGCGGTGCCCCAGGCGCTGCAGGTGCGCCACTGCCATGATTGTGAGCAGGCTGCCGGCATGCAGGCTTGCAGCGGACGGATCATAGCCGATATAAAAGGTCAGCGGACTCTCCAAAGCGGAACGCAGGCCCTCTACATCCGAAACCTGCTCCACGAACCCACGTTCCTGCAAAACGTCCAGCGCGTTCACCATGTGGCACTCCGTTACTTGACGCAGTCTCTCATCGGGCTAGCATATGCCCTGTTGCAGATAGTATCCGCCGGACGTCCGGCTGTCAAGTGTCCCCGCAGCCTCGGACGTGTTCGGCCATCGCCACGTCTCAAGGAGTTCCGCATGCCCGACGCCCTGAACATCGTGCTCATCATCTTGCTCTCCGGGCTCATACAGGGCATCACAGGTTTCGGATTCGGGCTTTTTGCCATGGGCGCGCTGGTCCTCATCATGCCGGTAAGGGATGCCACGGTGATCATTGCGTTGCTGTCCCTGGCCAGCGCAGCGATGAACCTCTGGAGCATCTGGAAGAACATCCCGTGGCATGATGCGTGGCCCGTGATCCTGCCAGCCATACCGACCACGATCCTCGGTGTCCTCATGCTCCAATCGATGCCTGCGGATATTCTCAAGGCGGGCATCGCCGCAATGATCCTGGTAGGCTGCGCAGTTACCTTCTGGCATCCACCGCGCCCATTGGTCACGCGACCATTCCCCGTCGCGCATCTCACGGGCGTTATAGGCGGGCTGTTCGGAGGCGCTCTGAACATGGGCGGGCCACCGATCGTGTTGTATACGCTGTTGCGTGGGTGGGAAAAGACAGAAGCCAAGTGCATTATGTCGACCTTTTTCTTCGTAACAGGCGTCTTGCGCGTCGCCATGCACGTGATCACCGGGGCGGCCACCGGTCCGCTCATGCGCACGGCGCTCCTGTTGCTGGTCCCCGCGCTCGCTGCGACCTATGGAGGTGTGCACGTCTTCCGGCGGTTGAGCACGAGGTCCTTTCGTTACGCCGCGGCCGCGCTGCTCGTTGCTCTCGCGGCTCGCGTGCTGGTCGGCTAGACTGGCCGAGACGAGGCGTCGCGCTCTAGCCAGACTGGAGGTGTCCCGTGAGGACATACGATGTCATTGTGGCAGGTGGCGGCATCGCCGGCGTGACGGCGGCGGTCGCGGCAGCGCGGAATGGGGCGCGTACATTGATCGTCGAGCGCCACAATTCGTTGGGCGGCACTATGGCCGCGGGTCTTGTGGCCCCGATGATGACCTTCCACGATCAACTGGGGCGGCAGGTGATCAAAGGTCTGGCACAGGAGGTCGTCGACCGCCTTGTGGCGCTGGGCGCATCGCCGGGACATATCCCCGACACCTCGGGCTATACCTCCACCATCACCCCTTTTGACAGCGAGTACCTCAAGCTCGTGGCACAGCGCATGGTGCTGGAGGCGGGCGCCGAGATTCTTTTCCAGACGTTCATTGCCGAGGCGATCACCGTCGATGATACCGTCCGAGGCATCGCCATCGTGAACAAGGGTGGACGCCAGATGCTGGAAGCCGGCATAGTCATCGACGCCACCGGCGATGCCGACGTGGCCGCCACAGCGGGCGTGGCGTGCCAGCTGGGCAGGCCTGGTGATCACCTGACGCAGCCAGCCAGCCTGATGTTTCGTATCTCTGGCGTCGATGTGGATGAAATCCGTGCCCATGCGCACGCCCACCCGGAACAATATCGTCTGGGCCCGCGCGGCCCGCAGGGGTACGACGAAGAAGAGCTTCTGGCCGTGTGTGGCTTCCAGGACGCGCTGCACGAGGCCCGCGAGCAGGGAGAGATACACCTCGAGCGCGACGCCGTCCTGCTGTTCTCCACCAACTGGCCGGACCGGGCCACGGTCAACATGAGCCGCGTGACGCGGATCAACCCGGTCGATCCGTGGGACGTCTCGCGGGCAGAGATAAAAGCTCGCGAGCAGGTGTTTGAGATCATCGCGTTCTTGCGGCGGCACATCCCGGGCATGCAGGAGATTCGCCTGATGGATACGGGGGCCCACATCGGGCTGCGCGAAAGCCGCAGGATCGTCGGCGAGTACATATTGACCGGTGACGATTGCGTGGGCGCTCGGCATTTTGATGATGCGATTCTGCGCAATGCCTATCCTGTGGACATCCACCAGCCTGATGGCTCGGGTGGCACCGATCTCTTTCTGCCGCCAGGCGAGACCTACACAATCCCCTATCGCTGTCTCGTACCTGTCAAGATAGACGGGTTGTTGGCCGCCGGCCGCTGCATATCCGCCGACCATGTGGCGCATGCATCTACTCGGACCTCACCCACCTGTATGGCACTTGGGCAGGCAGCCGGCACGGCAGCGGCACTCGCCATAAAGCATGGCGTACAGCCCAGAGCGGTGCCGATCGACGAGTTGCAGAGGGTCCTGAAACTGCAGGGAGCGGACCTGGGGTAGGTACCCGCACGTGTGAGGACCGTCAAGGGCCGCATCAGGGGGGCGGACAGTCCGTTTCGTTCCAGCAATCCCAGGGGGCGTGATGCCAGCACAGATAACGGGCACACGCGAAAACAGGAAAGGGGCCGTGATGTTTGTCACAGCCCCTACTCTGGCGGAAGCGACGGGACTCGAACCCGCGATCTTCGGCTTGACAGGCCGACGTGTTAGACCGCTACACTACGCCTCCAACGGGCAGATAGTACCATGCACGCGCTCATCTGTCAAAAGGCGGCGATGATCTGGCTATGGTCTCCAGTGGCGCAACCATGGGCTGTGAGCCGCGTAATGGAAGGTGTATGCGTTCGGTGTTAACGATCTTCATCAGGAGTCTCAACCTGTGAGCGACATATCCGCTGAACCTCTCGCCCCGGGGACGCGCCTCAAGGGCCGGTATGAGGTGATACGCCTGATCAAGGGCGGAGGGATGTCATGGATCTATCAGGTCCGCGAACACCGTAAAGATGCGACAACGCAGCTCTGGGCGCTCAAAGAGCTCCGTATCGATGCAGATGACAATCACTCCATTGCCGAGTCCGAGCACCTCTTTGCGCAGGAAGCCCATATTCTTGTGCATCTGAGCCATCCCAATCTCCCACGCGTTGCAGCCTTTTTCGCCGAAAATGAACGGTCCTACCTGGTGATGGAGTTTGTACAGGGAGAGACGCTTCAGGAGCGGCTGACAGCCGCCCGGGCGCCGCTGCTCGAGGGACAGGTCACAGCATGGTTCGTCCAGGTGTGCGGTGTGCTCAGCTACCTGCACTCGCAGAACCCTCCCGTCATTTTCCGCGACATGAAGCCCAGCAATGTCATGGTCACCCCTGCGGGCGATATCAAGCTCATCGATTTTGGAATCGCGCGCACCTACAAGGCCGGCAAGCAGCGCGACACGATCAGCATGGGCTCGGAAAACTATGCCGCGCCGGAGCAGTGGGGTCAGGGACAGACCGATGCGCGCTCCGATGTGTACGCCGTGGGCGCAACGATGTATCATCTGCTGGCGAACGAGCCGCCGCTTCCGGCCTTTGTGCCGGGCGAACGTGTGCCGCTGAGAAAGCGAAACACGTCGGTCTCTGAGCGCATCGACGCCATCGTCGAGCGCGCCATGGCCAGGGAACGAGAGGACCGCTACCAATCCGCGGAGGAGATGCGACAGGCGCTGCTGAGGGGGCTGCCCCCGTGGGAGAGGCTGCGCCTCCTGGGGCAACAGGGCGGCTCGGGAGGAGGACGAACCTCGGTCACAGAGGGAACCGGGGACGCGACGCGTCCGAGTCCTGTGATCTCGCCGCCCGTGAGGCCTGCGGCCAACGCCCCTGGCGAGCCGCCGGTATACTGCGCAACGTGCGGCGCCGCGAACCGCGCCACCGCGCGTTACTGCGCACAGTGTGGCCACGCGCTAACGCGCGAGCTGAGAGGCCATCTTGAGATAGTCAAGCCAGCGGGTTCATCGATTCGTTTTGAACTCAATCATCAAGAGACCATCATTGGGCGCCGCTCCCCAGGCCGGGCGGTGGATTTCGATCTCGGACCGCTTGACCCGCACGGCTATGTGTCACGGCAGCACGCGCGGATCGCGCGCGCCGGCAATCACTTTGCGATTGAGGACCTGAAGAGTTCCAATGGCACGACGGTAAACAGCCGCCGCCTTGCGCCCGGGGCCGCGGTCAGGCTGAGGCAAGGCGACGTGATCCGCGTGGGTCAGATCGAGCTGCGTTTTGTGGAGGACCAGTAGATTGAGCGGGATTAGCGAGGTGAACATGCCGTGTACTGCCTGCGGCCGCGATAATCGCCCGGGTGCCAGCTTTTGTGCGTGGTGCGGAGCCCCGATCATCGCTTCGCCCCACGGCGCTCATGCAAACGACGCCGCAGGGCCAGCTCTGGAGCCGGAGCAGGACTGGCGCGTATCTGGCGCCGTGACCCG
>CAZYWU010000017.1:43682-56677 GCA_964651255.1 uncultured Anaerolineales bacterium
GGCCAGCAGGGCGGCGAGATCGCCAGCCAGTCCGCCATCGCCGCAGCCTGGCGGTCGCTCTACGAAGGTCTGTGGCAGATGGCGTTCCGTGGCGAGGAGATCCAGGAAGATGCTGCGCGCGCAGCCGTCGTCGATGCCATAGCTGCAGCCAACCGGGCAGTCTATGCCGAGCGTGCGACTCGCAAGAGCGACATGACCACCACGATCACGCTCGCACTGGTCATCGGACGACGGGTCTATATCGGCAATCTCGGCGACAGCCGCACCTATCTGTGGGATGCTCAGGGCCTGCACCGGATCACCAAAGACCATTCGCTGGTACAGCGGCTGGTGGATACCGGTCAGATTGCGCCCGAGGATGTTTACACGCACCCGAGACGGAATATCATCTATCAATCGGTGGGGGAGCGCCAGGATACCGAGCCCGATCTGTACACGGCCGAGATCGGGCCGGATGCCCGGTTGCTGTTGTGCAGCGACGGCCTCTGGGAGATGGTCCGAGAGGAGGGTATCGAAGAGGTGCTCCTCGCGGAGCCAGACGCGCAGCGGGCGGCCGATCGTCTCACACAGAACGCGTTGCTCGCCGGAGGGGCGGATAACATCGCTGTAATTGTGGTGCAGGTCGAGCGCTAGACGCTCTGGAACCATCAGGAGGTGGCAATGGCAGCAGAGATGCAGCTCAAGATCACAACGAACAAGCAGTACGTTCCGGTCACAAGGACACAACAGCTGGTGTATGTGCTCGTGTCGGCACAACCGAGCCCGGTGCTCGCCCAGACACGAATGGGTCTGAACTATGGCTTTGTCCTGGACCGTTCCGGTTCCATGCGCGGCGCCAAGATCGATCGCCTCAAACAGGCGATGGATATCGCCGTCTCTCGCTTGAACCCGGACGACCGGGTCTCTGTCACCGTGTTCAATGACAGTGCACAGGTGCTGGCCGCCAGTGGCTTGCTGGGCGAGCAGCGCAGCCTTTCTTCGCGCATCAAGGATCTGCGCGCCGGAGGCGGAACACAGATGGCCAGAGGCCTGAGCCTGGGGCTCCGGGAGGTCTTTCGCTACTTTGATGAACACCGTTCCAACCAGGTGCTGCTGCTCACGGACGGTCAGACCTACGGCGACGAGGCGCAGTGCCTCAAACTGGCACGTGAAGCGGGCGAGCACCACATCGCTATCCAGGCACTGGGATTGGGAGACGACTGGAATGAGGATCTGTTGGACCAGGTCGCTCAGCTGAGCGGCGGCATCTCGGATCTGGTCGAGTCTCCGGACGAGATCGTCCCGCTGTTCGCACAGACCGTAGAGCGCTCGCAAAAGGCCGTCGTACGTAACGCATCACTGGTACTGCGGCTGGTCGCCGGCATCGTCCCACGGCAGGTCTGGCAGGTGACGCCTCTCCTGGCCAACCTGGGCTATATGCCGATCGGCGAGCATGACGTGCAGATCGAGCTGGGTGAACTCGATGCCGAGCAGGGCAAATCCGTGCTGATCGAGTTGCTGCTGCCACCGCGCCAGGCAGGAAGCTACCGTATCGCGCAGGCACAGGTGACCTATGATCTGCCGCAGGCCAATCAGGTAGGCCTTGAGGCACGTGAGGACATCATCCTGCAGTACACCAGCGATGCCAACCTGGCGCGCCAGTACGACCCGGCCGTGATGAACCTAGTCGAGAAGGTCACCGCCTACAAATTGCAGACACGCGCCCTGGACGAAGCGCGCATGGGCAACGTGGCGGCAGCGACGCAAAAGTTGCGCGCGGCTGCGACGCGGCTCCTCGAACTGGGCGAGACGGATCTCGCGCAGGCGGCGACTGCGGAAGCAGATAACCTGGAGAAGTCCGGCCAGATGACAGCGGCAGGTACGAAAAAGCTGCGCTACCAGACGCGCAAGCTGACTCAGAGACTAACCGACCTCCCCGAAGACCGGTGAGCAGGCAAAAGGAGCGAACCATGAGATGTCAGAATTGTGGAAGCACCGTACAGGATGACGCCGTTTTCTGTGATCAGTGTGGCGTGAGGCTGGAGGCTGCTGCCGTAGGCGATGCATCGGCTCCTGTGCCAGCTAGCCCACCGTCACCTCCGGCATCTTTTGCTGGCGCTGCGCCCGAAACATCCAACATCTGCCCCGCGTGCGGGACGGAGAATCTCCCCGGCGAGATGTTCTGCTCAGACTGCGGCACGCCGCTTCAGGCGCCGGTTCCCGAGCCTGATCTGGCGGCAGAGCCACCGCCACCAGCAGCAACTATCGTGCCCGAACCCGCGCCACCGCAGAGCACTGCCGTCCCGGCTCAAACTGAGGCCGCTCCTCCCGAGACCGAGCCCGTACCTGTCGTGCCGACAAGGGATGCAGAGCCTGTGAGCGCTCCGACCGAGGTTCCGGCGGCGCCAGCCAGGTTAACGTGTGCATCATGCGGCGCAGAGCTGGAACCAGGCGACCGCTTCTGCCATGCCTGTGGTGCCCCCGTGGAACGGATCGCCACGACGCCAGCAGCGCCGGCTGCCACGGTGCGGGCGGCTACCACCGCCACGGGGGCCACCGCACCTGCAGCTCCGACCGTGCTCACGGAATGCCCCGCCTGCGGTGCGCATGTCACACCGGGAATGTCGTTCTGCGAGTTCTGTGGTGCGGCCCTGGTGATGCCGACGGTCAGCACACCCGCCGCCCCTGTGAGCACCCCCGCGCAGGCGGCCACACCGGCCAGGCCGGTAACTGGCACGGCCGCCAGTCCGGTCCTGATTGTGGCGGAGACGGGACAGGCCCTGCCTCTCACGCCGGGGACCGAAGTACTGGTCGGCCGCGAAGATCCCTACAGCAACGTGTATCCCGACATCGATCTCACACCTTACGGTGCTGAGGAAAAAGGTGTCTCCCGGCGCCACTTTAAACTGACGTTGGCGGAGGGCCAGTATGTGATTCTGGACCTGGGAAGCACCAACTACACCTGGGTGAATCAGCAAAGGCTCCAGCCGAACGTACCTGTCAGCCTCAATAACGGCGACGAAATCAGGGCGGGTCGCCTGAAGCTGGTCTTTCAGTCGCATCCATGACCATCGTCTGCCCACAGTGTGGCCAAGAGGTCCGCAGCGCGGCCCGTTTCTGTCCGCGCTGTGGGCGCCTGCTCAAGGATCAACTCGACGCTGGCTCGGTGCTGGGTGGTGGCCGTTACCGGATCGTACGCTCAATCTCCAAGGGCGGCATGGGGGCAGTCTACCTGGCGCAGGATGCTGGCGCCTTTGATCGGCTGTGCATTGTCAAGCAGATGCTCGAATACTATGACCCGGGCGATCCACAGGATCGTACCCGAGCGCAACAACGCTTTGAGGATGAAGGACGCACGCTGGCCAGCCTCAGCCACCCGGGTATCCCACAGATCTATGCGTTTCTGCAGGAAGCGGGCCGCTATTACATTGTGATGGAATACATTCGCGGCGAGAACCTGGCCGCGTTCACCACACGTAACGGCGATCAAGGCCTGATCGCACCAGTGAGACGTCTCCCAAGGGAGGAGATGGTCAGGTACACGATCCAGGTGTGCCAGATTCTCGAGTATCTGCACTCGCCGGATCGTCCGGTGGTTCACCAGGACATCAAGCCGGCTAACATCATCCTGGAGCCTCAAACCGGTGGGGTGCGCCTGGTGGATTTTGGCACTGCGCGCCGGCGCGACCATGGCGCCGAGGGTAACCCGGGAACCGACGATCGCTCCAGCATCTATGGCACCGCCGGCTATGCCCCGCCAGAGCAGTATCGCGGCCAGCCTGTGCCGAGATCGGATGTCTTTGCGCTGGCTGCGACGACCTATCACGTACTCACTGATGATGATCCCCAGGATCACCCTTTCCAGTGGCCCAGACTGGACACGCTCCCTCGCGAACTGGCTCTGGCGCTGGAGCGTGCCCTGCGAAACAATCCCGAGGAGCGCAGCACCGCGATGGAGCTGCGCCAGGCCCTGGAACCGATGAGCACACCGCAGCGCACTCTCGAGGTCTTTACCTTTCCGGGAAATGCGCAGATCCGCACAGTCGGCGCGCTCCCCGCCCTGGCCGATGAACACTGGGACGCAGCGCGAAACTTTCTGTACCAGGGGGACTTTCAGCGGTGGCTGAGGGATATCAACCGCCACGACCTGGTGTTGATCGCCGATGAGATCGTGGCCCGTGAGGACAATCGCGACGCCGGTTTGGAACGTTTCCTGCAGGCCATTGACCCTGGTCTCGCGGATCCCAAGATCGTCGCCGATCCGCCCGAGATCGACCTGGGCGGCGTGGCTCGCGTCTCGGCACTGACCGTGCGCGCGTCTCTTACCAACAAGAGCAGGGGATATGTCCAGGGTCACGTCGTGTCATCGGAACCATGGCTTGAGGTGCATCCGCCCCAGATGCATCTGTGGGCAGGCATCCCTTCGTACATGCGGGTGCACGTTCGCGCGGAGGACCTGCCCTTTCGCTCCGAACAGCGAGGGACGATCACCGTCTCGGACGAGGCAGGGCAGCAACTCGTGGTAATACCCGTCAAGGCACGCGTCTCGCTCTGGCGCGAGATCTGGCGTTTGGTCTGGCGTGCCCTCTCCGCAGCCGCGCCGCAAAGCCAAAGGTATGCCAGTGCGGTATGGCGCACCCATGCCAGGTTCTACCGGCGCATAAGCGCACCCTTTCGCAAGCACCGCTGGCTGCTGTGGGCGCTGTGGGGGCTGCTGTCCATCGCTCTGGGAATAGCCCTCCACACGTTCGCCGTCGAGGCCCCGCTCATACCGCTTCTCGGAGGAGCCCTCCAAACGGGAGGCCAGTGGCAACAGATACTAGTTCGAGCCGTGGTGCTTCCACCACTGCTCTTGCTCACGCTGTGGCCCGCGATTGTGCTGGCGAGCCTGATAGGGGCCGCGGTCATCGGATTCGGTGTGGGCGTCGTGCGATCGTTCGCCCGCTGACGAAAAGGGGGAGGCCGGCGGCCTCCCCACCTGCTTGTCGCCCTGCCCCGCTAGATCTGTGTAATGCCGCCCATGTAAGGCCGCAGCACATCCGGGATGGTCACGTGGCCATCAGCGGTCTGGTAGTTTTCGATCACCGCGATCAACGTCCGAGGCAGGGCCACCCCCGAGCCGTTGAGCGTGTGCACAAACTCGGGGCGCCCGCCTTCAGGGCGGTAGCGGATATTGGCGCGGCGCGCCTGAAAGTCCTTGAAATTGCTGCAGGATGACACCTCCAGCCACTCCTGGCACCCGGCCGCCCATACTTCAAGATCGTACTTGACGGCGGCCGAGAAAGACAGGTCCCCCGTGCACATCTGCACCACGCGATAAGGCAACTCCAGCCCCTGAAGCACCGCCTCGGCATCACGAATCAGCCCGTCAAGTTCCTCCATCGACCTGGACGGCTCCACGAACTTGACCAACTCGACCTTGTCGAACTGGTGCCCGCGCTTGATGCCGCGAGTATCCCGGCCCGCCGACATCTTCTCGCGGCGGAAACACGCCGTATACGCTACATGATGCAAAGGCAACTGGCTCGCATCGAGGATCTCATCGCGGTACATGTTGGTCACAGGCACTTCGGCCGTGGAGATGAACCAGAGATCATCCTCTTGATCCACATAGATATTGTCGGCAAACTTGGGGAGCTGCGCCGTGCCCACCATGCACTCACGACGCACCATGTACGGCGGGTAAATCTCCACATAGTCCTGTTGTATCGTGTGCACATCCAGCATGTAGCTGATCAGCGCGCGCTGCAGTCTGGCGCCCATCCCCTTGAGCAGGTAAAAGCGCGACCCGGAGATCTTGACGCCCCGGTCAAAGTCGATGATGTCCAGCGCCGGACCCAGGTCCCAGTGGGGCTGCGGAGTAAAGTCATAGGTCGGGACAGTCCCTTCCTGGCGCACAACGACATTCTCGCTCTCATCGGCACCCAGGGGTACGCTCGGGTCTGGCAGATTGGGCATTTGGAGCAGCAAATCCTGAAGCTCGGCCTCCAGGGGGCCCAGCTCGGCGTCCAGCGCATCGATGCGCGCAGCCACGCCACGCATCTCTGTCACCAACCGCTCGCGCTCCTCGCGATCCTTGACCGCCGGAATCTGCTTGGACACCCTGTTGCGCTCGGCACGCAGCGCCTCCACACTCACCAGAAGCTCCCTGCGCCGCGCATCCAACGCCAAGATCTGATCCACAGGCGCGTCGTGCGCTCCCAGGGCCGCCATTGCCTGCCTTACCACATCGGTATGCTCGCGAATCAGGTTGAGATCGATCATTTGGCCGCTCCTCCCGCTGTTGCCGCCGATTCTGAAACAGAAACAAGCACCGCATCCGAAAGGACGCAAGTGCTTGTGCGTGGTGCCACCTCTCTTTGCCATCCAGCTCGCGCTGGACGACCTCATGGGCCAATGGCCCTGGCTTGATATCGGGAACCACCCGGTCACGCTCAAGGTCAAGCCGTTCGCGTGCGGCTCGGAAGTGGATTTCACCCGGCGGGTTGCCGTCTTGCAGCACCGGCGGCTCTCTGAAAACCCGCTGCGAGTTACTTGTCTTCGTCAACGCCCCTGTTCAATTGCTTACACTATAGCGCGCGAGATTCCCCGTGTCAATTACGTGTGCGACTGTCGATCGCTCTTCGCGTGCGAGGTAGCGCGATATCCAGTGCATCAGGGTTATCAAGCCGGCCCCCGTGAAGATCGACGCCAATACGACCCGCCAGGGCTGTTGGTTCATGCTCGTAGACGTCGTCTGCCGCTGCCTCACCCAACGTATCCTGTCTCCGCTCAAGATGTCACCAGGCGAAACTGATCCTCCGTGTACGCGATCCGCCGGCCCGGGTTACCTCGCACCGCTGATGGCGGAACACCGATCACCCTGAGCGGCGTGTAGAATCCGGCATCGAGCAGCGCCTCGAGAGAGCACTCGTGCAAAGCGGCCAGATGATTCATGCACTGCAGCATCGTGGCGCTGGATCCCACCAGGCAGCCTTTCTCGGGGTTGTACAGACGCCCTGACAGCTCCAGCACGGCGGCATTCCCCAGCACGTCGTATTCCCCCGGCGGCAGTCCCGCCACAGGGGCCGCGTCGCTGACCACACCAAGGGTGCCATCGCGCCGGGCGCGAACCATGACGCGGAGCACAGAATCCGAGAGATGGTGCCCGTCGGCGATCACGAGGGCGACGTATCGCGTGTCCGCGAGGCCGTCCCAGATGGGATTCGGGTGGCGCGGCAGCAGATTCGGCAAGCCGTTACCCAGATGGGTCAGGGCCCGTGCGCCCGCCCGGTGCATCCGGTCCAGATCCTGCGCCGTGAACAGCGAATGCCCCACCGACACCGCCACACCGGAGCCGGTGGCCAGCCTGGCCAGTTCCTCGGCTCCCTCAAGCTCTGCCGCCAGCGTCAACAGTCGCACCTGGCCCTGTCCCCACACCAGAAGTTGGTCGAGCAGATCCGCACTGGCCGGTTGAACCAGCTCCGGGTCATGCGCCCCAACGGCCCCTGGAGTCGCAGAGATAAAGGGGCCTTCAAGATGGATGCCCAGGATGTGTCCCGCGAACTCGAGATCCTCTGCGAGGCGAGCGAGCAATGGCAGATTCCTGGCATAGACACTGACCGGGCAGGTGATCAGTGTGGGGAGAAAGGCAACGGTGCCGGCTGCGATCAGCCGGCGCCAGCCGCTTTCAAGTGCATCTTTGGTAAGCTGGGGTGAGGAAAAGTCCACACCCGCAAAGCCGTTCACCTGCAGATCCACAAACCCTGGAATGTCGAGTATCCCCTGGGAACTCATGGTACCCCTATGACACCCGTGCCGGACCGCCCTGTGTCTTTAGCCCAGCCGCCGCTGCAGTATCGAGATAGATATCGCAGACCTCGTGTGTCTGGAGGATTGACGCCGGGACCTGCGGGGTGACCGGCCCTTCCAGGGCCAACGCGACAGCGCGTGCCTTGCGTGCGTCGGGAACGGTACAGACAATCGCTCGGCTCTTGAGTATCTGGCGAATGCTCATGGAGATCGCCTGTGCCGGGACATCCTCCAGTGTTGGGAACCACCCCTCACCGAGCTGTTGTCTGCGGCAGGCTTCATCGAGATCCACGACCAGGTAAGGCTGCTCTGTTTGAAAGTCTGCCGGCGGGTCGTTAAACGCAAGATGTCCGTTCTCGCCGATACCGATACATGCCACGTCGACTTGAATGGCAGCGATGAGGCCCGCCAGTCGCTGGCACTCGACGTGAGGATCGACCGCATCACCATTCACGGACACGAACGCGCCCAGGTTGGTGACCCTGTCCACAAAACGTTCGCGGAGGTACCGCCGGAAACTGGCAGGATGCGACTCGGGCAAACCGATGTACTCATCCAGATGAAACACCGTCACGCGGTTCCAGGGCAGATCGGCGCGAACGAGTTGGTCAAGCATCTCAAACTGGCTCGCACCGGTGGCCAGGATCAGCGTTCCCTGACCACGTTCAGATATCGCCTGCACCAGCAGGGCGGCGGCGCGCTGCGCCGCGGCGGCTGCCATAGTGCCTTTGGTCGGAAAGATATGTACGTGCATGGTGTCTCCTTGCGGCAAGACCGCCTCAGTACGCCGCACCGTTCGCTCAGACAACGCCATTGTACTCGAGCCGATCACATCTTGACACCTCGTTCTGGCCCGCTATGATCGAGGTTAGCGGCCGTACCGTTCACCCGGGCACGCCAAGGAAGGGAGTTCACCATGCATCGCGAGTCAGTCCCGTACGACCACCAGTTGAGCAAGACCCTGGCGGCATTGGCCGATCCCGGGCTGCTGCTGGCTGCCACCAGCCGCAACGGGCGCTCCAATGCGATGACCATCGGCTGGGGATCCGTCGGAATCATCTGGGGCCTGCCCGTGTTTGTGGTGCTGGTACGCCCCTCCCGCTTCACCTACGGGATAATTGAGGAGACCGGGGAATTCACCGTAAACGTGCCGTCCCCGGACCTCAGGCGCGCTGTAGCCATCTGCGGCTCGCGCAGTGGTCGCGACATGGACAAGTTTGCAGAGCTTGGGCTCACGGTTACGCCGGGACAGCATGTGAGTGCCGTTACGATCGACGCCTGCCCCATGGTGTACGAGTGCCGCTCACTGCACCACAACGACGTGATTCCCGCCAATCTGGACGCATCCGCTGAGGCACGTTTCTATGGCGGCAAGGACTACCACCGCGTCTATTTCGGAGAAATCCTCGGCGCTTTTGCCGCTGCTTACTACTAGATAGCGGGCAAGCATGAAACGCCGGAGCGCTGAGGTTCCTGTCCCAGAAAGCTCCGGCGTTGCGATCTCTACCCCTGTAACTGGCATCTCCACAAAGCGATTGGTTTCTGTTTATTGACCAATCACCTCAAGAACTGGTAACAGGTTGACAGGGCGACCAATGGCAGTATAATCACGATCAGACCACAGGACCGTGTAAGCAACACCCGGGAGATCACTCACCCCCTGACATGGCTGAGGAACTCCCGATCTTTTTCTACTGGATGTCCCATGACCATCTACCGCCGTTGCCCCAAGTGCAACGAACCTAACGAGCCCGGCACGATCGCCTGTGCCTATTGTGGTGCAGAGCTTGTACGCCGCTGCCCCAATTGCGGCACGCCCAGACCGTGGAATGTCGCCCTCTGCCCGAACTGCCAGATCGGCGCAGACGATACCAGCCTGTTTACCGATCTGTTTCGCCGAGCACGCACCGGAGTGGTTCGCCAGAAGTACTCGTTGATTGAGCCGATCTCCGCTGGCCCCGTGAGCATCATCTATCGTGCCACGGATGTCCGCAACCCGGAGCAGACATATGCGATCAAAGAGATATCCACGGTATCGCTCTTCCGTGCCGATGAGCGCCGTGAGGCCGAATCCAGTCTGACACACGCCATTGAGCGCTGGTCGGCGACAAGCCACCCTGGCATCGCGCCGATCCTGGACGTTTTTCAAGATCAGGATCGCTTTTATGTCGTGTCTGAATACGTCTATGGTTGGAGCGGCGAGCAGATCATCAGCGACATCGGACTGCGCGCAGCGCCCGAGCTGGTGCGCAACTGGGGCGCCCAGGCTTGCGACCTGTTGTCGTACCTGCACGGCCTCTCGGAGCCCCTCTACGTACCCTTTCTATCGCCCGCACATGTCATCTTCACCCCGGACGGTCAGGTGCGGCTGGTGGGCTACGGTTTGGGCTACCACGTCCGGCCGGCGTCCTACGGGCCGTATGGCGGGCTGCCTGGCTACGGCGCTCCCGAGCTTGCTCACCAGAGCCCCGACGCACAAACGGATGTGTTCAGCCTTGGCAGGACGGTGTATGCGCTGCTGATCGACCGGCCGCTGGAAAAAGGCCTGCCCCGCGGTCTCAACCTGCAACAGGCCGTCCCGGGCATCTCTACCCAATTGGTGCGGATCGTCGCACAGGCAGCCACAAGCCGGCGGGAGCGGCGGTTTGCGACCGCGACCGCGCTGCGGCAGGCTCTCTGGCCCGAGAGCAGGGGGATTCTTCAGCCGATACCCGGGTGGTACCAGCAGTCGCGTACCGGCCTGGATGCCGTTCCAACCGGCACTCTTCAGGCGCCCGGTTCGGCGGCACGGGCCTCGATGGAGGACATGGGCTACGCGAGGGACCCGCGCTACGGCCCGCGCCAGGTTCCCGGGGTTGCGGGTATCGCATCACCGCAGGAACCCACGCCTGCGTCCACCGCGCGCATGTCTTTGAGCCCAACTCGCATATCCATTCGCGATTTGCCTGCGACCGGCATAAAGCGCATCGTGCTCTCTGTGAGGAATGCGGGCGGCGATGAACTCGTATTTCGACTCGCCAGCCAGGTACCCTGGCTCAAAGCGCCAAACAAGCAGGTGACACTCGCTGCCGACAAGCAGGCGCGTGTGGTGCTCTCGCTCGATCCTGCCGCAATGCGCAGCGACAGGGTCAGCGAGCCTCAGGCACTCCTGGTAGAGTCCAATGTCGGGCGGCAATGGATTGGCGCCACGGTCCAGATCAAGACCGCGCCGCTCCTTCGGGTCGAGCCCATGGTGCTGGATTTCGGGCAACTGGAGACGGGGCAAGCGCCTGCCATCACCATCACAGTGAGTAACGACGGCAGAGAGCGGCTCGAGGGCCAGATCGCGCCCAGAGTATCCTGGCTGGAAGCAAAACCGGCGGCGATCCAGCTCCCGGCCGCTGCCAGCGGCATGATCACGGTCCGTGTGCTCCCGGATCGCCTGCCCGACGGCCCTCAGGATGTCTCTGATGCACTGATCGTGGACTCGAACGGCGGCCAGGCCACGATTGCTGCGCGCGCCTGGCAACCCAATCCCCGCCTGGAGTTGGCCGGCGCGCTGGACTTCCGGGTCACAGCCGGCTCGGTAGAGGGCCGCGAGCTGGTTGTCCGCAATATCGGGGACGGCGTGTTGACCGGTACGGCCCGTACCCTGGTGCCCTGGCTCCAGGTGACCCCCGAGAGCATCCTGTGCGCAGCAGGCAGCGAGTGCCCTCTGCATGTCACCGCTGACACGACCGGGCTGGCCGACGGCATTGTGCAGATTCCGCAGGCCTTGCGGATACAGACCAACGGCGGCGCGGCTACCCTCTCCGCGAGGCTTCAGGTCAGCGCACCTCGACTGGCTCTCGAGCCGAGGACGCTCGAATTTGGACAGGTGACGCTCGGTCAAACCGCGGCACGCAATCTGACAGTGCGAAACACCGGCTCGGCCCCGCTCACTGCCGCGATCGCTTCCGCATTGGATTGGATCCACCCGTCGTCCAACATCGCAGTCTGCGCGCCCGGCGAATCCCAGACTGTGACTATTACAGTGGATACCGCCAGACTTGGCGAGGGTGGACGCCTGGAGATCCCTTCGGCCGTTCGTATCGCCAGCGGATCGGACATTCAGGCCGTGGGATTGAACATCATTGTGCTGCAGCCGCTGCTTGCCGCTGAACCCGCCTTTGTAGACTTTGGCTATCTCGATCCGCTCACACCGGGACAGCAAGAGATTGTCCTGCGGAACGAGGGCACCGGGGACCTGGCGTGGCACGCACAGTCGGATGCCGAGTGGCTGGAGCTGGAGCCTAGCTCAGGGCGATGCGCGGAGGGGGCAACGGCGTCGATCCGCCTGAGAGCGTATGCCCTCGGCCTCGAGGCAGGCCTGCAACAGGCCTCGGGCACTCTGGCCATCACCAGCGACGCGGGACGCATCAAGGTGCCCTTGCGTGTCGCCCTGGCGGCACCGCGTATCGCGCTTGACCGCACCTTCGTCGACCTCGGGATCAGCGTCAACCGCTCGAACATCTCTGCTTCCGTGCGCATCTTTAACCGGGGGCTTGGCCTATTGCGCGGCACGGCGATTTCGGATAGACTGTGGTTAGTCACAGATCGCACCTCCTTTGAGTGCGACACCGGACACTCGATTGAGCTGGGGATCCAGACGGACATGGATGAGTTTCCGGAGGACTTGACCGAGGATCGCGGCATCATTAGGATAGAGTCGAATGGTGGAAGCGTTGACGTTGATACGCGGGTCCAGATCGAGCGTCGCCCTGCTCTGCGCGAACCGGATCCAGTCGTACTCAAAGGGAGTGACAGGCTACAGGGTCGGCTGATACTCCGAAACGATGGCATGGCAACGGCTCACGTCCAGATCTCATCGGAAGACGCACGGCTGTCGGTGTCGCGTGATCAGGTAGAGGTCAAGCAGGACAAGAGCGTGCGCATCAGCGTCGCCTGGGAGGATTCTGAGCCGCCGACGAGCGAGCTTTATCTGGACGTGCGATCAGATGTTGGCCAGTGGCGGGTACCGGTGATCTGGGAGTAACCGCACAACTCGAGGCGCGTCTCGGACCATAACTCATACTTGGCAGCACACGAAGGAGCGAAGCGATGAAGCTACTGATGGCCATTGTGCGCGACGACTATGCCGCTGACGTGAGCTATGCGCTGACGAATGAAGGCTTTAGTTCGACACGCGTGAGCACGACGGGTGGCTTTTGGCGTCGTGGCAACGTCACTTTTCTGATCGGCGTTGA
>CAZYWU010000018.1:0-55687 GCA_964651255.1 uncultured Anaerolineales bacterium
GTGCCCTGGCAGGAGGTGCTGCGCCTGGTGGGGCCCAGCAACATCGCCGCGCTGGCGCACGTGCTAGCCGCGCCGCTGCGGGCGGACATGCCGCCAGACGTGCGCGCTCTGCTGGAGCAGGCGTTCTACCGCAGCGCGGCGGCCAGCGCGCGGGCGTACGCACAGCTGGGGGAGGTGGGCCGGGCTCTGGCAACCACGGGCGCGCCGCTGATGCTGCTCAAGGGCGCGGCGCTGGCCAATACGCTCTACCCCGACCCCGCGCTGCGCCTGATGGGGGACATCGACCTGCTGGTGCCGCCCGAGTGCGTGGCCGCCTGCCGCGATGTGCTGTTGAGGGCAGGATACACCCCGCAGCGCGTGGACGAGAGGCCCGGCCGGCTGCAGGAGACCACCAACGAGGTACAGTTCCAGCCTCCGGAGGGCGTTGCGGCCATTGTGGAGCTACATTGGCACATCATCGACGTGCCCTACTACATGCAGCGCATTCCGATGGCCTGGTTCTGGGAGCACAGCGAGCCGCTTGAGGTCGCCGGGTGCACCTTCCGCGTGCTGAACGCCGAGGCGAACGTGCTCTACCTGTCGGCGCACCTGGCGCTGCACCACGCCTTTCGCGGGCTGCACTCGCTGCTGGATCTCGCGCTGCTGCTGGTGCACACGGGGGAGCGGCTGGATTGGGACACAGTGATCGATGCCGCGAGGAGGTTCGATCTGGTGTGCGCAGTGCGCGGGACGCTGGAGCGCCTGGCGAGCGCCTGGCCGACGCTGCCACTGGACGAGCCGTTGCAGAGGCTTGAGGCCACTCAGCCTTCAGCCATGGACTCGAGGTTGTACCGGCTGCTCACCTCAGAGTCGCGCAGCAACACGCTGCAGTTCTACACCGCGCTGGTCTCGCTCCCCGGGCTCGGCGGGCGCCTGCGCTACATCGGCACGCACCTCTTTCCGCAGCCCGCCTACATGCGCGAGCGCTACCGCTTCTCCGCACACTGGCAGCTTCCCTTCTGGTACCTCTACCGGCTGGGGGATGGCTTGCGCAGGCTGGCGCGGACCATCCCATCCGCCATGCGCGCTCAGGGCCGCAAGAAAACCAAGCCGTAGGGCAGCAACTCCAGGGATACCTCTCCCTCGCGAACCGATGCCGGCTTCCAGATCTGATTTTCGAGGGCATTGTCAACCGCCGCCATGCCGATCGCGGTCTCCTCATCCAACCTCAGCACCGACAGGGCCAGGTCGCCCACGGCTAGAAGGACCCGCTGCGCACGGGGCGTCAGATTGGCGAGTGCCAGGTGCGGTCCCGCGGGCGTGTCGCAGGCCAGGGCGGCCATGCGCTCGGGGGCCGTGTTGTGCACCTGCCGTAGCGCGGCGCCGCGGAGGGTTCCCAACCAGCGCAAGAGGTGATAGACGGGGTAGAGGGCCAGCCCGGTGCCCGTCTCAGGGACGGCAGGCTGCGACACGCCCGCGGGGCCGGCAAGCTCATAGTAGGTCAGGCTGGCCAGCGCGGGGTGGCCGGCGAGTGTTGCCATGCTGCCCAGGGTCCACGCGGCGCCGAACAGGGCGCTCTGGCGCGCGTCCGCCTGGAGGTCGGCGACCGTGCCCTCAGCCGCCAGATGCGGATTGTAGCGTGGCCGCAACGTGATGGGCGAGATCGCGACAGGCCGGCCGCCGGCAATGCGCGAGGCGTTGGAGACCGTCTCCGCCTGGATGGGCAGGGTCTCCATCAGCGAGAGGTCGTCACTCGCGTGCACCTGCGGATTGAGGGTATAGCACACGAAATCGGCCCCCTGGACAGGTGGCGGGTGGCGGTTGAACTCGGTAAAGTAGTGATCGGTGCCACTCCCGATGGGCGCGCCTGGGGCCAGGGCCTCCAGCCGCGGCCGCAGCCATGCGAAGCGCTGTGCGGCCTCCTCACGCGTGAGATCGTCACACAGCAGCAGCCAGCGCGCGATGCCGCAGCCGGCCGCGGTCACAGACTGTGCCAGTTCGGCGACCCAGGCGTCGGTAATGGACGCCAGGGGTAGGGCGATCTCCAGGGGGCAATCGAGGAGCGCGGCCTGGCGGGCACGCAGGGCGAAGGTTTGAGGACGGTCACCGTCTGCTCCCGCCGACACGCGCAGGTGGCTCAGGTGCAGGCGCCGCAGCGCAGCCACGCTGGCGTCATCGAGCGGGCCTTTCAGCGTATCTGCCCCCAGTCCGACGGGCGGCAGCGCGCGGCACAGGGGAGCAGCGAGCGTCAGGCGGACGTCGCCCTCGGCAACACGCACCGCCCTGGCAGGCGCGTCGCCTTCGAGGTTCAGGCGGACCGTCTGGCGCACTGGCGTGCCGTGCTCGATCAGTACCGGCGCCGGCCACTCCAGCGGCGTGCTGTAGGTCTTGAAGGAGGCGTCCGTCCAGTTGCGCTGGTCCTCCATCTCAAAGACCTCTCCGGAAAAGGCGACCCGGGCCCAGATGTTGCGGCTGAACCGGTGCGCGATCTCGCATACGTCCTTGTAAGGCTGGTGTGGCGAGATGTCCCTGGGGAAGGCACCTGTGGTCACCGTGCCATCGGTGTGCGTGACCCGGCAGGGAGCGCCGGCGCAGGTGTTGGGGTGCAGCACACAGATGCCGATGCGGTTTCGCAGAAAGGTGCTGCAGGCCTCGCCGTCCATCGCAAAGACGATCTCACCGCTGGCATCCCCTGTGATCATCGCCTCCCAACGGAAGCAGATCTCGGCAGCGCGGTGAGTGGCTCGATAGCGGATAGTAAAGGCGCTCGCGCCCGAGGTGATGCGCATGTCCTCCAGAGTCGCCGGGATGGTGTTCCAGTAGCGGTCGCGCACGGCCACATAGATCCGCCTGACAATCTCCCGATCGCCCAGCCGGATGTTGCGCAGATCGCCATTGACATAATCGCAGGTAAGGGGACCAGCGGTCAGGGGTATGATCTCCGGGGCGTCCGCGGCGGATCCGTGCCGCAGGATGTTCCTCGTCGCGCGATCGGCTATCATTGCTGTGTCACTCGGCCAGCAGGCCGCGCATGTAGGCCACACTGCGCTCGACCCAGCGGCGCTCCAGGGCGATCGTCTCCTCCAGGGTAGGCTGTTCCGGTGGCCAGAGCTCGATGATGGCGTTGGGATCGCGGCCGTGGGCGCGCAGCACCGCCAACAGGTCGGGGATATCCAGCATGCCCTCGCCGGCAGGTCGCCCTTCCACGGCGAATCCCATGCCACGGTTGCTGCGGTGGATGGTGATGTCTTTGATGTGCAGGTTGATGGTCCATGGGGCGAGTGCCGCCAGGACCGCCTCGGTGCCCTCCAGCGCGCCCAGCGAGTTGGCCGTATCGAGGCAGATGCCCACCGCAGGGCTGTCCAGGCGCTGCAGGATGCGCACCAGCTCGCGCACGCGGAAGCGATCGTGATTCTCGATGGCCAGCATGCTGCCCGCGTCCTGGTACGCGCCAAGCGGTCCCTGCAGTGAGTCCACGATCTCGTCGGCGTCGGGCTGGTGCGTGGCGGTGTCGATCACGACCCGGACGATGGGCGACCCGAGGATCAGCGCGATCTGTCGGTACCGCTCCAAAAGATCCGGCGCGATGCCGCGGGTGCCAACCTCCAGCGCGATACCCTGTTCGTCGGCCAGGCTGCGCAGATCGAGGAGGGCTGTGTCCGATAGATCCTGGAGCGGGAGGTTGTCGGCGATCTGGAGTACGGCGACGTCCAGCCGGGCCGCCTCCCGCACCAGGTCCGACGCGGTCACAGGGCGCTGAGGAGACGTCCCAGGGAGGCCGATCGCCCAGGGAAAGGCCCAGGAACTGATGCCCAGTTTCATGAAACGGCTGCGTCCCCGCGGGTGATGGCTTTGACCTGGGACATGACATCCTCCAGCTCAAATACCCGCTTCCAGTCCGGCTGAAAGATGGTCTGCTTGGCGCGCTCGACCGCGAGTCGCGCGCCGTCCGAGACCTGCGCATCGATGAGGCCAAAGAGGATCGCGATGCTGACATTGAGATGGCCCAGGATAAAGTCGGTGGCGGCCTCGCGCGGCACGCCTCGGGCCACCACTTCGTCCACCGCCTCTTTGACCACTGTGAGGCAAGTCAGCGCTACGGTCTCGGCCATGGCGGGCTCCAGCAGGGCCATCTGCTCCACCGTGATACGGTGCACTGCTGAAACTGGTGCGAACATGTCGCGGCAGAGCGCCTCACCTCGGGCATAGTCGCTCTCAGGGCCCTGCATCAGCGCGCAGACCAGGGCCTGCGGGGCGACGCCCCCGAAATAGTCCTCCAGGGCCTCGCGAGGGAGATCTTTGTTGGCGAGTGATGGGTGGCAGGGATGTGTCACAAAGTAGGTGATGTCGACCCGCTCGGGCAGATCTCCCGCGTACGCCGCCGCGGGGTCAAGCGTGAGGACCATCGCCCCGGGCTTGAGCGCGGGGACGATCTCGGTGGCTACCTTGCCGATGGCGATGTCCGGAATGGCCAGGATCACCGCATCGGCGGCCTCCAGAGCCTGTTCAGGGGTCGATGGAGCAAGTCCCGCACGTCGCAGGCGCTCTATGCCACTGGTTCCCGCTTCCACGTAGGCCACCTGGTATCCTCCGGCCCTGCGCAATGACGCGGAGATACGAGTGCCCATCTTGCCGGCTGCACCGAAAAGAGCGATCCTGGTCATGGTGTCTCCTCTGGTTATCACGTTGGTGTTGATGCCATTGTTGCGCCCATGGACGACCTGCCGATGCTACCGATTCGTCGCGCATCAGTGTAGATTGGTGTATCCAGCTGTCAACCAATGGAGCACTCACTGGATTTGCCGCGCTTTACACACAGCAAACGCGCCACTATAATCCTGTCCATGGATCGGGAGTGGCTAACTGCCAGTCGGCGCGTCCCGATCAGTCGCTGGGTGCATCTGTCTTGTGTGTCTAGTCAAGGAGGCAAGTTAGTATGGCGAAAAAGATGTGGGCGATCGTACTCGTTCTGGTGCTGCTGGCCACCTCTGGTCTGGCTGGTTGCGCCAGGGAAGCGGAGCTGGGCACTGAAGCCCATCCCTTCCAGATCTACTTTGTACCTTCAGTTGAGGTGTCGGTGATCGTGGAGAGCGGTGACGCGATTGCCCAGTTCCTCGAGGCACAGACCGGCTACAAGTTTGAAGTCAAGGTGCCGACCACTTATTCCGCCGTGGTGGAAGAGATGGGCGCGGCCGAGGGTGATGCCATTGCATTTATCCCTGCCATGGGCTATGTGCTGGCGGCTGACACGTACGGGGCGGATGTCTCTCTGGCCACCGTGCGTTACGGTTGGGGATTCTACTGGGCGCAGTACCTGGTCCGGTGTGACAGTGGCATCACCAGCCTCGAGGACCTGAACGGCAAGAGCTGGGCCTATCCTGACACCAGCTCGACCTCTGGTTACCTGGTGCCTGCTTCGTACTTTGCCAAGCACGGCATCGTCCCAGGCGATGAGGTGACAGCCGGAGGCCATCCGCAGGCCGTGATCGCGGTCTATGAGGGCCAGGCAGACTTTGCGACCACCTTCTTCAGCCCTCCGGGCGATGAAGGCGAGTGGAAGATCGGGGATCCCCCGCAGCCGGCGGGCGAGATCGAGGTCAAGACCGAGGGCGACAGCACCAAGGCCTTTGTCAATGGGATGCAGATCCGTGATGCGCGCAGCAGCGTGCTCGGCGACTACCCAGACGTGATGGACAAGGTGTGTATCCTGGCGATCTCCGATCCCATCCCGAATGACACTGTCAGCTTTAGCAAGGACTTTCCCGCTGAGGCGAGGGAGAAGATCGTACAGGCTCTCATCGACTATGCCGCGACCGATGAAGGGCTTGAGGTTCTGGCCAATGACGAGTTCTATGATATCACGGGCTTTGCCCGCGTTGATGACTCGAACTTTGACCCAATTCGCGACATGATCACCGGGCTGGGTCTCAAAGAGGAAGAAATCCTGAACTAGGGGACGCTGAAAGGCGTACTCAAACGCCACTGACTGAGGAGAGAGGGGCAGCCTGGGAATGTCAGGTTGCCCCTTGTTTGCAGTTAGCCTCAATAAGATGAGGAGATGCCTGTGCTGGAAGTTCGACACCTCACCAAAGTGTATGATGGTCGCGTGCGCGCGCTCGATGATGTGAGCTTTACTGTGGAAGAGGGCGAATTCCTGGTCATCGTCGGGCTGAGCGGTTCGGGCAAGTCTACCTTGATGCGGTGCATCAACCGGCTTGTTGAACCCACGGCTGGGCAAGTTATCTTTGATGGCGTGGACGTGACCGCGGCATCGCCCGAGGAACTGCGACACATCCGGCGTAAGATAGGCATGGTGTTTCAGCACTTTAACCTCGTCAAGCGCTCGACGGTGCTGACAAATGTGCTGTCTGGGAGGTTGGGATATGTGAATGCTGGCGCAAGTCTATTGCACCGCTTTCCTCCGGAAGAGGTGGAGCGCGCCATGGCCAACCTCACGCGGGTGGGCATTCCGGAAAAGGCGCACGTCCGTGCCGATGAGCTTAGCGGCGGGCAGCAGCAACGCGTCGGGATCGCTCGCGCGTTGATGCAGGATCCCGAGATGATTCTGGCTGATGAGCCGGTGTCTGCCCTGGACCCGGCCACATCGCATTCGGTACTGCGGTATCTGGAAGAGATCAATCGCGATGATGGCACTACGATCATGTGCAACCTGCACTTTTTGGATCTCGCGCGGCGCTATGGCACCCGCATCATCGCGCTCAAAGCCGGACGCCTGATTTTCGATGGTCTGCCGAGCGAGATCGATCGTGACCGATTCCGAGAGATCTATGGCGAAGGAGCCGTAGAAGTCGGCGTGTCGTAGGAGGCGCGATGGAAGCACGAGAGAAGGGTTGGTCCGCGCCGCTCAAGGCACTCGCATTGGACTGGTTGATGTGGGCCTATGTGCCTCTGGCCATCGTGTACTTTTTCCGAGATCGACTGCACGGTCATCCCTATACTGTCTGGCTGTATTTGGGTGGCATCGCACTGGGTCTGATCGTGGCGCTGGTGCTCGAGCGCAAGGGGATTACCCTCGGAGAGCGCATTTTGGGGTTGGTGCCCCCGGAGCCAGAAGTCGAGGGCGTCGTTCCGCCACGGACACCATGGTATCGCACTCTGGTCGGTATCACGGGTCTGATTCTGGGTGTCGTGACCCTCGTGCTAGGCTGGAACATAACCGAGATCAATCTCTACTACGTGTTCACCCGTGCCGATCGCATGGCCAACATGACGACCCGCCTGATGAGGCCCTACTGGGAGGTTTTCCCTGTCCTCGTCGAGGGGATGATCGAGACCATCTTCCTGGCGCTCATGTCTACGGTCATCTCTGTGCCGATCGCCGCGCTGCTGAGCTTTTTCGCCGCCCGTAACTTGATGCAACACGTCACGGCGCCCTATGGCACGCTGGTGGCAGGATTCATCGGGGCGGTTGCCGGCGGTGTTCTGGGCACCACCCTGGCGGGCTGGATTCTCAGCCCACTGGACAGCGGCGCGTTCGATGTCGCGTTGATCAACGGCATCGTCAAGCCGCTTTTGCTCGTCGTTGGTGCGGCAGTCCTGGGCCTGGTTTTCGCGCGGGTGATGAAGAGGCTCTCGGATGGTCAGCATCCGCAGGGCGCACGCATCGCAACGATAGTGCTGACCGCGGCGCTGGGTGTCGTCCTCATGTACGTTCTTGTATCGCTGGGCACAGCATTCATCTACGCCGGCTCCTGGGCGCTGTTCGTGCGGGACGGTGGTCCTTGGCCGTACATTCTGCTCGCTTTGGGTGGGGTGATTGGCGCGGCGATCGGCGTACGCCAAAAGGCGACGTCAGAGTTTCCCCTGGGACAGGTCGTATACAGCATCGTGCGTTTTATCATGAACATCACGCGCTCTATAGAGCCGTTCGTGTGGGCGCTGATCTTTGTGACGTGGTTCCGGTTGGGCCCCTTCCCGGGTATGGTCGCACTCATGGTGCACTCGGTGGCAGCGCTGGGCAAGCTCTATTCGGAGCAGATCGAGGGGATTGATCCAGGTCCACTGGAGGCGGTGCGCGCGACCGGGGCGAACGAGCTGCAAACGATCGTGTATGCCGTCGTGCCTCAGATCATCCCGCCGTTCATCTCGTTCACCATTTATCGCTGGGACATTAACGTGCGCATGAGCACGATCATCGGTCTGGTGGGCGGTGGCGGTATCGGTCAAATGCTGTTCCAGTATCAGAACCTGGGCCAGTGGCGCAGCGTCAGCGTCGCCGTGATCCTGATCGTTGCGGTCGTCATGACGCTGGACAATGTCAGCGCGCGCATACGGGAGCGCATTGTCTAGTCTCTTGGGTGCCTGCTCGTATTGAAAGTTACGTGTAACATTGCTCAAAGGGATGGAGGTTTGGCATGTATTATGGGGCGGACTATTACCCCGAGCATTGGCCAGAGGACAGGTGGGTTGACGACGCTCGGATGATGCAGGCGGCGGGCTTTAACGTCGTGCGGATGGCGGAATTTGCCTGGACGCGCATGGAGCCCCGCGAGGGAGAGTTCAACTTTGCCTGGCTGGACCGTGCGATTGAGCTCCTGTCGCGCTATGGGATCAGCAGCGTGCTGGGCACGCCAACGGCGGCCCCGCCGGCGTGGATCATGATGGCGCACCCCGATGCCACATTGATCCGGGAGGACCGTCAGCCGGTGACTTACGGCAGCCGCAGGAACTATTGCCCCAATAACGCCGCCTACCGGGCGCACAGCGCTCGCATTGTGCGCGCCATGGCGGAACACTATGCCGGCAATCCCAATGTCATTGGCTGGCAGATCGACAACGAGTTCGGTGGGCGGTGCTACTGCCCGACGTGCCAGGCAGCGTTTCAGCGCTGGCTGGAGCAGCGTTATGGCTCGCTGGACGCACTCAACGCCGCCTGGGGTACCGAGTTTTGGAGCCACATCTATACCGCGTGGGAGCAGATCCCGCTGCCCTGGTCCATGACGGGCGTGCATAACCCCGCACTGGCGCTCAACTACCGGCGCTTTATGTCCGATAGCTATGTCGAGTATCAGCGAGCGCAGATAGACATCCTCCGCGAGGTGTGGCCGGGCGTTCCGATCACGCACAACCTCATGGGTTTTCGCTATCCGAATCTGGACTATTTCGATCTGGCGGAGGACCTGGACTGGGTGAGCTGGGACAACTACCCGCGCATCCGCGGCGTGCCCGATGCGGCCAACCGTGCTCTGGCCCACGACACCATGCGGGGGCTCAAGGGCAAACCATTCTGGGTGATGGAAGAGCAGAGCGGTCCCACTGGAAATGCAACCGTGGCGCTGGCGCCTCGGCCGGGCGAGATACCTTTCTGGGCCTGGGAGGCGGTGGCCCATGGCGCGGACGGCATCGTCTACTTCCGCTGGCGCACCGCACGCTTTGGCGCGGAAGAGTACTGGCACGGCATTCTGGACCATCATGGGGTGCCGGGACGCCGCTATGAGGAAGTCAAGGCGATGGGACAGATTGTGCAGCGCCTGGGAGACAAGCTCAAGGGCAGTGCCGTGCGGGCCCAAACCGCGATGCTCCTGTCCTATGACTCGCGCTTTGCTTTCCAGAACCAGCCGCACAACCCCTATCTGGACTATCCCGCCGTATTTACTGAGCTGTACCGCGCACTGTGGAAGTTGAATGCCGGCGTGGACATTGTGTCCCCTGCGGCGGATCTGTCCGCGTACAGGCTGGTCGTCGCACCGATGCTGTATATCGTGGATGACACGCTCGCGGCAAAGCTGCGGAACTATGTCATAAAGGGTGGCACGCTCGTGCTCACCTGCCGGACGGGCGTGATGGATGTCGACAACATGGTCGTCGATCAGCAGCTGCCCGGTCTGCTCGGCGAGCTCTGCGGCGTGGTGGTGGACGAGTATGATTCGCTTGAGGATGCCCGCACCGTTCCGCTGCAATGGGCAGACGACCTTGAGGGCGTGGCGGGAGGCGCTACTGCCTGGGCCGATGTGCTTTCGCTGCGGGAGGCGGAGGCGCTGGCTTACTACGCGGGCGAGTACTACGCCGGGGTGCCGGCAGTGACGCGGAACCGGGTGGGCGAGGGGCAGGTTATCTACGCCGGTACCGTGCCAGACGCCGTCGTTGCTCAAAGCTTGATGGCACGTCTGGCCTCGGAAGCCGGCGTGACCAGTCCGCTGGAGGCCGAGCCAGGGCTGGAAGTGGTGGAGCGGATCGCTGAAAAAGCGCGCTACCTGTTCATCCTGAATGGCGGCTCAGAGGCGACCAGTGTCGATGTCGGCTCTGGAGGCCAGGAGCTCGTTCAGGATGAGACCGTTTCGGGCGTGATCCATATCCCGGCCCTGGGCGTGAGAATCATCGAGCAACCGTTGGGTAACTCGGCCATAGACTGAGAACGGGACGGTTTGCCACATTCGGCACTGTACGCTAGAATGCGCTCGTAAGAACTGAATAGAAACCGCGCTCCGAATCACGCAGCCTAAAGCCAGCAGGCAATGGCACGTGATCGCGTCACCGGCAAGGGCGCCGGCGACAAACGGTAGGGTTGGAAACGGCCCTGCCCCCCATATTTGGAAAGGAGACACCGGGTCGTTGCCATGCGCCGGCGTTCTTTTCCTTTGTCTGGAGAGAGCGCCGGCGTTTCTGTTGTTGCCATCACGAGGGGGAGACGCGAGCTCGTGGATTTTGCTGCCTTCCTGGCCGAAACCGTTCGGCTCATCATCACAAGGGATCCCGATCTCATGGAGATCGTGGCCCTGACATTCCGGGTTTCGGGCATCGCTCTTGCCTTTAGCTCGCTGGTTGGCATCCCTCTGGGGGCGTTTCTTGGCCTCAAGCGTTTCATCGGCCGGCGCCTGGTGATATCGCTGCTCTATACGGGCATGGGGTTCCCGCCGGTAGTGATCGGTCTGGTTGTCTATATGCTGCTGTCCCGCAGCGGCCCCCTCGGTGCCATTCAGGCCGACATTGTACCTCGCTTGTTCACACCTGCGGCGATGATCCTCGCGCAGACGATTATCTCCTTCCCGCTGGTGGCCGGGTTCACGATGGCGGCCGTCATGGGTGTGGAACCGCAGCTGCGCCAGCAGATTGTCGCCCTGGGAGCCACAGGGGGCCAGACCGCCCGGACGATTCTGCGAGAGGCCCGCACGGGTGTCATCGTCTCGGTCATCGCGGGTTTTGGCAGCATCATCTCCGAGGTGGGGGCCGTGATGCTGGTGGGTGGGAACATCGCTCACAAGACGCGCGTGCTCACCACGGCCATCGTGCTGGAGACGCGCAAAGGCAACTTTGAGCTGGCTTCGTCGCTCGGTCTCATCCTGCTGGTGCTCTCGTTCATCGTCAATCTCGCCATGATGCTCCTTCAGGGAAGGAGCTTTGACGAATGAACGAGGCTATCTACCGGCTGCGAGGCGTCTCCAAGAGTTACAGCAAGCATGAGGCCCTGGCGATATCCGAGCTCGATGTTTTGCGAGGCGAGATTCTCGCGATTGTGGGACCCAGCGGTGCAGGCAAGAGCACGCTGCTCAGGTTGCTGAACTTTGTCGAGACCACTGACACGGGCACGCTCGAGTTCAACGACCGGGTCTATGGGCCCGGCGATGACGTCTCCCTCTCCGAGCGCCGGCGTGTCACGACCGTGTTTCAGCGCCCGCTTCTGCTCAAGCGGACGGTTCAAGCCAACGTTGCCTATGGGCTCGAGCTACGGGGGCAGCATGATGTACGCGACGAGGTGATGGCTGCCCTGAGGCGTGTCGGCCTGGAGCGGCTCGCTCGCCAAAAGGCCACGACGCTCTCAGGCGGGGAGGGTCAACGGGTAGCGCTGGCGCGGGCTATGGCGCTGCGCACGGACGTGCTGCTATTGGACGAGCCCACCGCCAATCTGGATCCCTACAACGTTGGTGCGATCGAAGCCATCGTTGAGGAGATCAATGGTGAGCAGGGGACGACGATCATCCTGGTCACCCACAATGTATTCCAGGCCCGTCGCCTGGCCCACCGGGTGGGGCTGCTGCTCGATGGCGAGCTGGTCGAGGTGGGCTCGGTGGATGCCTTTTTCGAGGCACCCGCTGATCCTCGCACCGCCGCGTTCGCGCGCGGCGAGATGATCTACTAGTCGTCCGTTTCGAAAGGAGAAAAAAGATGCGCGTGCTCCGTAGTCTGGTTCTGCTGCTGCTGGTGGTCGGCTTACTGACTGGTTGCGCCAGCCCCGCCGTCGAGGAGACGGCCGTCGCCGAGCAAGTCACAGAGGTCGAGGACGTCGTCGAGGAAGTTGACGAAGAGGTAGCTGAAGAGACTGAGGTCAAGACGATGATCCTGGCCACCACCACCAGCACCGATGACTCGGGTCTGCTCGAGTACATTCTGCCTGACTTTACTGAAAAGACGGGCATTACAGTCGAAGTGGTAGCTGTCGGCACCGGTCAGGCGCTTCAGCTGGGCATCGACGGAAACGCCGACGTGCTGCTGGTTCATGATCGTGCCCGCGAGGATGCGTATATGGCGGACGGTCACGGCACCCGTCGCGAGGATGTCATGTACAACGACTTTGTCATTGTTGGTCCTGAAGAGGATCCGGCTGGCATCGCCGGTATGACAGATGCGGCAGCGGCTTTTGCCAGGATCGCCGAGACTGAAAGCATTTTTGTCTCACGCGGCGATGACTCGGGGACGCACGGCAAGGAAAAGTCCGTATGGAAGGCGGCCGGTGTCGAGCCTGCTGGTGACTGGTATGTCTCAGCAGGGCAGGGCATGAGCGACGTGCTCACGATGACCGAGGAGCAACTGGGCTATACCCTCTCTGACAGGGCAACCTATCTCTCTCGCGTTCTGAGCGGCTATACCCTGGAGATCCTTGTAGAGGGCGATCCGGTGCTGTTCAATCCTTACGGGGTGATGGATGTCAACCCGGCCAAGGGTGAGCACATCAAGGCAGACTATGCTCAGCAGTTCATCGATTGGATCATCTCGGACGAGACCAAGGCACTTATCGGCAGCTTTGGCGTAGAAGAGTTCGGAGCGCCACTTTTCACCCCCCAGTGACGTGTCTGATGCCAGAGCGGCAACAGGGCTCCCAACCAGACTTGGGAGCCCTCGTTTGCTCTATCAGGGCTTCGATAAGCCCGTTCGTGGCCACCTCCGCGTTGGCAAGGCCAGCCGCAGGGCCGCCGATTGTGCCATCGCAAACCGAGTCTAGTCGCGCGGGGCGTTCTCAGTGCAGCCGGGAGTCTCATCGGGCGACGGCACACTCAGGATGGTTACCGGGCTGCCGGCCCGAACCGTCCCGGGCTCCAGGATGCGTACGAAAATCCCCTCGCGAGGCATGACGCAATCGCCTGCCAGTTCAAAGATCGAGCAGTGCTCGTGACAGACCTTGCCGATTTGAGTGACTTCGGCGAGCGCGGTGCCCAGACGCATACGTGTGCCAATCGGAAGCTCATACAGGATAAGGCCCTCGGTGGTGATGTTCTCTGCAAAGCTTCCGGGCTTGACCTTGAGGCCTTTTTCGACGACTTTATTGATGCTTTCCATAGCCAGAAGAGACACCTGTCGGTGCCAGTCCCCTGCGTGGGCATCCCCCTCGATTCCCCAGTTGGCGCGCAGAACGGCCTCATCGACCGGACGTTTGGGCATCCCTGTGCGCTTGCTTGTGCAGACTGCAACGACGCGACCTTCTTTGTTCATTTCTCACTCCAGGATAATGTCACCGCTCTTGCCACCGGTCTTGCGAACCAGGCGAATCTCGCCGATACGCATGCGGCGGTCCACGGCTTTGCACATGTCATAGATTGTCAGGGCAGCCACGCTGACGGCCGTGAGGGCCTCCATCTCGACGCCCGTGGGTCCGGTGCAGCGCGCCGTTGCCGAGATGAGGACCGCGGAGGTCGCGGCATCCAGCTGGAAGTCAACAGTCACCTGCGAGAGGGGCAGCGGATGGCACAGCGGGATCAGTTCTGGCGTGCGCTTGGCCGCCATAATACCGGCGACGCGGGCAACGGCCAGCACATCGCCCTTGGGCATGCCTCCCTCGCTGATCAGGCTCAGGGTCTCGGGCGCCATGACGATCTGCCCGCGAGCAATGGCCTCGCGCACGGTGTCGGGCTTGTTTCCGACATCGACCATGCGCGCCTTGCCCTGCTCGTCCAGGTGGGTCAGTTCCATCGCTCAGCCTCCAATCCGAGACATCTGATGCGCCGTTGTGGTTATGGCGCTATCGAGATGGTGACAGGCGGGTTTGTGAGCCAGTGCTTCCTGCCAGACATGTGCCAGCGCGGCATCCTCCGCGCCCGCTCGCAGCGGCGCGCGCAGGTCGTACTCCAGGTCACTGAACAGGCACGGGACGAGCTTGCCGTCCGAAGTCAACCGCATGCGATTGCAGGTCTGGCAAAAGTGCTGGCTGAGGGCACTGATCAAGCCGATGGTGCCAGCGGCGCCCGGCAGCCGCCAGGTCCGGGCCGGACCAAAGCCAGCCACGTCGGCGGGCTCCAGGGCTCCCAGCGCCTCTTCGATGTGCCCCCGCGTCTCATCGGAGGAGACGTAGGCGCTCCGCGCTCCTTCGGCCTGCTCCCCAAGCGGCATGTACTCGATAAAGCGCACATGCCAGGGGGATGCCACTGTTCGGTGGGCAAAGGCGACGACCTCGTCATCGTTGACATCCCGCATGACGACCATATTGATCTTGACGGGCGTCAGGCCGCTGGCAAACGCCGCGTCGATGCCCGCGAGAGCGTCTTCCAGGCGACCGCGGCGGGTAATGGCCGCGTATCGCTCCGGTTTCAGGCTGTCCAGGCTGATGTTGACGCGGTCGAGACCGGCCCCGGCGAGCGCCCCTGCCATCTGGGCCAGCGCGACGCCATTGGTCGTCATAGTGATCGACTCGATACCATCGATGGCGCGGATTTGACCCACCAGGTCCACGATTCCCTTGCGCACCAGAGGTTCTCCGCCGGTCAGCCTGACGTTGCGAATGCCCATGCTGACGCCGATGCGCACCAGGTGGGCGATCTCCTCCAGTCTGAGCACGTCGTCATGAGAGAGCGCTGCCACGCCCTCCTCGGGCATGCAATAGACGCAGCGCAGATTGCAGCGGTCGGTCACGGACACGCGCAAGTAACTGATCTCTCGGCCATAACTATCCAGCACCGGCGCGCTCATGGAGCGACATCCTGTTCGGGCTCGTCGATCAGGACTGCGGTGACGCTGGCGCCTTCTGGCAGGTCACCGGTGCCCCTGGGTATGCGCAACAGGGCGTTGGCACCTACCAGAGACAGCAAGCGCGAAGAAGCTTGAGATCCAGTGGTGCGCGCCCACCAGGTCCCCTCTACAAGCTCAATGTGCGCACGCTGGAACTCGAGTCGCTCCGCCTCATGCCTAACGGCATGTGCCAGGCGGACCTGGCGCTCCGGGCGCCACCTCGCCTTGCGATGCGCCATCGCCCGCAGCACCGGACGAATCTCCATCTCGAACCCAACGAGCGTTGACACCGGATTCCCCGGCAGGCCGATCACCGGTGTTCCAGATACCGTGGCAAAGGTCAGCGGCAGTCCTGGCTTGACAGCCACGCGGCCAAAGTGGACCGTGCCCAGTTCCTCAAGGACCGGCTTGACCAGATCATGGGTGCCCATCGAGACACCGCCGGTGGAGATCACCAGGTCCGCATCCTGCACTGCCTCAAGCAGGGCAGCACGCAGAGCCGATCGGGTATCCGCGATCCGGGTTATGCGCCTGGCTTGAGCACCAATAGCCCGAATGGCTGCCGCCAGCACGTAAGAGCTGCTGTCCCTGATCTGCCCCGGCTGGAGAGCCTGACCCTGAGGCACCAGCTCATCTCCGGTGGCGAGAATGGCCACACGGGGGGAAGGATGGATCGCGGGATCGCTCACGCCCAGGGCGGCAAGCAGGCCGATCTCGGCTGCTCCGAGCACCGAATCTGCCCGCAGGACTGTCTGCCCGCGGGCGACGTCAGACCCTGCGGGTCTGATGTTCAACCCAACGCGGGGCTCCAGTTCCGAGTGCATCCAGCCTTGGTCTTCGCGCGTGAACTCGACGGGGATGACGGCGTCGGCCCCTCCGGGAAGCGGTGCACCTGTCATGATACGTATGCATTCGCCTGGCGCGAGGCGGCACTCATCCGTGTGGCCGGCCTGTCGCTCGCCCAGCATGCGGCGTGGCATTTTGCCATCTGCCGCGATTACGGCGTACCCATCCATCGTGGAGGCATCAAAGGTCGGCACGGCCTCGGCGGCGATGATATCCTCTGCCAGCACAGCGCCAATCTCTACCTCGTCCAGCGGTGTCCGTCGCGCCGGCAAGGGTTGGATCCTGGCCTCGAGGATGCCCATCGCTTCCTCGAAGGGGATCATTGGGTACTCGCTTTGTGTCTTGAATGTGGTCATGTCGTCCCCGGTGTCTCTATCTCAGGCTGATCACCTGGACAGGGCTGCCTGCTTCCAGATGGTCCACGTTCTCAGGGATAATCGCCAGTCCGTCGGCCTGCACCATCGAGTTCAAGATGCCAGAGCCCTGATCACCGGTGAGGCTGGCGACCGGGCCGTCGGGGCCTTCAGCCAGGGTCACTCGCAGATAGTGCCGACGCCCATCTTTCCGCTCAATGGCCTCGGCCAGTCGAGCCTGGATGGTTGGGAGGTGCAACGGATTCAGGCCGATCATGCGTCGTATCGCGGGCACGCCGAACAGCATCATTCCGAGCATGGCGGCCACAGGGTTTCCTGGCAGTGCCAATAGTGGCGTCGAGCCTATGGTGCCAAAAGCCAGGGGACGGCCGGGCTTCATATTGACCCACCAGAAATCCAGAGACCCCTCCGCGGACAAGACCTCCTTCACCAGGTCAAAGTCGCCGACGGAGACGCCACCTGAGGTCACGATCAGGTCGGCTTTGAGCTCCAACGCTCTGCGGATCCTGTCTTGCAGGGCGGATTTCTGATCGGGAGCGATCTCGAGGATCAGTGGCTCACCGCCCGCCTGGATGATCTGCGCTGCGTTTGTGTAGCTATTGATGTTTCGAATCTTGCCCGGTTGTGCAGGAGCATCGATGGGCAGGATCTCATCGCCCGTGGCCAGCACAGCGACCCGTGGCCGACGATGCACACTGACTGTGGGCTTGCCCAGCGAGGCCAACATGCCGATCTCTGCGGGGCCCAACTGTACGCCCGCGCGCAACACTACCTGACCTGCTTGCACGTCCTCGCCGGCGCGGCGGATGTCTGCACCAGCGCGCGGACGATGCATCGTTCGCATGGTGGCACCATCGGTCTCGGTGTCCTCAAAGCGTACCACCGTGTCCGCACCAGCGGGCACAGGAGCGCCTGTCATGATGCGGAGCGCCTCACCGGGGCCAAGGACGCCGGGCCAGACGCGACCAGCGGGCACCTCGCCGACAACTCTGAGAGTGGTACCCTCACCCGCCAGGTCAGCGTGTCGCACGGCATAGCCATCCATGGCGGAATTGTCGTGCGGCGGGATCGGCGCGTCAGCAATAACATCGTAGACGAGACCGCGCCCTAAGGCCTGAAGAATCGGCACGGTCTCAGGCTCCGTTGGTGAAAAGAGAGCCAGGATGCGCGCCTGCGCTTGTTCGACGCTGAGCACCGGATAGCGGCTACGGTCGGCCATCACCGGTCCCCTCGTGCTCAAGGTCGGTACCCTGCGCCATCTGCAGTGCGTGCGCCAGCACCGGCCTGAGAATGGCGACACCATCTTTGACGGCGCCGCGGCTACCGGCCAGATTGATGATCAGGCACTTGCCCCGGAGGCCGGCGACGCCCCGCGACAGGATGGCTCTGGGCGTGCTCTCGTAGCCTTTCCAGCGCAATAGCTCTGCAATGCCGGGCATCTCGCGGTCGATGACTGACAGCGTGGCCTCGGGTGTGTGGTCGCGCGGAGCTGCGCCGGTGCCCCCTGTGGTGACGATCAGGTCGATCTCTTTTCCGTCCGCCAGAGCGGAGAGTTCAGCGCGGATCATCTCGGGTTCATCGGGGATGATTCTCTGCACCAGCACCTGTGCACCCATCTCGGCCAGCCCCTCTGCAAGCAGGGGGCCGCTGGTATCATCGCGTTCGCCGCGATAACCCTTATCGCTGATCGTCAACACGGCAGCATTGAATCTCAACTCTACCCTCCAACAAAAGAGAGCCGGCCTCCATGCCTGGAGTGCCGGATCTGTAGATGCCGGTTGGGGCTCTCCTTTCCAAGCATGGGAGGCGAGGAGGTTTCCCCCCTGACCCTTTCTGCTCTACCGAGCAGACGATCGCATGCCATGGGCAAGAGCCTTTAGGCATGGCGATTCGGAGACAACGTATAAAGCTTACGCTAGTATACCACAGGTTGCCAGATCGCTATGACGGCGATATTCTGCCGCTCCAGTAGCAGGGCGTAGCGCGACAGATTCAGTGCGAGCGGGCCGCTTTTCGCAACGGCCAGTGTTTTGACACAGGGATGGCCGTTAACTATAATGCCGTACGACCTTAGCAATCGAAAAGAGCGATATGCTAGCGTTTAATGTCGCACAGCTGCTCAAGGAGGGGGTTGGGGCCTCGCGCCAGCGGGCGCTGTCCGGCAATCTCTCTCGGATCGACGAGCTCAATCCCGGGCCAGTGGACGTAAACGGCGATGTGACGCTGGTACGAACGCCATCCGGAGTCCTGGTCCTCGGTCGCGCGGAGATGACGCTGCAGGTGGCTTGCCGCCGTTGTCTGGAGCCTGTGACACTGAGCGTGTCGCTGGATATTGAAGAGGAATTCGTGCCTTCGATCGACGTTGTGACCGGCAGGCCTGTTCCAGTAGATGCGGACACGACCCCTGAGCTGGTGATAGACGAGAGGCACACCCTCGATCTGACAGAAGCACTCTGGCAGTATGCGGTTTCTGAGACGATGCGTCCCGTATATTGCTCCAGTGACTGCAAGGGGTTGTGCCCGCAGTGTGGCGCAAACCTGAACCTGGGGCCCTGTGGTTGTCAAACCGTGCAGATTGACCCGCGCCTGGCCTTGCTGGCACAGCTGTTGGGACCAACTGAGCTCGATAAGACTGAACAAGGGGAAGAAGAATGACACCGCTACCGAAAAGAAAACATTCTCATGGTCGGACGCGGAGACGCCGAGCCCACGACCATCTGACAGTGGTGAACCTGGTCGAGTGCCCGTCGTGCCACGCTATGCGGCTGCCGCATACGGTGTGCTCAGCATGTGGCTCTTATCGCGGCAAGGTCGTTCTGTCGAATCAGAGCTGACCCTAACGCCAATCAAGCAACGGGCCGATCGAGGTGCTGACCCTCGCGGCCCGTTTGTTGGCTTGAGGGATGGTGATCGCCAGACTAGGGGGAGGAAAGATGGTAGAAGGCAAACTGGGTACGGTGCGCATCTCGCCGCAGGTGCTGGCCACCATTGCGCGCCTGACGACGCTCGCGGTTCCGGGGGTCGCCAGTCTACACCATGATTTCTCCAGTGACGTCGATCGTCTCTTTCGCGGCAAAGGTGGCGGCGGCGGGGTTAGTGTCCAGGTCGTTGACGGGGCCGTTCGAGTGGATATCGGCATCGTGGCGGAAAAGGACACGAATCTCTACGATCTCGGCCTGGAGATCCAGGCGCAGGTTTCGCGAGCGATCAAGGACATGGTCGGCATGCCCGTGCTGGCTGTGAACGTCCACGTGGCCGATGTTGCGATGGGAATCACCCCAGATTGATGCACCCCGGCGGGCGAAACAGGTGAAACCACGGCGCAGAGCACGTATTATCGTGCTTCAGGTGCTTTTTGAGGTCGATCTGACCGGCCACAATCCGGCAACCGCGCTAAAAGAGCGGCTGGCGGAGCAGGAGCTGCCTGCTTCCGGAGAGGCCTTCTGCCGGCGCCTGCTGGCAGACTCGCTGGCGCATCGCGAGACGTTGGATGCCATCATCCAGCGCATCGCGCCCGAGTGGCCTCTGGAGCAAATGGCTCCGGTCGATCGCAACGTCTTGCGCCTCGCATCGCAGGAACTGCTCTATGGCACCGACACCCCGCCCAAGGTGGCCATCAATGAGGCTGTTGAGATCGCCAAGCTCTTTGGCAGCGAGAGCTCCGGGCGCTTTGTCAATGGCGTTCTGGGCACGCTGCTTACTCAGCGACAGTCGCTGCTGTCTGACTATCACATTGCGCCTGTGCTGCCAGACCCTGAAGTAGAGGCGCCCTAGACCGTGTGGCGCAGGGCAGTGTTATGCAAGGAGGCTTGCACTCGCTATGTTTGGTATTGGTCTGACAGAGTTAATCGTAATCCTGGCCCTGGCCGCGCTGGTGGTCGGACCAGAGGAGATGATCAAATTCGCCGGGCAGATGGGGCGCTGGCTGGCCAAGTTCCGGCGCGAAACAGAGGGCGTTACCCGAGAGTTCAAAGAAGCCTTCAATCTGGAGCTACAGCCCCTTAACGAGATCAAGAGCGAGCTGACCTCGGATCTGCAGGAAGTAAAGGCTGTAGGGGATGATCTGTCGGCGATCGATTTGCCCGCTGAGATCGAGGGCAGGAGGCCGGCAACCACCCGGAGAGCAAACTGGAATCTTCCCGGAGCTGGCACGTCCACAGCTTCGAGCCAGCATGTGACGCCTCAGGAAGCGCCCGCGCAAGTCGCGGCTGCTATGGATGCGCGCGGAGACGAGGTTGCTGCGGGAGAGTCTGAGGCCATGCTGCAGCCGATGCCTGTTGCGGAAGCAGAGCCCGTGGTCGTAGACACGTCACCCGACGCAGAGCCCATCAGCATCGGCGTCGCTGAGCTGGTCCCCGAGGAGGCCGAGGTAGAGCCGACGATCATCGGTGAGCCGCTATGGGTCGACGCTCCCGAGGAGGCGGTTGTGGTTGAGACCGTCTCGGAGAGCGCCGGTCGCAAGCCGGATGGTGATGAGGCTCGGGAGGCCGCTGACGCGGAGGAGGTAGCATGACAACCTACACCGATCGCGAACTGACCATCATGGAGCATCTGGCCGAGTTACGTGATCGGCTGGTGTGGGCAGTGCTGGCGCTGGTGATAGGCACCGCGGTGGGCACCATCTTTACGGAAAAAGTGCTCCAGATTCTGATCATGCCCCTCGGGAACAACGTTCCCCAGACGATCGCGCCTACCGAGTCGATCATGGTGTACTTTAGGGTCGCTCTGATCCTGGGTGTCACCATCGCAATGCCCGTGATCGTATATGAGATCATTCGCTTTCTGCTCCCCGGATTGCTGCCGCACGAGCGCAAGTACCTCACATTCCTGGTTCCCGGGGCGGGAGTGAGCTTTGCTGCGGGCGTCGCCTTTGCAGTCTTTGTGATGATGCCGGGTATGATCCAATTCATGCAGGGCTTTTTGACCGAAGTCGTGGAGAACAACTGGACGCTCCAGAACTATGTGAACTTTATGACCTTTGTCATGTTCTGGATGGGCGTTCTGTTTGAGATGCCGCTGGTGATCTTTTTCCTCGCCAAACTCGGTGTGGTGACCGTTCCGCAACTGCGCCAGGCGCGTCGCTGGGCGGTGATGGCGAGTGCAGTCGTCGCCGCGATTGTGACGCCCAGCCACGACCCGGTGAACATGCTGGTTCTCATGTTTCCGCTGATCATCCTCTACGAGCTTGGCATCCTGTTGGCGCGCTTTGCCAAGCCGCGAGCGGATCAGAGCGCAGAGTCGATGATCGCGTAGGACACCGCTGTGATCAAGAAGGAGGCGCACACACGTGCGCCTCTTTTGGTCTCTCGGCTATCTCTGCGTGTCAGCCCAGGGCCTCGAGCACCTCGTCCACATGGCCTTCGACCTTGACCCTGGGGAACACCTTGATGATCTTGCCCTCTTCGTCGATCACGTAGGTGGAACGGATAATCCCAAAGGAGGACTTGCCAAACATCTTTTTCTCGCCCCAGGCACCATACATTTCTGCTACGACATGATCCGGGTCGCTCAAGAGGTAGAAGGGGAGTTCGTACTTGCCGCGGAACTTGTTATGGGACGCGACGCTATCGGGACTGACGCCGATCACGACGGCGCCTTTCATCGAGATCGCTGCGTTTTCATCCCTGAAACTGCACGCCTCTTTTGTGCAGCCTGGTGTGTTGTCCTTCGGGTAAAAGTACAGCACCACTCTCTTGCCGCGAAAATCACTGAGAGATACTGCTCCGCCCTGGTCAGATTCGAGCGTAAAGTCGGGAGCCAGCGTGTTTTTCTCAAGCATGGGACACCTCCAAATTCATCTCCTTAATTATACAATAGATGACAGAGTTTGTCAAGAATTGATGGGCTCGAGCGCTCACGCACAGCGATTGTGGCCGTGCGGCCGCGAGGGTACAATGCCCTGAGGTTCTGGAGGAGGTCGGCCAATGTCCAGGCGGTTTGTTTCTGTCGGTGCCATCGCTGGCATACCCGTACGCCTGGATCTGACCTGGTTTCTCTTGATAGCGGGCATGGTTTGGGCTTTGCCGAGGCTATACCTGCAAGACGCTCTGCCCGCTGATGCATTGCCTTTTCGCTGGCTCGTGGCGTTGCTCATTGCGCTCATCTTTGCTGCAGCCGTCCTCATTCACGAACTGGCGCATGCGGCCGCTGCCAGGGCAGTCCACCTGAACATTCAGCACATCACGCTCTCCCTTTTCGGGGGCGGGCTGAGCTTGCTCGAGGAACGTGAGACGCCGGGCCAGGAGTTGCTCATCTCGCTGGCGGGGCCGAGCACCACACTGCTCGTGGGTCTCGTCTTTGGGGGCATTTACAGGCTCTCAAACCCTGTTCTGCCCGTGATCGCCGTCTCAACGCGTGTTCTGTCGTTTATGTGCATCGTCCTGGGTGCCTTTAACCTGCTTCCGGCCTTGCCTCTCGATGGTGGGCAGGCGCTCAGCGCCCTGTTCTGGTTTCTGTCCGGGGACCGCCATGGGGCCACTCGCTGGGCTGCACGGATCGGTCAGTTCATTGGCACGGCATTGACAATCGCGGGCCTCGCCATGTGGCTCGTTCGCGATATCCGGGAGTGGGTGTGGGTCGCGATTGTTGGGCTCTCCGTGGAAGGTGGTTCGCGGACCGCTCAGCGGAGGGCCAGCGTTCAGCGAGCTCTTGAGGGGCAGGTCGCGGCAGATGCCATGCTGCGTGGATGCGTGCCTCTGGATCCGAAACTGACCCTTGCCGCCCTCGATGATGTACTGGCAGAGCACAGGGTGCCCTGTTTGATCGTGGGAGACGAGCGCGGCGTATGCGGGCTGCTTACAGAGCGGCGTCTCCGGCGCGTGCCCCGTGAGCGGTGGGCAGATACCACGCTCGAGAGTGTCATGTTGCCGTTGACGGAGCACAACAAGGTCCCGCCTGAGATGCCGCTCGCAAGGGTTCTGCAGAGGATGGCAGAGCAGAACCTTGAGGAGTTGCCCGTCATGCGCGGCGAGGCTCTGCTCGGCGTGGTGGAGCGACACGAGATTATGAGGCTCATCGAATCGCGCATCGCGTCAGGCATATAGACAGGAGAAAGGTCCCTTCTCACGGTGACGGAAGGGGACCTGCCCCTCCGTCACCGCGGGACGGACTCTACTCCAGTGCGCCTGTGTTGCCAGTATAGGCGATCCGGGGCAGTGGACGGTCTGCTGCCCAGGGGATCTCCCACGGCACTCCGGGCAAGAGATCGAAAACGTCGTCCGCGAGCGCCTGTTCCCCCGTGGGATCCAGGCATACCCCCCAGACGAATGTGGGGCAGCTGAATACGGCGCGCGCGCCACGGCGCGTCACCCGTATCTCCGGCTGAGGCCAGGTTACATCCTTAAAGCGGGCGAGCAGCAGGCGGTTCTGCCGCACGCACACGCCGTCCTCCCACAGGGTAGCAAAGGCACCGGACTGCTCTACGCCGGTCTTGTACCAATCATCCAGCGCAAACTGCGCCAGAAGCGTAGATGTATTGGGCAGCAGCTCGGCCACCACTTCTTCCTGCATCGCGGGCTCCCCGTCAAAGCGGAAAAGGCCGTAACGCACAGTGCCCTTCCATGCAGTGCTCTGCTCGTTGACACCATAGATGCTGACGTGATCTCCGTCGATGGCCGGGATGACCTGCAGAGGCTCAAAAGCACGGCGGACCGGGTGGAAAGCGAGTTTGCGACGCATGTAATAATCCACGATGGTCCAACCATGGGTTACTGGCCAGGAGTCGTTGTACATCCAGAAAATCGCGGAGGCAGTGCTGAACATGCGCCGGCGGTAGTTGTTGATGTATTCCACCAGGGCTTCGGACTGGAGCACGCCGCTGTAATACGCATAGTCGGGCAGCGCCATGGCGGCAGGATCCATGCCGAGCCACGTGCGGAACCAGGTTTCATTGATGGATTTGCGCCCAGGCGCGCCCTCGCCCCTGGGGTTCGGGCCGAGGGCCAGTTCGTTGTCGTGGTACTCCCAGGAAGGTGAGAGATAGTAGCGCTCGTTGTCGGGCAGGAACTCTTTCAGAGTCTCGATGGACGAAGCGCCGAGCGCACCGCCCTCGTTGGGGAAACGGCTCACATCGACGCGATAGGCCCAATAGTTCTCGAGATCGCCAAAGAGCGACACATGCCAGGGGTGCTGGTCACCCACCGTGGGATCGTTCGGGTACTGGCTATCCGGCGAATAGGGCGAGCTGGGCCAATAGGGGCGTGAAGGGTCTTCTGCCTTGAGAATGCGCGGAATCTCCAGGTGATAGAGCGCATAGTCTGGATAGGGCTGGATCGTGTCATAGCCCCACGACCAGGCACCCCACTCGATCTCGTTGTTGCCACACCACACGATCAGGCTGGGATGAGGCGAGAGCTCGCGAGAGACGTACTGAATCTCTGCACGGACACTGTTCAAAAAGCCAGGATCGTCAGTGGGGTACTGCGAGCAGGCGAAGATGCAGTCATGCCAGACCAGCAGGCCCGCTTCGTCACACAGCCCCAGCAGATCATGGTCCAGATAGCGTCCGCCTCCCCAGACCCGCAGCGTGTTAAAGTTGGCTACCAATGCTTCCCCAACCAGCCTGCTGTATCGCTCGTGATCTACGTCTGCCATCAACATGTCGGCCGGTACCCAGTTGCCGCCCTTGGCGAAAATGCGTTTGCCGTTGATCACCAGACAGAAATACTCGCCTCCCTCCGGGTGGGGTGATCTGTCGATGCTGATGGAGCGGATGCCTGTGCGACGGGTGCAAGCATCCACTACACTGGCACCAATCGCGATCTGGGCGGTTACGTCGTACAGGGGTTGCTCGCCGTGCGGGCGTGGCCACCAGAGGGCGGGATCGTGGATAGAAAGCGAGATCTCCTGCATCGACTCTCCGGGCGGCAGCGTCATCTGCACGCGGCGACTGGCGGTACCCGGGCCGGTCACTTGCACGATCAGGGTCGCTTCCAGCGGGCTCTCGGACACGTTGTCCAGAAACAGCCGGGTTACCAGGCTGGCAGAGGTGAAGTCCTCAGATAGCACGGGGTAGACCGCCATCTGATCGATACGCGCGGTGTCCGTCCATTCCAGGTGAACCGATCCCGAGATGCCCACGTTCACGAGCCGTGGGTTCCAGTCCCAGCCAAACTGGTACTGGGGCTTGCGCAGCCACATGCGCTTGTGTAGCAGGCTATCGGGGTTGTCGGGCGTATAACCCCTTGCTGGACGTTCCCCTGCGCTATAGAGGCCTGATTCAATCGCCACACTCAGCTGGTTTTGTCCTGGGCGAAGGATGCCGGTGACATCGAGGCGACAGGGGTAAAAGGCGTTGGCATGGGTGCCTACCAGCCTGTCGTTCAAATAGATCTCTGCGGCGAGGTCCAGTTCATCAAGCACCAGCCAGCAGCGTTTGGCCTGCAGGGCTTGAACGGGTGCCTCAAAGGTGCGCCGGTAGATCCAGAACTGCTCCTCCACCCAGCGCGCATCCAGCGCGTTCGTGCCTTTGCGGGGATCGGCAATCCGGCCCGCCCGCATCAAGTCGAGGTGCACCTCACCGGGGACGGTTGCCTCGACAAAGGTCCTCTCGTCCACATCCTCCAGGCAGTAGGTGCTGACCTCACCGCGTCGACCATCGGTGCCCTTCAGTAACCAGGTTCCATCCAGACTGGCTCGCCCTAGCATTTTTGGCTCCTTTCGTGGGATCCATGGATCATACCATCCAGTGCGATTATGACGGGGGTCAACCCGGGCGTCAACCGCTGCAGCCGCCCAGCCTCGGCTTTTTCAGTTTCTTGCCCGGAGGGTGCGGTGCTATGATATGCGGGATCGTCCTGGAGGTGATCGTGAAGATACTGGGACGGACGCAGCCGCTGGAACGGTATCCGGTCCTCCGGAGCCTGGAGGTCATCAAACGTCTGGGGTTTGACGGTGTGGAGGTCTGTCTGGAGACGGCGGAGATGGCCCCGGACACGCTCACACCGGAGCGTCTTGACTCTGTGCGCGAGCGTATCGAGGCCTTTGGTCTTCATCCCTATTCAGTCGGTTATCACAGGGACTATATCTATAGCGACCGGGAGCTCGAGCTAACACTCATGGCCATCGAAGCTGCCGGCACCCTGGGGAGCGAGATGCTGATCTTTTCGGGCACCAGCGCTCGCACAGGCGACGCGGCCGAATGGCAACGGATGCTGGAGCGTACTGCGATCCTGCTGGATGCGGCGGAAGAGCGCGAGATCATCCTGGCGCAAGAGTTCGAGCCGGGGTTCATCGTTGGGTCGACCGAGCAGCTCTTGCGCCTGTTCGATGCATTGCCCAGCGATTATCTGGCAGCCAATGTGGACCTGGGGCACCTGTTTCTGTGCGATCCCGACCCCTTGGCATCCATCGCGGCAATTGGATCGCGCATGGTGCACGGGCACATCGAGAACATGGCCAGGGGGGTTCATGACCATCTTCTGCCGACCGAAGGGGATATGGATCTGCGGGAGTACATTGCGGCGCTGGAACGGATTGGCTTTAGCGGGGGCCTGGCGCTAGACCTGTACAAGCAGGACTATGAGGCAGTTGCGCCCTGGCAAATTGCGTATCTGCGTTCGTTGATGTCATAAGGTAGGGGCAAGTACATGCCGGATCAGGATCTGTACCCGTTGCTGTTTGAGCCTCAGTTGCGACACTATATCTGGGGCGGGCGAAATCTGGAGACGATGTACGGCCGCAAACTGCCACCAGGCCCTACGGCGGAGAGCTGGGAGATCTCCGGCCATGCGGAGGCGCCCACCAGGGTGACCAACGGCGCCTATCAGGGGCTGTCGTTACCGGAACTCGTGCGACTGCTGGGGCCGCGCCTTTTGGGCACGCGCACGGTCGAGTTGTTGGGCGGTTCCCGGTTCCCGCTGCTGGTCAAGCTCCTGGATGCGCACCGGGATCTCTCTGTACAGGTGCATCCAGACGACGCCTATGCTATGGAACACGAACAAGGCGAGCAGGGTAAGACCGAAGCGTGGTATGTGCTCGCCGCTGAGGATGGCGCGCGATTGGTGTATGGCTTGCGCCCGGGTACAGATCGCGCGGCGATGGAGAAGGCTCTCGCGGAAGGCACCGTAGTCGACCTGTTGAGCTACCTGCCGGTCAAGGCCGGCGATTGCGTCTTTGTGCCTGCGGGCACGGTTCACGCTGTCATGTCGGGGATTGTCGTGGCCGAGATTCAGCAGACTTCCGACGCCACGTATCGGCTCTACGACTGGGGTCGGCTGGGGAACGATGGCAAACCGCGGGAGCTGCATATTGCTCAGGCGTTGGACACGATCCGGTGGGATGCTCAGGGGCCCGGCATTGTTGTGCAGCGAACGCTGGAGAGCGGCAAGGGCTTTCATCGCAAGTGCCTGATTCAGTGCCCGCAGTTTACCCTCGAAAAGATCGAACTGGAGGCTGGCGCCAGCTTTACGGGGTGTTGTGGCGGTGACACCTTTGAGATCTGGGGCTGCATCGAGGGTGCCGTGAGTTTCGGAGAGCACGGCGGCCCGAGGCTTGAGGCGGTGCAGTTCACTCTGTTACCGGCAGCGCTGGGGCCCTACCGCATAAAGGCGGAATCGGGGGCCAGCCTGCTGCGCGCCTATGTGGGGCAATGTGAAGACTAGTTGAGGGGGCCAGGGATCCCGGCCCCCTCGAATACCGCGCCTAGTCGAAGATGAACACTGTCCGGATGTTGCCCTCTACGCCCTTGTAGAGCCGATCAAAGACCGCCTGTCCATCCTCGATGCTGGCATACTCGCTTATAAACGGATCGATATTAAGCTTGCCCGACGCGATGAGTTCGACACAGTCGGGGATTTCGCCGTTGTTCGCACAAACACCGTAAAGCGTGATCTCGCGGCTCACCACGCTCTGCAGGGCCATGTTGATCTGCGGGGCGACGTTGCCGATAAGGGTGACGCTCCCGCCCTTGCGGGTGATCTCCAGGGCGGTCTCAAAGGTCGCCTGCACGCCGACTGCCTCCAGTGCTGCGTCAGCGCCTCTCGGGCCCGTGGCGGCCCGCAGCTGCTCCATCATGTCGGGCGCATCGGCAGGTACAGTGACGTCGGCGCCCATGGAGCGCGCCATTTCCAGCCGTGATGGCGACAGATCCGTGACGATGAGTTTGCCTGCTCCCTTGAGCCGCATCGCCTGTAGCGCCACCAGGCCTACTCCGCCTGCGCCCACGATCACCACGGTGTCGTTGAGCTTGATCGGTGTGCGGTTGGCGGCGTGCACGCCGACAGAAGCGGTTTCGACGAGCGCAGCCTGGGCAAAGGTCAGGTTGTCGGGCATCTTGACGGCGATCCAGTACGGTATCGTCACGTACTCGGCCATCGCGCCATGCCGGCGGTAAGTGCCCTCCGATACGCCCACCACCTCACGATTGTCGCAGAGGTTTGGATGTCCGGTCTGGCAGAAATAGCACATGCGGCAGTAGATGGTAGAGTCAAAGGTCACGCGGTCACCGGGGCCAAATCCAACCACCTTGTCTCCCACAGACTCGACGACGCCTGCGGCTTCGTGGCCCATGATGATCGGCGGCTGACGGCGGCCGGTCGAACCGGAATACCCCTTGATGTCAGATCCGCAGATCGCGCAGGCGCGCACACGAACGAGCAGGTCCTCCGGGCCTGCCTCGGGCTTGGGCCAGTCGGTATACTCCAGAACATATGGTGCGGTATGAACCAGGGCTTTCATGTGTCCCCCTTTCAGGCTGATGGCTGGATTATCGATGCGTGACCCGGGGCTGTCAATGGTGAGCGCGGCCGCTGGTATACGCCTTTTCCCCGGTGTGTTGCCAGACATATCTGGCTGTGATAGAAGAGACGGAGCTCTTTTGGAGGTGGCCATGGGACTATCTGTGGGCATGGTGGGACTGGGGCAGTTCGGGCGAGAGTTCGTGTCGCTGTTCAAGCGACACCCCGGCGTGAGCAGGTTAGCTCTATGTGATATCGATCCGGAACGACTGGCGCAAGTCGCCAGGGCACACGACATCCACGAGTGTTATTCCAGCCTGGACGAGATTTGCCGTACTGATCTGGACGCTCTGGTGATCATTACACAGCCCTGGCTACACTGGCAACAGGCTATCCAGGCGCTGGAAGCGGGCAAGCACGTGTACTCTGCGGTGCCGGCCGTCCACGGCGCCGACGGCGATCGGATTCTGGAGCAATGCGAACAACTCGTGGACACCGTCCGGCGTACGGGACAGGTCTATATGCTCGGGGAGACGACACTCTATCGCCGTGAGACGATGTATTGCCTGCATCGGGCGGCCGAGTCAGCATTTGGTGAGATTGTCTATGGCGAATGTGAATATTGGCACGACATGAATAGCCCTGGCGCCAACCTGTATCGGGTCTACCGCAACCGGTGGGGGGACCAGTGGGGACCTGACAAGCGGGGCTGCATCCCGATGCACTATCCCACGCATGCTACGTCGAGCATGGTTGAGATCATGGGGGCTCACATGGTCAGCGTCTCTGCGCTGGGCTATGAGCGTGCTGACGAGGACTGGTTCCTGCCGGGGACCTACTGGGACAATGTCTATGGGAATGAGGTGGCACTCTACCGTATGAGTAACGGCGCCATGGTGCGGCATGCAGAGTTTCGGAGGATTGGGCACCCGGAGAGAGAATCCTTCCGACTCTTTGGCACCGAGGCGAGCTTTGTGAACGATGTCTCAGGGGCACGGTGGACGGACCGGAATGAGTGGAAGCCTGTGGCACTTGAGGTCACCGCGCCGCTGCCGCCCGAACTGGCGAGCGACCCCGGCGGGCACGGGGGATCGCACGCCTATCTCGTTCACGAATACGTGTCCGCTTGCCTGGAGCAACGCCTGCCTCGCTCTAACGTGTGGCAGGCAGTCCGCTACCTGGCGCCCGGGATCGTGGCACACCAGTCTGCGATGCGTGACGGTGAACTGCTACAGATCCCGGATTGGGGAGATCCCCCAGGCTGATATCATGGCGCAGGGTGAGCTGTGGGTTCACGAAAGGCGACACGGAGCTCTTGCGCCTCGATGGCTGCCCAGGCGGGCTCCAGCGTAGCGAGCACCTGTGGCAGGGTCAGGGTACGCCGAAAGCTTCCCAATCGAACGTGGAGTTGGTCCCCATCTTTGCTGAGATCCACGGCGCCCGTCTCGACACCTGCCAGCCACAGTATCAGCAGGTACTGACCGTTCCGCATCTCAAAGCGCAGCGGTTGCTCGGTTGATAGCGACTGTGCGGGATCCAGATCATCATACAGGTCCTGTGCCAGCTGCAGGAGTGCGTCGATTCCGACGACTTCGCGCCGCTTCAGCGAGACCTGAAAGACCGGCAGGGGGCTAAAGATCTTGATCACTTCATCGATGTACCCAGCCTGATCGGTTTTCCAGTGCTCGAAAAACGGGTCCTGGATGGCCGGTGGCAGTATCCTGTTTACATAAAGGCTGTCAACGCTGAGCCCAAACAGGCACATGTAGGTAAAGGCGCGTTGTGTCTCCTGAACCGAGAGTTGGTCAGGGTTGAGGACCAGCCGCACTGAGGTTTGTTCGCGATCCGTGAGCACCTCACGCAGGTTGGCGATCTGGTCAAAGATCCCCTGGATCTGTGTCTGTACGATGGTGTTGCTCAAGGGCAGTCTGAGCGCTCTGGAGATAGAAGGCAGCAACAATCGTGTGGCACCTGATGTAAGGCCCGTCAGATTGCGGGCGTAGAACCGCTGAAGATCAGGTGCGCCAAGCAGGCGCATTGCCGCACCTGTTGGCGCACTATCCACTATCAGGACATCATAGTCCCCTTGCTCCTGGTAGTGCCGAATGCGCACCAGCGCCAGCAGCTCATCCAGACCAGGCAGGATGGCCAGTTCTCCCGCTACAGGCGCGTCGACGCCCTGATTTCGCAACGTGTCGGCGATCCGGCGCTTGACGTTTCCCCAGTAGCGCTCCAACTCCTGGCCGGTGTCCAGTTCGACAGCGCTGAGCTGAGTGCTGCCCACCCGTTGTGGCTCATTTGAGAGCGGTACGTCCAGAGCATCAGCGAGGCTGTGCGCGGTGTCCGTACTGATGACCAGGGTACGGTAGCCAAGCTCCGCGCACCGCAGGGCGGTGGCGGCGCTTAACGTTGTCTTGCCCACACCGCCTTTGCCGGTGAAAAGAATCGTCCGCACTCAGCTGGCCGTCGTTTCCAGACCATCGATGGCCTGAAGGATTGCGGTCCGCCGCTCGTGTTCCAGCTCATAGGCTCGAATGGCTGCCAGCTCGTCCTTGCCAAGGGTTGCCAGACGTGCGATGACCTCATCGCTGCTGAGCGCGTCATAGTCCGAGATGGGCAATACAGAGATGTTCCGCCGCGTCAGCGGAGCGACAGCGGGCGCCTTGTGGCCCAAAATGCCCAGGACGGCACGGGTGAATGGGCCAGGCTTGTCTGCGGCCTCTAAACCGGCGCGATGCGCTGCCTCCAACGTTCTAGTTACGGATCGGCTCGTGATGATCGCCAAACCGATACCTGTGAGGGCCACGTCTTCGATCGCCTTGCGCACCGGTTCCAGATCGATTTCCGGTACCTTGATGTCCTCCCTGTGCGGCCGCCGCAATTCGAACTCGACAACGCGCTGAGGACGGTTCAGCCCACCGGTCTCCATTGTCAATGTTTGATCGTCCATGTTGCCTCCGATCGTGCTATCAGTTCCTTTCATAATATACGTGTGCCGGATGAGAAGGTTGCGCAGCCTTATCAGCCTTCACCCGAGACCAGGCCTGCGGGCAGTGCTCCTTCAAAGGACACCCAGGGCAAGTAGGCTGTGCGCGACAATATGCTTTGCCGTGCTGGACGATCAAGGCATGGTACTCGCCATACAGTGGCGCTTCGCGCTCAAGCCCGTCCACAAACCAGTCTTGCACAACCCTGTAGGGTGCGGTAGTCGCCCACGCATGTCCAAGACGCGTGAGCAGTCTGCGTGTGTACTTGTCGACGACAAAGGCCGGGCGGTCAAAGACGTAGAGCAAGATGCTGTCGGTGGTTTCGGGCCCGACGCCTTTGACGTCCAGCAGGGCCGGGCCGAGTGCCTCTGTGGGCCAACCCATCAGCCCGTCTATACCGCCATTTGTGCTCACAAAATGCAAGAGCGCCATCAGGCGATCATACTTGACGTTGTAGAACCCGGCCGGACGGATAGCCGCCTTGACCTCTTCTTGGGAAGCCGATAGCAGTGCATCGAGGGTCAACAGGCCACTGGACTTGAGCCTGGCGATGGCGAGGGCGACGTTACTCCAGGCGGTATTCTGGGTCAGCACAGCGCCCACCATGATCTCCAGGGGCGAGTCGCCGGGCCACCAGTGTTGTGGGCCGTAAGCCTCGATCAGTGTCTCGTAGATTTTCAGAGCGGAACAGGGAGGTGCCGTCACATCTGAATCCTCAGGTTCAGCTCCAGGGTGCTGAATAGTTGCACTATAGCCAACAACGTTCTCCTCGACAACAGAAGGTTGCGCGTCGTGAGGGCTCGCCCGTGGTGTTTGTTGGGTAAGTCGGCCCTGTGGTATCATTCACTTGAGGTGCCGCCCAAGGCCATGAACGGAAATCAGAAGGAAGATCTGAGTGCCCGCGAGCTGGAGATACTGCAATTGGTGTCTACAGGGGCGACCAACTTGCAGGTGGCACGCACTCTCTTCATCAGTCCGAACACAGTCAAGACGCATCTCCGCAATATCTTCTCAAAACTCAACGTCGAGTCGCGCACAGAGGCCACATTGTACGCCGTGCAGCGCGGGCTGGTCCATCTGGAAGGTTACGCGCCGCCCGCATCCGAGACGACGGCCCCTGCAGAGGTAGCTCTCGCCGAACTGCGGACGTCGTTCGAGGCGGCACAGTCGGACGGGCCCTATCTGGCCATGCGGGGCATAGTGTTGACGTTCGCGCTCGGGTTGTCCCTGCTGTTGATGCTCTGGCCCGCAGCTGGCAGCCGCACCGCCCAACTGGCTCCCGCCGACCGGTTGATGGATGCGTCTGTGGCCGCAAACGGGCCAGGTGCTGTTTCAGCGTCACGATGGAGCGACCGCAGCCCGATGATCAGCCCGGTCGGTCGCTTCGCGCTGGCCTATTTTCAGAATACCGTCTATATCATCGGAGGGGCGGGCCGGGCCGGCGTGACCGCCGGTGTACAGATGTACAATCCGGTGGAGGATTCCTGGAGCACGGGCTTCGACAAACCCACCGCGGCAGCCAATATCGGTGCCGCCGTCATTGGGGATTTGATCTATGTGCCCGGCGGAGTCGACGCCGACGGCAGCGTGCTGAATGTGCTGGAGATACTGGACCCCGCCACGGGTGAGTGGCAGGCTGGCCCCCCGCTGCCTGTTTCCCTGTGCTCCTACGCCATCGCGGCCGATGCGGATGGGCTGTACCTGTTCGGAGGCTGGAACGGCGACAGATATGTCGATTCGGTGCTGTACTATCATGCGGCCACCGGAGTGTGGAGCCAGGTAGCCACAATGGACGTGCCGGTTGGGTATGCGGCGGCCGCTGTCGCAGGCGATCGGATCTATGTTACGGGCGGATATGATGGTGAGAAGGAGTATGCAACGCTCGTAGCATTCGACGCTGGCGCTGCCCAGCGAGGCGAGAACCCCTGGCACGCTCTGGCGCCGATGCCGGAGGGGAGAGCCGGGCATGCTGCAACGGCTCTGCTGGGGCATCTCTATGTCCTGGGAGGCGGCTGGCAGCGCCCGTTGGACAATAATGCACGGTATGACGTCGCCAATGACTCCTGGAGTACGCTCCCCAGCCCCTTTGTGGGTGAGTGGCGCACGCTGGGCGCGACGAGCATCGATACCAGCTCCGGTCTGTTTGTCTATGCGTTTGGGGGATGGCATGGCGCCTATCTGGCCGATGTCCAGGCCTACCAGGCGTTCTACCGGCTCTATCTGCCCTGATTGAGGGGATACCATGGCAGGCAACGAGGTCAGCATTCAGGCGGTTTGGGTTGGCGGATTAAAGTTCGAGGCGGTAGGCGCCACCTCCAGGACATCGTTTGTGATGGATGCGCCGGAGGATGCGGGAGGCTCTTCGGAGGGTGTCAGACCGACAGAGGCGCTTCTCGCCGCCGTGGCGGGCTGCAGCGGCATGGATATCATCCTGATGCTGCGCAAGATGAAGCAGGATGTGACGGGTTTGACCATCAATGTCACTGGCGTCAGAGGTGAAGACTATCCGCGTCCGGTCGAAAGCGCCACAGTAGAGTACATTGTGCGGGGTCACCAGATCTCGGAGACATCTGTGGCCCGCGCGGTCAAGCTATCCGAGACCAAGTACTGCGGTGTGATGGCGTCACTCAAGGCCCAGATCACGACGTCGTACGTGATAGAGGAGGGCTAGACCGCAGCGCTGTCTCGGCCAGCGCCTCTGTGGTATACTCTCGGTTGCATTGGGGGGGCGCGATGGTCATTGGTTATCTCACGGTCGAATTACAGATACCGGCTTCGCAGTCCCTCAAGAGCAAACGGCAGGTCACACGGTCGCTGATTAGCCGGCTGCGGCAGGAGTTCAATGTCTCCGTGGCCGAAGTGGACCACCAGGACAGTTGGCAGCTTTGCACGCTTGCCGTAGCCTGTGTCTCTGGTGAGACATCGCAGGTGCAGCAGCTGCTGCGCCGCGTGGCGACCTACATCGAGGAGCACGCAGTTGACTACTATGTCCTCGAGGTACAAGCTGAGCTCATATAGCTGGGGGTTTCAGACAACACCCGGAGGAACTTGATGTGTTCTATGATATCGTAGCTGTTGCGCGTGACTGGTCCATTCTTGTTCTGGCGCTGCCGGCGCTGGTGCTGCTCGGTGTGCAAGTGTTCATTCTGTGGCACGTGACATGCGCCCTCAGGTCGTTCAGTCCGCGCGTTAGACCAGCATTGCGCTCGGCAAGCGGTGCAGTGGCCAAGGCTGCGGATGCCGTTGAGCAGGTGCGCGAAAAAGTGGAGCGTCCGGTGCTCCGGGCGCGAACGGTTCCGGCGCAGATCAGAGGCTTTGCCCGGGCGCTGCGTGGCACCGGGCACAGGAGGTGAGCTGTGCGTCGAGAGATTCGTCGTGTATTGGTTGGGGCTGCCGCAGGCGCAATCCTTGGTGCGATTGCAGCAGTGGCCTATGCGCGGGTGGATGAGACCCGCGCCGGCCGGTCCGGGGTTCAACCCGCCGAGGCGGTGCCCGTCACCCCGCGGCAACTGGTGACGATCGGCATGCAGGTGCTCGATGTGATGCGCAAGTTGCTGAGCCTCGCCTGAGAGGGCATTGCCGGTCGTCGGTTCGTGTACCGATTCACGACTCGCAGAGGTTGTGGCGCGATAGTGAGTGTTATTCAGCCTAGTTCAGTTTCGGGAGGTTCTGTGTACCGTATCCTGTCTAAAGAGACTTTGACGCCTGTGACTACTGAATACGTCATCGATGCCCCGGAGGTCGCCCGCAAGGCGCAGGCGGGGCAGTTCGTCATTGTAAGGGTACATGAGCGTGGCGAGCGCATTCCTCTCACGATCGCGGATAGCGATCGCGAGGCGGGCACCATCACGCTGGTGGTCCAGGAGGTCGGTGCGACGACCTACCGGATGAAAGAACTGGAGCCTGGGGATGAACTCGCCAGCTTTACGGGGCCTCTAGGGCGTCCCACTGAGCTGGAAAAGTTCGGCACCGTCGTCCTCGTTGGCGGCGGATTGGGTATCGGCGCGATTCATCCTATCTGCCGGGCTTTGCGTGGCGTGGGGAATCACGTCATTGGTATCATCGGAGCGCGCAGCGGCGATCTGCTCTTTTGGGAAGATCGCATGCGGAAGGTGACTGATGAGCTGATCGTGGTTACTGATGATGGCAGCTATGCGCGCAAGGCGCTTGTCACCGAGCCGTTGAAAGAGCTGCTCGAGGCCCGCCAGATCGACCGCGTCTGGGGGATCGGGCCGGCGATCATGATGAAATTCGTCGCGCTCACCAGCAAGCCCTACGGGGTCAAGACTATCGTCAGCCTGAACTCTATTATGGTGGACGGTACCGGGATGTGTGGTGCCTGCAGAGTGTCAGTTGGAGGGCGCACCTATTTTGCCTGTGTCGATGGCCCCGAGTTCGACGGTCATCAGGTGGACTGGGATCTGCTCTTTAGCCGGCAGAGGTTCTATTTGGCGGAGGAAAAGCTCGCGCTGGAGCTGTTCCAGCAGGCGCATGAGAAGATGGCCAAGCAGGAGGACGCGCGATAATGGCAACCGGGACACAGAAGGAAAATGCGCGTCATGCGATGCCGGCACAGGCCCCCGCAGTTCGGGCGCACAACTTTAGCGAGGTGGCTCTAGGTTACGACATGCAGATGGCGGTTGAAGAGGCAAACCGTTGCATTCAGTGCCGACGACCTCTTTGCGTGACGGGCTGCCCCGTGCAGGTGCGAATACCAGAGTTTATCAAGGCACTGCGCGAAGGCAATATGTGGCAGGCGGTCGAGTATCTCAAAGACCACAACAGCCTGCCTGCGATATGTGGCCGCGTGTGTCCTCAGGAGACACAATGCGAACAGCTTTGTGTGCTGGGACGACGCGGTGAGCCCGTGGCGATCGGCCGGCTCGAGCGCTTTGTCGCCGATTGGGAGCGCGAGCAGGGTGTGCGCGTGCCGGAGATCGCCGCGGCCAACGGCATGCGCGTTGCGATCATCGGCTCAGGGCCAGCGGGGCTGACTGCTGCCGGTGATCTGGCCAAGAAAGGGTACCGGGTCGAGATTCTGGAATCCTTGCACGAATCAGGGGGCGTGCTTATCTATGGCATCCCCGAGTTCCGGCTACCCAAAGCCGTGGTGGCGGCAGAGATCGACTATCTGCGTCACCTGGGCGTCACGATAAAGTACAACGTTGTGGTCGGCAAGCTGTACACTCTGAGCGAATTGCTGGAGACGTACGACGCAGTGTTCCTCGGAACAGGCGCTGGCTTGCCGATTATGATGAATATCCCGGGCGAGAACCTGAATGGTGTGTACAGCGCCAACGAGTTTCTCACGCGGGTGAACCTCATGAAGGCCTTTGACTTTCCCAACTGGGATACGCCCATTCGGGTTGGCGAGCGGGTGGCTGTTGTGGGCGCTGGCAACGTGGCGATGGACGCCGCTCGCAGCTCGTTGCGCCTGGGGGCGAAAGAGGTCCATATCGTGTACCGGCGCTCCCGTGAAGAGGTGCCAGCTCGAGCCGAGGAAGTTGAGCATGCTGAGGAAGAGGGCATTATCTTTGACTTTCTCACCAATCCCACCGAGGTGCTGGGCAACGAGCAGGGCGGTGTGGCAGGTCTGCGTTGCATCCGTATGACGCTCGGTGAGCCTGACGAGAGCGGCCGGCGCCGTCCGGTGCCCGAAAAAGGCTCCGAGTTTGAGATCCCGATGGATACGGTGATCATGGCACTGGGCACACAGCCCAATCCGCTGGTTTTCACCGATGCCGATGGCCTGCACCGCTCCCGCAGGGGCACGGTGGTTGCCGACACCCGTACCGGTCGCACGACGCTGGAACGGGTGTGGGCGGGGGGCGACATCGTCACCGGCGCGGCGACAGTCATCAGCGCGATGGGCGCGGGGCGCGTGGCGGCCAGCGACATGGACGCGTACCTGCATCGTGCCGGGGACGAGCCCTGGCTGAAGGAAGACGAGATCTAGCGGGAGAGGAACGTGGAACGGGACAACCGGCTGTTGTTTGAGGTGCACGAGCAACCCCGCGTGCTTGAGGGGCTGCTGAGTTCGGCGCGGGGACCTGTGGAGGCGCTCGCGGCGGAGATGCGCCGGCGGGGCATCTGTCAGGTGGTGATCGCCGCGCGGGGCACCTCGGACAATGCCGCGACCTATGCCAAGTATCTGCTGGGTATCGCGCACGGGCTGCCAGTCACGCTTGCGGCCCCCTCGTTGTATACGCTGTACGAGAGCCCCGTCACGCTACGTGACAACTCCCTGGTGCTGGGCATCTCCCAATCCGGCATGTCACCGGATATTGTCGCCGTGCTGGAGAGCGCACGGAGCCAGGGGGCTCTCACGGCGGCTCTGGTCAATGCGCCAGGGTCGCGTCTCGAGGAGGCGGCTGAGTGGGTGATCCCCCTTGGCGCCGGCGAGGAGCGCAGCGTCGCCGCAACGAAATCCTACACCGCCGAGCTCTTTGTACTGGCGATGCTGGCGGCTGCGTTGGCCGGCGATGCGGATCGCTGGAAGGATCTCGCCGGCGTGCCCCGCGCCGTCGAGGATGCGCTGACGCTGGAAGAGGTCATCGCCCGGCGGGCCGAACGCTACCGGTACATGGAGCATTGCGCCGTCATCTCGCGGGGCTATAACTATGCCACGGCGCTGGAGACGGCCCTCAAGCTCAAGGAGTTGACCTACACCGGCACGACGCCCTACTCTGCGGCCGACTTTCTCCATGGTCCGGTGGCCGTGGTGCGCGAAGGCTATCCGGTCATCGTCATCGCCTGCGAGGGGCGCGCGTTCGCTTCACTGCGTGAGTTCGTGGAGGACATGCGCGAGCGGCGAGCCGAGGAGATCCTGGTGACCGACAATGCGGGTCTGGCACAGGGCGCCACTGTTCCTCTGCTTCTGCCCATCACGCTCCCCGAGTGGCTTTCGCCGATCCCGGCGATCATCCCCGGGCAACTGCTCGGCTACTATCTGGCCGTGGCGCGCGGCATCGACCCCGAGCGCCCGCGCGGTCTCCTCAAGGTCACGGAGACGCGCTAGCGCTGCCACCGCTCCCTGATTGAGTCTAGTCCAGCAGCCGAATGGGCGTGAGCCTCAGCCCGCGCCACCTGTTCTGCTGAATGACATCCGCCAGGCGACGGCTGACGAGGATCAAGCGGTGTGCGGCGGCACCTGAGCCAAAGTACTCCAGACTCGTGACGATATCAGGCGCGGCGGCAAGGCTAGCCCTTGAGAAGGTGACCTGTGTGGTCGTGGGGTAGTGATACTTGACGCGGCCGCAGAACGGGTAACTCGCCAGGTCCCCGGATATCCCGAATGCCTTGCCCTCTGTCCTCTGGACATATCCCTCTTCGTTGTGCTGTACGCACGTAACAGTCTGAAGATCATCCGTGACCAAGCCTGGGCCGCTCATGAGGGGGATCACAAGCTGATCCACGCTGTCGATCGGTCGTCCCGTGCGGTGCTGTATTGGGCGCTGGAACGAGATGTCCGAGACCCAGGACTCGACCCCTGCGCGAACCTCGGGCCTTATAAAGAGCGCATCGTGTTCCCAGTGCAACCCGAGGAACGCCGACTTTTGGCAAAAGTCCGACCGCAGGCGAAAGGGGTTGTTCTGCCGCGCGCCCATGCCGCAGTGAGGGCAGTAGTCGGAGAGATCGAAGGTGGCCTCGAGATAGGTGTTCTCTGGCTGGGGATACTGGTATTCGCCGGCCATGGCATATAGCCACTCGGCCTGCGCGATCTCCTGGGGGGTATAGTACACGCCCACTTGATCCCACAGGCCGAGCTTGTTCACCAGCTCTGCAAACCGCGGGTAGAGTGGCTCCGTCTCAAACAAGATCCACTCGAGTGACCAGTGCTTGATCCCGTGCACCGTTCCCATATGTGAGATGCGATAGCGCGCGCCAAGCCCGTCTAACTCTGCCTGGAGCGCGCCATACGCCTCGCTTCCGCTGAATTCGACCACCCTGTGCCGAAGTTGCACGGAGCCCCTTTTTTGCTCTGAATTGGCGGTCTCGCTACTGAATCATCGGACCTAGGCCACGACGTCCACCATCACCTTGATAGCCACATCCTTGTGCTCGTCGGCAAAGCGCAGCGCCTGTGCGGCCTGGTCGAGCGGGAAGTGGTGTGTCACCAGCGAGGCCACATCTATGCGCCCGGTGGAGGTCAGTGCGATGGCGGCCGGGTAGCGATTGGCGTAACGGAACTGCCCGCGCATGTCGATCTCTTTGCTGGCAGCGGAGACGATATCCAGCTCTACCAGCGGCTGCGAGGGCAGGCCGGTGAGGACGGCAACGCCGCCGTGGCGCGTGACTGCCAGGGCGTTGCGCGTGGTGGGCACGCTGCCGGCGGTCTCAAAGGCCACATCGACGCCGGCGCGGCGCTCATCCATCCCCTGCTGGATCATCAGTCCGCGGATCTGCTCCACAGCCGTGCGGGAGCGATCATCGATGGTTGCTGTGGCGCCCAGGCTGGCAGCACGCGCCAGCCGCGAAGGCTCGATATCGACGCAGACCAGCGTTGTGGCGCCAGCGATGCGAGCGGCCTGCAGCGTGACCAGCCCGATGGGCCCGCAGCCAAAGATCGCAACGCTGTCCCCCGGGCGCACCTGGCCGCGCTTGACCGCCCACAACCCCACAGAGAGCGGCTCCATCATGGCCCCCTCGTCAAAGGTCATATTGTCTGGCAGGGCAAAACAAAAGTCCTCCGGCCAGGCGACATAGTCTGCCATGGCGCCGTCCACCGGCGGCGTGGCCATAAAGACCACATCCGGGCACAGGTTGTAGTGGCCCGAGCGGCAGTAGTCGCACTTGCCGCAGGTGTATCCCGGCTCGATGGCCACTCTGTCCCCGGCCTTGAAGCGCGTCGTATGCTCGCCGGTCGCTACCACGACTCCGGCGCTCTCATGCCCCAGGATCATCGGCGCACGCACGACAAAGTCGCCAATCCGCCCCTGCTTGAAGTAGTGTACGTCGCTGCCGCAGACGCCCACCCGCTGGATCTTGACCAGGACCTCACCCGGTCCCGGCACAGGTACCGGTCGCTCCTCGATACGGACATCGTCAACGCCGTACAGCACGGCGCACTTCATCATCTCTGCCATTGTCTGCCCCCTGGATTCTGGCCACTCGCCACGATTGGTGCGCTGCCAGTTGGATATATGGTTACCGTGGACGATACACGAATTCTACAAAATGGTCACCCGGGTTGAGCGCCACGCCGCGAAATAGGCCATCTACGACGGCAATGGGCACCGCGTCACCGTCCACGGTGGCCTTCCAGCTGGGATAGGCCATATCGGCCAACACCAGCAGCGCAGGCTCATCGACAGTGGCGCGCAGCACCACGCGTTGGTCCTGGTACGACACTATCTCCACCGTTCCCAGCGTCTCAGCCGCCAGCCCCGTGGCCAGCTCGTAGTCTCCACCAGTATCCTCGACGTTTGACAGCGGTATCGTATATGCCCGCGGCCACGCGTCAAGGTTGCGATAGACGACGGCATCCTCGGTGCGATAGACGATCTCGTGATCGCCGCGGTGCAGTAGATGGCTTGCCAGCACCTCTTCCCCGCTCGTTGTGATGAAGCGGACGCGCTCGATGCGCACATAGGCCTCGGGCAGCGCGGGGATGATCTGCATTGCGGTGATGCGCGCCGGCGCGTCGAGATCCCATGTCGCGAGATACGTATGGCCAGCGTGTGCGATATTGCGGTAGCTTGAGCGCGCGGGGAAGGTGGAGGCCAGGGGTGCTATGCTGTGCTGCACCACCTCGGCGACGTCCTCACGTTCGATGGCCCACTCTGCGGTCTCTATACCCACGCGTACCGGGAATTCTAGCAGGACTCCATCCTCCGTCGTGAGCGCCAGCGTCGCGGCCAGCGTGCCGTCTGGCAGGTCCGCCGCATGGCTGACGAAGGACTCCAGCCGGACTTGCGTAACCCCGGCGACATCGATCGGGTGCTCGATGCCATAGGGAAGGGCGGCAAAGGGGTCTAGCACGTCGTACAGCTCACTGGCCTCATCCACGGGCAGCAATTGCGGGATGACATAGTAACGGACGTTGAGCCGGTTGAGCCGGCTGGCGTCTATGGAGGCGACATAATCCTGATAGGCGCGCGGGACCAGGGGCAGGTACATGTTGGCGCTCTGTACGTCATAGGCGGCCGCGATATTGGGGTACAGCGATTCGCGCTGTACCGACAGCGCGGGAAGGATAGTCTCTTTGGTCCAGACCCGGTACATGCTGTCGTCCGCGCGCAGCAAGTCCAGAATGGCGGGCTCGGCGCGTACCTCTTCGATCGGACAGCTGCGGTTGTACGTGGCGTTCAGCACCAGCCCGTAGGTGAATAGATCGGCGCACAACAGGATGATGCCGACGTGCCAGAATAGCCCCGGTGTCTGCAGACGGGCGCCACGCAGCCAGAGGACAAGTCCACCGGCGTGCACCAGAGGCAGCCAGCGCCAAAGCGTCACCAGGGCGTCTGCGTCCTGCGCGCTCAAGGCCAGGATGACGGCGAGCACGGCCAGCGCCACGGCAAGACCGCCAAGCAGAGCGCCCCGCTGACGTTGCTGGCCGGCCGCGGTCTTGACCCGATCAAAGCCGATGCCCGCGAGCAGGGCCAGCGCGATACTGGTCCAGAGGAGATACCGGGCTGGAACCCTGAACAGGTTAAAGGGCGGCACGCGTTCCAGCCAGCCATAGAGTGGGTTCCAGCGCCCAAAGGCTAGCAGCAGGCCCGCGATGGCCAGACCCAGGAGCAGCCAGCGTATGGGCGTGCGATCGCGCCTCAGGGAGATCCAGCTGAGGGCCAGGGGCACCAGGCCCACGTATCCCATCAGTTCGATCGATCCCGAGGGGTAGGGGTTACCCAGCAGGAAGGGTGAAATAAAAGTTGCCGTGAGCAATGGGTGGAAAGAATAGCTGGTGAAAAAAGCGCTGTCGAGCCCGCCTGCGCGCTGCGAGAGCCCGGCTAACTGCAGTGTGGGGAGAATCTGCGGTGCGGCCAGGACTGTGCCCAGTAAAACGCCCAGGGCCGGCAGCAGCAGGCGCTTGAGCCCTGCCGTCGTGTCCGGAACGCTCAGGACAAGGTAGGCGGCCCAGGCCAGAGCCGGAAGGAACATGAGCAGTGACATTTGCGCGTGCCCGGCCAGGAATTGGAGCGCTGTCACGCCGCCCAGCGCCAGCGAGTGGACGACACGTTCTCTGGTCTCGGTGGGCTGTGCGGCGAGGTGAAGCAGCGCCAGGAGCCAGGGCAGCCAGGCCGTGGTGCTGACCACGCTGAGATGCCCGGCGTGGGCGATCATGAATCCCCCGAGGCCATAAGCGAGGGCTGAAAAAAGCGCGCCGCTGCGGGAGATCCCCAGCACACGGGCCAGCAATGCGCTCCCCAGTCCGGCGAGAAGGAGGTGCAGTACGACACTGATGGTGACCAGGACGTCGGGAGCAAACAGGGCGTGCAGGGCCAAATTCAGAGGGTAAAGGCCGCCCATCTCTCCCTCGGCGAGGAGGGGATAGCCAGCGCCGATCTGTGAGGACCACCACGGCAACTCGCCGCGCCCAAGGGCATCAGCGGTCACCGTCTGCTGAGGCAGGTAGAGGCGGGCGATATCGCCGCCATAGAACACGCTGCCTGTGAGGGGGAGATAGCCAAAGAACGCGATGGCGATCAGCAACGCCATCAACCACATGTGCCATCGCGGAGTATCAGCTGTCTTCATGAGTGCTGCATAGGCCGCTGCCCGGCCAGAGTTCTCAGGTTAGCATGAGGGCAGCACCTGCTTGGGGGGCGGCCCTGACTGTGGCGTTGGGTTGGACAAGAACCCTATTCACGATAGGGTCTAATACCCAGGTAGACTTCTCCGGCAGTCAACGTGCGGAGGATGACCTCGGGGGTCCGGCGCCCAATATACTTGTGCAACTCGCGAATGCTCAAGGGCTGATTGCCGTTGGCCACAAAGACCCGGAATATCCCGTCCACAATCGGCAACTGGTCATTGATAAAGCCGGGCTTTTTCGAACAGCATGTGACTAACGAATCCCAGAGGGGATCGACCTGCCGCACTTCGCCCGTCTCCGGATCCACCGAGTCGATCATCTGATCGGCTGGCAGTGATTGTAGTGCCCCGGCACATTCATCGCACAGCAGATCGCGCAGATACACGCGAATGTCTCGACCCTGCTCCTCCCACCAGTTCATGTCGATGTAGAAGCGGGTATCGAGCGTCGGGCGTAGCCATCTAAGCGCCATCCGTAACCTCCCTAATTGCCGGCATAGCGCACAACCTGATCGCGCACGACATCATTGCGGTGAGAGAGCGGGCGTTCCCGCATCTCTTCTGGCGTCTCGTACATCTGGCCCTCGAGGGAACCATCAAAGGCCCACTCGCCGTTACCGACCGGGTCGAAACAGGCATTCCGCGTGAGGACAGAGAACACCGGCACTGCGCCAGCCCTGCGGTACATATTCACTGCGGAGTAGATGGCCTGGCAGGGTGCCACACCCTGGGGGCTGAGCTTGGCGAGCTCCGCAAAAACGGCCTTGATAAGACTGTAGAGGCTGCGATTGCTCTGCTGTGTCTGCAGCATGAGGCCAGCGATCGCATTCTGGTCGGCGACGTCGATCAGAGTCGCGGGATCATGCCGGACGGCGATGCGTCCGAGTTGCATCTGGATCACCAGCGCCCCGTTCACCACTGAAGCCTGGCGTACCCATCCGCTGCTACTGCTGCGGGGCACCGTAATGCCGAGCTTGAGGCTGGCGGGTTCGTCTCCCGCGGATACCGTCACCAGGCCGCCCACGACCATGCCCACCTGTTTGTACCAATCGCCGAGTCCGGCGACGTAACCTTCCTCTGGCACAAGCCAACCCGAGAATGAGCGGCCGTTGCGGCCGTCAATCAGCTTTACCTGCAGGTGCTGACCTTGCTCGTAGGAAAAGAGCGCCAGCAGTGCGCGAGAGGCCGGCATTGTGCCTGCGTAGAGGTGTGGAAATGATACCTCCAAGGAGATGTCCGGGCCGTTCCCGACATGGGCACCCTCTATGCTGTCCAGCTCGTCGCCCAATGATTCTACGATATCCAGCATCGTGAGGCCGATGTACTCATCGCCCGATGGTCTGATTGGGTTCCGGTGGACGGCTGGCCGGACAAAGGCTGCCTCGGGCATGAGTGCGCGCAGATACCAGTTCTGCTGCGTGCGCGTGCCCACATTGACAAAGCGCTCATCCTGCGCCAGGGCCAGGTTGAGAGAGAACAGCTGCGCGTGCCTGGATCCGGCGAGACCAAGGTCGAGCCGGCCGAGAATCTCCGTCACCGGCAGCGGCCTGGCGGCCTCGTAGATCGCCGCTTCGGCCAGGTTCAGGTGCCCCACGTGGAACTCGGGCAGCAACTCGCGCAGGAACCACACGCCGTCAAACTGCACCCAGCCTTCGTCGCTCTCGAGAGCCTCTTGCAGGCGGGGGCTCACTTCGCCGCGGTACATCTGTACGATCTCTTCCTCGCTCAAATCCTCTGCACTACCGCCGACGAGTTCCTCGGGTGGGCGGTTGAGCGGATGAGCAATATCGAGATCGGAGGCGAACTCTAGCTCCGTGCCGTCCTCAAAGGCGACGCGAATCACCTGGAAATCGCCGTACCGTGGGTTAACCCCCGGCCGAACGTTTAGAACGGTAGCCTGTGCCAGGTCGCGATCGGTAAAGTAGAGGTTCTGGCCGACGTCGTAGTGATCGGCCGGACGATAGACCTCGCCATCGCTTACCTGAAGTGCTGCGCGTTCTTTCTCGCGATGAATCTGCCGTAACATCAACGCAGACACGAGATCATCCAGAGTAGCGGGTTGCCCTTTCTCCAGAATGACCCCGGTCAGGTAATCCAGGTCATCTTCAGAGACCTTGTAGTCGCTTTTCCAGAAGCTAGCTTCCTGGGTTCGCATCCGACGAACACGGGCCATCTATACCCTCCCGGGCCAACCCTCGGATCAGCCAATATCGAAAGGCTCCGGCCGACTTGGCCGAAGCCCTGAGGATCAGTGGGCGAAACAGGGCTCGAACCTGTGACCCCTTCCTTGTAAGGGAAGTGCTCTCCCGGCTGAGCTATTCGCCCGCTATGCTTACGACCTAACCGTTCTCGAGTCTAGCACACATAAACCGATCGGTCAAAGGTTCTCTCGTGCATTGACTTGGCGTTGGACTGCAGGTCTTATCCATTGCCCGCTACATGACCTCGGGCGCCGTCATGCCCATGATGCCGAGGACCCGTTTCAGCACGGCCCGACAGGCCTGCACCAGTCGGATGCGTGCTGCTCCGACGGCCTGGTCGGCGGGATCCGAGCTGACCACCCTGCAATCACGGTAAAAGGCATGCAGGTCAGACGCCAGCTCATAGGCATAGTAGGCGAGATGGTGCGGCGCCAGCTGTTCTGCTGCAAGCTGGATGATCTCTGGTAGCTGGATCATCCGGCGGATCAGCGCGAGTTCTGCGGGGTGAGTGAGCAGCGACACATCTGCGTTCGCCGTATCCACCTGCTCGCCGTAGCGCAAAATGGAACAGATCCGTGCATGGGCATACTGGATATAGTACACCGGGTTCTCGTCCGACTGCGCCACCGCCAAATCGAGATCGAACTCCATCTGGCTATCCGCAGAGCGGGACAGCAAAAAATAGCGGACGGCGTCCGGTCCGACCTCGTCCACTACTTCACGAAGGGTGATCATATCGCCTGTGCGTTTGGAGAGACGCACGATCTCGCCGCCCCGCTTGAGGGTAACCAGCTGGTAGAGCACCAGCGTCAGGCGGTCGGGATCCAGCCCGAGGGCCTCCATCATGTACCGCATGCGCGGCACATGGCCCTGGTGGTCGGCGCCCCATACGTCGATTACGCGATCAAAACCGCGTTCCACGAACTTGTTATAGTGGTAGGCGATGTCAGAGGCAAAGTATCCCGGCGTGCCATCGGAGCGGACGATCACCTCGTCCTTTGCCCCGCCAAGCCGGGTGGCCGTGAACCACACGGCGCCATCGTGGACGTCTAGATATCCTCGCTCACGCAGGATCGTCATGATCTTGTCGAACTGGCCATTCTCATAGAGCGATTGCTCTGAAAACCAGCAGTCATACTGAATGCCCAACGCAGCGAGATCCTCGCGCGTCTGCGCGATCACGTGGTCGAGAGCCAGTTTGCCAACGGCGAGGGCGCCCTCTTTGGCGGGCATCTCGAGAAAAGTTGCCCCGTGAGCCTCGGCGATCTGCCGGCCAAGTTCGATCATGTAGGCACCCTGGTAGCCATCTTCGGGCACGCTGATGTCTGTACGACCGAGCGCCTGGGCGTATCTGGCAAAGGCTGTCTCGTAGAACACGCTCATTCGGCTGCCGGCATCGTTGACATAGTACTCGCGATGCACCGCATAGCCTGCGGCTTGCAGCACGGCGGCCAGGGTGTCGCCAAGAACCGCGTTGCGGGCAGACCCCATGTGGAGCGGTCCGGTGGGGTTGGCGCTAACGTATTCCACCTGGACGCTTTGGCCTGCTCCCAGATCGAGGGTGCCCAGCGTGTCGCCCGCATTGAGAATGGCTTCCACCTGGGCCGCGAGCCAGCCTGTGGCGAGCCGGAAGTTGATAAAGCCAGGCGCAGCAACCGTCACTTCTCCGACAAACTCGGGAAGCTGCATGCGACGAGCGAGCACTTGTGCAATCTCGATCGGGGCCATACGCGCCAGCCGCGCCAGCTGCATGCAGATGGGCGTCGCATAGTCGCCCATCTCTGGCTGACGGGGATGCTCCACGGGGATTTCAGAGGGTATGTCAAAGGCTGGCAGATCACCGTGGCGTTGCGCCCGCTTGATCCCGGCAGCAATCGCGCTCTTGAGCTCGACGTCGATCATCCGTTTTTCATCTCCATCCAGTTCCTGCCGACCGATACGTCGACCTTGAGGGGAACACGCAGTTGGGCGGCGTTGGACATGGTCTCCACCAGGAGGTCTGTTGCGGCCGCCAGATCGTCTTCCGCGACTTCGAGCACAAGTTCGTCATGCACCTGCAGGATCATGTGGGCGTCGAGGCTGCCAGATTGCAGCCTTTCGTGCAACCGAATCATCGCGACCTTCAGGATATCCGCTGCACTGCCCTGAATGGGCATGTTTACGGCCGCACGCTCTGCCGCATTCTGGACTGCCTGGTTGATGGTGCGCTGCGTCAACTCGGGAAAGTACCGCCTGCGCCCCATAATGGTCTCGACGTAACCGCGGTCTCGGGCCTGTGCGATAGTCTCATCCAGGTAGCGTCGCACGCCGGCAAAGCGGGCAAAGTAGGCGTCGATAAACTCCCCGGCTTCTTCCGGCGAAAGGTTGGTTCTGGCAGCCAACCCGTACCGGCTCATTCCGTACATGAGGCCAAAGTTGATCGCCTTGGCCATACTGCGCTGCTCATAGGTGACGTCCTCGAGATCGATCCCAAAGATCGCCGCTGCCGTGGTGGCGTGCACATCCTCGTCCCGTTCAAAAGCAGCGATCATCTCCGGATCCTCGGACACATGCGCCAGAACGCGCAACTCTACCTGCGAATAGTCGCATCCCAGGAGGACATACCCTGGCGGAGCAATAAACGCGCGCCGCACCTTTCTGCCAATTTCATCGCGTACGGGAATGTTCTGCAGATTCGGGTCGCTCGATGAGAGCCTGCCGGTGCTCGTGCCAGCCTGGTTGTAGGATGTGTGCACGCGTCCGGTCCTGGGATGAACCAGCCTGGGCAGGGTGTCGATATAGGTGCCCCGGAGCTTGTCCAGATTTCTGTACTCGAGGAGGAGTTTCATAATGGGGTGGGCGTCGCGTAACTGCTCCAGGACGGCGGCATCGGTGGAGGGGCCCGTCTTGGTGCTGCGCACGACAGGCAGGTTGAGCTCCTGGAAGAGCACCTCCCCCAGTTGTTTAGGCGAGTTCAAATTGAAGCGATGCCCCACATGCCGGTAGATCTCCTGCTCTAACTCGCTGATTTGTGACGCGATGCTCAAAGACATCTCCTGGAGATAGGGCACGTCAACCAATACCCCATGCATCTCCATGTCCTTAAGCACCGGCACCAGCGGGACCTCCAGCTCATCGTAGAGCGCAAGCTGGTTGCGCTCGATGAGCTCTCCCCGAAGGATCGCGTGCAGGCGCAGAGTCATGTCGGCATCTGCGCAAGCGTACATGCCCACGGCATTAATCGCGACCCTGTCCATCGTCGTCTGGGCGCGCCCTTTGCCGATGATTTCTGACGTGTCGGTCATCTCGATGCCAAGGCGTTGAAATGCCTGTTCGCGTAAACTGATGCCGCGACCGTTGGGCGATAGCAGCCACGCCGCCAGCATCGTGTCGTCGCAGCGGCCGCGAACGGGGAGGCCATGCCGTTCGAGCACGATCAGGTCGTACTTGGCGTTGTGCAGGATCTTGCCTTTGGCCGGATCAGCCAGGAAAGGTCCGATAGCCGCAGTGACCGTCTCAAGGTCAAGCTGCCGCTCGTCCTGGCGCTGCTGATGTCCCACGGGGATGTACCAGGACTCTGCCTCCGCAGTGGCCATGGAGATACCCACGAGGCGCGCTTGCATCTGGTCGGTGCTGGTGGTCTCTGTGTCGAGGCCGATGACCTCTACTGCATCGAGCCTGTCAACAAGCCTCTCCAGCTCGGCGGTCGTGTCGACGATGCGGTAGTCTCCAAACACGCGCGGCTGCCCCGCCTGAACCGGGGTGGGAGTGGAGAACAGGGAAAGCTGTTCTCCTGGAACGGGCGCTTCCGCGGGAATGCGATCCACCAGCGAATGAAAGCCGAGTTCCCTCATCATGGCCATCAGACGCTCGCGGTCGTAGACACCCCAGCGCGCCGCCTCCAGGTCCAGCGGTACATCAAGGTCCCGTACGATGGTGACGAGGTGCTGGCTCATGAGCGCCTCGTCATGGTGTTCCTGCAGAGCGCCACGAAAGCGTGCCTGTGAGATCTCGTCCAGGTGTTCATACACTGCTTCCAGTGTGCCGTATTCGCTCAGGAGGCGGGTGGCGGTTTTTTCTCCGATACCTTTGACGCCCGGGATGTTATCTGACGAATCTCCCATGAGTGCCTTGAGGTCGATCAACTGCTCCGGGGCAAGCCCATAGTGCTCTTTTACCGCGGCGACATCAAAGTGCTGCACATCGCCCATGGTACGGCGCGGCATCAACACGTGGACGTCATCAGACACAAGCTGCAGCGTGTCACTGTCCCCCGTGACGATGATCGTCTCAACCCCCTGTGCACTGGCCAGGGCTGAGAGTGTGCCGAGTAGATCATCCGCCTCATAGCCCTCCAGCGTCAATACCGGGATGCCCATGGCCTCGACCAATTCCTGTATGCGACTCACCTGAACGGTAAGATCATCGGGCATCTTGGCGCGTGTAGCTTTGTACTCGGCATACTCCTCGTGGCGAAACGTCTTGCCCGAGTCAAAGGTCGCGATGACGTAATCCGGCTTCTCGTCAGCGATGGCCTTGAGCAGCATGCTGGCAAAGCCGTATATCGCATTGCTGGGCTCGCCGTTAGGGGCAGTGAGAGGCGGCGTCGCAAAATAGGCCCGGTAGGCCATGGCATGCCCATCGATGAGCATCAAGCGCTTTTTTCGTTCCATTGCTCTGCCTCCAGAGAGCGATTATACCATACGCTGCCCTGTGGACAACCGAACGACGGCTTGGCAAGATGTGCGTTGATGTGGACATTCCATCGCACCGTCTGTATAATGGGTGTGATGTCATGTATGACGCCATCTGATAAGGAGAGTCCCATGAACGTCTTTAACCGGGTTGTGATGGTCTTGCTCATACTGAGTTTGCTGGGTCTTGCCGTACTCATGCTCATCAATCCGCAGGGCGTGCTCCAAATCGGGGCAGATGCCCTTTCTCGGGCGCAGGAGAGCGTCGTGTTCTCAGATGCCAACTGGCATGTGTACTATCTGGTTGGGGTGGGCGTCGTCGCGCTCCTGCTGCTGATCTTGCTTATCCTGGAGACACGCAGAACGCGTCAAAAGACGGTACGGATCAAGACTGAGGGTAACGGCAAGGCCCGCATCGGCGTAGAGTCGGTCACACAGAGCCTGGCCTACCGCATCGACGAGCTTCCGGGCGTGAGGGATGCCAAGCCCAGAATCACCAGCCGCGGCAAAGACGTATCGGTCGTGATCGATCTGCACACCAGCCCGACGGTGAATGTGCCGACTGTCACGGCGGACATCGTCAAGCTGGCGCACGATATTATCGAGACTCAGCTGGGCGTCAAGATTCACGGGCAAGTTGAGGTCAATGTTTCCCACGAACCGTTCCCGCGGGGCACGATGGTACCCACCGCAGGGAAAAGGGAGGGCGAGGTCAAGCCGGCTCCGGAGCCGCTTATCCCGCCTGTGTCCCGGCCAGCGCCGGTTGCCCCACCTGCGCAGGAGACTGCCTCTCGTCCGGTGAGCAACCAAGTGACGCTTGATCAGGACCAGGGGAAAACCACCGAGTAGCCTGCCGTTTGTCGATTCAGGGCCCTCGCAGGATGCGTGACCTCACCCGGTTCTGCGAGGGCTGATTTGTCCGCCAGGTAGCCAGCGAATCGGAGTAACTCTGCCGTGGAACAGGTGCCACAACCAATTTGCGACCTGGCTCGCCTCGTCGAGGCGCTTTTGTTTGTGGCGGACGACCCGGTCAATGTCTCGGATCTGGCCAGCGCATTGGATGCCCCGCCCGATAAAGTCCAGCAGGCGCTGGACTGGCTTATCGAACAGGCGCCATCTCGAGGCATCTCTGTCGTGCGGGTGGGCGTGCGCGTCCAGCTCGTGACTGCTCCTGAGGCGGCCCCTTACGTGGCGCGCTTTCTGGGCATGGACCGTACCACAAAACTCTCGCCCGCTGCCATGGAGACCATCGCGATCATTGCCTATAGACAGCCTGTGACCCGCGCTCAGGTGGAAGCGATTCGAGGCGTCAACTCCGACGCCGTCATTCGCACGCTGCGCGCCCGCAACCTCATTGAGACGGTAGGCCAGCTGGAGCAGGCGGGTCGCCCCGAGCTGTTGGGCACAACCTTTGAATTCCTGCGCTATTTCGGCCTCGAGTCGCTGGATCTACTGCCTCGGATGCCCGAGCTGGAGGATAGTCCTCCGCTCCCCCCCGCAGTGTAGCCGCATCGCGCCAGCATCCTACGCTGTTCCCGCGATGGCCTGACCCACCTGAAGCGAGATGCTCTGCGAGACGCCCTGATCCTCCATCGAGATGCCGTAAATGGTCTCCGCGGCTTCGATGGTGCGACGGTTGTGTGTAATCACCACGTACTGGGTACGGCTGGCCTGGCTGCGCAACATGTCACGAAACCGGCCAACATTCGACTCGTCCAGGGCGGCATCCACCTCATCCAGAATGCAAAAGGGCACCGGGTTGGCGTTGAGCAGTGCAAAGAGCAGCGCAACGGCAGTGAGCGCCCTCTCCCCGCCCGATAGCAGTGACAGTCTCTGGGCATGTTTGCCGGGCGGGTGCGCAATGATGTCTACGCCAGTGGTTGCCATGTTGTCCGGGTCGGTGAGCACCAGGCGCGCAGAGCCTCCACCAAAGAGCTCCTCAAAGTAAGTAGCGAATCCCTGGTCCACGCGCTTGACCGCAGCGCCAAAGTCGTGCTCTATAACCTGATCCAGTTCCTCGATCACCTCATGCAATGAAGCGATGGCGCCCCGCAGATCAGATACCTGTCCCTGCAGAAAGGTCTGGCGCTCCAACAGTCGCTCGTACTCCCGGGGCGCCTCAGGGTTGATGCTGCCGACGCGGCGCAAGCGAGCACGCAGGTGACGTATCTCGTCGTTGAGCCCTGCGGGGAGCGATGTGACACGCGGTAACTCGACCACGTTGTCATCGAGATTGAGACGCAGCTGGTGCGCTGCTACGTCGGGCAGATCGATGGGCCCCAGAGATTCTTCGATTTCTGCGCTCAAGCTCGCTTGCCGATCTCGCGCGCGATCTCGCTCCAGCACCGTCTGATTGTATTCTGTCTCTGCCTCGTGCAGCCTGTCCAGACTGTCTGAATGCTGACGGATGGTCCGTTGCTCCTCACGCTCCAACTCGACGCGCTTGGCGTGGATCGGTGCGAGTTGTGCTCGTGTCTCTTCTAGGAGGGCCTCGACGGCTGCCAGGCGTTCCTGGCGCTGGGCCAGCTGACTATTGAGATCCTTCAGTCGCTCCGCCTGCTCCTGGCGCTGAGCTTCACGTGTGGCGATCTGCTGATCGATCTGCTCCAGGTTGCGAACATGGCTTTCCAACAGCGCCGTGACGCTGCGCGCGGTGCGCGCACTAACCTCGGCCTCAGTCTCCAGCGCATTCAGGCGCTGACGCTGCGACGCATCCTGGATGGCATCCCGCCGTTTGGCCAGTTCCCGCAACTGCGCCGCAAGTGCTTCCCCTTGCTCGCTGAGGGTAGCCGTAGCCAGCGAGACTGCCTGCTGCCTTTGGGAGAGTTGCTCGAGATCAGCATCGATCTGTGCGCTGCGCGATGCGAGCCAGGTATAGTCTCTCTCTGCACGGACAAGTTCATCCCCGTGCTTGAGCAAGGCCTGGTGTGCGTGCTCCCGCTCTCGGCGTCCCTGCGTGATCTGCTCAGTTCGCTGCCGGAGCGAGGCCTGTATTTCGCCGATGCGATCCTGAGCCGCGGCAACGCTGTTGGTTGCCTCCGTCAGGGCTTCCTCGGCGCTCTGCAAGCGGGCCGGCAGTTCCCGCCACTCCCGCTCCTGTTGAAGCAACCGCGTCTGTGTCTGTCTGGTACCGCCACTGACTGCGCCGCTGGGCTGCACCGTCTCGCCTTCGAGTGTCACCAGGAGCGAGGCGCCCGTTCGTTCCCGCAGGAGCCTGCGGGCCGCCGGGAGGTCCTGCACGATGAGGACGTGCCCCAGCAGGAGGTCGAACACGGGCTGCAGCTCAGAGTCGTAACGGACGAGTTCGCTCGCCACACCCACGATACCTGCCAGGGGCCGGGGCTGCAGGGCGGGACGCACATGCAGCGAGTCCAGCGGGAGAAAAGTGGCCCAGCCAGCCTGCCTCTGTTTGAGTAGAGCAATCGCCGCCTCGGCGTCCTCCCAGTGCTCGGTTACGATGTTCTCCAGGCGCGAGCCGAGAGCAGATTGGATCGCTTGCTCGTACTCTTGCGGCACCCGCATCAGCGTCGCGACCGTGCCCCGTATGCCCTTGAGCGTGTCAGCGGCGCGCAAGATCTCGCGCACACCGGGATGGTAATCGCTCATCTGCTCTCTCAGCCGCTGCAGCGAGCGCTGCCTCGCCAGCATCTGATCTCTCTCGCTGCGTGCCTCGCTGGCGCGTCGTTCCAGTGTTACCAGCGCCTCGCGGGAAGCCAGCAATGCGCTCTCAGCCTCCTCCTGGAGCTGTTCCAGCGCGCGTTGCTCTGCATCCAGCGCCCGCTCGCGTGCTTCGAGCTCGGCTGCCTGGGCGCGCATGGTCGCGAGCCGTTCTTCGGTCTGGGCGCTGCGCTGCCTGATGGTCTCACGCTCGGATTCCAGCTCGCGCTTGCGTTCTGCCAGCTGCTCGCTCTGCGCCTGCCGCTGGGCAAGTTCGCGCTCGCGCGATGCCACCTGTTGCTCGAGCGCGAGGAGGTTCTTTGCGATCGCCTCGCGTTCCTGGTCGATCGCAGCGACGGCGGACTTGAGCTCTTCTATCTCTGCCAGACAGGCTTTGCGGTGGTCGTGGTGTTCTGCCAGTTGCTCCCGCGCCCGAGAGACCTCCTCGTCAAGTACGGCGCGCCGCGACAAGAGGGCCTGCTGATCGCTGGCCGCAGACTCTATCTGTTGGGTATAAAGTCGGGCACGCTCGGCCGCAATGGCCAGATCACGACTGATGCTATCAGACTCTTCACGGAGCGTAGCCAGGCGCTCGGACAGAGCATCGTGCAGCGATATCTGCTGCGAGATCTGCTCTCTCAATGTCTCCTGGCTCGTCTGTAACTCCCGGGCAAAGGAGCGCTGTGCCTCCAGGTGTTCACGAGCATTCACCAGCTGCATCTCGGCCTGAGCCACCCGATGCTGCACGTTTTGCCACTGATAGCCGTACCAGATGCGCTGCAACTCGCGGAGGTCCTGCACGAGCAACATGTGTTCCTCGGCGCGCTCAGCCTGTCGCCGCAGGGTGCGCGCCCGTGGCCGCAGTTCGTTGATGATGTCTTCGGCGCGCTCCAGGTTTCGCTGGGTTTCTGCGATGCGCATCAGGGTCTCTTCACGTTTGCGCAAGTGCGGGGCAATTCCGGCAGCCTCCTCGAATAAAGAGCGTCGCGCCTCTGGTGTGAGCGCCAGGGCGGCATCTACCATGCCCTGACCGATCACGATATAGTTGCTGGCGGCCAGGCCAGCAGCCCCCAGAAGGTCCGAGATCTCACGGTAACGCACCCGTGTCCCGTTGAGGAGGTACTCGTTCTCGCCGGAGCGGTAAGCGCGCCTGCCAATCGTGACCTCGGTAAAGTCGATGTCGAGCCACCGGTCAGAGTTATCGAGAGTGATGGTGACCTCGGCCATGCCAAGTCGCGCGCGACGCCGGGAGCCCGCGAAAATCATGTCCTCCGTACGGCGCCCCCTGAGATTGCTATAGCTCTGCTCCCCCAGTACCCAGCGCACGCCGTCGGCGATGTTGCTCTTGCCGCTGCCGTTGGGGCC
>CAZYWU010000019.1:0-19923 GCA_964651255.1 uncultured Anaerolineales bacterium
GGCGTGTCGGTGTTGGCGCAGGTCCTTGAGGAGCCGATGCGCCAGATCGCCAGGAACGCTGGCGTACACCCACCGCTCGCGATCAACGAGGCGCAGCGACTGGGCTCTGGATGTGGTCTGGACGCTGTGAGCAAGCAGATCGTGAATATGATTGATAAGGGCATCGCCGATCCTGCCATTGTGGCGCGGCGGGCTTTGGAGCACGGAGTGAGTGGCGCACTGATGCTGCTGACTACCGATGCACTCGTTATTCATCGAAAACCACAGGAGAGTGTTAACCCATGATCTCTACTGACAAGGACTGCTCTGTAGATGGCTGGCAGCTGCTGGGCCCCATCGTAGATGGCGGCACCGTTTTTGCCGTTGGCATCTCGCCCAGGGAGGATGTCCCCGGGTATTGGGCCGCCACCGGAAGCGGTGTTTTCGCTTCCCGAGATGGAGGCAAGACCTGGGAGCAACAGCTGAATGGCCTGACGACACCGTTGATCAGCGGACTGACCGTGACGCCCAGCGGCGCGCTGTTCGCTGGCTCGCTGGATGCAGGGCTGTTTGTGTCATTGGACTATGGCAAGTCCTGGCAAAAGGGCAAGCCCAGCTGGGACGTCGAGGGGACCGTGACCGGAATGGCCAGCTCCCCGAACTTTCGCAACGACGGCACGGCGTTCGCCGCCATGGATGGCGGCGGTCTCATGGTTACACGCAACAACGGCAAGACCTGGGAAGATGCCAGCTTTGGGCTGAACAGCATGCTTGTGTTTGCTGTAGCTGTGTCGCCGGACTGGTCGCGCTATGAGACTATGTGGGCCTCCACCGAGGAGGGAGTCTATATCTCCAGGAACGGTGGTCGGGCCTGGCGCGCAACCGAACTGGTGACCAAGGAGGACCTCGTCGACGCCCTGGCAGTCAGTCCCGCTTTTGTGGAAGACCAGACAGTTTTTGCTGGTACCGAGGCCGGTGTGCTCTATGTATCCACCGATGGCGGCCGGCGCTGGACGATGCTTCACGAGCAGATAGCAGAGGGCCCCATTTATTGCCTGTGGCTTGATCCTGACTTTGCCGAGAACGGCAGAATGCTCGCTGGCGTGGGCAATGGTATCTATCGGTCCTCGGATAGAGGCCAAACCTGGGGGCGGGTCGCAGAAGTCCCGGGCTCTGTCCTCTCGCTGGCGGGTGATCGGAACGTGGTGCTTGCTGGCGTTCACGATGCGGGCGTCTTCAAATCTGAGGACGGTGGCCAGACCTGGGCCGCCACAGGTGGCATCGTCGCCCGCGGCTTTGCCCGGCTGCAAGCGTCCGACAAAACGCTCTATGCTATGGGGCCACAGGAGGGCGTTTACACGTCCACCGATGGCGGCGTTACGTGGACAGCGATGGAAGGGCTCGATGAGTATCTGCCAATCACATCGCTGCACGTCGGCAGTGATGGCGCCGTGTTTGTCAGCAGTCACGAATATGGCATTCTGCAGCTTGCCAGCTCACGGCGCTCCTGGCGTGTCAGGAGCGAGCAGGCTGGCGTCAGCACCGTCACCATCGTCCCAGGTGAAGGCCTCGGCTGGGCTGGGACCTCCGATGGCAAGTATCTGACCAGTAAGGATGGGGGTGCCACGTGGGCCCTCACCGAGGACGGGCCAAGCCGAAACCAGGCGGTGTTGACCATTGTTGCGTCGCCAGGTTTCCAGCAGGATCACACCATTTACGCCGGGACAGCCGTGGCTGCTACGCGCCGGACCAAAGGCAGGGTGGTGCTCTGGCGCTCACGCAACAAGGGGCGGACGTGGCACCAGGTTACCACGCAGGAGACGGAGTCGCGCTGGATGGATATCACCATGCCGGCGGACGCCACCGACAGGGTGGCCGATCAGGCTGTGGTGGCCACCGGTCCTTTCTGTCTGCGACCTCTGCGGAAAGCAAAGGATGTCTGGATCAGCACCGCTGTGGATCCGGCCGGGGCCAATGTCCTGAGCATCCTGGCTATCGGCGAGATCGATGATGGTGGGGTGCTGTATGCCGCTACAGGCAACGGCGTCTATCGGTCTACCGATGGTGGCCGCACCTGGCACACTTTCTCACAGGGTGCCGAAGGTAAGAGCTTTGTTTCGCTGGCGCTGCAGGCCGACGGTGATAGCAAGGCGCTCTATGCTCTCAGTCTGGGCGGGTTGCTCTTCAAGCGCGTGCTTGAGTGATCTCAAAGGACGCCCGGGGGGCGGACTGCCGGCTTTCCGGTAGCCCGCCCCCCCGTTTTGTTTGGCGCTAGAGATCGGGATTGCCAGGACCGTAATGGCGGAGGATCACCAGCGGATCGTTGTTGCTTCTGTTCTCGACCACTACGCCCTGTCGCGCCGCATCCTCGCTCACAAAGAACTCGTCGTTCGTCAGCTGGCCGAAGCGGATCATCACAGGCGTCTCGATTGCCCACGTGCCAAGCTGGCCGTGACCCTGAACGGCGATGAGGCCATAGCACGCGCTGTCTCGAAGGGTAACCTGCCTTCCCGGGAGGATCGTTGTCTGCTTTGCTGAAAAGGCGGGGCTCTGGTAGGTGATCCAAAGATCCTCATAGCCCTGGTCGCGCATCTCCTGTTCATCCCGAACGGGTCTGGGAGCCACAAAGCGGTGTTCGCGAAAGGCGGGATCGACGTTGAGATCCCAATCCAGCATGTCGACCATATAGTCGAGATCATCCTGGCGGTCCGGGGGTACATTCTTGACGAGCAGGCTCCGATCGATGGGCGTCAGGTCCACCAGCGACTGAAACATGGCAAAGACGTCGCTATCGGCTTGCGGCTCGTAGGTGAGCAGGCTGCCCGGTGCGTGAAGCACACCTGCTGGAACATCCCAGCCCGTGCCCGGCTCAAGGGCGTAAGCTTTGGAGAGATTCAGAATCTTGTTGTCTCCACTATTCCAGGCGCCCAGGCATCGCCGCACCTGATCCCGCGTTGTGCCGGGCTCCAGCCCAAAGAACGTGTGGGGGAATCTCCCCGGATGGTTATTCAGCTGGGTGGGGAAATAGTACGCCTCCGGCTTGGGCTGCTGGCCGACCCGATGCGCGTCCGCAGCCATCTGATGGATGTGCAGCGGAAGCGGTCCGAGATTGTCAAAGAACTTGGAATACATGGGCCAGCGGCCGTAGGCATCCATGAGTCGCTGCCCGATAATGCGCGCCCCCTGCAGTGCCACCATCTCGGCAAGCGGTACCCGCATCAGATCGTGCCCATCTGCAAGCACTACATAGCTCAGTCCTTCGTCTGATGGTGTGCCCGGGCCATTGTCGGCTGCTATGGTGGAGGAGAACCAGCGCTCATCTATTCCGCCGCGATCGGCACCCAGCGCGTAATAGTCATCGGGATGCAACTTGAGTCTCCGCCCGGGGATACAAAAGCTGCGAGGAACCCAGTTTGGTGCCAGGCGCAGGATACCCTGCCCCTGATCGAGAGCGCGATCCGCGATCTGTGCTGTGTTCATGTTATGCTCCTCACGTAAACGTCGCTTGGGCCGTCTGCGCATGAGCGTCCTGCCGACTTGTTGGCGCGGCCGTGACTGCTATAATCGCCATAGGAGCGTCTGAACAATCAGGGGGGCTCTTGCAGACAGCTATCATCATTGCCTTTATAGTATCACTCCTGGTGCAGGTAGGCTATCCTCTAGGCGTGATACTGGTATACAGGCGCCGAGTATACACACCCTGGGCGTTATATGCCTACGGTGCCCTTGTATTCGCTGTATTCCAGATGTTCACCTGGCTCCCCTTTAGCGCCTTTGTCGACGTAGCCTGGGGCGAAAAGGTGACCTCATCCAGCGGGGCCTTTGTGTGGCTGATGGCGATGGCAGCGATGACGGCTCTGGTTGAGGAAGGTGGTCGGGCGATAGGCTATCGCTACCTGTTTCCGCGCAGAGACTTCCGCATGACCTGGCAGAATGGGGTCGCCTTTGGTCTGGGGCACAATGCTCTAGAGACCATGTGGCTGATAGCAGGCCTGACCTTTGTGAGCTTTGTGGCATATCTGCTGGCTGGACCGTTGCTCTCTGGTGAGATCGGTACCGATTCCCCTGGGGCGACGTCGCTCGCGCTGCTTGCCGCGCGCAATGTCACCTGGACGCAGCCCCTGGTGGTGGCTTGGGAGCGCGTGCTGGCGCTGCCGCATCAGGTCGCCTGGGCGTTGCTGGTCATGGAAAGTCTGGTATCACGCCAGAAACGCTGGTTCGGCTTTGCATTCCTCTATCACACGTCCATCGCGGTCATAGTCCCCGGCCTGGCGCAGCTGGCGGGATTCGCGGTCGCTGAAAGCGTCAACCTTGTGTTCGCCGCGTTGAGCGTGTGGATCATTTTCAAGCTGCGCGAGCTCGCGGCGCAGCGCGATCAGGCCTGACACCGCTGTCTTCTGGCAGCGTCTAGCGTATTCTGCATCAACATCACGTTGGTCATGGGACCGGTCCCCCCGGGGACAGGCGTGATGCGCGCAGCGATCTCTGCTACGGCCTCCGTATCCACGTCTCCAACCATTTGACCATCTACAAAGTTGACTCCAAAGTCGATGACGGTTGCTCCGTGTCTGACCATCGTTGCGGTCACCATCCGGGGGCGACCAGTGGCTACCGCCAGAATGTCTGCTGAGCGGGTGAGCTCGTCCAGGCCGCGCGTGCGAGAGTGGCAGATCGTGACGGTTGCGTGAGCCTGCAACAAGAGCTGTGCCATCGGGCGGCCCACAATCGGGCTTCTGCCGATCACCACGGCATGCTTTCCCGCAAGATCAACGTTGTAGTGATGGAGTAGTGCCATCGCCCCGAGCGGTGTGGCCGGAATGAGGGCGGAGGGATCGCCCAGGGCCAGCAGCCCCGCGTTTAGAGGGTGGATACCGTCCACATCCTTGTGCGGGGGCATATGCGCGCGGACGGCCTCTGCCAGCAGTTCCGGCAGAGGGTACTGGACGATGATACCAGCCGTCTTGCTGTCATCAGCGAGGATCTGGAGCGTGTCAGCCAGCGCCAAGGGGCTCGTTTCGCTGGCCAGGGTGATCAGGCGCGGCGTGACGCCTACCCGGTCGCAGCAACGCACAATGGCACGCACATAGCTGCCTGCGGCGGCATCGTGGCCTATCTGCACGATGGCGAGCCCTACCGGAGCCCCGCTGTCAGCGGTCAGCTGCGCAAACTGGCCCGCAAGGCTCGTCAGCATCGTCCTGGCGAGTGCGCGCCCATCCATCCATACCGCCCGGTAACTGGTTCGGTCGCACTTGTACACGGTTATGCCCCCATCCGGGCCTGTACAGCGATCAGCGCCCGCTGGCAAATGCTATGGGCCTCTTGCTCAAGCGATGCCAGGTCATCTCGGTAGCCGGACACAACAGCCTCATCATGGATGCTTCGCAGGTTAACCTCTACGCTGAGCCCGGCTGCGCGCGCCGCCCCTTCGGCCAGGAGCGCGGCGGCTCCAGCGTCACTTACTGCCCAGGGGTTGCCCAGACGGCCAGCGGTTTCTGCCAGGAGCACAACGCCGAGGCACTCACGGGCGATGGCCATCGGGACATCGGCTGCGTCGAGCAGCGCCGCTTGCCAGGCCTCGTCGCGGGCGGAGCGCTCCTCCTCTGTGCCTGTAGGCATCCGGTATGCCAACATGACGCGGTTGTAGACCTCCGTGTCCTCCTCCAGCAATTGCATCAGCCGCGAGCGATGTATCTCGGACTGTGCCAAGGTATCTTGCAGCGACGCCTCTACCTCTTTGTAGCGGCGTTTGCCCACCGTGAGATTGCATACCATACTCACCAATCCGGCGGCAATTGCTCCGGCCAGAGCGCAGGCACTGCCTCCCCCGGGCACAGGATCCGCCGAGGCCAGTTCGTCGAGAAATCCACTGACACTGTGATCTGTAAACACTGTATCCCCCCAACCGCAGGGTGCTATCCTGCGGGAGATTATAGCACACGCCTGCATGTGAACCGGGGTTTCTGCTGCCGCGTCTGGCTTGACAGGCGCATCTGTATTACCTATGATCATAGCGTCTGAGAGGTACGTCCTCCGGACCCAAATTGCACTCTAAAATAAGGAGGTGATGTGCAGATGGAACACTGTAGTACGAGTTGTGTCCTAGCATCACCTCCGAGTGATTGCTAGGACACGCAGGATAAGACCCCTCTCGAAAGAGAGGGGTCTTATCTTTGGGAGTAACTTTGCATTCAGGCGCTGGTGCACTGCTCAGAAGTAACCATGTACCCTCGCCGCAGCAGATTGCGCACGTAGGTTGGGTATTTGGGATCTGGCTCTATCTTGTCTCGTATATTCTTGATGTGTACACGCACCAGATCGGGCATGCCCGTGCCGGGGGGGTATCCCCAGACCTCCTCTAGGAGCTGATCGGTGGAAAAGACGTGATCTGCGTGAGTCATCAGAAAACGCATGAGCTCGAACTCGATGGGGGTCAGGAGCACGGTTCGGTCTGGCGTATTGATCTCATAGGTGCGCAGATCCAGGACCAGTGATCCCACTGTCAGCTTCTCATCGACCTCTGGGGGCACCGTCTGCATAGCCCGGCGCAGGAGAGCCTTGACGCGCAGGTCCAGCTCGCGGACATCGAAAGGCTTGGTCAGATAGTCGTCAGCCTGGGCCTGCTGGTAGGCGGCGATCTTGTCGTCGATCTCACCGCGCCCGGTCAGGAACAGGATAGGCAGCTGTGCCAGTTGAGGCATCTCGCGCATGCGCCGGGCGACTTCGATTCCATCCATCGCCGGCATCATGATATCCATAATGACCAGGGCGGGGCGTTGCTCTCGCGCGATGGCCAGCGCGTCCACGCCCCGTAGCGCGACGCTGACGTCAAAGCCGCTGTGGCGAAGTATCCGTTCGATGCCTACTACCGCTACCGGGTCATCATCGACGACTAGAATCAGGTCACCCATGACACTTCCTTTGACCGTTCTGACAGTCTGTGAGGCTGGACACGAGCTGTCCACAGGGCAATGGTCTGCATTTGACTTCATTATACACATCCACGGACGCAGGTAAAGGCTCAAGATGCTGGCCCCAGGGACATTGGCTTCCCTGGCTGGGGCAGCGATGTCAGAGGGCACAACTCACCGGCATCATTGACGCGCAAGCCGGCTTTCACTATTATTCCGGCAGAGGTGAGATATGGCAGATTCCCGCGGTCCGCGCCCCATCACCATAAGCCAGGTGGTCGGGGTGATGGCCCTCGTTGTTATCGTTTTTTTCATAGGCGCATTTGCCAGCGCAGCGATCAGAACCTACCGCCTGCGTGCGTGGCGCGACGAACTGCGGGTTGAGATCGCAGAAATGGAACTGGACCGAAAGAATCTGTTGCTCGAGATCGAGCGACGCCAATCTCTGGCATGGATCGACGAAGCGCTGAAAGAGACCGGTCAGGTGCCGCCCGGGGTCCTGGCGGTCAGGCTCGTGCCTTCAGAGGGAACGGCTGTTGCCGTCGACGCCAGCGTTACCAGGGAGCATACAGGGGACAGCCTCACCGATCGCGTGCAAGAGCTCTCCTACTTTGATAACCCCAACTGGAGAGCATGGATGCTGCTGCTGCTGAATCGCGACTAGATATGGCTGTGGCCAACTCCACGCTGACGGAGCTATCACGATGAAGGCATTGGCCGCTGTACTGGAGCAGTTTGACCTTCCCCTGGCATTGGTCGAGATCCCCGTGCCGCGTCTTGCCCAGGGACAGGTCCTTGTACAGGTTATCGCTGCCGGTGTATGTGGATCTGATGTCCACATGTGGCGCGGCCGGGATCCCCGTACCCCTTTACCGATCATCCTTGGTCACGAGGGCGTGGGTCGCGTGGTGGAGACGGCCGGCCAAAGGCGGGACATTTTCGGACAGCCAGTTGTGCCTGGTGATGTCATCTCATGGGAGCGCGGGGTTCCTTGCGGACGCTGCTATCACTGCGCGGTGCTGCGCGAGCCATCTCTTTGTGCGGAGCGGTGGGCCTATGGCATACATCGCTCCTCGCAGATGGCTCCCTTTCTGAATGGCTGCTATGCCACGCACATCATCCTGGATGCACGAACGGATATCATTCCCCTGACGGAGGCCGATGATCCCGCAACAATGGTGGTTGCGTCCTGCTCAGGTGCGACTGCCGCGCACACCTTTGATCTTGTCGACCTGCACACAGGCGACACAGTGGTCGTGTTTGGGCCGGGCCCGGTAGGCGTGTTCTCGGTGGCGCTGGCGCGGGCTGCGGGTGCCGAGCATGTTATTGTGATCGGCGGAACAGCCGGCCGGCTTGAGCTTGCCCGAGATGCCGGCGCGACGACGTTGCTGGACCGGCATGGGACCTCGGCCGCCGACCGGCGCGAGGCAGTTCTGGACCTGACACACGGCCGCGGCGCCGATCTGGTCATTGAGGCGTCCGGAGCTGTCTCTGCGGCCACGGAGGGACTGGATCTCGTGCGCGCTGGCGGTGCGTTGGCACTGGTTGGTTTTGGCACGCCGGTCGGGGAGATGACCATCGCACCCTTTGAGCAGGTCGTTCGCAAGAACGTGCGCATCCAGGGCGTTTGGGTGAGCGATGTCCGGCATACGCTTCGCGCGATCAGCGTGATTCGACAGCATCCGGACCGGCTGGCCGGGCTGGTCACGCACCGGTTTCCCCTGGCCCGGGCCACCGATGCCCTCGAGGCGGTAGAACGGCGAGAGGCGCTCAAGGCAGTGCTGCTGCCCCAAAGAGGGTGAAACCTGGATTGCCGTGCGCGATGTAGAGGGTCGCGCCAGGGAGTTGCCGGGCCGGAGGCTGCCTGGCCTGGCGCAACGCGCGTGCAATCGTGGATCTACGCAGGACTCTGCCAGCAGCGGTGGCGGGGTCCTTACTTTGCGTATGCTGATCCGAGAATACTCCGACGGGTGAGTTCATGTCTGACTATCTGTCTGATGCCGAGTACAAGGTCTATCTGGAAAAGAATGCCAACTGGAACTTTTGGGTCAACGTCCTCGACCTGACTTTCTACCACCTGGGGATGAGCTTTATCTATGGCACCACAGTGCTATCGCTCTATGCCAGCTATCTCACCGATTCGGCGGCTCTGATTGGCCTGATCCCGGCGATCCAGGGTGTCATGTTCCTGTTGCCTCAGATGCTGCTCGCCCGGAAAACCCAGACCCTGCCCAGAAAAAAGCGGCTTCTAGTACGGATTAGCATCTTTGAGCGGCTTCCCTATTCGATCGTGGCTTTGTCGATTTTCCTGTGGCCGGACGCGCCGCGTGAGCTGGCCTATGCCATCTTGATGCTGGCGCTGATCACCGCGACCGGAAGCGGGGGGCTGGGCGGTCCAGCGTGGAAAGCCATGCTCGCCAAGGTGATTCCTGTGGAGAGGCGCGGCACCATGTTCGGGACGAGCAGTGCACTGGGCGGGATGCTTGGAATTGGCGGAGCAGCGCTGTCCAGGCACATCCTGGCCACCTACGGTTACCCGTATTCTTTCGGAATCAGCTTTGGCCTCTGTTTTCTGTGTCAGTTGATCTCCTATATCTTTCTGACGCTGAACCGTGAACCGGCACGTGCACCGGAGGTGTCTGCACCTAGCGCCAGAGAGTATTGGCGCAACATACCACGCATGCTCAAGGGACACCCGAACTTTGTACGGTATCTCATTGGCACCTCACTGCTGACTTTTGGGGCGATGGGCACAGCGCTCTATATAGTCTACGGCCGGCGGACTTTTGGGATCTCTGATGCGATGGCCGGCAACTTGACGATGGTGGCGTTGATTGGCCAGAGCCTCTGTGCGCCGCTTATAGGACGGCTGGCCGACCGCAGGGGCAACAAGTGGCTGCTCGAGATAGCGGGGATCATCATCGCGGCTGCGATTGTGATGATCGCCCTGGCCCCGAGTGAGATCTGGATGTACCCGGCCTTTATCCTCGTCAGTGCGGCATTGCAGGCCAGCTCCATCGCAGGGATGGGCATCACCATGGAGTTCTCATCTCCCGACGAGATACCGACCTTTACCGCCATGGCGGGCACCATCACTGGTGTCCCTACACTGCTAGCGCCCTTGCTCGGCGGCGCCCTGGTGGATGTGGGCGGATTCAGGCTTTTATTTGGTGTGGCGCTGACCTTTGCTCTAGCAGGCTTTGTCGTGATGCGGCTGCTGGTCAAGGAGCCGCGAAGTGATCCACAGGGTGGGATGCTGGCGGCCTCTGTTGTCGGCGGTGACAAGGGGTGATTTTGTGACAAGACAACCGGCAGCTTTAGAGTCAGCGTCGGTGCAGGCAGAGGTAGACCGGAATCTGTCCTGGAACTTTTGGGTCAACGTCATGGTCTCTGCCTTGTTCCAGCTCTCCATGAGCTTTATCTATGGAAGTACCGTCATTTCGCTGTATGCGAGCTATCTGACGAGCTCGGCAGTATTGATCGGGCTGATCCCGGCGCTCCAGAATGCCATGTTCTTTGTCCCACAGCTGCTCCTTGCTCGCCATGCGCAGTCGATGGCCAACATCAAGCCATGGCTGGTGCGCTACAATCTGCTCGAGCGGCTCCCCTATGGCGCTATCGCCCTGATGATCCTTTTATGGCCTGGTGCTCCTCCAGCGCTCTCCTACATAGTGTTGCTGCTGGGGCTCTCGTTGGCCATGGCTGGAGGCGGGGTGACCAACCCCGCCTGGAAGAAGATGATCGCCAAGGTGGTGCCGGTGCGTCGCCGCGGCCTGATGTTTGGGACCAGCAATGCTCTGGGCGGTCTCCTGGGCGTTGGCGGGGCAGCATTGTCCGGATTCATCTTTGAACGGTGGGAGTATCCCTTTACGTTTGGTGTTTCTTTCCTCCTCTGCTTCCTGGTGCAGATGGCATCCTGGGGTGTGATGCGCATGAACCGTGAGCCTGTGGTGGAGGTCACGGCACCGCAGACTGATGCCCACGAGTACTGGCGCAATCTGCCCCGCATCCTCAAGAAAGATCAGAATTTCCGCCGGTTTCTCATCGCCCGTACGGTCTCGGTGCTTGGCTCCATGGGGACGGCCTTTTACGTCGTCTATGCCAGGGAGGCCTTTGGCATTTCGGATACATTTGCTGCCGGGCTCACCATGGCGGCTCTGATTGCCCAGTCGGTCAGCACCCCCTTGCTGGGCCAGATTGGCGATCGCTTTGGGCACAAGCTCCTGATGGAGCTGAGCGGCCTGTTTGTGGTGGCGGCTCTGGTGGCGGCGATACTTGCGGCCAGCAGCACGGGGCTCTATCTGGTCTTTGTCCTATCCAACCTCTCGATGGCTTCAGGAATGATCTCTGCTACGGCGATCACCATGGAGTTTGGACCGCCAGATGAGATGCCAACCTATTCCGCGCTTGCCAGCACGGTGCAGGCACTGCCCGTGTTACTGGCCCCTCTTGTGGGCGGCTGGCTGGTCGATGTGGCGGGTTACGGGCAGATGTTCGGCGTCGCGATTGTGCTGTCGCTCGCGGCCGTGCTCTACATGCACTGGTTCGTACGCGATCCTCGAAGCGTCCCGCAGGAGTCGCTCAATAGTATCGAGACAGCCTAAAGCCAGCACCTGTCGACGGGTTTCAGCGAAGAGAGGCGCGCAAAACACGGGCAAGTTCCACAAATCGGGGCGCATAGAGGTCGTCCGCCGAGCGGGGGCGGGGGAGGTCGATCCTCACTTCACCTTCGATGCGGCCCGGGCGCGAAGTCATCACGAGCACGCGATCGGACAGGTGGATCGCTTCCTGAATGCTATGCGTCACCATTACGACGGTCTTTTTTCTGGCGCTCCAGATGCGCAAGAGCTCCAGGTTCATCTGCTCTCGGGTGAGCGCATCGAGCGCTCCAAAGGGCTCGTCCAGCAGGAGGACGTCCGGGTCATAAACCAGCTCGCGTGCCAGGGCGACGCGCTGACGCATTCCCCCTGACAATTCCTGCGGGCGTGAGCTGGCGAACTCCGCCAGATCCACGAGAGCCAACATCTCCCTTGCGCGTGCCCTGGCCTCCTGCCGGTGGATCCCCTGCAACTCGAGGGGGAGCGACACATTGTCCAAGGCGGAGCGCCAGGGCATGAGATTGTGTTGCTGAAAGACAAAGCCGATCCGCCGCTGCGGGCCTGTCAGTGGCTTGCCGTCCAGGAGAACCTGTCCCCTCGTTGGTCGGATCAGGCCTCCCAGCGCGCGGAGCAGCGTCGACTTGCCGCAGCCCGAAGGCCCAATGATACAGACGAACTCATTGGGGAGCACGTCAAAGGTGGCCTCCTGTACTGCCTCCAGGCGAGAGTCCTCTGACTCAAAGACGACCTGAAGCCCCTGGGCCCTCAGGATCGGTCTCTCGCTCATTGCGGGAGGAACTCGTTGGTGTACATCTCCGTGGCAGCAACGTCCCCACTGATGAGGCCCAGATCCTGTAGCAATTGTAAAGACTCTTGCCAGGCTGCCGGGTCGTTATACCCGATCTTCTCTGCCTCCCAGAACGGGAGGCACGCATCTAGAACCGCTCGTTGAAGCTCTGCGGCGGTGTCATCCATCTCCGGGATGTGCTTGCGCGTAATAGCAAAGGCCTCGTCCGGATCTGCCAGAGTCGTCTCGATCCCTTTGACAAAGGCCGCAATCACCTTGCGCACCAGGTCTGGATCGGAGTCAATCATCGCTTCGCTGGAGATCAGCCCGTTAGAGACCAGACCCGTGTATTCGTCAAGGTAAAAGACATTGGTCTCGTAACCGGCTTGAACGAGTTGAACGGGTTCGTTCATGGCATAGGATACGGCTGCATCGACTCTTTTCTCGGTAAGGCTCGCAATCTGTGTATAACCGATAGCCTGCAGGTTTACCTGCTCCGGAGAGAGACCCACCTCGCGCAGGAATGCCTGCCACCCAATGTAGCTGGCACCTTCCAGGACTGGGATCCCGACCGTCTTACCCACCAGATCCTCCGGGCTTTGGATACCTGACTCTGCCAGCGATACCACGCACACAGGAAAGCGACGGTACCAGCTGGCTACCATGGTGACGGGGAGGCCTGCCGCGCGTGCCAGGGCTACCTGATCTCCGCTGGCGATGGCGAACTGCAGGTCTCCCGCACCCAGTCGCTGCAAGAGGTCGGTTTCCATGCCATAGTCCAGCACGACATCAACGCCCTGTTCAGCAAAGTAGCCATTCTCGATGGCGACGTACATGGGCGTGAACTGCACATTGGGTACAAAACCCATGGCGATGGTGACCTGGGCCGATGGCTCGGGCTCACCACAACCTGTCAGCAGTACGATTGCGATTAGCAACACGACGATCAGACTCGCGGCACGTTTCATGGTTACTCCTTCTCCCGGCGGTCAGGGGGCAGCGATTCACCCCCTGCCTTGGTTCTGCAATACGTGGCGCTCCAGCGCAGACACAGCGAGATACAGGGCCAGGGCGATGGCCATCAGCGTAAAGAGGGCGACAAACATCAGCGGCGTATCAAAGAGGCCCCGCGCGAGATTCACGAGAAAGCCAAGGCCACGGTCGGCGCTGACGAACTCGCTCACCACAGCTCCTATGACGGACAGAGTCACCCCGATCTTGAGTCCGCCCAACAGCACGGGCAACGCCGCTGGTATCTCCAGGTAGATAAAGCACTGCCAGCGAGTGGCCTGCAGAGAGCGCAGCAACTCCATCAGTTCGCTGTCAACGTTGCGTATCCCCACGATCGTGTTGATGAGTACCGGGAAAAAAAGGGTGAGGGCACACACCACGATCTTGGACAGGGCCCCTGGTCCAAACCAGATAACAAGCAGAGGTGCGAGCGCAACGATCGGAATGGCCTGGGATGCCGCCAGATAAGGTGCCACCAGATGCTCCATTGCAGGGGACCTGGCAAGCAGATACCCCAGAACGACCGCTACCGAAAGACCGACGGCCAGCCCGGCAAAGATCTCCCGTAGAGTCACCCAGGTGTGCATCAACAGGCTGCCATCACGAACTGCTTCGACACCTCGGGCCCACACCAGACGGGGTGAAGGCAGGAAAAACGCAGGATAGTCGCCCAGGTACACGATCAATTCCCAGAGAGCGCACAGGCACAGAAAAATGGCCACAGGCAGCAGCCGGCGTGCAGTCCGGGCGGCGTAAGATCTCAATGCGGCGGTTCCTGTTGGCGGGCGATGCATGATCAAAAAGAAACACCCCGTGCTGAATAGCGACGGGGCGTCATGACCAGAAACGGCTCTATTGGTGCCTTCTCCCATCCGGACTATACCGTCGGCTCCGGCTTGACCGGATCCACCAGAAACTGGCTTGCGGGCTTGGCAGCTATGTGCTGCCCCACCGCCGGTAGGGACTTGACTGTCGTCTCACCCTGCCCCGAAGGCTATTCAGTTTGAACTGCGAACATTCTAGTACGGCCACTGCCCTGCGTCAAGTGCTGCCCGCCAGCAGGCGAGCGCGTCAGTCATGGCTCAGCGCTGCGGTGGCGATATCGGTATAGACTGGGCCGGAGGGGCGCAGATCGCTCTTGACGACACTCACGTGGGTGACGGTCATTGATCCGTACAGGCGTATGGATTGCCCGGCGATGGTGTGCCCCAGCGAGGCGAGTTCGGCGCGTGATGCGCGCCGGTCTGCACGGCCGAGCGTTATGTGAGCATCAAAGGGACGCGTTTCACGGGCGAATCCCAGCCGGTTCAGCGCCACATCCACAGAGTTAGCCAGTTGGATCAACTCGCGCGTCCCTCGTGACACGCCCGCCCAGACGATGCGAGGATGGGCTGTGTTGGGAAAGCATCCCAGGCCCGACACGGCCATCTCGAAGGACGGGATGCCGGCACAGACTTGAGCGACTGCATCGCACACCTCGCCCAGCCGGCGATCATCGACATCGCCAAGGAACTTGAGCGTGAGGTGGATATTCTCTGGAGCCACCCATCGGGCGGCCTTGCCCCCGGGTTGCTCACGCAGCTCTCTGGAGGCTGCGTGCAAGGCATCGCGCATCTCGACCGGCAACCGGACGGCCACAAAGGTCCGCGTCATGGGCGTCGTCATGTCTTTTCTCCGCCGGACCGGCCCAGCGCCGCCAGCAGGTTGCCTGCAAGCATCGCCTGCAGCGCCTCTGGCGGGATCTCCAGGCTGAGGACCCGATCGAGGAAACGCCGTTGCGTGAGCAGAGGATAGTCTGTGCCAAAGATGACCTTGCCCGGCGCATACCCGGCGACGATGGAAAAGATCCGGTCGTCGTAGAGAAGAGGCGAGGCAGCGGTGTCATACCAGACATTGGTCAGAGCCGCGTGCGCCGATGGCATCAGCTCGTAGAACGGCAATCCCCCTCCCCAGTGGGCAAGAATCAGGTTGAGCCCGGGATGGGCGGTTGCCAATGCGTAGGCGTCCTCGGGGCCAACCCGTCCTTTACCCGGGTAGCGATGCCCGACGAGTTCGTTGACGTGCAAAATCAGTGGCGTGTTGTTCGCCTCCAGCAGTTGGATCAGGGTCGTGAGCATCTCATCCTGCAGACCGAACTCCTGCCCGTCGGGCATCAGTTCTCCGATGCCGGCGGCGCCAGCCTCCAGGCAACGCTCCGCCTCGAGCGCTGCACCTTCTTCAGCCGGACTGACAACCGCGAATGGGATGATCCTATCCGGCCATTGTGCCGCCGCCTCAAGCACATAGTCATTGCAGCGCCGGCAGGTCTCGCCATCGCGAAAGCCAAATCCAAAGCAAACCGCAGCATCGATGCCGGCGCGGTCCATGCTGGCGATGAGCTCCGGCGCCGAAGCGAGACGCGATCGGGGCGATGCATACAGCAGGCCAAACCAGCGATCAGCGGCCATGTACTCGGATCGGGCCTGTATAATGCTCGGAGGGAGGATGTGCGTGTGAGCGTCGATGATCATCATTGTGGCCATCTTGCGCCTGAAGCGTTGCGGCGTCAAGTATGGACAAAAGCAGGGTGCAGGACTAGTATAGAGCCAATGAAGACGTTACTTGTGCGAAATCCGGTGGCCGGGCAGCGCGATGTGGAAGACGACCTCAGGCGTGTGCTGTCGTACCTGGCAGAGCGTGGCTGGGATGTCTCCGTGCGACTCACCGAGCGGCCGGGCCATGCTACGGAGCTGGCGCGCGAGGCCGCAACACAGGGTTACGACATGGTCGTGGCCGTCGGGGGTGATGGCACTATCGGTGAGGTCGCGGCGGGGCTCGTAGGGACCTCCACAACCCTGGGCGTGCTTCCAGTGGGGACTGGCAACCAATGGGCCCATATGCTCGACCTGCCGGTGTGGTCTCCTGTCTATCGCTCTGCGCTACTGGATGCCTCACGCATCCTGGTGGAAGGCGAGCATCGACGGATCGATGTGGGCAAAGCAGATGGCCACTATTTTGTTATGTGGTGCGGGGTCGGTTTTGATGCACAGGTAGCTCAGGATGTGGAGCCCCATCGGAAGGCCAGGCGCAGCCTGGGGAACCTGACCTATCTGGTGATGGCGGTCGCTGAAGCGTTTTTCATGCGTGGCACGCGCACGACCGTTGTGGTAGATGGGCGCGCACTGCGCTATCACGCCCTGCTCATTGTGATCGCCAACGCGCAGCTTTATGGGGCCTCCTTCAAGCTGGCGCCTGAAGCACGGCTCGATGACGGACTGCTGGATATCTTTGTGTTCCGTGGCAACAACCTGGTGGACATCCTTTGCCATTTTGCGCTCCTGGTGCTGGGGCGCCACACAGGTAGCCGGGGTGTCGAGGTGCTGCAGGGTCGAAACGTCTATGTTTCGACTGAGAATACACTGCCCACGCACGTGGACGGAAATCCTGTTGGCACAACGCCACTTTCTGTTGAGGTGATCCCCCGGGCATTATCCGTCGTCGTACCTGCGTGGGCCTCTGCCTCGCTGTTCTGCAAAGGTGGTGGCACGACCGGATCGGAGACCACTGCTGGGGCAAAACTCAGACGAAAGCGGAAACGCCTCAAGCAACGGTGGCAGCACGCCTGACTCTGGGAGACGGCCGTTTTGTCGCTGCGCATCTGCTGGTGGTCTACCACACTATGCAGAATGCTTCTCTTGGCGTTCAAGTTGACATCATGATGTCGTGTTGCTATTATCCAAGTGGCCAAGGATGTGATGCATTACAACCTTGGCCCCCGGGGCAACGTCTGTCGCGAGTCGCGCTCTGATTCATCCCTAATTCCACCCTCGGATCTGTGCGTCAACGCATGAGACCTGTTTGCTCTTATCTGACAGTCTGCTATTCTTCCGCGTAGATGGTCTGGGACCATTCCGCCTATCTCCCCAATGGAGCATGTCCACTGTGAACATCGTTGAGTACGAAACGATGACTCTATCCGAGTTGCGCGATGTAGCCCGGTCCAAAGAGATCGCTGGCTATAGTCGCCTCAAGAAGCAAGATCTCATCCTGCGCCTTTTGAGGTCGCAGGCTGAGGAGCGCGGCCTGTTGTTTGGCGGGGGGGTACTGGACATCGTCCAGGATGGCATTGGCTTTTTGCGGAGCGAACATCTGCTGCCTGGCCCGGATGATGTCTATGTCTCTCAATCGCAAATACGCCGCTTTGGCCTCCGAACCGGGGACATGGTGATCGGTCAGGTGCGCCGTCCAAAGGACTCGGAAAAGTACTTTTCACTGCTGCGAGTGGAGGCCATTAACGGGCTGGACCCGGAGGTTGCCAAGGACAGGCCTGTTTTTGAGCGACTGACGCCGATCTTTCCCAATCAACAATACAAGCTGGAGACGGTGTCGAACGTTTACAGCACGCGTATGATGGATCTGCTGGCGCCCATCGGACGTGGTCAGCGCGGCTTGATCGTGTCTCCCCCCAAAGCCGGCAAAACCACGATCCTTAAGCAGATCGCCAACGGTATCTCTGCGAATTATCGTGATGTTCACATGATGGTCGTGTTGGTGGGTGAGCGCCCGGAAGAGGTCACCGACATGGACCGCTCCGTAGAGGCGGAGGTAGTGAGCTCAACGTTTGATGAGCCGGTGCAGAATCACGCCAAAGTGGCCGAGATAGCGCTAGCCCGCGCCAAGCGCCTGGTCGAGGTCGGCCGCGACGTGGTGATCATGCTCGACAGCATCACGCGGCTCGCGCGTGCCTACAACTTGATCGTTCCCCCCAGCGGGCGTACACTCTCTGGCGGATTGGATCCTGCGGCGGTGCATCCCCCCAAGGGCTTTTTCGGAGCCGCCCGCAAGATCGAGGAGGGGGGCAGCCTGACGATTATCGCCACCTGCCTGGTCGACACCGGCAGCCGCATGGATGATATCATCTATGAAGAGTTCAAGGGCACGGGTAACATGGAGTTACATCTTAACCGCAAGCTCGCAGAACGTCGTATCTTCCCGGCAATCGATATCGAGCGTTCCGGGACGCGTCGTGAGGAGCTCTTGCTGGAGCCTGATGTGTTGTCCAGAGTGTGGCTGCTTAGGCGAATGACCGACACGATCGGCGCGATGGACGCGGTAGAGCCTATTTTGGAGAGACTGCGCCGGACCAAGTCCAATGAAGAGTTTCTCAAGACACTGAATAAGGACGTCTAGCCCATGTACGGATCGCGAGTTATCTCGCGTGCGGTCCACGCTCTGCCGCAAAAGGATCAGTCCGTATCGCTTGCCTTTCCTGTCGTCTTGCATGACCTGCCGACGGTGTCCCGCTACGCCGGGCACATCGTTCTGGCTGCGCTGTTTGTGTCCGTACTCTATGGCGTTTCTTCGCAGAGCCTGAGCTTGTCTGCGCTCGACAGCCTTCTTGGCCGTGAGCGTGATTTTGCTTCGCGCACCTATGCTGCGGCCGACTATGACTATTTAGACGCCTATGCGCGCCCCGCCGCCGAAGAGCGGTATCTGGAACTGGAGACGATCCCCTATACCATGCGGTCGTGGAGCCAGACTCTACCGCAGGTGGCAGAGCCGCGCCGTATGCTGCGTACGACCGTCACCGTGTACACAGTGCAGCCTGGCGACACACTCCTGGAGATCGCCGCTGAGTTTGGCCTGCAGGGGACAACGCTGCTGTATGCCAACGACGCCCTGGCCGGGCAGAATGATCTGCTCAGCATCGGGCAAGAGCTCTACATACTGCCAGTCGATGGGGCTTACCACAAGGTTGCCGCCGGCGAGTCGCTGCAATCCATCGCTGCCAAGTACAAAGTCGAGGCGGACGCGATTGCGCTCTATCCAGGGAACAAGCTGGAGGAGCCCTATACGCTCACAGCCGGCCAGTACTTGATCATCCCTGGCGGTGTCAAGCCGTACGTTCCCAAGCAGGAGCAAACCTATACGCCGCTCTGGACGCCCACGCAAAGTGGCGTGACAGGGACCGGACAGTTGGCCTGGCCCATGAGCGGTCGGATTAGCCAGGGATATTGGGAAGGGCACCGGGCCATCGACATTGCTGCCAGTCGTGGCACGCCGATCATCGCCGCCGATGGCGGGACCGTGGTTGCGGCGCACTGGGCCACGGGGTATGGTCGCATGGTTGTGGTGGACCATGGCAATGGTTACCAGACGCTGTATGCCCATATGGACGCTTTCTTTGTGGAGGTTGGGCAGACGGTTGCGAAGGGCGATCTTCTCGGCAAGTGTGGCAGCACAGGCAACTCAACCGGGCCCCATCTGCACTTTGAAGTGCGCAAGGGCGGGGTTCAGCTGAACCCATTCAACTTTTTGCCGTAACGTTCGAGCCGACGAAAAAGCGAGCCTCTGAACCTCTCAGGGGCTCGCTTTTCGTAACCGCCGGCACGCAGCCAGCGTCGGCCTGGAGCTTGCTGCCGCCGGCACGGGCACATCAGCGATCTACGGCGTAGGCGTCTCCGCCGGGATCTAGGGCTCTGTGGTGTCTGTCGGGGCCGGCACCGGAGGCGTAAGGTCTCCATCCGTGGCCGTAGCCGTAGGCGCGACGGTTTCCGTCGCCACGGGCGCCATCGTCTCGGTTGCCGCAGGTGCGGCTGTTGGGGTTAGAGTCGCTGTCGCTGTGGGAGTATGCGTCGCGGTCGGAGTCAGCGTCGCTGTC
>CAZYWU010000019.1:20023-22656 GCA_964651255.1 uncultured Anaerolineales bacterium
TAGAGTCGCTGTCGCTGTGGGAGTATGCGTCGCGGTCGGAGTCAGCGTCGCTGTCGCCGTTGGAGTGAGGGTAGCGGTGGGTGTCAGCGTGGGTGCGCCCGGGAGGATGCGTATGGACGCGCGCGCCTCGTAGGCCCGCCCGTCGCTACTGGCAACCACAAGACGAAGCGTATAGTCCCCTTCGGCTATCAGCGAGGCATCCCAGCGCGCCAGTAATCCATTACGGACCGGCGTCGCCACATTGCCCGTGATGCGATTCCACTGGCCGGGCTCGGTGCCGGCGCCGAACTCGATATAGTAGTAGGCAAAACCGCTCATCTCGGCGCTGCCCGTGAGCGTCACAATACCGGGCCTTGCCTCGGAGGGGCCGCTGAGCTCTATGCGCATGGGCTCGGAATGCACGCTGCAGCTCTCTCTCGGCGGCGTAGTGATCCCGTGAGCCTGCGCCCAGGCGTCCCATTCCGGGCCATAGTCCTCAAAGACGCGCTGGACCACTGTGTCGCGTGGGCAGTTCTCCGTAGCCAATTGGCCGCTCACCGTACATACGTCCACGAGTACGTGCACCTCGCACTCTTCGGGGAGTTGCTCCTCCAGAAAAGTTGCTGTGATCGCCTCGGGGCATCGACTCGTATGCAATTGGCCAGATATGGGACAAACCTGAACGTCCACCAGTCCGGCCGGTCGCACAAAGTCTGGCCTTGGTGTATCTGCCAGGGCGCGCTCCATAAAGTCGTGCCAGATCGGAGCCGCCCCCTGCGAACCGGTCAGCCGATCTGTTTCAGTATAGTCATTGTTTCCGACCCAGACGCCGGCTACCAGGTCCGGCGTGTAGCCGATGGTCCAACCATCTCGATAGTCGTCCGTCGTTCCTGTCTTGGCAGCAGCAGGGAAAGAGAGTTTGAGATAGCTGTCGGCGCCAAAGGCTGGCGTGCGTGCAGCGTTGTCGGAGAGGATATCGCTGATCCAATAGGCATGACGCGGGTCCATGATGCGGGTGAGGGCAGGCTCAGAGTAGGGGACGATCACGTTTCCCTGCTGATCGGTGATATAGAGGATCGCTCGCGGCTCCACACGATAGCCCTGGTTCGCGAAGGCGGCATAGGCGCCTGTCATCTCGAGCAGCGTGACTTCGCCGCCTCCCAGGGTGAGTGACAGGCCATAGTCCTGGCGCGTGAGTGATCGGATACCCATACGCTGAGCCACCTCGAGCAGGGCAGGCAGGCCGATCTCGTTGAGAGTGGCCACGGCGGGGATATTCCGAGAGCCAGCCAGAGCTGCTCGCAAGGACACCGGTCCGAACTCTTTCCCGTCAAAGTTGACCGGAATGTAGGGCGGGTTGGCGCCGTCCGGGAAACTCTGTTTGACGTCCATCAACATCGTGGAGGGTGTCCAGCCGCGCTCAAAGGCAGCCAGATAGGTCAGTGGCTTGATCGATGATCCCGGCTGTCGTTGCCGGATCGCCACGTTGACCTGGCCGTCGATCTCTTCACTGTCAAAGTCGACGCTTCCCAGCATGGCGAGAATGTCACCATTGGTTGGATTCATCGCCACCAGTGCTGTATTGGTGGCGTTTCGAGAGCGGAGCTCGTCAATGTGCGCACGGGCGACGTCCTCGGCCAGATGCTGGAGGTCGAGGTCCAGGGTGGTGTAGACGTTATAGCCCCCTCTGTACAGCGCCTCTGCTCCGAATCTCGCTTCCAGTTCGGCGCGTACGTACTCCACCCAGTGGGGTGCCTGACGCGATCCCTCGAGCTGCCGCGGGCGCAGTGTGAGCGGGGCCGCCGAGGCTTGCTCGAATTCCTGCAGCGTCACATAACCTTCGGCAAGCATCAGGCGCAGGACGATCGTCCGCCTGTCCAGTGCGGATTGCGGATCGGTGTAGGGGTCATACAGGGACGGTGCCTGCAGCAAACCCACCAGAAGGGCGGATTCGGGCAGGTCCAGCTGGCTGACAGGTTTGCCAAAATAGGTCTCCGCCGCCGCACCGATACCGTAGGCAAGGTTGCCAAAGTAGGATTCGTTCAGATAGACCTGCAGGATCTCTTCTTTGGAGTAGCGCCGCGTGATCTCGGTGGCGAGGATCGCCTCCTGGATCTTGCGCGAGTACGTCTGCTCAGGAGATAGGAACAGCATCTTGGCGACCTGCTGCGTAATGGTGCTGGCTCCGCGCACGATCTCGCCCGCCTGCATGTTTTCGACAAAAGCCTTGACAATCGATGCCGGATTGACGCCCGGGTTGGAGAAAAAGGTCTTGTCCTCGGTGGCGACGGCGGCGTCAATGACGTCCTGGGGCAGTTCCTCATAGGGAACCACAACCCTGCGGCCACCCAGCGGGTCGATGATCTCATACAGCAGTACGTCGTCGCGGTCATAGATTCGGGTAGTCTTGAAGGTGGCCGTGCGCTCGTAGAGCTCCTGCGGCGAGGGCAGGTCCCGCGCATAGTGAGCATAGATGGCAAGACCTGTAGCCAGGCCGACAGTGACCACCAACACCACGATCGTCAGGCCCAGTGCCGCGCCTCGCAGTATCAGTGACCATATGTCTGGTGCCGGTTCCTCGGGTTCAAGCACCCATGGTGATGGGATGTCGTCCAGCTTCTTCCGTCGTTTCACTGTGCTCCTGGTCGCGCCAA
>CAZYWU010000019.1:22756-55414 GCA_964651255.1 uncultured Anaerolineales bacterium
TTCCGTCGTTTCACTGTGCTCCTGGTCGCGCCAAAGCGCGTTGCTCTTTGTTGTTCATGTGGCGGTTCCGTCACTGCCCGGCGTCGACCAGGGCCTGGTGCAGATCGGGGTAGCGCCGAATGGTGCCTCCCGCAAGGCCCCAGACTCCTGTGGCGAACCGCTGCACAAAGTACCGGTCATGGGCCACTGCCAGTACGGTGCCCTGAAAATCGCTCAGGGCCTGCTCAAAACGCTCGCGGGATGGTATATCGAGGTGGTTAACTGGCTCATCCAGCAACAACAGGTTACACCCCCTTAGGACGAGCATCCCCAGCGCCAGACGCGCCCGCTCGCCATAGCTCAGGTCACGGATGGGCGTGAATACGTCATCTCCGGAGAACAAATAGTAGTGCAAAAAGTTGCGCGCCTCTGTTTCACCGAGGCCGGTGGCTGCCTGAACAGTCTGCAAGGCGTTGACGTCCGGGTTCAGTGTCTCCTGTTCCTGCGCAAAGTAGCCGATCTTGACTCCCGAACCGGTGCGCAGGACGCCGCTGGAGGGCTCTTCCTCTCCTACGATCATCCGCAGAAAGGTCGTCTTTCCCGAGCCGTTCGGGCCTACGAGCGCGATGCGCTCACCCCGCTGCAGAATAAGATTCACATCGCTGAACAGCACATGCGCGCCGAACGCCTTGGAGACGCCCTCAACGACCAGCACGTCCTGACCGCTCGGCGGCGTGTTGACGAACTCCAGCTTGACGTTCCACCCCTGAACGGGTTTGTCCACCAGATCCTCAGATTCCAGCATACGCTCCAGACGGCGCTGACGAATGACCGCCTGATGAGCCACCTTTTTTGCGCGCTTCTTGTAGTAAAAGGCGACCGTTTCGCCCTCGATGCGGCTGGCCTGGCCCTTCCAGCGCTGGATCGCGTTCTCGAGCTTGCCGATGCGCTCTTGTTGCTCGTTGTACTGCTGCCACAGACGGGCCTCTTCCCGACGCTTGGCAAGCGCATAGTCGGAGTAATTCCCCGGATAGACGGTTAGCGTGTGTTGCTCGTTCCCGAGCTCAAAGACAGTGTTTGCAGTATTCTCAAGAAAAGTACGGTCATGCGATACGATAAGCATCGCGCCGCGGTACTGCGCCAGAAAGGCTTCCAGCCACTCCAGGGCTGTGATATCCAGGTGATTGGTTGGCTCGTCAAGCAGCAGCATAGCGGGTTGCTGAAGCAGCAGCCGTGCGAGCCCGAGCCGCGTCTTTTGGCCGCCACTGAGCGTACCGATCGGCGTGTCCGCCGCCACATCTGATAACCCCAGCCCTGCCAGAATGGTTTCAACCTGATGTTCGGCCAAGACGGCCGGGTTGGAGAGCTGTTCGAGAGCGGCTGCGTAGGCGTGCTCGAGAGCGGGCCGTTGGCTGTCCGAGGCCCTGGAAAGTGCGATGCTGAGCCTCTCCATCTCGGCGATCCAGGTGGCCTGGTCGCGTTCTCGATCGACGAGGATATCGCCGACGAGCAACTCATCGTCATAGATGAGGCCCTGGGGGAGGTAACCGACGCGGTCGAGGGGCACCTTAAAACGGACGCTGCCACGATCGGGGGCCTCTTCGCCAACAAGAATCCGCAGGAGCGTGCTCTTGCCGCTGCCGTTTGGCCCGATCAAGGCGACGCGCTCGCCATCGTTAATCGTAAAGTTGACCTGCTCAAAGAGCAGGGTGTCTCCAAAGCGCTTGGAAAGATCAGATACGTGTAGCATAGAGCTCCTGTCGTGCACAGTGCATGGGCCCGCGGCCGTCGGCTACGGGGTGAGGCTTGACTCGGTATCCTGGCTAGCGTGTGCACACCACGGGCTGCTCCTTGCGCAATTGGACGACTACTCAGGGGGACTCGATCGTAACGCTCTCAAGAGCCAGATACGGCGACAATTGTCGCTCCAGCTCGTTGGGATGCACAAACCAGATCACATGCATCCCCAGCGATGCGGCGGCTGCGACGTTCTCCGCGCGGTCATCGATGAAAACGGTCTCGCCCGCTTCCAGCTTCATTTTGCGGAGTAGCTCCTGATAGATCTCGGGAGCTGGCTTGGCTATGCCGAGCCGAGCTGAATTCACGATCGGATCGAATAGACCGGCGATACCGTAGATGTCACTCAACTTGGACTCGAGCGCATCGGTCGCGTTGCTGAGCATCGCGATCCGGAATCGTCCTCGCGCACGCTTGACCAGGCTGAGGACAACCGGGTCGACGCCCCAGCTCTTCCAGGCGTCGGCGCCCAGCGCATCGCTCTCCTCTGGCGAAAGCCCATAGCGCTCCCCAGCGGAGCGCCAGAATTGGTCCTCACTGATCTTTCCGAGCTCGGCTTCGGACCACAAAGGGCCCTGGTACAGCTCTTGCTTCAATGCGCCCGCTTCCAAGCCCAGGCGCTGCTCCCAGCGAGCATAATAAGACTCGTCACGGTCGCGCAGTACGACGCCGCCACAGTCGAAAACCAGTGCCTTGATGGGCATAGAGTGCAAGCTCTTTCGTAGGGTGTCATAGGGGAAAAGGGTAGAACTGTTCTGTACGGCAAGCCGATGCGTCTCTGATGGGCTTGTCTTGAGCAATTCACTCAGGCCCAGCTCTGTAAAGCCCTCACGCGCGCACAGAACAACAGTCTGCTGATAAACTTGCGAGGATTATATGGCCCGGTCGACCGCCTGTCAACAGCGTATGCCCGCGATGTATTGACGGGTTCGGTGTCCGTGTCTACAATAGTTGGGCTGTGCTGGATTGCTGGAGACATTGGAGGGGACATGCAAATTCCGCGCCCCGAGTATCCTCGTCCTCAACTGGTTCGCCAACGATGGATCAACCTGAATGGTGTGTGGGAGTTTGAGTTTGATCCTGGGCTCAGCGGGATTGACCGTGGCCTGGCACATGCTGACAGGTTGGCGGGGGAGATCATTGTGCCTTTCTGTGCGGAGAGCGCCCTGTCAGGTGTGGCTGATGTGGACTTTCACGCCGGCGTGTGGTACCGGCGTGAGTTTGCTGTTCGCTCAGACTGGGAGGAAGGACGTGTGCTCCTGCATGTGGGCGCCTGCGATCATGATACCACTGTGTGGGTGAACGGTGAGCTGGTCGGGACGCATCGCGGCGGCTACACGCCGTTCCAGATCGACATCACCGCGGCACTGAAAAGGGGGCAGAACGTTCTCACGATCCACGCCCGGGATGATACGCGCTCGCCCTGGGTCCTCTCAGGGAAACAGTGCCCTGACTATTACTCCCGGCGATGCCACTATACGCGCACGACCGGGCTGTGGCAGACGGTCTGGCTCGAACCTGTCCCTGAGACGTATATCGCGGACCTGCGTTTGACGCCTCTGGTAGAGACAGGTCAGTTACTTGTAGAGGCAACCCTGGGTGGGAAGCGGCAGAGAGGAGTATTACGCGGGAGCGCCTCTCTGTCCGGTGAGGTGGTGGCGAGAAGAGAAGCGGCTTTCGGGGGGCAGCATGCGACTCTCATTCTAAACGTGCCTGAGGCGCGATTGTGGTCGCCTGGCAGCCCGACGCTCTATGACCTGGATCTGACGCTGGAGCCGATGGCAGGCGGACAGGACACGCTGCGCAGCTACTTTGGGATGCGCACCGTGTCGCTCTCAGATCGAGCGATCCTGCTCAATGGACAGCCTGTTTTCCAGCGATTGGTGCTGGATCAGGGCTACTATCCCGATGGAATCTATACAGCCCCGGACGACGAGGCGCTCAAGAACGACATTCGCATCTCTCAGGGTCTTGGGTTCAACGGCGCACGGCTCCATCAAAAGCTGTTTGAGCCGCGTTTTCTGTATTGGGCGGATCGCATGGGCTACCTAGTGTGGGACGAGTTTGCCAGTTGGGGTCTCGATGTCAGTGAGCCTCGCGCTCTGGAGGTGTTTCTGCCACAGTGGCTGGAGGCGGTACAGCGCGATTACAGCCACCCCTCGGTGATAGGATGGTGTCCCTTTAACGAGACACAGGTCGATCAGGACCCCGGGGTGCTGCGAGGCGTTTATCGTGCAACCAAGATCGCCGATCGAACCAGACCGGTGATCGATACGAGCGGGTATCAGCATGTCGAGACGGACATCTACGACGTGCACAACTATGATCAGAACCCGGAGACCTTCCGCGGGGTCTTTGCTGCGCTCGCCGACGGGGGAGAGCCGTTCAGGAACCGGCCCGAGCATGATGCTCCCTACGAGGGACAACCCTATTTTGTGAGCGAGTATGGTGGTATCTGGTGGAACCCTGGTCAGGCTGATGAGATCGGCTGGGGGTACGGCGGTGTGTCCGGGCGCCCCACCTCTCCAGAGGCGTTTCTTGAGCGGTACCGTGCGTTGACCGATGCGCTGCTGGACCATCCGCGCATGTGTGCCTTTTGCTACACCCAGCTCTATGACATCGAACAGGAAGTCAATGGGCTGTACACCTATGATCGCCGGCCCAAGTTCGATCCGGCGTTGTTTTATGAGATCAATACACGCAGAGCAGCTATCGAGGAGTAGGAGGAAGTAATATGGCAATGCTAAGCAAGAAGGATCAAGATTTTCTGCGAAATCATCTGGAGCACGCGCTGACAGGACCGGTGACGCTCAAGCTCTTTACCCAGACGCTCGAGTGCCAGTTCTGCAAGGAGACGAGGCAGCTGCTCACCGAAGTGTCCGAGCTGTCGGACAAGATCACGCTTCAGGTCTATAACTTTGTCACGGACAAGGACGTTGCCCAGGAATATAACATCAGCCGCATCCCTGCCACAGTGGTCATGGGCGCCAAGGACTATGGCATGCGGTTCTACGGCATACCTTCCGGCTATGAATTCAACACGCTGATTGAGGACATTGTCGCGGTGTCGCGCGGAGAGCATGGCCTCTCAGCTGAGACGGTGGACATGCTGTCCCGGTTGACAGAGCCGGTTCACCTGCAGGTATTCATTACTCCCACCTGCCCGTACTGCCCAGCAGCGGTACAGGTTGCCCATGCAATGGCCATGGCCAGCGATCTGGTCACAGCGGATATGGTTGAGGCGATAGAGTTCCCGCAACTGGCCAATCGCTACGGCGTTTATGGCGTTCCCAGGACAGTCATCAACGAGGATACCTATTTCGAGGGTGCCGCCCCGGAGAAACTGGCTGCCGCCAAGGTCCTGGAGGCTGCTGGCCTAATGACCACCGCAGAGGTGGAAGCGTTGTTTGATGATTTCGAGGGTGAGGTCGTCACGACCTGACCAACTGCCTGCGATATGGCGCGCCATGGGATATCTCTCGGAGATCAGGGAGGTCGCTCCGCCCGCCGAGTTGGTGTAATCATGGCGCGCCGTTATAATGGCTTACAGCCATATATCTGGAGTGCACATGCTGCGATCGTTTCGAACAATCAACGTCCTCCCGTCCCTGCCCCCTCGCCTCAAACCCCTTTTGGAGATTGCCAATAACCTCTGGTGGTCCTGGAACCGGGACGCAGTGGACCTGTTTCGGCGTTTGGATCCGGATCTGTTTGCCGCTTCGCGGCATAACCCGGTAAGCACCATCGGGCGCATCACTCAGGAGCGCCTGGATGAAGTCAGCCAGGATGAGGGTTTTCTGTCTCACATGGATCGCGTCTACCGCGATCTTTTAGAGTACATGTCCGTCGTTCCGCACTGGGATGAGCCCGGCCTTGAACAGGATGGCAAACCGCAGATCGTTGGGTACTTTTCGATGGAGTACGGCCTCGCAGAGGCACTGCCCATCTATTCGGGTGGCCTGGGGGTGCTCTCTGGAGATCATCTGAAGACGGCCAGCGATCTGGCGATGCCTCTGGTCGGCGTGGGCATGCTGTATCAAGAAGGCTACTTCCGGCAATATCTCAATGCAGATGGTTGGCAACAGGAGACCTACCCCCCCAACGACTTTCACAACATGCCGGTACAGCTGGAGCGCGATCTGTCTGGGCAGCCGGTGATGATCAGCGTGCAGTTTCCCGGGCGTCAGGTCTTTATTCAGATCTGGCGCATCCAGGTGGGACGTGTGCCACTCTATATGCTGGATACGAATGTGGAGGCAAACCGGCTAGAGGATCGCCAGATCACGAGCAAGCTCTACTCTGGTGACCTGGATATGCGCATCCGGCAGGAGGTCGTTCTGGGTATCGGCGGATTGCGGGCGCTGTCAGCGCTGGGGATCGAGCCAGCAGTCTGCCACATGAACGAGGGGCACTCGGCCTTTTTGGGATTGGAGCGTATTCGCCTCGCCATGCAGCGCTACAGTCTCAACTTTGAACAGGCGCGTGTGCTGGCGATGGCTGGAAGCGTCTTTACAACACACACACCGGTGCCCGCGGGCATTGATCTTTTCCCGCCGTACCTGATCGATCGCTATCTCGGTGAGATGATGCAGGAATTGGGTATCGAGCGTGAAAAGTTCCTGTCGCTCGGTCGTGCCCCCGACACGCAGGCCGACACGCCCTTTTCCATGGCCGTCCTGGCGCTATCGCTCTCATCCAAGGCGAACGGCGTCAGCCAGTTGCACGGGCAGGTGGCGCGCCGGATGTGGCAAAACCTCTGGCCCGGTACTCCTGTGGCAGAGATTCCGATCTGCGCGATCACCAACGGCGTACACCACCGCACCTGGGTCTCTGAGGAGATCTCGAATTTGCTGCTGCGATATCTGGGTCCGCGATGGCTGGAGAACCCCGCCGATGCCGATCTTTGGCAGCGTGTGGACCGGATCCCTGATGGGGAGCTCTGGCAGGCGCACGAGCGCAGGCGCGACCGTCTTGTCAGTATGGCCAGAGACCGTGTGGTCAGTCAGATGCAACGGCGAGGCGCGAGCCAGGCCGACGTGGATGACGTCGCAAACGTGCTCGACTCAGATGTGCTGACCATCGCCTTTGCGCGAAGGTTCGCGACCTACAAGCGGGCGTTGCTGCTCTTCCAGGACCCGGAGCGTCTTTCGCGCATTCTAAACCAACCTGGGCGTCCCGTGCAGATCATCTTTTCCGGCAAGGCGCATCCCGAGGATACGCCGGCAAAGGAACTCATTCGTTCGATGATCCATACCATGCGGCGGCCAGATCTGCGCCAACGCATTGTGTTCCTCGAAGACTATGACATCGCCGTAGCACGCTATCTTGTGCAGGGGGCCGATGTCTGGCTGAATACGCCGCGCTGGGGCCAGGAAGCGAGCGGCACGAGCGGGATGAAGGCCTGCATGAACGGTGCCATTCACGTGAGCTCCTTCGACGGGTGGTGGTATGAGGGATATTCTTCAGAGATCGGCTGGCGCATCGGCCAGGGCGAGGTCTACCGTGATGAGGCCTTTGGTGATCAGGTCGAGGCAGAGGCCTTGTACGATCTCCTGGAGAAGGACATTGTGCCGCTCTTTTACGATCACGGGAGCAATGGCATCCCGCACGGTTGGGTGGCCAAGATGAAGCGCTCGATGGCGGCGGTGGGGCCCAGGTTCAATACGCAGCGCATGCTCCAGGAATATGACGACGCGATGTATCGCCCATCGATGGAGCGTCGTAATCGGCTCCAGGCGGACAACGCCGCGGCTGCCAGGGAGCTGGCGGATTGGCTGGAACATGTGCGGTCCGCCTGGCCCGAGATCAGTTTTGCTGATGTGCGCACCGATGCACACGACGGGGTGACGGTCCGTCAAGAGGTCTCGTTCAGTACGCACGTCCGTCTCGGCTCGCTAAGTCCTTCTGATGTGGCAGTGCAGCTCTGTCTGGGATCTGTAGATGCAGCCGGTGAGATCACCGACTACCGGATCCAGGAGATGGACTATGTTGGGACCGAGGAGGATGGTACGCATCACTATCAGGTCAAGGCGCGATTCGATGCCAGCGGTTTGAACGGGTTTACGATCCGTGTATTGCCCAGCCACCCGAATCTCCACAGCCAGCATATCCCCGGTCTGGTGAAGTGGGCGCAATAAGGCCCATTCTTACCCGTAGCCGTCTATGACAGACATCCGCCAGGCAGTGTGGTTTTGACACCGCTCTCTAGATGGTGATATAATTCACAATGTCTCTGCTGGGAGATGTTTTTGAGCATGGATGTGCGAATTTGAAGTTACAAGAGATTCTTGACGTAATAGATGGCCAGCTTCTGAGTGACGATGTCGACCTGTCAACCCAGGTCGACATGGCTTGTGGGGCCGACCTCATGAGCGATGTTCTGGCGTTCACGCACGCGGGCACGCTTCTTCTGACCGGTCTCACCAACCCGCAGGTGGTTCGGACCAGTGACATGGCCGGCATAAAGGCGATTGTGTTTGTCAGGGGCAAAATGCCACCGCCAGAGACGCTCAAACTGGCCGATTCCATGGGTATTCCGCTCATGAGCTCGCGCTATACCATGTACGAGACCTGTGGCTTGCTATACGCCCGGGGTCTGCCAAGCTGTGGTCTTTTCACGCTCGCCCGTTCCGAGTCAGATGACGGGCGTGCGAAGGGGCCGCAGAATCCTTCAATATGATGGCCGAACTCCGGGGGGTGGCCAGAGGCGTGGGAACCGGCAGCGGCTCTCACGCTGAGCTGACCAAGGTGCAGGAGCTTGTCTACGAGCTCAAGGTAGAACAAGTGATGACCAGAGATGTGATCACCTGCACCCCTGATCAGACCATGAATGAGCTCAAAGAGATTCTGCGCCTGAACCAGATCTCTGGCGTGCCTATCGTCGAGGATGGCCAGATGGTCGGCATGATCAGCGTGGAGAGCCTGATCAAGGCCCTGGAGCAGGGGGAGGCTGACCATCCGATCCGCGAAAAGATGACGCGCCATGTGCAGGCCGTACGAGCTGATGACTCCCTGGCCGGAGCCGTCTCACTCTTTGCGCGGTTTAAATATGGCCGCTTTCCCGTACTGAACGCCGATGGTGAGCTGGTCGGGATTCTGACTCAGGGAGATATCGTCCGCGGGCTGCTCAAGCAGCTTGAGGCGTTGTGGCACTCGGAAGAGATACGGCGTTACCGGGCGAGTCACATTTTTGAAGATATCGAATCGGAGCAGACTACGCTGATACTGCGCTACCGCGTTGCTGCGCAGGATTTCACGCACGGAGGTGAAGCATCCAGCAAGGTCAAGCGGGCGCTGGAACGTCTGGGGGCACATCCGCAGGTCATCCGGCGCATCTCTGTGGCGACCTATGAGGCTGAGATGAACCTGATGATACATACAAATGGCGGTGAGATCATCGTTGAGGCCCAACCCGATATCATCAAGGTCGTCGCGATCGATGACGGCCCGGGCATTCCGGATGTCGAACAGGCGTTGCAGGCCGGATATTCCACAGCGCCGGATTGGATACGCGAACTTGGCTTTGGCGCCGGCATGGGGCTGTCAAATATCCGTTCTTGTACGGACTACATGTCGCTCAAGTCTGTCGTGGGTGAGGGAACTCGGCTTGAGATGGTATTCGATCTATCAACCGGGGGTAGCCAGTGAACGTAGCAGACATCGTTGCGGAACTGGGTCTTGAGATCGCCAGCGCGATAGATGGCCTGGATCGTGAGATCACGGGTGGCTATGCTTCGGACATGTTGAGCTGTGTGATGGCTAGGGCGGGCGCCGGACAGGTGTGGGTGACGTTGCAGGCGCACCCCAATGTGGTCGCGGTGGGGGATCTACTCGGCCTGGCGTGTATTGTAATCACCGAGGGGGCGCGTCCGGATCAGGCCACACTGGAGCGCGCCGATGAGCGCGGAATTCCGATTCTCCTCACCTGCAAGACGACTTTCACGGTGGTTGGAGAGTTGGCGATGCGGGGCGTGAGCGGCGCCAGTGCCAAGATCGGGGTTGATGGATAGATCCGCGCGTGACGGGAGGGTGGTTGTTCTGACGGACCTGGCCCTCGATCTGCACATACACACGGTGGTGTCCGCCTGTGCCGAGATCGAGATGATACCGCCCTTGATTGTGCGCCGGGCTTTGGAGCTTGGTCTGGATCTCATTGCGATTACAGATCATAACACGGCGGAGAACGTAGCGGCAGTTCAGGAGGCGGCGCGAGGGACCGCATTGAAGGTTCTGCCCGGCATGGAGGTGCAGACGAGCGAAGAGGTGCATATTTTGTGCCTCTTTGATACCTCTGAGCAGATTCGTGCCTGGCAGGCGACGGTGTATGACCGTCTTCCGTCGGACCGCAACCGCCCTGAGGTCTTTGGTGCACAGTATGTGGTGGATGCGGCTGGCGACTACCTGTGGGAAAACGAGCGCTTGTTGTTGACGTCGGTTGCCATGTCGGTTGACAATGTGGTGGCCGAGGTGCGCGCTCTGGGCGGGTTGCCGATTGCTGCACACGTAGACCGTCCGTCATTCAGCCTGCTGGGGAATCTAGGCTTTGTACCGGAGGGACTAGACCTGGCGGGTCTAGAGATCAGCCGCAGGCAGACGGTCGAAGGATTTCGCGAGGCGTATCCGTCGCTGGCGCGCTGGCCACTGATCGGGTCCAGCGACGCGCATCAGCTTGCGGATTTGGCGGTGAGGACACGGGCAAAGATGGCGACCCGGACTATACACGAACTGGAGCTTGCGCTGCAGGGTGAGCACGGGCGCGGGCTTTGGCTGATTGACTGAGCGCTGTTCGCAAGATAATGAGACGTCAAGCTCAATTGGGAGGATGAGACGTGGTGCTTGAAGAGACGAAAATTGAGAGCCGCGAGGCGTTTGACACAGAACCGCTGGACAAGATCCTGGCCGAGTTCGCCGGGCAAGAGGGGGCCGTAATCCCCATTCTCCAGAGGACTCAGGAAGCGTATGGATTTCTTCCTCAAGAGGCTCTCCAGGTTATTTCCGCGCGCACGGGCTTTTCGCTCGCGCAACTGTACGGTGTGGCCACTTTTTACTCACAGTTCTATCTGCAGCGCCGTGGGAGACACATTATCAATATATGTGATGGCACGGCGTGCCATGTCAAGGGAGCGCCGCGTCTGATCACGACGCTGGAGGAAGAGCTGGGTATCAAGGCAGGCGAGACGAGTTCCGATTATCGTGTGACGCTGGAGGTCGTCTACTGCCTTGGTTCGTGTGCGTTGGCTCCGATGGCCGTTATCGATGGACAGGTAGTTGGTCGGTTGGTTCCCGAGAAGATTCTCAAGCTCGTGCGTGCACTGGACTAGTGCGCGAACTTTCTCTGCATGTGCTGGACCTGATAGAGAACTCACTGGCTGCGGGGGCGCAGCGGGTGAGGGTGAGCATTGACGAGGACACCCGAGCCAACAGCTTCAGGATCTGTGTAGCGGATGACGGATGCGGCATGGACGCAGAGACCCAGGCAAGGGCAGTAGATCCTTATTATACGACCCGGACGACCAGGCATGTGGGACTGGGATTGCCACTGATGAAGGCGGCGGCTGAGCGATGTGCCGGATGCTTTGATCTGACCTCGCAGCTGGGCAAAGGGACCACGGTTACTGCGGTGTTCCAGAGGGATCACATTGATCGCGCGCCGCTGGGCGATATGGTCAGTACGCTGATGGGTGCGTTACTTCGCGGTGGGGATCGCTGGGATTTAGAGTACATCCACCGGGTCGACGATCGGAAGTTTGAACTGGATACAGCGCAGATTCGCGAGGTTCTGGGGGATATCTCCTTTGGGCATCCCGCGGTGCGCGAGTGGTTGGAATCCTATCTACGGCAGGGCTACGAGGAGTTATATCGTCCGGTGGCGGTCTAGGTTTTGGCCCCCACGGCAGATGAGTTACAAGGAGACATTCAATGCCACAGATCAAGTCGCTGGAAGAGCTTCGCCATCTGCGGGAGAAGGTGGAGCGGGATATCAGCACTCGCAGGGACACAGGCACAACCATCATTGTCGGCATGGGCACCTGTGGTATTGCTGCGGGAGCGCGTGACACGATGCATGCGATTCTCGAAGAGTTGCACAAGCGGGATATCGAAGCCAATGTGACCACCGTGGGCTGCATCGGTATGTGTGCAAAGGAGCCCCTGGTGGATATTGAGCAGGCGGGCAAGCCGCGGGTGACCTATGGAAATGTGACGCCGGATATGGTGCCCAGGCTGATCGAGGAGCATCTCGTTAAGGGGCAGGTCGTCGAAGAGTGGGTTGTTGGCCGCCTACAAAACACGTAAGTTCGCTGGCGCAGGCTAGTATCCGGCGCCTGGAGTGTGCTATTTTCCTACCCAATCAGGCCAGGAGGACGAGAGATGTCGGAACCGATATACCGGGCGAACGTCCTGGTATGCGCAGGTACCAGTTGCGAGTCATCGGGCTCACGGGCCACGATGGCGGCGCTGCAGGCAGAGATAGCGCGTCGTGGACTGCAGGACGAGGTGCGCGTTGTAGAGACCGGTTGCCGCGGTTTTTGCGCGATGGGCCCGGTCGTCATTGTGTATCCCGAGGGTATCTTCTATTGCCGGGTTCAGCCTGCGGACGTGGAAGAGCTGGTTGAGGAGACGCTCGTCAAGGGGCGTGTGCTCAGCAGGCTTGTCTACGAAGTGCCCGAGACACAGCAGGCTGTGCCCTTGTACGAGGATATCCCGTTTTACTCCAAACAGCAGCGCATCACACTGCGCAACTGCGGCGTCATTGACCCCGAGAGCATCGATGAGTACATCGCCCGGGGCGGCTACGAGGCGCTGGGCAAAGTACTGTCCGAGATGACCCCGCAGCAGGTAATCGACGAAATGAAGGCCTCCGGCTTGCGCGGCCGCGGCGGCGCCGGTTTTCTGACGGGCCTCAAGTGGGAGTTCACCGCGCGCGCCGCCGGCGATGTCAAGTATGTCGTCTGCAACGCTGACGAGGGCGACCCTGGCGCTTTTATGGACCGCTCGATCCTGGAGGGCGATCCACATTCGGTGATCGAAGGCATGATGATCTGCGGCTATGCCGTGGGTTCCCATGAGGGATATGTCTACTGTCGTGCAGAATACCCCCTGGCCATCAAGCGCCTGCATCTGGCTATTCAGAAGGCAACCGAGTACGGCCTTATGGGCAAGGACATCTTTGGCTCCGGCTTTGACTTTGAGCTCAAGGTCAAGGAAGGCGCTGGCGCCTTTGTGTGTGGTGAGGAGACAGCCCTGATCGCCTCGATCGAGGGGCGTCGCGGTGAGCCGCGTCCCCGCCCGCCATTCCCTGCGAACCAGGGGCTCTGGAACAAGCCGACCAACGTCAACAACGTCAAGAGCTATGCGAACGTTGCGCAGATTATCCGCAATGGCGCCGAATGGTTTTCCTCTATCGGAACGCAGAGAAGCCCGGGTACTGCGATCTTTGCTCTGACGGGCAAGGTGAACAACACGGGGCTCATCGAGGTTCCGATGGGCATCACCTTGCGGGAGATCATCTACGATATCGGCGGAGGCGTGCCGGGTGGCAAAAAGTTCAAGGCGGTCCAGACCGGTGGCCCTTTGGGGGGCTGCTTGCCCGAGTCGGGCCTCGACCTGCATGTAGATTTCGACTCGCTGCGCCAGGCCGGTGCTGTGATGGGCTCTGGGGGTATGATCGTCGTCGACGAAGATACCTGCATGGTCGAGTTCTGCAAGTACTTTTTGACCTTTGCCACGGCCGAGTCATGCGGCAAGTGCGTGCCCTGTCGTGTAGGCGGTCGCCGCATGCTCGAGCTGCTGACACGCATCACCGAGGGTAATGGCACGTTGGACGATATCGCCATGATCGAAGAAATCGCCCGGGGCATGGATCAGAACTCGCTTTGTGCGCTTGGCCAGCTCACGCCTGGCCCCATCCTGGCGGCTCTGCGGTACTTCCGGGAAGAGTTTGAGGCGCACGTGTTGGAGCGGCGATGCCCGGCCAAGCAGTGTGTGGCGCTAACGTCCTTCTATATCGATCCCGAGGCCTGCAAGGGCTGCCAAATCTGCAAGCGCGCCTGCCCCGTGCAGGTGATCGAAGGCGATCGCCGGATGATACACATCATCGATCAGGATGGCTGCATCAAGTGCGGTACCTGCCTGGAGGTCTGCCCGTTCGGTGCGGTCGTCAAGCTGTCTGGGGAAACAATCAAAGTTCCCTCGGAGCTTATCCCTGTAGGGTCGTTCGGCAAGTGATCGCTGCTACGCCGGGTTTGGTACAGAGCTGCGTTTCGTGGCAGCGGATATGTGCGGTGATGCAGTGATGGCTGGACCAGTCGTGAGCCAGCATGATCTGGCGAATGCCGAGCCTGAGGCACGGTCGCTCTTGCTCGTTGGATATGGCAACACTAGCCGGCGAGACGATGGCGTGGCTGCATATATCCTGCGGTGTCTGCTGAGCAGGCTCGGCATGGATGCGGACAGCATCGATGCTGAAGATAGTTTGGAGCCTGGTCCTGGCATCAAAGCACTCTTTTTGCATCAGCTCGCTCCAGAGCTGGCGGACCTGGTGTCTCAGTATGATACCGTGGTATTTGTTGATGCCCATGTAGAGGGATCCGGGTGGGACGATGTGTGCTGGCAGCCCATCGTTCCAGCTGTGGAGGCCGGTATGATCGGTCACCACCTAAAGCCCGGAGTCGTTGTAGCACTGGCTCAGAGTCTGTACGGCAGTACGCCGAAAGCATATATGCTATCCGTGTTGGGGCATGATTTCGATTTCGGTGAGACGCTTTCGCCTCAGACAAGTGAACTGGCAGAGCAGGCTGTGTATCGCCTGGAAGAACTGATCAAGGCGCAGGGTCTTGGGGACGCAGGCGAGTGCCAAGACACGGAGATTTCGTTACTCTGATCGGGACGTCAGTATAGGAGGACAGGGAACATGCCCGATGTACACGTTACCATTGATGGCATCGAGGTCGCGGTGCCGTCAAACAGTACGGTGCTGGAGGCCGCCAAGATAGCAGGGGTGGATATCCCGACGCTATGCCATCACCCCGCCATAGAGCCTATCGGCGCTTGCCGGATATGTCTGGTTGAGATAGAGAAACAGCGTACTTTGCAGCCAGCCTGCACTTTTCCCGTCTTTGAGGGCATGGTTGTGCAGACGCGCTCTGAGAAGGTCGTCGGTGCACGCAAGTTTGTGCTGCAGCTGCTCTTTTCCGAGCGGAATCACTTTTGCATGTTCTGCCAGATGAGCGGTAGCTGCGAACTCCAGAACCTGGCCTATGACTATGAGCTGGACCACTGGGAGTTCGAGCGACCCATGCCCAAGTACGCGGTGGATGCCTCACGGCAATTCTTTGTGATGGACCATAACCGGTGCATTCTGTGCCGCCGGTGTATCCGCGCATGCGATGAGCTGGTAGGCAACGGTACCCTGGGGCTCAAGAACCGCGGAGCGGACACCCTGGTCATTGCTGACCTGGATGTTCCCTTTGGCGAATCGAGCTGCATCTCTTGTGGCACCTGTCTGCAGGTCTGCCCGACGGGCGCGCTCATGGACCGGGCCTCGGCCTATATGGGGGCGACGGCCCAGATCGAACGTGTCAAGAGCACCTGTATGGCCTGTCCGGTGGGCTGTGGAACCGAGCTGATCGTGCGCGATGGACGGGTCATCCGCGTCGAGGGTGATTGGGATGCTGAGCCCAATAAGGGTCTCTTATGTGTCAGGGGCCGCTTTGAGCCGATGCATGAACATCGCACGCGTGTGCGCCAGCCGCTGGTGAAGCGAGACGGCGAGTGGGTTGTTGCCGAGATGGAGAGCGCTGTAGGCCTGGTGGCAGAACAGATTTGCGCAGCAGATGGCAACGTGGCCACCGTCGTTTCAGGGTTTGTCACTGTCGAAGAAGGTCAAGCGCTGCGCCAGGCTCTCGGTGGTGCCCGGTACTATATGTACGACGTCCCGCAGGCGGACGGCGGCGTTACACTGGCTGATCTGGACGAGGCCGATCTCTTTGTCGTGACGAACACCGATCTTTCGGTGGACTACCAGGTAGCCGGGATGGCTGTCAAGCGTGGCGTTCGCCACCATGGCTCCAGGCTGGTTCTGGTCGGCGAGGGTGAGAACGGGCTGAACAACTGGGCATCGATCCGCGTCGGTGTTGGCGACCTGGCGCGTGTAGTCGAGTTGCTCGGCCATGCGGAGAATCCAGTTGTTATTTCAGGTCCCGAGGGACTGGATGTCGCGAAGGAACTGATCGGCAAGGCGCCCAGGGTGCGCTTGCTGACGTATGCGCCCGGCGGCAATGGTCGTGGCCTCATGGAAGCAGGCTTTGCTACCGCCTTCAAGGGGCAGGATGCCAGTGTTTATGTGGTGGCGGCTGGTGAGACCGCGCAGATCGATCCTGCGCTGCTTGCGGGGCTGGAGAATCGAGGCTTTGTGGTGGTGCTCTCCAGCTACCGCGAGCCGTGGGACAGCGTCGCAGATGTGATCTTGCCGGTCCCGACGGCGTTCGAAAAGAGCGGCACAACGGTGAGCGCGGATGGTCAGGTGCGCAACGTCGTTGCAGCTGTAAAGACGCGCGTGCCATCGCTTGTTGCGACTCTGGACCAACTAGCGGAAGCGATCCGATAAGTAATGAGCATCGTGCCGGCCTTGAGCCCACGGTGCTCGGGCCGGCTCCTGTGGAGGTATACATGGCCAAGCTCACATTGTGCACGGACTGGCTCGACGTCTGTTCCGGCTGTCATATGTCCCTTCTAGACATCGACGAGGTGTTGGTAGCTCTCCTCGACAAAGTCCAGTTGCTGTCGTCACCGATCACGGATCTCAAGCGCCCGCCCGTGGAGGGTGCCGATATCGGCATCCTCACCGGAGCGGTCTCCAACGATCATCAGGAAGAAGTTGCGCGGCGGATGCGCGAGCGTGTCAAAATCCTGATTTCGGTGGGCGACTGCTCGGTTTTCGGCGGTATTTGCGCCATGCGCAACTTTTTCGACGTAGAAGAAGTGCTCAAGTATGCCTATGTGCAAACGGACAGCACCGCGCCTGGGCAAGAGGTTCCTCGATCGCCCGAGATTGCCAGGCTCTATCCCAAAGTCAGGCCGCTTCGCGAGATCGTCAAGGTGGATTATTACATCCCGGGTTGCCCGCCGTCCGCCGAGACAATTGCCTATGTCCTCACGGAGCTGGTCGCTGGGCGAGAACCCAAGTGGACAGACGAGCTTCTGCGGTATGGCTGAGCAAACACGAGATAAAGGCTCTAGAGGATAGGAGACGAACAACATGGGGCAAAAGATCACCATAGATCCCGTGACGCGTGTCGAAGGACACGCGCGGGTGACAATCCATCTGGACGATAACAACCAGGTTGCGCAGACCTACCTGCACATCGATCAGTTCCGAGGCTTTGAGAAGTTCTCCGAGGGGCGGCTATTCTTCGAGATGCCCTCGATTACGCCGCGCATCTGCGGCATCTGCCCTGTAAGCCATCATCTCGCCTCGGCCAAGGCCTGTGACGCCGTGGCAGGTGTCGAGCCTCCGCGGCCAGCGACATTGCTGCGGCAACTGCTGCACATGGGGCAGATCGTGCAGTCGCATGCGCTGCACTTTTTCCATCTTGCCTCCCCTGATCTGCTGTTTGGCTTTGATGCAGATCCGGCGATTCGTAATGTCGCAGGACTGGTGGAGGTCAATCCCGATCTGGCGCTCAAGGCGATCCGCCTGCGCAAATATGGCCAGGAGGTCATCAGGCATCTCAGCGGACGCAAGATCCATATGAACTGGGCGGTGCCCGGAGGCGTCAGCGCGCCTCTGGCCGAAGCCTCGCGCGACGCGATCCTGGCTGAGAACGACGAGATGATCGGGATCGCACAGTTGGGACTCGGCGTGGCCAAAGACTGGTTGGGCGCAAACCAGGATGTGGTAAGCCGGTTTGCCAACTTCCCCAGCATGTACCTGGGCATGACCAACGAGGGGGCCCTTGAGCTCTATGATGGGCCTGTTCGTTTGATCGATGCCAACGGAAATCAGGTGGTCGAATTCGATCCCAGGCAGTACCTGGACTATGTCCAGGAGCGGACTGAGGACTGGACCTATCTCAAGTTCCCGTACTATAAGCCGATGGGCTACCCCGAAGGTGTCTACCGCGTGGCCCCTCTGGCGCGCCTCAATATCGCCGATCGGATCACCACGCCGTTGGCGAACGAAGAGCTCAAGTCCTTCAAGGCGCTGGCGGATGGACCTGTTCAGGCCAGCTTGTACTATCACTATGCCCGCCTGATCGAAGCCCTCTACGGCCTTGAGCAGATCAGGGTGCTGTGCGAGGACCCGGATATCCTCTCCGAGGATATCCTGAATACCCGGGTTGAGATCACCGGGCACGGTGTGGGCGTTATTGAAGCGCCGCGCGGGACGCTCTGGCACGACTATCACACCGATGAGAATGGTGTGCTGACGCGCGTGAATCTCATCGTGGCCACAGGGAATAACAACTGGGCCATGAGTAATGCTGTGGACATGGTGGCCAAAGAGTTTGTGGATGGCAACGGCGTCACAGAGGGGATGCTGAACCGGGTTGAGGCAGCGATCCGCGCCTATGACCCCTGCCTCTCGTGCTCAACACATGCCGTTGGCCAGATGCCGCTGATCGTCAATGTGGTGGACGCTGCCGGCGATACGGTCGAGCAGTTCGTGCGCGACTAGATCAGGCTCTGCAGGTTACAGGGGCGCGGGGGGAGACCTTCGCGCCTTTTCCTTTGCTCGGATCTGGTCGCGCGGCGCTGGGATTCGCCAGGAGGCAGGTGATGCGAGACGCGTGCTAGGGCGCGATGGTTACCGTGGCCAAGGGCAAGGCGTCGCCGGCAGGGTTTCCATTGATCTCCAGCGGCAGACGCGATCCGGTGATCGGATCATAGAGCCCTATCAGCAGCGTGTAATCTCCGGCGGGAGTTCCCTCTGCTATAGGGATGCCTCGCCTGTCGATAACGGCCTGGCCCGGCTCCCACGAATTTGTCGGGTATCTTCCACCGGCGGGCTCTGAGTCGTTTTGGCCGATGATCTGTTGCCGGTCGTCGAGCAGCTGCGCAAAAACCTTGTGGCTTTTCTCGACCGGAGCAGACGTTTCCCACTCCAGAGTGACCTGCAGCGTGCTGTCGCTGGTGGGCTCATCTGGAAACAGATGGTAGCCGCGCAGCCGGATCATGTCGCCAAAGACGGCATCGATGGGCGTCATTGTCCGTGTCCCTACCGCAGGAGGCACGGCGTAGACCACCAGTCTCAGGTTGCCGTACCAGCGGTCCATGGTCTTGAAGGTGTGCTCCGCCAGCCAATTCTCAATCACCCCGTCAGGATCGCTGTCTCCTGTGGCCCAAAAGATGCCGTACAGCTCATTGTGCCTGTCGACGATCGCCTCCAGCTCAGCCAGCGTTTGCTCAACATCCATCGGCCGCGTTCGGGCCAGCGGGTACATGGGTGGTGGCTCGTCATGGTAATAGTCTACGGTCTCGATCTGTGAGGGCGCATTGATCAGTATCGCTGCGCCGGGTCCTGCGTGCTCATGGATATAAGCGACGATCCCGCGATAGTCGTCACGCGCATAGCGGGGGTCATGGTACAAATGGTGCAGGGACCAGCCCGACCCTGTGAGGAGTGCCAGGCTGAGCAGCAGGGCGGCAATATGGCCCAGCACCCTTTTCTGCGGTGAGGCAGCTCGGATCCCCGCAGGTATGAGACCCATGATCCCGGCTGCGAGCATGATGTGGAGCGCTGGCGTGACGGGCAGCAGGAACTTGACGTTGAGCATCGGCCGGCTGAGCGAGCCGAGATACATCAAGAGCGGTGGCAGGGCTAGATAGTTCGCCAGAAGCCACGGTCGCCAGGGGGCTCCTCCTTCGGCACCCATGAGGCGATCACTCTGTATCAAGGCCACCAGGCCGGTAGCGGCGAGCAAGGCTGCTATCGCACCTATGCTCAGTGAAAAGGCGCCTGCTGGCGCAGTGATTCCCAGTGGGAGTGCGACGAGCAGTTGGCGTACCATCCCGAGTACTGTGGTTGGGGCGCTCACGGCGGGCCAGTGAGTCAGTGTGGACCAGGCCGTATGCAACCAGGGAGCAAATGCGGCTGCGGCAAGCAGCATGAGCACGGCCCAGCGCCAGAGGGCCGCCCCGGGAAAGGAACCGGTCTGCCGGCGTCTGGCAAAGAGCCAGGCGATAAAGGTCACGTTCACGGCCACAAGGATCGTGGCGCTGAAATAGTGTGTGTAGAGGAGGGCGACGCCGCTGGCGAGCACTGCCAGCGCCTCCCATGACGCCAGGCTAACCCGTCTTTCCCAGGACATGAATAGCCCATGACAGGCCGTCACCAGGGCTATGGCTAACAGCGTTGCCATCATGTACATGCGCGCTTCCTGCGCATAGTACACCTGAAAGGGGCTCACCGCCGCGAGGGCTGCCGCCAAAAGGGCGCCAGAGCGCGGCAGGTACTGGTTCGCCAGCAGGTATGTTCCGGCCACCACGAGTACACCGAAAAGCACAGAGAGGCCTCGCGCGGCTGTCTCCGTCGTGCCGAATACCCCGACCCAATAGTGCAGCGCGATATAGTACAGCGGCGGGTGGATGTCATCCGAGGCATTCTGAAGGATCGTCGCCACGTCGCGCTGCACAAGCGCCACCGTCGTGCCCTCATCGTTCCAGAGGCTCTGGGCGTCCAGACGGTAGAGCCTCAAAACAAGGGCAAGGGCGAGAATCACAAGAAGGGCGATCAGCTCGAGCCGGCGCGTCGATCTCATGGCTGGTCTCGTTTGCGCAGGATGATCGCCGCGCCCGCCGCCAGAATGAGCGCGGCAGCGGCCGGCATCGCCTGCGCTGGCCAGACCGGCTCCCGATAGACGACCAATCCATCCAGCGAGAGCTGATTCCTCACGATCAGGTGCACAGTATGTGTTGTGTCCTTGAGACGCGCGGCGATGCGGAGCGTCGGTGCGCCATTGGAGGGCGCTATGCCAGTGCTGAATCGCCGCACGCGCTGACCATCCAGATAGACCGTGATATCATCGCTTGTCTGGCCCGGCAGCACGACCAGGTCCAGCGCCGTGCCCTCAAATGCGAATCGCAGCTCTGCGCCCGCATCGCCCTCGCGGTATTCACCCAGTGTGGCCTGTACTGAGGTCTCAGTCGTCCACGGTCCTGCGTACTCCAAAGCCCGGTGATCTTCCTGGTGGTAGCCGAGGGAGACCTGAGGGGGTTGCGAGGTGAGATCGCGCATCGCGTCGTATACCGGCAGGGGGGTAAAGTCAGGCTCCACCATCCGGAAATAGTACCACGGTTGGTCGCGCTCCGCTTCCGAAGGGCGGCGAAAGAACCAGTAGTTCATGACGCCCAGCCACGGCCATTCCCGAGCTGCCCGCTGGTAGGCTTGCACGGCGTATTCCGCCTGTTTCTCCTCGGTTACCCGGCCATACACCGCCGTGCCCGCAAAGTCTGCGGGCAGGGCATTCCAGCCGACCTCCGTGGCCCAGATCGGAATGTCTGCATCTCCGTGGGCTACCATGATCTCGCGCAACAGCTGGACGCGGGCAAAGTTGGTCCTGTCTGGACTGGCGCGGCGGTCGAGAGGGCCTGTCCAAAGACCGTAGACCATCGCCCCCATGACATCGAAATGGCCTCGTGCCCCGGCGGCGTACATGCGTTCGAGAAACACCAGGTCGCTGAGGTTGCGTGGCCCCATCTCCGTGGTTTGGGCCAGGCCGGCAGCGATAACAACGCAATCGGGATCGGCCTCTTTCGCCCGCCTGTAGGCGACCTGGAGAAGCTCTACATAGGCTTCAGGGTCAACCGGTTGATCGCCCCACTCCGGATAGATGTTGGGCTCGTTCCATATCTGGTAATAACGGATCCGCCCACGGTAACGGCTGACAACGGCATAGACAAAGTCACCATAGTCCTCAAAGTTGTCGGGCGGCCCCAGCGTCCACCCGTCGGCATTGCCGACGGCCCGCGACCAGGCCGGCGGGTTATCGAGCCGGGCGATGATCTCCAGGTCGTGTTTCTCTGCCAGCTCCACAATCCGGTCGTATTTGTCCCAGGCGCTCTTGTTCCACCTGTGGTCCCAGAAATCGCCCTTGGCTGTGATCTCAATGTCTTCCCAGGGGAACTCTTGCCTTATCCAGTCAAAGCCGGCGCTCGAAATCATGGAAAGCGACCGGTCGACCTTGGCATCTTCGACTTCCTGCTCCAGGAAAGTATTGATCCCATAGGGTGAGAGACCAGAATGCTGTATCGGGGTCAACGGAGCCGTCTCTATGTCCGGCCCCAGCTGGAGCAGCAGCCAGGCGCCCGTGCCCTTGACCTGCTGCCAGAGATCTTCCTCCCCCGTGATAGAACTCAAGGCACTGGAGATACGCTGGGGTACAGACCACAGGTAGAGTACGGCCACGAGAAGCAGCGCTGTGGCGATGACAATGATGCTGCCCAGGCGGGGCTTCCGATAACCGTTCACCTGCGCAATATCCCTGCTGGCTTGCAGTGACGTGCCTGACTATGGCCGCTGTGACCAGATCTCATGACGGTGTTTTCTACAGCCGCTTGCGTGTGGAGCGCCGAGGCGCTTGCCTGGGCTGAGCCGTGCCCCGATAGGTCGGAACGTCGATATCGATCGTCGTACAGACGTCTGCATCCATGAGTCGGCTTCTCAGACGTTCGTCCATGTTTTCCCAGCTCGCATCGGAGACTGTGAGGATGGTGGCCAGACGGCTCACATACCGGTAGTTTAGGATCTGGAACAGTTTCTCCTCGGCCCAGGGTGTCGCGTTCTGGGCGCCCAGGTCATCGAGCACCAGTAGCCGGGCGCGGCGCACCTCATTGAACCGCTGATCGTAGGATACCGGGCTGTTGGGCTGGTACGTGGCTCGCAAATGATCCAGTAGATCGGAGACGACCACAAAGAGAACGCTCATGCCCCTGCTGTCGATGCGGTTGGCTACGGCTGCAGCGAGGTGGGTCTTGCCGACACCATAGGCCCCGCGCAGCAAAAGCCAGTTCACCGGATTGTCGGCCCAGGCGCGAAGCAGCCGCACTATTCGGGCCAGCGCATCGGTGTCCGCGCGCTCGAGCTCGCCCTCTCGTGTGGAAAAGCTTTCAAAGGTGCACCGACCGTAAGGACTGAGGCTTCCAAAGGCCTGGTTGCCCTTGGTACGCGAGTCTGTAGCATAGATCGGGATCATGTGCACAAGAGACTGATCCTTGAGCCGCGAGGCGAGCCGAGGGTCCATATCAGCCAGGTTCTGGTTGGTGGTGATCACGGTGGGTAGCTCGGCGTTGTAGCGATAGTTGAGTATCTGATAGAGCTTTTCTGCTGCCCAGGGAGTGGTGTTTTGAGTTCCCAGGTCATCGAGGATGAGCACTTTGATACCGCGCACCTGCTCGAATCGCTCATCGTAGGTCACAGGGCTGTTAGGGGCATAGGCACTCCGGAGATAGTCGAGCAGGTCCGGCACCACGACAAAGAGCGCACTCTGGCCATTTTCCACGCGATAGTTGGCGATCGAAGCTGCGAGGTGCGTCTTTCCGCTCCCATAGTCGCCGGTAAAGAGGAGCCAGCCCCTGGGGTTCTCCGCGAAAGCGCGCGCCAGCCCCAGCGCGTCCTGCAGACTCGCTCTGACGTCATTCGAGACATCCTCCTTGATCTCGAACGTGTCAAAGCGCATATTGCGCAAGTGGAGCAGGTTGCTGTCCTCCAGGAGCTTGACGAGACGATGCTCACGCATCTCGCGTCGCTTGCAGACGCAGGGCACAGCCTTGCCAAAGAGGGGATGTCCCACCGGCACTTGCAGTCGTACATAGCCGACTCCGCCGCAGTGCGGACAGACAGAGGTCGGCGTATTCTCCGAATCTCGTTCAGTCATTTGTCTCGCTCACAGCTTACGCAGTCTAGCGTGTCCGCGGCGAACGGCGAATCGTTCTTCGTCTGGCGCGAGGGGTGTCCTCATCCTCATCGCGGCCCTCAGCAGCCCAGCGCCGAAGGATGGCATCGATGTACCGCCAGTTGCGGGCGTTATTCTCAACAGCGATGCGAAAAGCATCCTCTATCCACTCCTGGGGATAGTCCCGCTCGGCCTCCAGCAGCTGTTCCGCCAAAAGGGGCTGCAGCAGGCCGATATTACGCTCGTACAGGTCATAGATACTGGGCCGCTCCTGGACAATGTGCGGCTCACTGACGATGCCACGCCGCTCCAGGACAAGCTCTCCGGCTTTGACCTGGCGCACGGCCTCGCGGCCCTGAGCGGTATTGGCCAGCAAATACACTGTTTCGCCCCCGGCTTCCGAGATCCGGACGCTCAGGAGCGTGCGCCGGGCGATGCAGCGCTCCACGGCGTCCTGCAGCCGGCGGACCAGCACCTCTTTCCCGTCGTCATCGGCGTGTTTCAGGGCCGAGAGCACGATGCCCTCGTTCTGCAACTCCTCAAGCGTCATGTAGCGTGGATAGCCTTCTTGACGGTTCAGGTAGTAGAACATGAGGCAGAGCAGTTTGAGCTCGTCCAGGTCACGTATCTCCACCAGGAGTCTGGTGAAAAAGAGATCGGGGACCGGCGTGAGGCGCGTCTTGCCGCCAGGGAACCCGACGAACGGGATCATATCGGCATCAAGTCCTCGTCACCGAAAAAGTCCGCATCCATGCTGTGCAACTCAAGGTTGGAGAACTGCGTTGTGCTGGAATCAAAACGCAGGGACACCGTGGCCAGCGGGCCATTGCGGTGCTTGGCGACGATGATGTCGGCGATGTTGGCTCGTTCCGATTCTTCGTTGTACATCGCCTCCCGGTAGATGAACATGACAATGTCGGCATCCTGCTCAATAGAACCACTTTCTCGCAGGTCCGAAAGGATCGGCCGCCTATCCTGGCGGCTCTCGACGGCGCGTGAGAGCTGCGACAGGGCTACGACCGGCACATTGAGCTCCCTGGCCAGCCCCTTGAGCGCTCTCGAAATGTAGGAAATCTCCTGCACGCGATTCTCGCTCTGTCGCGACCCGGCCTGCATCAGCTGTAGATAGTCGATGATGATCAGGTCCAGGTCGAACTCGGCCGCCAGCCGCCTCGCCTTGGTGCGTATCTCCATGGGCGTGGGCGAGGGTGTGTCGTCGATGAATATGGCTGCCTCAGAGAGCACGCTACTGGCCTGGGTGATCTGGTCCCACTGCGTGTCGGCGATGTGGCCCAGTCGCAAATTCTGCGCGTCGATCCCTGTGCGGGATGAGATCATACGCTGCACCAGTTGCTCAGCCGGCATCTCCATCGTAAAGATTGCCACCACCGAGTCGGCTTTGAGGGCCGCGTTTGCGGCCATGGTGAGCGCCAGGCTGCTCTTGCCCACACCCGGCCGCGAAGCGATGATGATCAGGTCTGAAGGCTGCAGGCCACCGAGCAATCGATCCAGGTCAACCAGGCCGGTGGGAACTCCCATGGTTTCATCCTGATGTTCCACCAGGAATTCGATGCGCTCATAGTACTGGCGCACAACTTCTTTGATCGGCACTAGCGATTTGCTGATGCGCCTGTGGGATACCTCGAAGAGGATCTGCTCAGCCTGATCGATGACTTCGTCGATCTCGCCCTGATCGCGATAGGCCAGAGATGCGATCTCTCCGGCTGCGCTGATCAGCCGGCGCATGACGGCACTGCGTTCCACGATGTGAGCATAGTGCTCTACGTGGATCGAGGTCGGTACGCTGTTGATCAGTGAGATGAGATAGCTGGCGCCCCCGATTACCTCCAGTTGATTCAGCCGCGTGAGGTCATCAACCAGGGTGATATAGTCTGCCGGAAGCCGGCGTTCGTGCAGCCCCAGGATGGCAGCATAGATCATCTGGTGCGTTTCGCGGTAAAAGTCTTCAGGCTGAAGAAAGGTCGCTATCTTGATCACCGCATCGGGGTCGATCAGCAAGCTTCCGAGGACCGACTGCTCAGCCTCGATGTTCTGTGGGGGAAGGCGATCTGCCATGGGCTATCTACTCTTCCGGCTCGCTCTCGTCGAGGCCGAGCGTGTCGATAAAATCGCGGAACACATCCAATCCGTCCAGGTTGTCCTCTGCCTGGCTACGGATGTCAGGCGACTTCTGGATTCCTGCCTTGATCAGGACATCAGGCTCGGCATAGATCGGGGCATTCATCCGGACTGCCAGAGCGATGGCATCGCTGGGGCGGGAATCGATAAACGTGAGAGCGTCACCATGGGAAATGACCAGCTGCGCAAAGAATGTCCCGTTCACCAGGTCATTTACCAGCACATAGTCCAACTGTCCCCCCAGTTGCGTAATCACAGAGCGGAGCAGGTCATGGGTCAGGGGCCGAGGGACGGTAGCTCCCTGAAGATGCATGGCGATAGCCTCTGACTCGTGTTGGCCGATCCATATGGGCAGAAAGCGCTCGCCTTGGGTTTCCTTTAGCAGGACGATGCGATGTCGCGACAGGAGACTGTAAAGGACCGAATACACCTCAAGCTCGATCATCTCACGGGGACCCTCTGATTGTCTTGCATAGCCATCGACGCCATTATAACACAGCAGGGGGTGACCGCCAATGGCTCTTGCTGCTGACGCATGTCCCGCTAAACGCTGGTTGCATTAGGGCAGAAGAACGGGCTATAATCGTCTCAGGTAGCAGTTACAGAGGAGCTCGAGTCCCATGGAATGCCCCAAGTGCGGCGTGTACAACCCTGAAGATCGCAAAGTCTGCTGGCGCTGCGACACGCCGCTGCCCAAACCAGAGCCCGCAAAAAAGCGCGATCCACAGCGTACGTCTCAGGTATGGCTGTATGTCGCTCTGGCGGCCGCGATCATTATCCCGTTGCTGCGCTACTGTGGGAGTATGGTGTCGGTCAGCGGCCAGTGATCCTGGCGCGACTCACGAGTCATCATCGGCCGGTGTCTAGAGTCAACTGGACGCTACGGGGCAGCGCATCTGCTGCGCTGTTGTGGCACCTTGCCAGGGCATTATCGGTGACTGAGATCCCACTGTCGCAGCGTCTCTAGGCCTGCCCTATCGGTCAGATCCAGGGCGACCGGCGTGACAGAGATGTAGCCGAGACTCAAGGCGCCAATGTCCGTACCTTCCTCAGGCACACCCTCCGGCGGATCCCCGCCGATCCAGTAGTATGAGCGACCCCGCGGATCGGAGCGACGCACCAGTTCATCCCGGTAAAGCCTCTGACCCAGACGGGTGATCTGAACACCCTTGATCTCGTCTGCGGGCAGGGCCGGGACGTTGACGTTGAGAAGGAGCGGTTTTTCCGTCGGCTCACTCAGCAGCCTTGTTGCCAGACGTGCAGCAAAGGCTGCCGCCACCTCATAGAGCTGGCTCTCGAAGCTGTCCAGAGAGACAGCAATGGCCGGTATGCCAGCGATGACCGCTTCCATCGCTGCGGAAACCGTGCCCGAGTAGGTGAGATCGTGCCCCACATTGGCTCCCTGATTAATGCCAGAAACGACCAGCGCTGGTCGCTCCTCCACTAGGCCCAGGAGTGCCAGTGCGACACAGTCTGATGGCGAGCCGCTGGCGGCCAGCGCGGGCCTGCCGTCGGACAGGTGCGCCGGGGTAACCCGCAGTGGCTTGTGCATGGTCTTGGAGTGACCGGAAGCCGACCAGTTATGTTCCGGGGCGATGATGGCGAGTTTTCCGACGTTGGCCAGCGCGGTGGCAAGCTCGCGCAGGCCAGCAGAGGCGATGCCATCGTCGTTAGTGACCAGAATGGTGCGCTCGGACAGATTCAGAGTTGTCATCCTTTGGTCTGGGTCTCTTTCATGTGGAACTGCGACTGTCTGGGATGTCATGCGGCATCGAGAGCAGGCGTCGCCGCAAGCGACCGGTCAAGTCCGAAAAGGCCGCGCGGTACGTTTCCGTCTGCAAGGGTGGCGAACACATGATCCAGGCATCTTCCTGATTGTCTGGATAGTATCGCCGGCGGCGGCCGGCGACTCGCAGTCCGTACTTGGTATAGAGGTTCTGCGCGGTCAGGTTGCTGACCCTCACCTCCAGCGTGAGCTCCGTAGCCTGTGCGGCGATGGCCTGTTCTATGAGCGATGCAAAGATCAGTTCACCCAGACCGCGCCCGCGCCAGAGGGGACGAACGGCCAGCGTGCTGATATGAGACTGCTCGATTACCTGCCACAGGCCGCCATAGCCCAGCAGGCCGGGATCCTCCGGGCCGCTCCATGGGCGCCTGGGGAAACGCTGGCGCAGCGCAACGTCATCCGTGTACCGGAGTACCAGATAGCTCGCGCTGGTATGATAGGTGAGCTCCTGGCGAAATGCCTCGGCGGACCAGGGCGTTGGAAAGATCTGCTTCTCAAGAAGCGCCACCGTGGGGATATCGTCGAGACCCATGGCCTCCAGCGCGTAGGGCAAGTCTGCCAGATCCATCGTAGGTCAGGTGCCCTGGCCGGATAGGGGTTGCTGTATATATAGAGGCTCCAGCGTGTCCAGATCGTCACTATCGCCATTTTGGAACCGGTCCCAGGCAAGCTCTCCCAGAAAGCCGGCCCGCCGAACGGCACCCGCAGGGGAGACAATCGACAGTTTCTCGGCACCAGGACTTGTGGCGAGGCGGTCTGCCAGAGAAGGGCCGATCTCGCCGGTGATGAGCACGTCATCGGTGAGGTCGGGATCCCACTCGGTGGTGCGGTGCAGGGTGATATCGCCCTGCATTTCAGGCAATCCGTTACTGTAAACGAACTTGCCCACACAGATGCGGCCGCGTCCGGCCTCGGCTACTGCCAGAATGGGGCAGCCGGGATCCCCCGCGGCATAGGCGGTCACCTGCAACGTGGGGACGCCGACAATGGGCGTCTGGAGTGCAAGACACAGCCCCTTGGCCAGGCTCAAGCCGCTGCGCAGTCCGGTAAAGGATCCGGGCCCCAGGGAAACCGCGACGCCGCTGATGTCGCTCAGGGTCTTTTGCTGTCTCTCTACCAGCCGCATCACTGCCGGCATCAGCTCAACCGAGTGGTTGTTCTGCGAGCGCCAGGTTTCCTCAGCAAGCACGCCGGTGGCATCGTAAAGCGCGATGCTTGCCATCCGTGTGGCTGTGTCGATGGCCAGTATCATCTCGTCTCCTCGTCAGTCACCCTGGGGCGAGCCATACACGTCGTGCCTGAGAGCGGTGACCATCTCCAGATAGTGTGCCCCGCTGGCCTCAAAGATGAGGGAGCGCTTCATATGATCGGTATAGACAAGCGTGATCCAGAGGCGCTCCGCCGGGATAACATCTCTGGCCCTGTCGGCCCATTCTATCACGGTGACGCCATCGCCGTAGATATAGTCTTCGAGGCCAAGCCCGAGGATCTCGAGATAGCTCGAGACCCGATAGAGATCGATATGATAGAGGTAAGGGCCTGTCGAGGCTGGCGGGTACTCGTTGACAAAGACAAACGTTGGGCTGTTGATCACACCGGCGACGCCGAGGCCCGCGCCGATGCCCTGCGTAAGGCAGGTCTTGCCGGTTCCCAGCTCGCCCTCCAGGCAGACCACGTCGCCGGGCTTGAGCAACTGGCCCAGGCGCCTGCCGATGGCAAATGTCTGTGCCGGGCTGTGCGTTACTACATCAAAGGCACTTGCGGTCAGGATCGGGCTCAAGTTATCACTCATCCCATAGGGTGTGGCGGCAGGATCCCAGAAAACGTGATCGCTTCCAATATCTGGTGGTGCCCGTAAGCCCACTTGCTTCCATTACAGATGCCTGGCCGGTGGCAAACAGCCTCTGATAGGGTATAGCCGGATGGTTTTGTACGCGTCCCCCAGGCCGTCCATGCAAGAGTCAGGACAGTTTGATCTCGGCGCCCAGCAGGCCAAAGACTGCGCCTCCCAGATGGGTGAGGGGCAAGAGATCCTCCGGTTGGCCCTGAACGCGCCAGACGTCGGCAAAGGCCTCGTCCTCCGCCCAGGCTCCCACGATCTGGGCTATAAACAGGGAATGATCCCCCGGTGCCATACGATCTACCACCGCACACTCTATATGGGCCAGACACTGGTCGATCCACAGGGCGTCTACTCTGCGGCCCGCCTCGACATCAAGCCCGCTGGCCTCGAGCTTGTTGAGGTCCGCGCCAGAACGGTTCCCAAACTGCACGATGTGCTCGCCCAGCGGCCGTGCAGGGATGTTCAAGACGCACTCCTGGGCCCTTTCGAGCAGGCCGTGTGTGTAGCGGGATGGGTGTATGGCCAGCGCAATCAGAGGCGGCTCGAGACTGATGGGACATGTCCAGGACAAGGTCATGACATTGTCCTGCCCGCGGTAGCGCGTGGTCAGCAGGCACGTGGGCCGGCCCGCGAGCAGCCTGTGCGCAATCTGCGGTGGAATCTCACGTTTCACACCCGTTACCCCCTATTGGTGAGCGAGTATGGCATAAGCAGATGGAGGTGTCAAGATATCGGCCTCCCAGGCGCCCGCTGAGGCTCGACAACGCCCTCTGGCGAGGCTATAATTCTTTCAGTCACCTGGCAGGACTGTTCTCGTGACGTCGACTGACTGGCGGCTGTCTCGGTTCTCGGGTATCTCAGCACAGAGACGTGCTCTCAGGAGGGACTCCGATGCTCGTTAAAGAACGCATGTCGCGACACCCAATTACCATTCGACCTGATACGTCTTTGCATGATGCCCTCAGGGTCATGCACGACGAGAAGGTGAGGCGTCTACCGGTAGTGAACAGAGAAGATAAGCTGGTTGGCATCGTTCTGGAAAAAGATCTCCTATATGCCTCGCCATCGCCGGCTACCAGCCTTAGCGTCTATGAGTTGAACTATCTTATATCCCGCATCACCGTAGAGAGTTTGATGACGCGCGACGTCGTCACCGTCAGTGAAGATACTTCTCTAGAGGAAGCGGCTCGGATCATGGCCGACAACAATATCGGCGGTCTGCCGGTGATGCGGAACGACACGCTGGTTGGCATGATCACCGAGAGCGATCTGTTCAAGGTCTTTTTGGAGCTGCTGGGTGCTCGTGAGTGGGGCACGCGCGTCACACTCAGGGTGCCCGATCAGCGCGGCATGCTGGCAAAGGTTGCGGCGGCGATCACCGCCCGGGGCGCCGATATCGTCGCATTGGGCACTTTTTGGGGCGACGACCCGACCAATCGCGAGCTGGTGATCAAGATTCAGGGGATCACGCACGAGGAGATCGAGGAGATTGCTGACCAGCTTGAGGCGGAGATCGTCGATATTCGTGATACCAAGTAGCTCGTCATCGAACGCTACGACGCTGTACAGCGCGTCAGAGCTCTGAGCCCGCTTGGCAGGTTTTCAGGAGCTCCACCATGGCGCGGGCTGCCCGTGCGCGGTGACTGATCCTGTTCTTGATCGCTTCAGGCAGTTCTGCCATGGTACGTTGATACTCGGGGACGAGGAACACCGGATCATAGCCAAAGCCATTGGTGCCCGCAGGTTCCGAGGCAATCTGCCCTTCACAGCTTCCAGTGGTGAGCGCGCAGCGTCCATCTGGCCACGCGACCGCGATAGCACATCGAAAGCGCGCCCGCCGGTCAGCGGCAGGCAGATCTGCCAGCTCGCTGAGCAGCTTGAGGTAGCGCTGCTCATCAGTGAGACCTGGGCCGCCGTACCTTGCTGAGTAGACTCCCGGCCTCTTGCGCAGGGCATCCACTTCCAGCCCCGAATCGTCCGCCAGCGTCACGTTCCCACTCAGCTGCGCATACGCACGTGCCTTGATCAGCGCATTCTCAGCAAAGCTGTCGCCCGTCTCATCTATCTGCTCCGTGATGCCCACATCATCGAGCCCGATGAGCTGGTTGCACAACTCTCTGAGGAGCTCCCTGTACTCGCGGATTTTGCCCTGATTGTGCGTTGCGATCAGCATCGGCGATCAGTCTTTGCTTGACACAAGAGCATGCCGTTTCCTGGAACTGGAGACTGCGACATTTGAAGGCCAGAGGCCAGTCGGTTACAACGGGACGCATAGCGATGAACCCCGCCAGCACCGTGTCTGGCACAGCCATTCGGGACGCCGCAGGATTAGTATAACAGAACTGGTACGCTGCTCTTGCTGGCGATCCAGCTGTGGAGCTGAGCGGCGAAACCCTGAAGCGTCGAAGCCTTGACCGCCAGTACGGCGCTGGCCTCGTCGGGCGTCAGCCCGAATTCGCCGATCACCGAGGCAGCGTCCTCGAGCAACTGCTGACGAAATTCAGTGTCCACAATCGCCGTACCAATGAGAGCCTGAATATTCTCATGCATCATTGCTTGTCTCCCTTATCGTTACCACTCGAATGCGAGGGTGGGTCTGATTCTCGCTCCATACTGTACCCACGGGCCTCGAGTTCGGCGTGTCTGCCAGCGTGCAGGGCGGCGTAGATGAACCAAAAGGCCCCCACGGCAAGCAGCAGATCTCCAATACTGAAGATGGTCGGGAACGGGTGTTTGAGCACCAGAATATCGCCCAGTATCCATAGCCGCGTCTCGGCCGTCGATAGAACGATGTCTTTCGATCCGAATACCCTGATCCCAGCATCCGTTACTGTGACCAGTTTCTGCAGTCCGGCCTGCGCCACCGCTTCGGGCGCTACCGGCATATACCCGCCGTTGGCTGTGATCGCTGCCATGTTTGCCAGCAGTCCCAGGCCCAGTGCGGCCAGCCCCGGCAACCTGAGATTGGCCACTACCACTGCTACCAGGAGCAGATAGGAAATCACCAGCAGGGTGCTGGCCAGCCAGGCCGGTTCGCGCACATAGACCGCACCGATCTGGATGCCCAAGGCGACAAAGGTCAGCCACCCCAGCTTGAACGAGATGCGGGCCAGTCGGCCCAGGCTGCCACCGGTCACGAGGCCAATGGCTATCGATAGCCCGATGGACAGAACCAGAATCATTGTGCAAGTATGCCAACACAGTATTTCGGCCTTTTGATGATG
>CAZYWU010000020.1:0-4713 GCA_964651255.1 uncultured Anaerolineales bacterium
AGTGGATCGAGCAGGCCGACTATATCGTGCTCAGCAGCAACCGGCTCTATGGCTCTATCCCACGCCTGTCCACCCGCTATCCGATGACAACTCGCTATTATGAGGCGCTTTTCAGTGGCGAACTGGGCTTTGAGCTCGTTGCCACGTTCACGTCGCGCCCGCAGCTATTCGGCATCGAGATTGTGGATGACGATGCCGATGAGTCTTTCACCGTCTATGACCATCCCAAAGTGTCCATCTTTCGCAAGCGGGCCGACTTTGACATGGACGCCGTCTATGTGCTCTTTGACTCGTACGATCTTGAGCGCATTGTTCGCATCCGGCCCACGCAGGTTACATCCGCGCCGAACGAGTTACTTCTGAGCACAGAGGCCCTGCGCACGCAACGCCAGGGGGGCACCTGGTCGGAGATCTTTGCCCGTGACAGCCTGGCCAATCGCATACCTGCGCTGCTCTGGTGGCTGTGTCTCACCCTGCTGGGGATCGTGGCATGGCCGCTGACCTTTCCGGCGCTCAAACGGATGCCCGATGGCGGATACATCCTGGCCAAGATCCTCGGGATGCTCGTCTACGGCTATCTCAACTGGCTGGTGGCCAGTACAGGCGTGAGCCACTCTGATCGGGGCACGCTCATCCTGGTTCTCGTCCTCCTGAGCGCTGTCGCGGCTGGAGCCGCCTGGTTGCAGCGTCGCACTCTGGTCGCCTTTATTCGCACCCATTGGCGCTCACTGCTGGTACACGAGGCGCTCTTCACCGGCGCCTTTCTTGCCATGCTCCTCGTACGCCAGGGGAATCCCGATCTCTGGCATCCCGTCATGGGCGGCGAAAAGCCCATGGATCTCGCGTATCTGAATGCCATTGTCAAGAGCACGACTTTTCCGCCGTACGACCCCTGGTTCTCTGGCGGATACATTAACTACTACTACTTTGGCTGGGTGCCCATTGCGGCGCTGATCAAACTGACGGGTATCCTCCCGACTATAGGGTACAACCTGGCGCTGGCCAGCCTGTTTTCATTCGTCTTTGCAGGGAGCGTTGCTGTCACGACACAACTCGTCCCAGCCACGGAGGGTGACGGGAGCCGATGGCTGACACGGCGCCTGCGATGGGGCATCGCCGCGGGGCTACTGGTCGCTGTAGCGGGGAACCTGGGCGAGATCGAACTGCTCTGGCAGGGCCTGGCTGATGCGGGACGCAGGCTGACGGATACAGCCATGCTCGGGGAGTTGGGTGATGTCCTGCACGGGGCCTATGCCCTCTTGACGGGTCAGCAGAAGTTGGCCTTCCGGCCCGAGTGGTGGTACTGGAATGCCAGCCGTATCATGGCGCATGGGGAGATCAACGAGTTTCCCTATTTCTCCTTCCTCTATGCAGATCTGCACGCCCATGTGATGGGCATGCCGCTCTTTGTACTGGCCATCGGCCTGGCGGCCCTCATCGCCACCGGTCATGCGCCGCGGACGGGTGAGCACGCTCGTCGCATCACAGACAGAACAATCGAGCGGGCGCTCCAGTTGTTGTTGCTGGGCTTGACTCTTGGCGCCAGCTGGTGCGCCAACGCCTGGGATTTGCCGACAGGTATGGCGCTGGCTGTGGCTGCCCTGGCGATCAGAGCCCGCAACGCTTCCAATCGCTGGGACCGTCGCACGATCGTCTCTCTTGCCAGTCAGACTCTGCTTCTGGGGATGCTGACGCGTTTCCTGTACCAGCCATTCCATGCCCACTATGGCGCCGCCTATACGAGTGTCGAGCTCTGGCATGGGGAACGCACCGCCCCTGGCGACCTGCTACTGATCTACCTGCCCTATCTCTTTGTGCTGGTCACGTTCCTCTTTGCTACTGGCGGGCGGGTGTTGGCGCGTACGCCCTGGTGGCGCTCTCTGCGTCTTGGTCTGGCACGCCAGCGCCGCTTTGCGCGCGCCTCGAGCCTCCGCCGCGTGCTGGTGCGCTACCCGACCCTGCTCTATCCGCTGGTCTGGCTCGGGCTAGCCCTTGGCGTGATATCCGTCCTGGTGCTTTTTATGCTGGGTGAGTCTGTGAGCGCCGTCTTGATGATACTCATTGCGCTGGCCGTAGCCGGTCTCTTTGGCGGGCGGCGGACGCCCGGGGGGCGCACGCCTACCCAGCGCTATGTGTTGCTCCTCATGACCGCCGGACTGGCGCTGGCCCTCGGTATCGAGTGGGTGGTGCTCAAAGGCGACATCGGTCGTATGAACACCGTGTTCAAGTTCTCTCTGCAGATCTGGGTACTCTGGGGCATCGCATCAGCCGTGGCGCTTGCGAGTCTGTTTGACCGGCAGCAGGTCAAGGTCAGAGTCGTACGACAGGGGTGGTGGCGCGCCATCCTGGTGCTGCTGGCGATCGGCATGTTCAGCTATCCCCTGCTGGCGACTCCGGGCAAGGTACGCGATCGCTGCAGTGACAGCGCTCCGCACGGACTCGATGGCATGGCCTACATGGATTCAGCCGTCTACACCGATAATGGGCAGGAGCTAACGCTGTCTCACGACGCCGAAGCCATTCGCTGGCTGCAAGATAATATCGTTGGTTCTCCCGTGATCGTAGAGGCAAACACGCCCTTGTACCGCTGGGGCGGCCGTATCTCGGTCTACACCGGGCTGCCCTCGGTCATCGGCTGGGACTGGCATCAGAAACAACAGCGAGCGGCGCTGAGCTCTATCGTGGTGGACTGGCGGCTCGCCGATGTGAATGCAATCTACACAAGCCCGAGCATCTCCGAGACGATTTCGCTGCTGGACAGGTACCAGGTGGGTCTCATCTATGTCGGCGAACTGGAGCGCGCCTTCTACCCCGCAGACGCCCTGGCCAAGTTCGACGCCATGCTGGGCGAGACGCTGGACTGCGTGTACAGCAAGGGCCCTGTCACCATCTATCGTGTCCTGGGGTCCGGTGTGCGCCTGGTCGCGCCCCAGTCGTCTTCGAGCCATACGCCTGCCCTGTCCGACTGGCTGGCAAGCCATTGGGTTCCATCGCGCGTCGCCGCAGAGGCTCCCGGGCAGATAGAGAATCTTCAGCTCCCTTATGCCAATGAGGATCTGCTTCTGGGTGTGCCCGTCGAGACGTTTCCTGTCGTGAGTGCCCGCGGATGGAACAAGACAGCGTCGGGCTCCGCTGCACTGGCCGTTCTCTGCTGGTGGGGGACTCTCCTGTTGATGGGACTTGCCGTCTGGCCGCTTGTGGCACGGCTCGCGCCGCACTGGGCCGACAGGGGCTATGCCATCGCCAAAGGGCTGGGACTCATCCTTGCCGGCTATCTCGCCTGGCTGGCTGCCAGCCTGCGGTGGGTGCAAAACACGCCCGGCACCGCGTGGGGTGCCTTGCTCGTCGTCGCCATTGTCGCCTGGATCGTGTGCCGGCCGCGCCGGCGGGGGAGCCCGAGGGATAGACCGATCCCCTGGCGTCAGATCCTGTACAGCGAACTGATCTTTAGCGGGGCTTTCCTTGCCTTTGTCTTGGTACGACTGCTCAATCCAGATCTCTGGCAACCCTGGTTCGGAGGCGAAAAGATGATGGAGATCGCGATGCTGAACGCCGTCTCCAGGTCAGCCTACCTGCCCCCGTACGACCCTTACTTTGCCGGCGGCACACTCAACTATTATTACTATGGGCTGTTCCTTGTAAGCCTGCTGGGCAAGCTTACGGGACTATCTCCAGAGATCAGCTTTAACCTCGCCGTCCCAACCCTTTTCGCGTTGACCGTTGCCCATGCCTTTGCGATCGGGAGTGCCGTTCTCGGAACGGGGCGGCTGCGCGTCTGGCAAGGGGCCTGTGCGGCGGCGCTGGTGGCGCTGGTAGGAAACCTGTCAGGTGCATGGCAGTATCTCGAGCAGTTGCTGGCCGCCGGTTGCCCCGGGCAAACCACCGGCTTTTTCCGTGGCGTGGCGTGTATCCTCAACGGATTGGGCGTCGTCGGGCAGCCAGGTGACCCGCGGCTTACCTTTGATTATTGGTACGCTGCCACGCGCATCATCCCGTTCACGATCAATGAATTCCCATTCTTTACCTTTCTCTTTGCGGACCTGCACCCGCACCTGATGGCCCTGCCCTTTGGGCTGCTCGTGCTGGCACTCTGTGGCCTCGTGATCCAATCGCGCCAGGGCGCCTGGTCACGGCTCGCACTGCTGGCGATTCTGCTCGTGCTGACCATTGGCATGCTGGGCGTGACCAACACCTGGGACCTGCCCGTCTATCTGCTCATCACGGCCGCCACGTTGATCTATGTTGGGTACCAGCGTATTGGCCTGCGAGGAGCGATGCTCAGCCTGGGGCTGGTATTGGGACTCGGGCTGGCGTCTTTGCTTGCCTATGCGCCATTCTATGCCAGCTTTCGCGCGCAGAACCTGGGACTGGAGCGCGTCTTGCCTGGAGATCGAACGACGATTGCGCCGTTTATCGAGATCTGGGGGCTCTTTCTCTGGTTGCTTGCCGGCGGGCTCGGATGGCAGATTAGCAGCCTCCGTCAGTGGCGCTCAACGTCGTGGCTGGCCTCGCTGTCGGGACCGCTGCTCGGGCTCGGCGGTGTGGCGGGGGCAGGTGCGGTTCTGACCGCCGCCAACGGCAAGGCTGAGATTTGGCCGGTACTCGTCCTGCTCCTGGTATCGGCTGTCGCAATGCTGCTCTCGCAGAGGCAGCATGCAGAACGGTGGTTCTCCTGGCTGCTCATCGCGGCGGGCATGGGCGTGTTGTTGGGGA
>CAZYWU010000020.1:4813-18151 GCA_964651255.1 uncultured Anaerolineales bacterium
GAACGGTGGTTCTCCTGGCTGCTCATCGCGGCGGGCATGGGCGTGTTGTTGGGGATTGAGTGGGTCTATCTGGCCGACTTTTTGCGTGACTCGGACTGGCGCAGAATGAACACCGTGTTCAAGTTCTCGCTGCAGGCGTGGGTCCTCCTGGGCGTCTCTCTGGGTGCCATGCTCCCCATTCTCTGGCGATCCCGGGGGCGGCGCCGACGTCTTTATGGCAGTCTGTGGCACGCAGGGCTTGTTGTCCTCGTAGCCGCAGCGCTGATCTATCCGCTGGCCGCGGTACCTGCACGCGTGCAGGAACGGTTTCCCAGCGGCTCGCCCGCCCGGAATACACTTGATGGCACCGCCTACATGGACCATGCCGTGTACTATCCGCCCGGGGGCACGACCGCCGTCGATATGAGCTATGATCGCCAGGCTGTGAGCTGGATCTGGGAGCACATAGACGGTAACCCGGTGATCGCCGAAGCTCCTGTCGACTTTTACCGCTCAGGGGGGTTGCGCATCGCATCCTACACCGGTCTGCCGGCGCTGCTTGGCGCCCACCAGTACGAACAGCGTCCAGCGGCTCAGGTGGCGCCGCGTCAGGCAGACGCTGAGCGCTTGTTTACCACAGAGGATCCGGACACAGCGTTGGAGATCATCCAGCGGCAGAGTGTGCGCCTGGTGTACGTGGGACCGCTGGAGCGCGCGCTGTACACACCGGCCGCCCTGGACAAGTTCGACACACTGGTGGAGCAAGAGATGCTCGAACGCATCTACTGGAACGAGCAGGTCGATCTCTATCGCTATGCTGGTGCGTTCCCGGCGGCCGAGGAGGGCCACTCATGATGGTTCTGGCGCCCATGTTACGCTGGTGGTTGCTCCTGGAGCTGGTCGGCCTGGTGGGATTGCCGATCAGCATGGCCTTGCTGCGTGCGCTCCCCGGGCGAGGCGTCTGTTTTCGCCGGCCAGTGGGGCTGTTACTCTCGGCCTACGTCTTCTGGTTACTCGTAACGTTGGGGCTGCTGCAAAACACCACGGCGTCCGCCGCCCTGTCCCTCGGCATCGTCGCACTGGTGTCGCTGGTGCTCGTTTGGCGCCAGCGACAGGCGCTGATCCAGGATATCTTGCGGCTGAGACGAAGCATCCTGCTCGAGGCGCTGCTATTCCTGGCCAGCTTTGTGCTCTTTGGGCTTTTCCGCGCGCACAACCCCGAGATCGCCGCCACTGAGAAGCCCATGGAGTTTGCCTTTCTCAACGGTATTCTGCAGAGCCGCACGTTTCCACCGCACGACCCCTGGCTCGCCGGCTACAGCATCAGCTACTATTACTTCGGCTATGTCATGTCTGCCATGCTCACGCGGCTCTCGGCCTTGCCCAGCGACATTACCTTCAACCTGACAGGTATCAGCCTGTTTGCCCTGACGGTTAGCGGCAGTTTCTCGCTGGTGTGCGACCTGGTAGCCAGCGGGCAGGGAGATGACGCTGTTGGGCAGCACGGAACGGCAAGATATGGGTTACTGGGAGCGGTGCTTGTCGCCATCATGGGCAACCTTGAGGGCGTGCTGGAGATGATCCGCGCGCGGGGATTGGGGAGCGAAGCGTTCTACCGTTGGTTCGACGTGCGCAATCTTGGACCGAGCGCGCCCAGCAGCACCTGGTATCCCGATGATATGTGGTGGTGGTGGTGGCGTGCCTCGCGCGTGATCCATGATCGCGATCTGAGCGGGGCCACGCAAGAGGTGATCTCAGAGTTCCCCTTCTTTAGCTTTCTGCTGGGGGATAACCACCCGCACGTACTGGCTCTACCCTTTGTCCTGCTGGCGCTGGCCCTCGCCCTGAACCTGCTGTTACTCGCGAGACAACGGGAGGAGAGCGAGGATCAGCCCTGCGCCGGACCGCGTCAGCTCTCCTCTCTACATGCACTGCTACAGCGATGCTCCGCCACACCGCTGGATCTCGGCTGCTGGGGCCTGATCCTAGGCGCCCTCGCCTTTCTGAATACCTGGGACTATCCCATCTACCTCGCCCTTTTTGCAGGGGCCCTGGCGATCGCCCGATACAGACATCGCGCGGACTCGCGCTGGCTGGGCGACAGCGTAATTGTTACCATGCTGCTGAGCGCCATTGGATTGCTGGCCTACTTTCCCTTCTTTCTCAGCCTGCGCTCGCAGGCGGGAGGGATCGGCCTCGTGCCGGCGCACATCAAGACGCAGTACCAGCAGTTTCTGCTGATGTTCGGCGTCCAGTTCACCCTCATCCTCTGTTTTCTCGCGACAGTCCTGAGGACGCGTTGGGCGGAGCTGCGGGCCGCGAGACCGCCTGCTCTGGCCCTCGCCTGCGGCGCAGTACTGGCAGTCGCGACAGTGGCCGCGCTGGCAGCGACATGGTGGACAGCGGCCCTGTGCTTTTTCACGCTGGGGCTGGCGGGTTTCCTCTTGATCGAGGGCGCCGCGTCTGCCCGAGGCTCTGCCGCGGGAACGTCCGCGGCATTGCTTTTTGCTCTGCTGATGGTCGTCATCGCGCTCCTGTTGATTGTGTCTGTCGAATTCGTCTATCTGCGCGATGTTTTTGACTCGCGGATGAATACCGTGTTCAAGTTCTATTATCAGGGATGGCTCCTGCTCTGCCTGGCCAGCGCCTATGGCGTGTACCATGTTTTGCGCGAGTTGCAGGGACAGCGGCCTGCGGGTAAGGCCGTGACCGGCGCATGGCTGGTCCTTTCAGCACTGCTCATTGTCGGGGGATTGAGCTACACGGCGGCTGCCACGGTCAGCAAGGCCAACGCCTTTGCCGGGCCGGCCACGCTCAACGGCACGGACTATGTCGCGCGCGAGCGGCCGCAGCAGTATGCGCTCATCCAGTGGTTGCGTTCGGAGGCGTCGCCCGACGCAATCATCGTCGAGGCCGCCGGCGGCAGTTACACTACGCAAAACTGGATCTCTGCCCACACAGGGTTGCAGAGCCTTCTGGGGTGGGCAGGTCACGAGCGTCAGTGGCGGGGCAGCGGAGACTTAGCCGCCGCAAGGGATGCGGTCGTGTCAAGCATCTACACCGCATTCGATGCCGGTGAGACGCGTCGACTGCTGGAGTCATATGGCGTAGACTATGTCGTGGTTGGTCCTGACGAACGTGACAAATACAGCGTCGGCCCGGCCGTTCTCGACGTACTCGACAGCCTGATGGTCCGGGCCTTTGAGAACGACGCCTATATCGTGTATGGGCGCACCTGGTAGTATCGGTTCTGACCTGTGACAGTGTGTCCGCCAGTTGCGGGCATCACAGTGAGGGAACGCAATGTGCGAGGAGAGCTCATCTCCCACAACCAAAGAGGGCATTGAGCCTGTCGATAACCCACGCCCGCCGGCGTGGTTGACCGTCGAGGTCGCGCTGTATGGCCTGCTGGCGGCTCTTGCACTGGTGGTGCGCGTCGCCGAGCTTGGACGTTGGCCGCTGTTGCCAGAGGAGGTCCCCACCGGCCTGGCCGCCGCCGAGGCTCTCCGATTTGAGAGTGTCGAGGTGCGGGGCTATATGCCGCTGCTGTTCGATGCCCAGCTGTTGCTGCTTTCATCTCATACCTGCCCTGCCACCGTGCGGCTTTTCACGGCACTGGTGGGGTCATTACTGGTGCTACTGCCCTACCGTGAGCGCGCGTGGCTGGGGCGGCAGGGCGCGCTGGCTGTAGCGACAGTAATGGCGTTCTCCCCGATGTGGGTGTACGCGGGCCGCACGGCCGATGGGGCCGTCGTCTCCGTCGGGTTGGGGCTGCTGGGCCTCTCGCTGATGAGACAGATCGGCCCTGCGTCCCGAGGGTGGGTTGCAGGGGCCGCGGGCGCGGCCCTTGGCCTGGCTCTCGCAGGAGGACCGCAGGCGCTGTCCCTCTTGATCCCCGCGCTCCTCGCAGGGCTGTACCGGTGGTGGGGAGCACCCAGCCTGGGACGGACAGCATGGACTGAACAGTGGCGGTGCACCGCAGCTCGCACGCTGGCGACGAGCCTGCTGCTCGCCTGGTTTCTCGCGGCGACGACCGGCCTCGTCATGCCGGGCGGGCTCGGGAACGCCGTAGATGTATTGGGCAGTTGGTTTGGAACACTGTTCGCGTCCAGTGCGCTGCCGCTGTACCAGACACCTCTGGTGTTGGCCGCCTACGAGCCACTGGTGCTCTTGCTGGGCCTGCTTGGTATCTACCGGGGAGTGTGGGGGCGCCGCCGGGGAGAGACTGTGCTGGCGATCTGGTTGCTGGTCGCGCTGGTGTTCGCGACGCTGCTGGGTCACAGAGATGCCCGCTGGATGATCACCGTTTCGGTGCCTCTCACACTGCTTGCAGGCAGAGCGCTGCAGAGCATGTGGGATCTACGCTTTTTCGCACACAACCGGTATGATGCGATTGCGCTGGGTGCCGCGTTCTGCATGGCAGGACTCTGCTATGTTGAGCTTGCGAGTTACCTGCAGACTCTTGACGCGACCTACCTGTGGTTGACACTGCTGGGTGTAGGACTGGTCGGCGCTGTCTTGAGCGGGTATGCGGCCTGGGCTGGCAAGTTGGCGGCGAGCCGTGTGGCGGTCTCTCTGATCCTTGCCGTGGCGCTGGGGCTCACGATCCGAGGTTCTGTCGCGCAGGCGTATGATCGCGCACGGGATCCGTGGGAACCACTGCTCTACGGCCCGACTTCAGGGGCACTGCCGCAGTTTGAGTCGTTCCTGCAGCACGTTTCGCTCACGCAAGCCGGCGATCCGCGTGCTGTGGACATCCGCTATGAGCAATCCCTGGGGCCTCATATGGCATGGCTCTTGAGAGAGTATCCCAATGCGCGCGCGACGGTGCGTATTGGTGAGCAGTCTGGAGCCACCGTACTGATCGGTGAGCCGCGAGCGCCGGAGGATGCGCCCCTTGGATACGTGGGCCAGTCCTTTTCCCTGCGGGAATGGCCCTCTGCCGACGCGAGATCGTCCGTTGAGATCATCAAGTGGCTCCTGTATCGTCAACCCGGACCCGAAGCTTCGCCGGAGCAGTTCTGGGTCTGGGTCAAATTAGAGCCTGGGGGAGATCATGGAGAGTAGCCTGCAGGAACACGGTCTTCCGGAGGAGCAACCAGCGAGCTGGCTGGACCGTCCGCTGATACCCGGCCTGCGGATCAACCGCTGGACGGCCATCTATGCTGTAGTGATGCTGTTTGTCGTCTTCACGCGGTTATGGGATCTGGGCACGCGAAGCTATAGCCACGATGAGAGCATTCATGCCTGGGAGGCCTGGAAACTCGCTACCGGCAGGGGGTACACCCACAGCCCCGTCTACCATGGCCCTTTCCTCTATCACATCACAGCCCTTGTATTTGTCCTGCTGGGCGATTCGGATGTCACCGGGCGGCTCGCCACATCGCTTGCCGGTATCGCGATCGTGTTTGCCCCTCTGGCCATGCGACGCTGGCTGGGGGACAAGGCTGTACTTGCTGCCACCGTCCTGATGGCCATCTCGCCGGTGATGATGCACCGGTCGCGATTCATTCGCCATGACCAGTTCACTATTCTCTTTAACCTGATCCTCATCATCGCGTGCTTACGTTACCTGGAGCGTCGCAAGCCTATCTACCTGTACGTCGCCGCCGCATCCCTTGCGTTGGGTTTTGCCGGCAAGGAGACCACGTTCATCGCCTACGCGATCTTTGGGACGTACCTCGCCGGCCTGCTGCTTGTTGACTGGATCCGAACGCGTGACTTGCGTTTGGAGACCCTGGTCGCGCAACCGTCTTTTGATCTGGTGGTGGTCATCGGGACACTGATCCTGCCCTTTGCTTCGCCCCTGGTCATCGTGCTTCTTGGGCACGATCCAATTGACTATACCGCGGGGCCAATGATGTTTTCACTGGGCATTGCCCTGGTGATGTTCGGCATCGGCGCAGGCATAGGCCTGTGGTGGAATCCCCGCCGGTGGGGCATCTGTGCCGCCGTCTTCTGGGGGATTTTCATCCCCCTGTTCACGACCATGTTTACTAACGGCATGGGCATCGCGACAGGCGTCGTGGGACAGCTCGGGTACTGGCTGTCCCAACACAGCGAGACGCGCGGCGAGCAGCCCTGGTACTATTATCTGGTTCTGATCAGTGTATACGAGTTCCTGCCGATGCTGCTGGCTCTCGGAGGCATCGCGCTGTTTGCACTCAAGCGAGATGCCCGAGCCCTGATCGAGGACGCGCAAGGACGCAGGCCGGTGCCCTTTGTGCCGCTGCTGATTTACTGGTTTGTAGTGTCTCTGGTGATCTACAGCTGGGCAGGTGAAAAGATGCCCTGGCTGCTCTTGCATGTCGCTGTTCCGATGACGCTGCTCGGCGGATGGACGCTCGGCCGTGTCCTGGATGTCGATTGGAAGGACGCGACCGAAAGCCGCGGGCTGTGGCTGCTGGCGTTGATCCCACTGGAGATCTACACACTCTTCCGGCTGGCAACGCTGACACCCAGCACGGAGACGACGACCGAGGCGCTCTCCGAAACTTTGCTGTGGCTGGTCACGATCGTTATTGGGCTGGTTCTCGGTATCGCTATCGGTTCGATCCTGGCGCGGCTAGGGCGCCACGATGGTCGAAGAATTGTCGTTCTTGCGTTGCTGAGCCTGCTCGCACTGCTCACGGTGCGGTCTGCCTTGACGCTGAGCTTTGTGAACGGCGACTCGGCAGCGGAATTGCTGGTCTATGCGCAGGGTGCGCCGGATGTCGGCATCGTCGCCCGGGAGCTTGAGGAGCTCTCGCGCCGGCTTACCGGCGGGCTGCACCTGAAAATCGCCTATGACAACGAAGCAAGTTGGCCCTTTGTCTGGTATCTGCGCAACTATGACCAGGCTACATACTTTGGACAGGCACCTGCGGGGCCACTGGACGCAGATGTCGTGCTGGTGGGGACCGCCAACGAGAGCGCGACGATACCCTTTATCGAGGAAGGCTACCTTCGCCGGGAGCATCGCCTTATCTGGTGGCCTTACGAGGAGTGGTACAAGGAGATGACGCCGGCCTCGCTCTGGGAGGATCTCACCACGGCAGAGGGCAGAAGCCAGCTATGGGACATCTTCTTCTACCGCAAATGGGACAAACCCTTGACAGATTGGCCCCATGTAGCGCGGTTTGTCATGTACACGAGCCCGGAAATCGTACAGCAACTGTGGGATGGGGGCCCCGAGACCTTGATCGCGCAGGTCCCGGCAGAACCCAATCCCTATCTGGAAAAGTGGACGTCACGCGTCGCCTCTCGCGCCATTGGCACGATGGGGTCCGGCGCCGGACAACTGCGCTCCCCCAAGGGAATCGCCACGGACAAAGATGGGTTCCTGTACGTCGCAGATAGCCAGAACCACCGTGTTCAGGTGTTCTCTCCGGAGGGCATCTTTGTGCGAGAGTGGGGATCGCAAGGTATGGCACCGGGGCAGTTCCAGGAGCCCTGGGGGGTAGCGGTAGCTAGCGATGGTACGGTGTATGTGGCGGATACGTGGAACCACCGCATCCAGGTCTTTGACCGGCAGGGCACCTACCTGCGCGAGTGGGGCGTTTTTGGCGAGACTGGCGAAGACGTCTCCCGTGACGGCGTCTTTTACGGGCCGCGCGGTCTGGCGCTGGATGCTGACGGTAACCTGTATGTCACCGACACGGGAAACAAGCGCGTGCTCAAATATAGCCCACAGGGCGTGTTGCTCGGAGCCGTGGGCGGAGCCGGCAGCGGCCCCGGGCAGTTTCAGGAGCCCGTGGGCGTGACGGTGGATGCCGCTGGCCTGGTCTATGTGGCCGATACCTGGAACCACCGCGTCCAGGTGCTGGACTCAAACCTGGTGTACCTGCGCGAGTGGCAAGTCAGAGGATGGAACAGCGTGTCTGTGCTGAATAAACCCTATATCGCGGTCGACAAGCAGGGCACGGTATGGACTACTGATCCTGAGAGTCATCGCGTGCTGGGGTTTGTCGATGGTGAGATCGCGGCGGTCTTTGGGCAGTACGGCAATGGTATGGATGGACTGCACATGCCGACAGGGGTAACTGTCGGTTCCAACGGCCAATTGTATATTGCAGATTCGGAGAACCACAGGGTGCTCAGCTTTGAGTCGATGCCGCTGAATCCGGCCGACGGCACAGAGTAGCATGGCATGAGATACCAGGTAGATGTAATCCTCTTTGACCTCGACGGCACCTTGATTGAGCCGATGATTGACTTTGCCGAGCTCAATTCGCGCGTGATTGAGACGTGTACGGAGGCCGGTGTCGATGCCTCTCGTTGGGCCAGCGAGCCTGCCCTCGAGATCATCGCTCAAGCCGTTGCGGAACTGGAACAGGTTGATGCTGATCGGGCTCGCAACTTGGCAATAAACGCCGACCGCGCTATTATTGAAATCGAGCTGGAGGCGGCCGCGCGTGTGCAGCCGTACCTTGGCGTGCAGCGCATGCTGCAGGCACTGGTTGACAGGGGCTACAGGATCGGCATCGTCACGAGGAATTGCCGTGCCGCGGTGGACCGAGTCCTGGAACGCTGGCCTATGCCTTACCAGGTGCTATTAACGCGCGATGATGTCGGGCATGTCAAACCTGATCCGCGCCATCTCAGCGCGGCGCTAGAGGCTCTTGACGCCAGCGGTGCCAGAGTGCTGATGGTGGGCGATCATCCAATGGATATCGCCGCCGGGCGCTCAATCGGCGCAATTACTGCGCTCGTCAGGACCGTGCACGTGAGTGAAGAGAGGATCAGGCAAGCTGCGCCCGACCTGGTGCTTGATCAAATCGTGGACTTGATGGAGCACCTCGATGGTCGTACATGCACGAACGGGGCGTGGCGAGGATCAAGGGAGCGAGAATGACAGACGACGAGGGTGACCAACGGGCCGACAGGAGCCGCCACAGGGCGGTCATCTCCGCTACCCTGGCCATCACGACAGCTCAGACCGATAGACCGATACATCGCGGTAACAACCTCTTTCGCCCAGGCGATGTAGAGCGCACTTGCTATGAACCCTCAGCCCGGCGTGTGCCTGCCAATCATCGGCGACCCTGGCACATAGCCCCATTGCGGCCCCCGGCCGAAGCGCGCGTCAAGGATCTCAGATCTTGCCCGTGTGCAGGCAGCATGCCTGGCTCTCAAGCCTCACTCTGCCTGTTGCCCAGACCCGGCGACCGGTCACGACACAGGAGCAGGCGAGCTGCCTGTGCGATGTGTTCCGATAACACCGATGGGGTGCCCCTGTGTTGCCACCTACCCTATCGCAATCAAGAGGCGCGATCCTCCGCGGTTAGCGCCACACGCAACGCCACATACTCCAACAGCCGCAAGGCCCTCCTGAACCCGGCCGCGGCTTGGCCATCTCGCATCCACGCTGCGCGTCCCGGTGTGGAGATGCCCGGCTCTGGGAGGCTACCGTGATCGCCCCCTGTTCCAACGAAGAAACCCCTCAGGAAGCGATGCGCCGCTGGCTCGACACCAGCGCCGTCTGGTCGCGTACCATCGCGATACTGCGCTCGGCTGCCGACCCAGTCTATCTGGTTGGCGGAAGCGTCCGCGATGCTCTGCGGCGCGTACCCGGGCGCGATCTGGATGTCGCTGTGGATGGCAATGCCATCCAGATGGGGCGATGGCTTGCTCGTCAGATGCAGGGTTCATTCTACGTCATGGACGCAGAACACGGCGTGGGCCGCGTCATCGTGCTCGAAAACGGCGATCGCTACCATATCGATCTGGCCGGCCTGCGCGGCGACTCGATTCGCGCTGATCTCTGTGCCCGCGACCTGACGTTCAACGCTATGGGGATGGCAATCTCGCCCTCCCTTGGAGAGCTGCTGGACCCCACAGGTGGCCGTGCCGATCTAGAAAGGGGCATTGTCAGACACGCCTATGCCGGCGCTTTCCGGGACGATCCTGTGCGCATGCTGCGGGCTGTGCGCATGTCTGCCTTGCCCGGGTTCGCCCTGCACCCTGCGACGCGTACCGCGATCGTGAGCCACCGGACTCTCCTGGCCCAGGTCTCTGCTGAGCGACTGAGAGATGAGCTGATGCTTATGCTCGACTCTTCGGATAGCTCCGGGCTCAGGCTTGCGCTGGACCTGGGACTGCTGGAGCTCCTGTTGGGTGGTGTCTCAGAGAGCCAGCTGATCGCCGGTATCGCCTGGCTGGATGCAGTGAACACCCTCGCGGACGCCGGGTACGACGCTGTGAGCCGGCTTGCGGCACAGTGGCAGGAGCGCTTTGCCCCTGAGCGTAGCCGCCGGCAGCTAGTAGCGTTGGCTGCTCTCTTGTCGCCCGCCGGCGCGAACGAACAGCAGCAGGCGCTTGCGGGCCTGCGTCTGGCCAGTCGCGAAAAGAGGCATGTCGACACAGTACTGCGCGCGGTCCGGCACAGCATCTGGCACATGAACCGGCCTGCGGATGCTCTGGCGGCGCACAGATACTATCGAAAGTATGGCACTGCGGGCGCAGATGGCGCCGCGCTCAAACTCGCGGAGCCTGCTTGCCCTGCAGGGGCGCGGGATCCCGCCCTGAACATGCTGTTGTACTGGCTTGATTACCAGGAACAGGTGATCTTCCCTGCTCCGGTACTTTCAGCTCAGGAGTTGATGGATGGTCTGGGCATCGAGCCCGGGCCAATGGTCGGTGCCGTGCTGAGCGCTCTATCAGAGGCGCAGGCTCAGGGCCAGGTTCAAGACCGGGACAGCGCGTGGGCTGAGGCTCGGCGTGCATTGGCCAAGTTCAGACAAAGGCAGGTATAGCGTCGATGGTTCTGCAAGAGATTGGGCTGATCCTGTTGCTGGTTATCCTCAACGGGGTATTCGCCATGGCCGAGTTTGCGCTGGTCTCCTCGCGCACTGAGCGCCTACAGCAGAGGGCTCGGGAGGGGCACAGCGGCGCCCAGCGGGCCCTCAAGCTGGCCAGCGATCTGGACCGCTTTCTGTCTACGGTGCAGATCGGGGTGTCACTGGTAGGCATGTTCGCGGGTGCCATCGGTGGTGCGACGCTAGCCGAGCCATTCGCCGACTGGTTGATGCAGTTTCCCGCATTGGAATCCCATGCCCAGACTATCTCGCTGGTGATAGTCGTTCTTGGCATCACCTATGTGACGCTGGTGCTGGGCGAGTTGGTGCCCAAGCGTATCGCGCTTAGCAACCCCGAGCGTGCGGCCAGCATCCTATCATGGCCGATGCATGCGATGTCGGTCATTACAAGGCCCGTGGTATGGTTGCTTGGCGTCTCGACGAAACTCGTTCTGAGAGCCCTTGGCGTCGAGAGCTTTGAGCGTGCGCCCGTCACAGAGGAAGAGATCCGGGCGATGCTTCAGCAGGGTACCGATGCCGGCGTGATCGACGAAGTTGAGCAGGACATGGTTGAGAGTGTGTTCCTGTTGAACGACCGTCCGGCCAGCGCACTGATGACGCCGCGTCCCGAAGTCGTGTGGCTGGATCTCGATGATCCGGCTGAAGAGCTCAAGGAGCGCATCATGAACGAGCCTTTCTCACGTTTCCCTGTGGGACGGGAGAGCCTTGAGCAACTCCTGGGCGAGGTCAAAGCAAAAGACCTCCTGATCCAGACCTGGCGCGGCGAGGACTTTGATCTTGAGAGTGTTCTGCGCCAACCGTTATATGTACCCGACATTATGCCGGCCTTGACCGTTCTGGAGCAGTTCAAGCTGTCTGGGACGCAGCTGGCGATGGTTATCGACGAGTACGGGAGCGTTGAAGGCGTCCTAACGCTGACAGACATCCTGGAGGCCATCGTCGGCGATATACCCGCCCAGGACCAGCCCGAGGAACCGCAGATCATCGAACGTGAAGACGGCAGCTGGTTAGTGGATGGCATGCTCACGACCGACGATTTCCGCCGGCATTGGAACATCCAGGAGCCCTTGCCCGGCGAAGACCAGGGCATGTTCCAGACTCTGGCTGGCTTTGCCGTGATGCAGCTGGGTCGGGTACCGTCCTCAGCGGATCACTTTGACTGGGAAGGGATGCGTTTTGAGGTTGTGGACATGGATGGCCCGCGCGTGGACAAGTTGCTGATATCCATTCCCGCTCGCGAACAGGAGATGGGAGACGCGGCGAGCGAGTCACCAGATGATCAGGTCAAGCCGTGATGGTCGCACGTGAGGGCGCTGGAGCAAGTCCCTCAGCCCTGGAGGTGCAACTTGGAGCAGCCAAGGTAGCCAAGTACGCGACCAGCATCAGCGGTGACACCCTTGAGATGATCGAACGCCCGAAAGGCGGTCTCTCGGCGGTGCTGGTGGATGGGCAACGCAGCGGCAGGCCGGCGCGCATCATCAGCAACATCGTGGCGCGCAAGGCCGTATCGCTCCTGGGTGAGGGGGTGCGCGACGGGGCTGCCGCTCGGGCCGCGCATGATTATCTGCGGACACACCGCAGCGGACAGGTGTCGGCCGAGCTTCAGATGGTGTCTGTGGACTTGGCTACTCAGACGCTGGTGATCTCCCGGAATGCCCGCTGCCCTGCCTTTGTCTGGGCAGACGACGCGCTTCGGGTACTCGATGACGAGTGTGATCCCATTGGCATTCATGATTATACCAAGCCATCCATCGTCGAGATACCCCTCAAGCCCTGGTCTTTTGTGGTACAATGTACAGATGGGTTGCTTCACGCCTATGGACGTGAGCCTGCAGAGAGCCTCCCTGACACACTCGTGCGGTTAGTGGCCACACACCCGGACGCGCAAGAGCTTGCCGACACTCTACTCGAGACGGCATTACGGATCGAGGCTGGCCGGCCGAGCGATGATGTGAGCGTGCTGGTGGTGGCGGTCCGGCCGGACACCACCCGCGACGGGATTCGGCGCCTTTCTGCCCGCTTTCCGGTTCCAGGGATAGTCTCCCTGTAATACGCTCACCAGGAGACTCGACGTGCGCAGTATGCCGGAGAGAGTGCCGGGCCGAATCGCGGTGGTGGGCCCCTGTGCATCGGGCAAGAGCGAACTTGTCTCTCGACTGCAGGCCCTGGGATACGAGGCGCGCCAGTGCGCCCAGGAGCACTCGTACGTGCCCGACATGTGGCAGCGCATATCTCGGCCTCAGATTCTCATCTATCTGGATGCTTCACCGCCAGCGCTTGCCGCCCGTCGTGCTACTGCGGCAGACGAGCACTATCTGCGGCTTGAGCGTCAACGTCTGGCGCACGCACGATCTCACTGCGATCTCTACGTCGATACCAGCGCGATGGATCAAGAGGGCGTGCTGCGCCGTGTAGTGCAAGCCCTCACCGAGTTTGGCGTCTCTCCGCGCCAGCAGCCGCCTGAGAACGATCCTTCTGGCGGAGAGCCTCCAGACCATTTGACATAGCCCCCTGCCGCCCTATAATCCGTTGCGACGGCAAAGGGCGTAGTCATGGTGTTGGC
>CAZYWU010000020.1:18251-51726 GCA_964651255.1 uncultured Anaerolineales bacterium
TGTTGGCTTGCCGCAAGCACCCTGAAGGGTGTTTTTCTTTGCCAGAGCTGGCACACTTTTGAGGAGTACCCCATGAGGCAGCATGACGGACGCCTGCTCATCCTGATTGTCATCGTCACCGCTCTGGCGGCCTGGGTTGCCTGGCCAGGAAATCCGGGGATCGACATCAAGCTCGGTGAGCGCCACATCACGCGCGAGATACGTTTGCAGCTGGGCCTGGACCTTCAGGGCGGCATGCAGGTCCTGATGAAGGCCGACGTGCCCGAGGGCCAGACCGTTGATGCTGACGCCATGGAAGCCGTGCGCCGCATCATTGAGAATCGCGTCGATGGACTCGGCGTGACAGAGCCGGTCGTTCAGGCTGTGGGAACGGATCGCATCCTGGTGGAGATGCCCGGGATTGATGACCCTCAAATGGCTATCGATACACTCAAGGAGACAGGCTTACTCGAGTTTGTCGACGTGGGCGCCACTTTCCTCCCCGAGGGCACCATCGTACAGACCGATTATCTCTCGGTTGAGCCCAGCGAGACGGTCACTGACACGGCCACCGTCTACCACACCGTGCTCACAGGCCGAAACCTCAAGACGGCCCAGGTGAACTTTGATCAGACTACGGGACAGCCCTTTATCGCCTTTGAGCTCGATGCCGAAGGAGCGGCGATCTTTGCTGAGCACACCGCCGCCAATATCAACCGGTATCTCGCGATTGTTCTGGACAACCAGGTCATCTCCTGCCCGGTGATCAGGAGCGCCATACCAGATGGCAAGGGCGTTATCGAAGGCAACTTTACACTTGAAGAGGCACAATCGGTGGTGCTCCAGTTGCGCTACGGCGCGTTGCCCGTCCCCCTGTCTGTGCTGGAGACGCGCAGCGTAGGCGCCAGCCTCGGAGAAGAATCCGTGGACAAGAGCGTCCGCGCAGGCGTCATCGGTCTGGTCATCGTCTTGTTGTTCATGCTCGTCTACTATCGACTCCCCGGCGCCCTGGCTGATCTGGCGCTCATCATCTATGCGTTGATTACGCTGGCCCTGTACAAGTTGATTCCCGTAACGCTTACGCTTCCGGGCATCGCTGGTTTTCTTCTGTCTGTGGGTATGGCTGTTGATGCCAACATTCTGATCTTTGAGCGCATGCGCGAGGAGTTACGCCAGGGGCGCGAGTTGGACCGAGCGGTCGATGCCGGCTTCAGGCGCGCCTGGACCTCGATCCTCGACTCTAACCTCTCAGTCTGGATCACCTGCGCCATTCTGTGGGTCTTTGGCAACAGCTTTGGCGCGAATATGGTCAAGGGATTTGCCGTTACTCTGGCACTGGGTGTAGCAGTCAGCATGTTCACCGCAATCACGGTGTCGCGCACCTTTGTGCGGGTTGTTTTTCGCGCATTCGGTGAGCGCCTCCGCGCCAAGCGGTGGTTGCTGGGCATTTAGGGGGAGAGACAAAGCGTGTTTACACTGATCCAAAAGCGCCCCTGGTATTTCATGATTTCGGCCACACTCATTGCGCTGAGTATCATCGCAATGATCGCATCTACCGCCACGATTGGCACGCCGCTGCGGTTGAGCATTGACTTTACGGGCGGATCGCTGCTTGAAGTGACCTTCGATGAGGAGATAGTCCCGGAGGACATCCGGGCAATGCTGTCCGACAGGGGTTATGCAGAAGCCAGCGTCAAGACGGTCGGCGATAGACGCAACGTTGTGATCCGCACCAAAGAGCTGAGCGTTGAGGAGATAGAGACGCTCAAGAACGATCTGGTTGAGACGTTCGGCGAGGCAACCGTACAGCGTTCAGAGACAGTCGGCCCCACCGTTGGCCGCGAGACGACGCGGGCTGCCGCCTATGCCATTCTGGCCGCCGGGGTTGCCATTCTGGCATTTGTCGCTATCGCCTTTCGCAAGGTACCCAATCCGATCCGATACGGGGCCTGTGCCATCGCCAAGATGTTCCATGACGTGATCATCCTGATGGGCGTCGCCAGCTTCCTTGGGTTGGTGTTCAACTGGGAAGTTGATTCACTTTTCCTGACGGCCGTCGTCACCGTCGTCGGGTTTTCGGTTCAGGATGTGATCGTTGTCTTTGACCGTATCAGAGAGAACAGTGCCAGGCACCGAAATGAGCCGTTCGAGACGATGATCAATCGGAGTCTGCTGGAGACGTTGCACCGGTCGCTGGCAACCCAGCTGAACTCGCAGTTCGTAATGCTGGCCATCATCCTGTTTGGCGGCGCCACCATTCGCCAGTTTATGGTGATCATGTTGATCGGCATGGTGACAGGGACCTACTCCTCGCTCTTTTTCGCCGTGCCCCTGCTGGTGGTATGGGAGCGGAACGAGTGGTCAAGCATGTTCAAGAGGCGCACGCAGCCGACCACGGCCTAGGCTTTATGTCTCTGGCCAGCAAACCCGAAGGATCGCGTTTCAGCGCCTCTCCTGTGGCTCACCACGAGAGGCGCTTTGGTCTAGCCGCATGAGGGCATAAAGCCGGAATCTGGAGGAGCAGGAATGGTATCATTCTCGAGTAAGCTGACGGATCGGCCCGGGAATGAAGGCGCACGGCGGCGCCAGGTGGTTGAGATCATGCAGGCGGCATTGGAGGCTGTTGATCCGGCGGGCGCAGTACGCCGGTTTGTGCGTCGGGATGGTGACTTGCTGATCGTAGGCGACACCACGTACCATCTGCCCGACTATAAGAACGTCTATGTCGTCGGGGCGGGCAAGGCCGATGCTGCCATGGCGCAGGCCATTGAGGGTCTCCTCGGCGATCGTCTCACCAAAGGGATTGTGAACGTCAAGTACGAGCATACCTTGCCCACGGAACACATCGCTCTGCACGAGGCCGGCCACCCGGTGCCCGATGAGGCGGGCATCGCCGGATCGCGGGAGATCGCCGAGATCCTGGAGGCCGCCGGCTCCGATGATCTCGTTATCTGTCTCATCTCGGGTGGCGGCTCCGCCTTGATGACCCTGCCGGTCGACGGCGTCACGCTCGATGATCTGCAGGCCCTCACCTCTGCGCTCCTGCGCGCCGGAGCCACCATTGTAGAGATCAACACAATCCGCAAACATCTGGATCGCCTAAAGGGCGGCAAGCTGGCACGGCTGGCTGCACCGGCCCGGGTGATCTCGCTGATCCTGTCGGATGTCGTGGGCAATCCTTTGGATGCCATCGCCTCGGGGCCAACCGTACCGGATAACTCCACTTTTGAGGATGCCTGGGGGCTCCTGGAGCGTTACGATCTGCTGGACAAGGTTCCCCAGAGTGTTGTAGATGTCATTCGGCGCGGCATGCGGGGAGAGATTCCGGAGAATCCGGTGGAAGGGGATGCCATCTTTGCCGGCGTACAGAATGTGATCGTAGCCAGCAACGATCTTGCGGCAGAGGCGGCTCAGCGCCAGGCGGAGGCTTTGGGGCTGAACACACTCCTGCTATCTACGTACGTTGAAGGCGAAGCGCGCGAGGTAGCCCGCGTGCTCGCCGCCATCGCCAAAGAGATCCGTGGCTCCGGCCGTCCTGTCTCCCCTCCCGCCTGTGTGATCCTCGGCGGAGAGACCACCGTCACCCTCAGGGGCGATGGCAAGGGCGGGCGCAACCAGGAGATGGCCCTGGCTGCAGCCATCGCAATCGCCGGCATGGATAATGTGATCATCGCCTGTTTGGCCACCGATGGTACCGACGGCCCAACGGACGCTTCCGGTGCCCTGGCTGACGGCATGACCCTCGCGCGGGCACGCAACCTGGGGCTGGATCCGTGGGCGCATCTCGCCCAAAACAACGCCTATCCCTTTTTCGAGGCACTGGGCGACCTGCTGATGACTGGGCCTACACAGACCAACGTCAACGATCTGGCCTTTGTCCTGGTTTGGTGAGGCGTCTCAGGGGCCAAAGGATCGTTCCAGAGTCTGTTGTGCCTCCTGGAGCAAGGGCACGATATCCTCGTTCTGGGTGATGGCATAGTCCACAGCATCGAGAACCGCCATGCCGACGTTCATCAGTTTATCGTCAAAGTCCAGCGATATGACGTTCATGTCGTCGGAGAATGCCGCCGCATGAGCAGCGATCCGATCTCCCACCAACTGCTGGTAGCCCGGTTCCTGCACAAGAGATCGACGCGGGGGGAGCAGCCTTCCGGAGGCCTCCCACCGGTCGCTCAGAAAGCGCGCCAGCTCCAAGGCTTCTTCGGGATGGCTCGCGGTCCGCGGGATAAAGTAGCCCTCAACGATCGAGAGCCCAAGGTCTGGCTGCGAGCCGGGCACTGGCAGCATCTCCCAGGCATACTGCCAGGGATTCGAGTCCGTTTGGCCCCTTTGGCTAAAGAGCCCGATCCACAATCCGCAGTGCCCGCCCGCCTGCGCGACCTGCCTGCTGGCAGCCCCATAGTTGCGACCCATAAAGTCAGCGCCAGGTGCCACCCCGTATCGCGTAAAGAGGTCCACATAGAATGCCAGCGCGTCCACTGTTGCCATGTCATCCAGCGTAGGACGCTGGGGATCATTCAGGTCATCTACAATCGATCCCCCGTTGGCATACACAAAGACGAACGGGTCCAGGTCCTGGTGGTTGGAACAGAAACCAAAGACACTGTGCGTGGGGTCCCCCGGCAGACCTTCGGGGTGGTTAAGGCGCGTGGCCAGATCGAGAAAGGCGTAATTGTCCCAGGGCTGGTTGTCCGGTGGAAGATCTTGGCCCAGAGCATTCAATGCGTCGACATTCACATACATCACGACAGTATCCAGGCCAGCGGGGATGCCATACTGCTCCCCTGCCAGCGAGAGCGACTCCCAGAGCCCGCCGTAATAGTCCTCGCGAATATCCGCCCAGGCGTCCAGGTGGATATCGTCCAGGGGTAGCAATCCCCGTTCAGCCATGGCCATGGCATCGGTGCCGCTGCGAATAAGGTCGATCTCCCCCTGTAGCGCCCGCTGCATGACGGTGCCGCTGTCGATTTCGGGGCCCAGCAATTCCACGGTGACATTCGGATGTTCCTCTTCAAAGGCGTCCAGCAGCAGTTGGATCTCTGGCGTAGCCCCTGTATAGGCATAGCGTAACGTCACCGGCGCTGTCCCGGCCAGCGGGGAGGCCATCCCGCATCCAGATAGCACCAAACATATGCCGAGCAGGATAGGGACCACATATCGCGTATTGTTCATGCTGGTCGCCTCCGCTAACTTTGAATGACGCTATTGCCTGATCGAGACCACACGCCCCGTCTCGGCGCTTTCGATGGCGCCAAAGACCATTGCCAGGCTGTGGATGTTGTCGGCGGCGCAGGTCTCGGGTTGCTGGCCACTGCGCACGCATTCGAGAAACTCTCTGATAACGCCTGCGTGCGCGCCCACCTTGCTGCCGGGATCGATCACCGGAACGGTCACGCTTTCCAGCGTCGAGCGAAATGTTCCAGTGGCGGCCACACGCTCCGCCTCTATGGCCGTGGCCCCGTCCCAGTGGATCGACCCTTGTTGTCCAACAAGACGCCAGTCCGACTCCCACGTGGTGTTGAGGCCTTCAGCGCACCAGCTTCCCCGATAGGTGTAGACAAGGCCTCCCGTCATTTCAAAGATGGCCACCGCAGAGGCATCGCGATCGTACCAGGAGCCGGCCGGGTTCCACTCCTTACAGTAGACAGAGACGGGGTTGGCTCCAGTGATCAGCCGGGCGGCATCAAAGGTGTGGATGGCCATATCCAGCAGCAGCACATGCGGCATGTGGTCTCTGAACCCACCAAAGTGAGCACCAACGTAAAAGTCGCAGTTCACCGTAGTGAGCGGCCCCACCGCCTCCGAGGCCACCAGATGCCGCAGTCGACGGATATTGGCGTCATAGCGGCGATTCTGAATCACTGCGAGTATGCGATTCTGTTCTTTGGCGACAGCGATCATGCGTGCAGCATTCTCCATGGAATCAGCCAGGGGCTTTTCCTGCAGCACATGGCAGCCGAACTCGAGCGCCTCGATGGTAACGGGGGCATGCGCCTCCGGTATGGTGCAGTTGAACACGACGTCTGGTTGCGTCTGTTGCAAGACAGTGGCCAGGTCGGTGCCTATCAGGGCGCCTGCGATCCTATACTCCTCCGCCCGCGCCCGGGCATTGGCTTCAACAAGGTCGACCAGCCCCACCATCTCGACATTGTCCATCGATTGCAGCGGCGTCAACCAGGATCGCGTGATGCCCCCGCAACCTACCATGACGGCCTTGATCTTCTCGCTCATTACTGCCTCCCAGTGTCAGCTATGTGGATTCTACGCCGGCAGCTCTCACATCTCAAGCGAGGCCCCCGCGGTTTACATCTCGAACCCCGCTGTGCTAGAATGCCCTCAGCCAGGCCATGACAACCAGTGACACTGCAGGAGAACCAGACGATGAACAAAAAGACGATCGAGGACGTTTCGGTCAAGAACAAGCGCGTGCTGGTGCGTTGCGACTTTAATGTGCCTCTCGACGACAACCGCGAGATCACCGATGATCTCCGCATTCAGGCGGCCCTGCCAACAATAAAGTACCTGCTGGAACATGGGGCTGCTGTTATCCTCTGTTCGCACCTGGGGCGTCCCAAGGGTAAGGTCGTCGATAGCCTTCGGCTCGACCCGGTGGCCAGGCGCCTGACAGAGTTGCTTGGCGTGCCGGTGAAAAAGACCGACACCGTGGTGGGCGACGATGTCACGGCCGCTGTGATGCAGATGCAGCCGGGTGACGTGATTCTGCTGGAGAACACACGGTTTGAGGCCGGTGAGGAAAAGAACGATCCGGAGTTGAGCCGCAAGCTGGCTGCCCTGGCAGATCTCTTTGTGAACGACGCCTTTGGCGCGGCCCACCGAGCTCACGCCTCCACAGCCGGCGTCGCTGCGTACATCCCTGCCGTCTCGGGATTCCTCATGGCGCGCGAGATCGATGTGCTTGGCACAGCGCTCAACTCCCCGGTGCGCCCCCTGGTCGTGATATTGGGCGGAGCCAAGATCTCGGACAAGATCGGCGTCATTGAGAACCTGCTGACCAGGGCTGACCGGATCCTCATTGGCGGTGGCATGGCCAATACATTCTTTGCTGCCAAAGGCTACGAGATGGGCGATTCCCTCGTCGAGCAGGACGCGGTGGCGACTGCCGCTGATCTTATGGCACGTGCCGGCGACAAGCTGATGTTACCGGTGGATGTCGTGTTGGCTGACGCCTTTAGTGCGGATGCGAGGACCAGGATTGCGTTGCCCAACGAGGTGCAACCGGGCTGGCGCGTCCTCGATATCGGCCCTGAGACTGTGCGCGCCTTCTCAGACGTGATCGCAAAGGCCGGAACGGTTATCTGGAATGGCCCCATGGGCGTCTTTGAGCTCGCACCCTTTGCGGAAGGCACCTTTGCTATCGCCAGGGCGCTGGCCGCATCGGACGCTATGTCGATCGTCGGAGGGGGCGATTCCGCTGCTGCCGTTCAGGAATCGGGTGTGGCTGAGCAAATCGGGCACATATCCACCGGTGGCGGCGCCTCGCTCGAGTTCCTGGAAGGGCTGGAGCTGCCCGGCGTTGCGGTGTTGCAGGACAAGTGAACCGCCCGAAAGAGAAATGCTGCGGAGAGGAACCGATGGCTGATACCATTCGGCGAGTCGCGGTGTTGACCGCTGGCACAGACGGCCCCGGCATGAATGCCGCCATCCGCGCTGTGGTGCGCAAATCCCTTGAATATGGGTGGTCGGTGCTGGGCGTGAGGAACGGGTACGACGGCCTGCTCAGAGGTGAATTTGAGCCTCTGGACTCGCGCTCAGTGAGCCAGAGGATCGACAAAGGCGGCACGTTTCTGGGCACTTCCGCCGGAGAAGCCTTTCCCGGGCCACGGGATGTGCGAGAGGTACTGCGCAACCTGAACGAGGAAGGCGTCGACGCCATCGTCACCATCGGTGGACCCTCCTGTGCGCGGGGTGCTCATGCTTTGAGCCAGGCTGGCTTTGCGGCGGTGCTGGTGCCGGCAACCATCGAGAATGACCTGTGGGGCACAGATCAAGCGATCGGCGTAGATACCGCCGTGAACACGGCGATGGATGCCATCGATCGCATCAAGGACGCCGCCTCGGCGCAACAGCAGGCCTTTGTGATCGAGATGGTCGGCAAGAACTCCGGTTATCTGACACTTCTGGCGGGGATCGTCGGGGGCGCCGAGATCACCTGTATCCCAGAGACCACAGAGTCGCTTGAGCAGATCGCTGGAGAGGTAGCGGACAGCTACGTGCGTGGCAAAGAGCACTGCATAATCGTAGTCTCAGAGTGCGCCAGGCCTGATGCTCACGCCATTCACACGTATCTAGCCGAGCACCAGGCAGAAACCGGCTTTGAGGCTAACCTCATCGTGCTTGGCCACATCCAGCGAGGTGGTTCGCCAATGGCCAGGGATCGTTACCTCGCTACCCTGCTCGGTGCCGCTGCTGTCGACGCACTTGCTGAGGGCAAAGAGGGTGTGATGGCGGGCCTCAATGCGAAAGGGCCGATCCTGGTACCTCTCGCCGATGTGGTGACGCAACAAAAGGGGACCGACGAGGGCTTGCTCGAACTCGCGGCAATCCTCGCCGCATAGGACGGAAAGACTCCCACCGGTACCGGTGGGAGTCGCTTTTGTGGAGAGAATTGATTCGGAAAGAAGCAATCGCGCTAGCGACGGCTGGCCTGCGCTGCAACTGCGGCCGCTGCCCGAGCCGCCGCCTCGGGATCGCCCAGGTAATAGTGGCGTATGGGACTGAGATCCTCCTCGAGCTCATAGACCAGGGGTATACCAGTCGGGATATTCAGCTCGGGGATGTCCTCATCCGAAATGTTGTCCAGGTATTTGACAAGGGCCCGCAGGCTATTGCCGTGTGCAGCAATCACCACCCGCTTGCCAGCGCGCACATCGGGCGCAATGACGCTGTGCCAGTACGGTAACATGCGCTCCACAGTATTCTTGAGTGACTCGGTGCGCGGCAACTCTTCCGGCGAAAGATGGGCATACCGCGGATCGTGAGCCTGCGAATAGGGGGAGTCGTCGTCAATGGGAGGGGGGGGAATATCATAACTGCGACGCCAGATGTGAACCTGCTCATCGCCATGGCGCTCAGCGGTCTCTGCCTTGTTCAATCCCTGTAGAGCGCCATAGTGCTTCTCGTTCAGGCGCCAGTGGCAAACGACCGGTATCCACATCAAATCCATCTCGTCCAGCACAATCCAAAGCGTGCGAATGGCGCGCTTTAGCACGGATGTATACGCGATATCAAAGGTATAGCCGCCCTCACGCAGGAGGCGTCCCCCGTGCAAGGCCTCCTGGCGCCCGGTATCCGTCAGATCGACATCGGTCCACCCGGTGAACCTGTTCTCCAGATTCCAGATGCTCTGGCCATGTCGAATCAGAACGAGCTTGAACATATGCTAATCCCCCCGCGCTGGCGCGTAATCGACCACTTTTAGCATTCTGGCGCAGATCAGCATTGGGGTCAAATCTGGCAATCGCCGCGCTGACAGCTCATCACTCTTCGAGCTCATCGTAATATTCCAGCAGCCGCAGGATCTGCCCCAGCAGGGCCCTGAACCGGCGCTGTGCACCGCTTCTGGCCTCCATCGAGACCTGTGCGGCTCGCCGCGAGAGCTTCGCTCGTGTTCGCGGGTCAGCCAGCCCTCTGCCTGTTCGCACCATCTGATCGTACGCGGTGAAAAACGCCAGCAGTTCGCGATCCTCATTGCTCAAATCAGCGTCCTGGCTCAGCTCTGCCAGCGCTGCGGGCACCTGCGACAGCGGCGATACCTCCCACTTGACATACTCCAGGCGTACGTAGAGCCGGTCGAGCAAATGGGTGATGAGATCGATCAGCTCGTAGAGGTAGGGTTCATCCGGTTCGCCGACGGAATGCAGGAGCATGGAGATGCTCTCCACCTCCTGATAGGCTTCCTCCTCCAGATCGGGGATCGCCATGAGCGTGCGGTTGGCTGCCAGTAGCCGGCGCGCCAGGTCCAGGTACTCGCGACCCTGCTGCGTCATGCTCTCTTCGTAATCCTGCAGCCGCTGCCAGACGCGCTCCCATTCTCGCGAGGGATCTCCTGTCACAGTTACTCCCTTCCATTATGGAGCCAGGATCTGAGCTGAGATGGTGCCAGGTCTACAGGTCGAGTTCTCGCCATTGGCTGGCTAGGGTTGCGATGCGTCTCCGTCGACAGCAACTGCCAATTCGGGGCTGGGCAACGTGACTCTGTCCAACGGCTTGATCAGAAGGAATGCCAGGGTTGCACAGATAAGCATCGCCGCCGCACTGATCATGTAGACCGTGGGTATGCCCGCGACATCGGCGATGGCTGCGCCCGCCATGGGCGCCGCAAAGGCCACCAGGTTCATCAGTAACGTATTCATGGCGACATAGCGCGGGCGATCGTCAGGGGGCATGATCTCCAGGAGCCACTCGAAAAGACTCACATCGCCTGCCGACACAAAAAAGCCTACAAGCAGAGCCGCAACGTACATCAGATACAGCCGTGCAGGCGTAGCAAAGGCGACCAGACAGAAATGCAGCGCAACTGCAACTCCGAGCATGACCAGCATCCGCCGCTTGCCTACCCGGTTGGCAACGCGACCCCAGAAGAAATACCCGGCAGTCATCGCGACGCTCTCGATCATGGTGCGTCCCCCGATCCAGGCATCCGAGACCTGCAGCGTGTTGACCAGAAACAGGCTGAACAGTCCGGCCGGTAAAAAGTAACCGATGCGCATGGCCAGAGTGACCAGTGAAAAGGCGCCAAAACCCGTACCTGCGCGGAATGGGACCAGAAGTTCGCTCAGGCGCTCTCGCCACGGCCGGCGCCCTGGCGTGGCCGCGCGTACGGCACGCGGCGGTATCTCCAGCCGCCCGTAGATGTAGATACTGAACATGCCCACCACAAAGGAGATCGCAAAGAGCGTGAGATAGTTGGCTGGCCAATCCATCCGCGTGAGCAGCTGGCCAAACAGCGATACGCTGGTGCCGGAAATCAGGAACAAGAGGGCCCAGCGTGCGCCGTTTATGGCAGCGCGGCGCGCCGCAGGAATCGATTCTGCCAGCACATCATAAAAGGCTGTGTTACCCAGTGTGCCGGGGATCGCTGACAGGCCCCAGATCAGTACGATCAGCCATGGTGCGATCCGCGGATCAAGCAGTGCCGCTATGGCGATAAAGGGATAGGACAGGCGCAAGGCGTAAAAGCACCGCGCGCTCATCTTTACGGGATGTACCCAGCGAGAAACGATGTTACCAGCGGGAAGCGCGAAACCGATGGTCACAAGTGCTGGCAATGCCGTTAGCAGACTGGTCGCGACCGCGGACGCGCCCAGGCGCGCAAGCAGAACTGGCAGGAAAGAGATAATACCGCCATTCACGACACCGAACAGCGCTGTGTGTGCCATCAGGCGCCGTACGTTGCGGTCTTCGCGGGTGGCAGGGTGAAGGAACTGACCGTTCAGGGCACTGAACAGACGGGCACGCATTTCTGGCTCACCTGTAGAGTCGGTAGACTTGGCGCTGCCTGCTACGGGCAGCGACATGGTTTCGGTAGCTGAATCGGCGCTTGCGTCTCATACATAACCGCGCCTGTCATTTCCACTCCTGGACTCCCAGGAGCGGGCGACACGCGCGGTGCAATGGCATTTCCTTTGATCGCACCTGACCCCTATCCTGTACAGGGGCGGCCAGGATCTGTCCGAGGCGGAGAGGGCGGGATTCGAACCCGCGAGGCTTGCGCCTACACGATTTCCAATCGTGCGCACTCGACCAGACTATGCGACCTCTCCGCGCCGGCCAGATTATACCTTGCGCCCCGGTCGACTCCAAATCCTTCCGTTATCGGCCGCTAGCTGTAGACTCTATGATCTGTCGTGTGACTCTGGATGTAACCCCAGTCCAGCGTGACTCCCAGGCCTGCCCTCTGCGGCACATAGACACAGCCGTTTTCATCCACGGCATCAAAGCCGTCAGCATAGTCGGTGTAGATCGGCACGTTAGTCCCGGCATTGCAAGGATTCAGCAGACCCATCTCGTAATAGTTGGTGTTGCGAATCGAGGTCATAATATGTCGCTGCGCAGGGCCGGGTCCATGCATCTCGATGTCGAGGCCGAGCCCTTCGGCAGCATGGGCCAGTTTCATCACGCCTGTGATGCCATCATAGCCGACATCGCCCCGCAACAGGTCGGTGGCATCCGCCAGCGCAAAGTCCACATGAGGCTCCAGCGTCCGGACATGCTCGGTTTGCAGTAGAGGCGTTCGGATCAGCTGTCGCAGTTTTCGGTGGGCAAACTGCGAGATTCCCCCGTCTTTATACGGGTCCTCAAGCCAGTAGAAGCGCTCATCGTCACAGGCGCGGCCCACCTTGACCGCATCAGCAAAAGTCTCGAGTTCGCAGGCAGGATCCAGCATCAGGTCCATCCGGCCAGCAACCCGTTTGCCCACAGCGTGAATGGTCGCTATCTCCAGGTCTACGCGGGATCCACCCCAGCCATGGATCTTGAATGCAGGGTAGCCGCGCTCCAGGCAACGCTCAGCATAGTCTGCGTATGCCTCCGGTGAATCGAGCCCGCCGTTCTGATCGCCATGTGTCGTACTTGCATAGCACTTGAGCGGGCGCACATGCCCGCCGAGCAGCTCATAGATCGGCGCATCATAGTACTTGCCGGCGATGTCCCACAGAGCGATGTCGATACTGGCGAGCCCTACGCGCGCCTGTTGCCGCAGCGCGCGCTTGAGATCCTGGTAGATGCGCTCACGCTCGAGCGCCGGCCTGCCGAGCAGGTACTCTACAAACATCGGAAGCGTCGCGATCTGAACCGCTCCCGTGACATATTCTCCCGTAATACCAGCATCCGTGTGCACCTGCAGCACGGTGCCCTTGCCTGTAACGCTGCTGCCAGCCTGATACACCAGATTGAACCCGTTATAGTCTTTGCCAAAATCCTGAAGCGTGTACGTGTACTCGGTGAGCTCAATACCCGAGATAATTGGCCTGGCCATCATCTTCTCCTTTCATACCTGTCAGAGTGCGAGCCGCCAACCTGTGACGGGATCATAGCCTTGCCCGTTGTTCACAGTCAACAGCACCGTGAAACGTGTCTTGCCGCTGCCTGCACATGCGAGCGGACACGACGTCGCCCATCGGGCCAGGCAGGCGCTCAGGGCCTCGCCGGGGCGCTGGTAGCGTGTGTGTTCACTCAGATTAAAACCTGATCGAAGCAGCACAGGAGTTCTGAATCCGGTTTGGCCCGAGGAGCTCCGGGGGGTATAATTAGAAGGTGTGGGCTCGATGAACAGTCGTCGCGGCCCGCAGCCTACGATTCCAGGAGGTAAGGGCGCTAATGCCGACGTACCAGTACAAGTGTGATGCCTGTGGCGTTCGCTTTGAGCGCTTTCAGCACTTTTCGGAAGAGCCTCTCAAGCGATGCCCCGAGTGCGATGGCCCTGTGCATCGCGTTATCCAGCCCGTAGGGGTGATCTTTAAGGGCAGCGGGTTCTATGTGACGGATAATAAAAAGGGCAACGCCCTGGTGTCCAAGCCGGAGCAGAAGGCGGACAGTGAGGTCAAGGCCGAAACCAAACCGACAACTACAGCCGGTGAGGTCACATCAGCGCCGAAAGCCAAGCCCACGGAAGAGTAAGGGACGTGCTCGCACTGGTTGGCCGATGAGAGCGTCTCTCCGGGCTCCTGCTAGAGCTGGAAGCCGCCTGTTTCTTCGACAATCTTGTACTCAAAGTCAGTGACGAGCTGTGACAGGCGCGCCCGAAAGGCAGCCCATTCAGGGCTGTCGAGGGCCCGTTCCATGCTGGCGAGATCCTCAGTCGTCCCGCCGGCGAGCACCTGCGGTCCCTGGCCCCAGACCACATACCACGCATCGGTTGGCTGGATGCCCATGGCAAGCATGGACTTGGCAAATTCCTGTGTAAGGAATTCCAGATACTCGGACTCTTTCTTTTCGCGTATGTTCCAGTACATGATGATTTTGACCATGCAGCCACCCTCCGGCACGACGATAGCACATCTGCCCGACGGCAACAAGAAGGGGCGAGCCCGGCGATGAGGGCACTCTTACAGCGTGTCACGCGAGCGGCCGTCCGTGTCGATGATATCACCATCGCACAGATCCGTTCAGGTCTCGTCATCCTGCTGGGCATCACGGCCACTGACGATCACGCAGCTTCAGCCTGGTTAGCCGCCAAAATCGCCAACCTGCGCATCTTTGAGGACGATCAGGGGGCGATGAATCTGTCCCTGCTGGATACAGGGGGTGGCGCGCTGGTCATCCCGCAGTTCACGCTGTACGGTGACGCCCGCCGGGGCCGCCGCCCAAGTTTTACTGATGCCGCGCCGCCGGAGATCGCGGAACCGCTGTTCGAGCGATTTTGCGAGCAACTGGCGACGCAGGGCATTCCGCTGGCCAGAGGCCGTTTCGGCGCTCACATGCTGGTGGAGATACATAACGACGGTCCCGTGACCCTGATGCTGGATTCCGATATCTCACGGCGTGGGAACGTGAAAGGCTGATCACGGCGAGCCATTGTCTAGTGCATCGCCCTCGACAAAGGCCTCGATGGCGTCGGCGTAGGCCACTGCCAGCGCAGCCAGAAACTCAGGTTCGCGTACCAGCAGCCCCTCCTCCGCGTGCGTAATAAAGAGTGGCTCGCTGAGTGCCCCGGGCATCTGCGAGGGCCGCACGATGCGCTCCGACTCGGGCCCCAGCATGATCAGGTGGCGTCCCGGGCTGTCGGGCGTGACGAGCATGGCATCGTCCAGTATCCCGCGATCCTGGATATCGTAGCCATACTCGCGAATGGCCTCGATAAGATGCTCGTGGACGAGCACTGCAAAGCGATAGTTGTCTTCGGCAAATTCGCGGTCGGCACAGTAGTAGGTCTGGATTCCGCCCACTTCCGGATCGCTCTCGCCCGATGCGCTCATGTAGGCATTTTGATGCAGCGACAGAAGCAGGTCTGCTCCGCTGGCATTCACGAGATCTACGCGAGCTTGAGTCTCATCCAGGGTGTACTCGAACTCACCGTCACCGGTCACATCGATCTCATCCTCATTGACGGCGCGATCGGTGTCGCGCGTCATGACCACCTGGAAGCCTCTTTTGAGCAGTTCGTCGCGCAGCAGCAGCCCAAGCTCCAGGTTTACGGTGCTCTCGTGGTAGACCATGTGTCCCTGATCGTCAAAGCGACGCGCTCCCAGGTCTACGCCACCATGGCCCGGGTCTACCGCGACGAGGAAGGCGCGGGCCGTAGGCGTCGGAGTGGGCTCCGGCGTGAACGTGGGCGTCACACTGGGCAGCGCCGTAGGTGCTGGTTCGGTGGCTGTCATTGTAGCGGTTGGAGGTACAGCCGTATTCGTCCTGAGCAGAGCCGGGTTCGTCGGCGGTGGCGCGGCTTCTGCGAGTGGTGCCCGCAACGGGTCCTCAGGCGTGCAGGCAGATGTTCCCAGGAGCATCAGAAGCAGCGCTGTCACGATCACCAGACCGCGCACATACCGTACCATGTGGCTGCGACGCTGGTTCATGAAGGCTCCTCCTCGGGCAGGCCCGGTACAGGGCCAAAGGTACGTCCCCAGGCGCGTTCCACCTGCCGTCTGGTGCAGGCCAAAGACCGTGAGTTGTCGATGACGGTATCGGCGCGTTGCACTTTGTCGCACTGTGGACCCTGGGCGTCGATGCGCTGTTCGGCTTCCTCGCGCGTCAGGGCTGAGCGTTCCATCACCCTCACGATCTGGACATCTCTCGGCGCGGTGACAACCCATATCGAGTCGCAATCCGCATCCATGCCAGCCTCCAGCAACTTGATCGCTTCGATGACGACCACCGGATCGGGGCATTCACTGACCAGGTGCCGCACCTCGACACGTACCGCCGGATGTACGATGGCATCGAGAGCCAGCAGAGCTTCAGGATCGGCGAAGACGATCGCCGCGAGGGCGCGCCGGTCGATCTCGCCATTGGCGGCCAAAATCCCCTCGCCGAAACGTGCCACGAGTGCGGCATGAACTGCGGTTCCTGCTCGCATGACATCGTGGGCGACCTGGTCGGCATCGATGATACAGGCGCCGAGATCGCGCAGCATCCGCGCGACGGTGCTCTTGCCCGTAGCGATGTTTCCGGTCAAACCGATGACATAGGGCTTAGCCATCGCTGACCGTCTCCGCCATCTCCTCCCAGCGCTCAAGCCGCTGCGCCAGTGAGGCCTGGAGATCGTGGTAGCCTATGCTGAGTTCCCTTACCCGATCGCCATCCTGAGCGTTGCTGGCCTGGCTCAGCAGGTGTTCGGTCTCGTTGATCTCTCGCTCCAGCGCCTCGATCTCTCGTTCCAGCGCCTCCATCTCCATGCGCCTCTTGCGCTCTTCGCCCCCTGCTGGTCGTTCGATCCGTCGACCAGCATCCGAGGCATTGAGGCGCTCTACGGCCATCGCCGCCTGTGCTTGTCGCTCGGCTTCCTGCAGCAGATACGCCGAGTAATTGCCCTCGTACTGGTGCAACCAGCCGCCGCGCACGGCCCAGACGTGGGTGGCCAGCGCATCGATCAGGAAGCGGTCGTGAGACACCAACAGAATCGTCCCAGAAAAGTCAGTGAGCACATCCTGCAAGATCTCTTGCGACGCTACGTCCAGGTGTGTCGTCGGCTCATCCAGGATCAGGAGGTTTGCTCCCACAATGGAGAGCAATGCCAGCGCCAGACGCGACTGCTCGCCGCCCGAAAGGTCCCCAACCCGCTTGTCGATCTCATCTCCGGTAAAGAGATAGCGGGCCAGCAATGCCCGTGCTGGCTCGATCTCAAAGCGCCCTGCCGCCATGACCTGCTGCATCACGGTGCGGTCCGGGTCCAGCTCATGCTGCGTCTGCGACAGGTAGCCGATCTTGACGCTGGCGCCCAGTCGCAGGTCGCCCCCGAGCAGCTCTGTCTCGCCGAGCAAGGTCCGCAGAAACGTAGTCTTGCCCGATCCGTTCGGACCCAGCAGCGCCACGCACTGCCCGCGCTCCACCAGCAACGGGCCGGAGCGAAAGAGCAGATGCGGCTGACCGCCATCCTGACCTGCATCCGGGCGGGTCCGGTAGCCCACAGCCACACCCTGTTCGCTGATGAGCACTCTGTCACCGGACCGAAGAGTGGTGCTCAACCGGAGGCGCATCCGTCGCTCTGTCTCTGGCGCCGCGATGCGCTCCACGCGGGCCAGACGTTTTTCACGGCCCGCCGCTTCGCGGCTGCGCTGCCCGGCCTTGTAGCGCCGGATGAACTCTTCCGTGCGGGCGATCTCCTCCTGTTGCGCGTCGTACTCTCGTCGCTGCCGCTCGCGCCGCTCCTCCCGCTGCTGAACATAACGAGAGTAATTGCCACGGTAGCGTTCTAGCCGGCCGCGGTCCAGCTCCCAAATACGGGTGACCACCTTGTCGAGAAACCGACGGTCGTGCGAAACCACCAGGAGCGTCTGAGGCAGCGCCTGCAGATAACCCTCAAGCCACTCGAGTGCCGAGAGATCGAGGTAGTTGGTCGGCTCGTCCAGCACCAGCAAGTCGGGCTCTTGGAGCAGCAGCCTGGCCAGTAAAGCTCGCGTGACCTGCCCGCCGCTCAGGACGGCGACCGGCCAGGTGTACATCTCTTCGCTAAAGCCCAGGCCGCCCAGGACACGACGGATGCGAGCTTCGTACTCGTAGCCACCGGCCAACTCAAAGCGTTGCTCTGCCGCGGCATACCGCTCCATGACCTCCTGCGGATTGGGCGCATGAGCCATCTCCTCCGCCAGAGTCAGCAAGGCCTCCTGCTGGCGGCGGAGATCATCAAAGACGTGCAGCATCTCTTCATACAGGGTGTGGTCACTGACGAGCTCAGCATGCTGGGGCAGGTAGCCCACCCGTATGCCTCGGGCCATGGTGACCGAGCCCTCGCTGGGCTCTTCGAGACCCAGAAGGATGCGCAGCAGTGTGGTCTTGCCGGTGCCATTGGGGCCCACCAGCGCGACCTTGTCGCCGCGCGCCAGGTCAACGCTGATCTCGCGAAACACATCCTGCGCGCCAAAGTACTTGGCCAGGTTCTGGGCAGAAAGGATGGACATACATCAACCGCTCGCTTGGATTCTTAGAGGATTATAGCACGCGCCGATGAGCGGCCCTAAACGGCGGTGCGACTGACCAGATGCGCTGTGTGGCCGAACCGTCATTCTCCGCTTTCGCGCAAGGCGTGTCTCGCGGGGCAAGGCGTTGCGCTTGCCCTCTGGAGGCGTGGGATCTTTGACAGATCGATTCCATGCTGGTATGCTTTTCATGGTCGTGCTAGACGGGGAGCCAGCGGTGCCCTTTACCCGCAATCCGCTATAGCGGGGTCGAATGCCCTTTTTCGGGGCCTGCTCGTTAGCGAATGTCTGGCCAGGCGGCGTTGAAGATTGGGTCCTGCGCGGCGGAGGCCTGCGAACCCCGTCAGGTCCGGAAGGAAGCAGCGGTAAGAAGTGTCCTTCGGGTGACGCAGGGCAGCCTGGTCTGAGCTAGCCAGCTGGAACGCGCCGGCGAGTGGTCACAACAGAGGGTGCACGGCCAACTGTCTATAAAGAGGCGGGGTGTTCTCGCCTCTTTCTTCTGTATGGAGTGCGATAGTTTGTCCGATAGAGTTATCGTGGTGGGCGGGGGGCCTGCCGGCATGATGGCGGCTGGTCGCGCTGCAGAGTGCGGCGCCGACGTCCTGCTCATCGAGAAAACACCGCGGCTGGGCAACAAGCTCAGGCTGGCCGGTGGCGGCAGAGGCAATGTGACGCACGCAGGCGATGCGCGCACTATTGCTGCACACCTTGGCCCCAATGGCGATTTTTGTCTTCCCGCTCTAGAGCGATTTGGTCCCCGAGAGCTGATCGCCTTCCTCCGCGAAAGGGATGTCCCCATCGTGATCGAGCCTGACGGGCGCGTGTTCCCCGCTGCCCGGAATGCCCACACCGTGCTTGCAGCCCTGCGGGCGTGGTGTCTGGCGCACCATGTGACCTTTCGGTACCGGTCGCCGGTCACTGCGGTTAATGTCGCTGCGGGCAGCGTTGTGGGGGTGGCGGTCGACGATCGGACCATCGGTGCTGCGGCAGTTGTGCTGGCAACGGGAGGAATCTCCTATCCCACTACGGGTTCAACGGGAGATGGTTACCGGCTGGCCGAGAGCCTCGGCCATCACGTGGTTCCACCCGCTCCAGGGCTGGTACCCCTGGTGGCTTCTGATGCGTGGATCCCGGGCCTGGCTGGTGTCGCCCTTGCCGATGTCGCTCTTGCTGCCGTGCAGCGGCGGCAACTCCTGGCAACCAGCCGCGGCGACGTGCTGTTCACGGCCTACGGCCTGTCCGGGCCGGCCGCGCTGGACCTGAGTTCGGCCATCAGCCGAGACCTGGTACGCGGTGCCATCCAGCTAAAGATCGACCTGCTTCCGGACGTGACGCCTCAGCTGCTGGATGAGGACTTGAGGGTTGCCTTTCAGGCGGCGGGTGGGGCACATCTGGGCTCACTGCTTCAGGGAAAGGCCCCGGCGGCGGTGATCCGCGTCGTCGAGAGACTTGCCTGCGTCAGGCCAGACAGGCGCGTCGCGGAGCTGGGTGCTGCCGATCGCCTGCGGATAGTCGATGTGCTCAAGGGATTGCCGGTGACCCTGGTTGCCACGCGACCGATTCAGGAGGCCATGGTTACGCTGGGCGGCGTGGCTACTGACGAGATCGAGCCCCATACGATGGCATCCAGGCTCGTGCACAGACTGTACTTGGCCGGGGAACTCATCGACATCGCGGGGGTTACGGGCGGCTACAATCTTCAGGCTGCGTTTGCCACCGGCCGGCTGGCCGGCGAGGCCGCAGCTGACGCTACAGGGGCACATCCGTGACCGCCCTGACCGGCGCAAAAACCCTGCTTGCGGGTGTGATGAATCGGCTGCGCCGTCTCCCGTGGCGCAGCGGGATCGCCCTGGGGCTCGTGGTCGGCGGCGGCTACCTTGCGTCGTTGTACGGGCATACTCAAACCAGAGTCCTCATCGATGTCAACGGCGTTCCAGTGGTCCACTATACGCAGCGGCGCTCGGGAGAAGATATCCTCCAGGAGCTCGAGATCGAAATTGAACCCTGGGATTTGGTAGATGTCCCCTCCGATGAGGCGCTTGCCGCCGGGGCGTCCATTCGCCTCAATATCGCTACACCGGTTCACGTATTACGCGAGGGCCGCATCACAACAGTCTACATGCATGACGGCGACCTCATCGGTGCGCTGACGGCAAATGGCATTGAGCTCGCACCCTGGGATGAGGTGTGGACGCCTCGGGGCCGTATTGACCCGCAACAGGGGCTGGTGGTTGCAGCGCCTGAACGGGGCGCTAGCCTCTCCGGACTTGTAAATGGGTTACGCAGCCCGCAGCATGTGACTATCGTACGTGCTGTCAGGCTTACGGTGCTCGACGATGGCACGCCCGGATCGTTTTTGACCACCGCGGATACGGTGGGAGAGGCTTTGCAGCGCGAGGGTGTCGCCGTATACGAAGGGGATCGTATCGTCCCGGGGCTGGAGTGGCCGGTTGTTGCCGGCCTTACGGTGGAGATCCAACGTGCCTCCCCCGTGAGCATCGATTCCGATGGCAAGGTAAGAACGCTCCGCACCCGGGCCACAACGGTTGGCGAACTTCTCGATGAGGTCGGCATCTCCCTGGAGGGCGAGGATCGTGTCTCGCCGCAAGAGAGCACCGCGATCAGCGATGGTATGCGGGTCACGGTGGTGCGCATCTACGACGAGTACTTTGTTGAGGAGGTCCCGATCCCATTCGAGACGCGCTGGGAGGCCAATCCCGAGCTGGAGATCGACCAGAAACGCACCGCGAACTGGGGCAAGGAGGGCGCGATGCGCCAGCAGGTACGCGTACACTATGAGAATGGTGTCGAGGTAGCGCGCGTCGAAGAAGAGGCCTGGGTGGCGCGCGAACCGGAGGATCGGATCATCGAGTACGGCACCAGGATCGTGGTCCGGCAGCTGGAGACGCCCAGCGGTACGCTCGAGTACTGGCGCAAGATCCGGATGCTGGCCACGTCCTATAATGCGGCCACCGCCGGCACGCCTGTCACGAGTCCCACATTTGGCTACACGCGGCTGGGTGAGCCCGCCCGCAAGGGGGTCATTGCCGTCGATCCCACGGTGATCTCGATGCGCCAGGCGATGTACGTGCCCGGTTATGGCGTCGGATTCGCTGGAGATACCGGGGCCGCAATCAAGAACCGGCGGATCGATCTGTGTTTTGATGACGATAATCTGGAGTCCTGGTATCGCTGGGTGGATGTCTATCTGCTGACTCCGGTGCCACCGGCCAGCCAGATCGCCTGGATCATTCCCAACACGCCAGTGGAGCGCGAGTAGGGGCATGGACGTTCACGAACTGTTGCGGCGGTACAACATACACCCGTCCAGGGGATTGGGGCAGAACTTGCTCGTCGCCGAGTGGGCCTACGAGCGCATTATCGAGGCAAGCGAGCTTACTGTGCAGGACCACGTCCTGGAGATCGGTCCCGGACTCGGCACGCTGACCTGGCGGTTGGCGGATCGTGCCGGGCACGTGACGGCGGTGGAACTGGACAAGCGGATGGTGGCCGTACTGCAGGACACGCTGTCGAATCGGGCAAACATCTCGCTCGTTCAGGGCAACATTCTTGACATGCCGCCAGACGAGCTTGTCGGTGTACTGGATCAGCAGGGGAATGAGCACTACAAGGTGGTCGCCAACCTCCCGTATTATATTACGTCTCGCATATTGCGCCATGTGCTCACGGCGGCAGTGCGTCCCAGTCTGCTCACCCTTATGGTGCAGAAAGAGGTGGCGGACCGGATCGTTGCGGAACCCGGCAAGATGTCCCTGCTGGCCGTGAGCGTCCAGGCCTATGGTGAAGCCGAACGTATCTGTGTCGTGCCCCCTTCGGCTTTTTACCCGCGACCCAAGGTGTCGTCGGCGATCCTGACGATCCGGACTCACGCCACGCCTCTCGTTCCCGCGGCGATTGAGGAGCGTTTCTTTGACGTGGTTCGGGCCGGGTTTAAACAACGGCGCAAACAGCTCCACAACAGCCTCGTGGCCAATCTGCCGGTTGATGCGGCGCAAGTCGGCAGGGCCCTTGATGCCGCTGGGATCGCCCCCGAGCTGCGCCCCCAGGCGCTGGACGTGCAGGACTGGATTCGATTGACCGCTACGCTCTACCCGGAAATGCTATCCTAGTTTCTATGCCTCGCTGATAGCTCGAGTCGCATCGGGCCAGCGTTCGGTTTTGATGCTGCTGTGTGGTATACTGGATGATCGTGTAGTGGCGATAGACATAACGCGGCACATTGCCGCCGTGTTTGAGGGGATAGAGTACGTGCTGGAACAACTCATTCATCATGGGGTGATAGTGCCCGAGCCGCCCGAGGCGCCGGGCCTGTATATCACCGTGCGCGGTGTGCGCATCGATTTGACGCCTGCGCAGGAAGAAATGGCTATGGCCTGGGCCGCCAAGAAAGATACCGCCTACGTCCAGGATCCGGTGTTTGTCGCGAACTTCTTGCAGGACCTGGCTCTTGCGCTTGGTCTGGACTCTTCACTCACCCTCGACGACGTTGACTTCTCCCTCTATTACGAGCGAGTTGACGAGATGCGCCGCGAGAAGGACGCGCTGACGCGTGAAGAGCGCAAGGCTCTCGCCGCAGAGCGCAAGGCAGAGCGCGAGCGGCTCAAGGCCAGGTACGGTTATGCGATTGTCAACGGCCAGCGGGTTGAGCTGGGCACCTACATGGTGGAGCCCAGCAGCATATTCATGGGGCGAGGGCAACATCCTCTGCGCGGCCGATGGAAGCAGGGTGCCAGCCGCGGTGACATCACGCTGAACTATGGACCGGACAGCCCGGAGGATTTGGGCGAGGGTTGGGGCGAGATCGTGTGGCAGCCCGAGTCGCTATGGGTGGCGCGCTGGAAAGACCAGCTCACGGGCAAGCTCAAGTACATCTGGCTCAGCGATACGGCACCGGTGAAACAGACCCGCGAGGCGGACAAGTTCGATCAGGCGCTCCAGCTGGATGACAAGCTGGAGGAGGTGCGCGCCGAGATCGAGCGCGGGCTCCAATCCGATGACCCCAGAAAGCGCATGGTTGCCACGGCCTGCTACCTGATCGACATCCTGTGCTTGCGCGTGGGCGACGAGAAGGATGCTGATGAGGCAGACACCGTTGGCGCGACCACGCTTCGGCCAGAGCACATCACGCTCCATGCTGATGGAACCGCCGAGTTTGAATTCCTCGGTAAGGATTCGGTCCACTGGCACAAGAAACTGGAGCTGCCGTCGCACGTGTATGATAGCCTCGCGGAGCTGATCGCCAATGCACGGCCATCTCGGACAGCGAATGGAGACAGCGCCAACGCGGCGGCCAGCCTTCCGCAGCTCTTTCCCGATATCACGAGCAGCCACGTGAACGCCTTTTTGTCGAGTATCCTGCCGGGACTCTCGGCGAAAAAGTTCCGTACCTATCACGCTACCAAAGCTGTTGAGCAGAGTCTGGCGGCGTCGAAGGTGCGTGCAACCGATCCAGAGCACAAAAAGTGGCGCGCCGCGAATCTGGCCAATCTGGAGGCGGCGCAGCTGTGCAACCATACCAGGCAGGCGCGGGGTAGCTGGGAGGACGTGCAGCCTCGCTACGAGCAACGTATCGAGAGAGCTGAGGAGCGCATCGCAAAATACACACAGCAGATCGCTGATAGCCGGGCGCGCTATGCTGATTTGCAGTCTGAGGCGGAGGAGAAGGAATCCGACGCGAGCGATGCCAATCGGGCACAGGTGCGGGAGCGTTACAAGAAGCGCCTCGAGATCGCACGGCGCAGGGTGGAGCAGTCGATCGAGCGCAGGAAGCGCGCCGAACTGGCTCGTGACAAGATCAGGGCGCAGATGGAGATCGCCAGGCGCAAGCGCGAATGGAATACCAGCACGAGTTTAAAGTCCTACATCGACCCGCGGGTCTATCACCGCTGGGGCGAGCGGGTGGATTATGACGTACTGAACACCTTTTATCCCACGGCACTACGTCGCAAATACGCCTGGGCGCAGTACATCGACGACGAGGGAGCAGACGACGCGCTGGAGGTGCGGCCCTGCCTGCCCGGGGACATTGAAGACGTCGTCACGCTGCTCCAGGAGACCACCGGGCAGGAGGTCTCTGAAGAAGCGGTTGGCTCCCGCTATCTGCCGGTCCTCGGGCAGTCCTGGCGTGTGGCGCTGATCGCGCTTGATCCTGAGGGGCAGGTGGTGTCTTTTTCCGCGCTGGGCCCCGTTTACATGAGCGACGAAGGGCTACAGGTAGATTGCTTTGCCGTTGTTCGGCCGGCTTTCCGGACGCCCGATGTGGCCGATCGCGTCTCGGCCGAGCTACTGCGCTACCTGGAGCGCTATGTGCTGGATAACCCGGTCAAACGCGGGCAGCCGGCGTACCGTCTGGCCCCGCGTGACACCTCGTGGTATGCACTCGCCCCTGGCATTCCCGAACGACTTGAGCTGGCCTCTGGTTCGGAGGATAGTGCGGGAGAAGCGCAGGAGCCAGAGATCGCGCTGGAGGCCGGTTGGAGCTAGGGCCCCGTGGTGGTTTTTGTGCTCTGGGAAGCGTGTGGTATAGTCACCGTTTGTGATATGTGATGAAAGGTGGTGGCCCGAGATGTCAGATAAGTTGAGCGGCTGGAATCCTGAACTAAAGACGGAAGTAGCTGATATCCGCCCGGGGGATACCGTACGCGTCCATCTGCGCATCGTCGAGGGCAACCGGGAGCGCATCCAGGTCATCCAGGGTGTGGTCATGCGCATGCGTGGCAATGGGGTTGACGCAACCTTTACGGTCCGGCGCATCGCTGCCCATGGCATCGGTGTGGAGCGTACCTTTATGTTGCAGTCGCCCAGCATCGAGCGCATCGAGATTGTGCGGCGGGCCAAGGTCCGGCGCGCGCAGCTGTACTTTCTGCGCAAGTATCGCGGTAAGGCGGCACGGCTTCGCGACGACCGTTCGGCCTTTGAGCGTGTCCGCGAATAGCACAAGATGATTGGGGGACTTTGGTCAAGTCCAGCCCTGTCATTCCAAACAAATCTCCCACTCTGACCTTCGAGCGGCGTCTCTGGGCGGAGGGGTTCAAGGTCATCGCTGGTATCGACGAAGCCGGTCGCGGCGCATGGGCAGGTCCCGTGGTCGCGGCCGCTGTCATTTTCGAGCCCAATGTCACACATCATCTCGATCCCCTGGGCCTCGTGCGCGATTCCAAGCTTCTCTCACCGCGACAGCGCGATCGTTGTTACGATGTGATCCTAGAGATGGCCGCTTTCTGGGGAGTGGGTGCGGTGTCATCTGAAGAGATCGATGCGCGTGGCATTATGGTGGCAACACGCGAGGCGATGAGGCTGGCCGTGGAGAAGCTCGCTATCCCCGCAGACTATCTGCTGATCGACGCCGTCCCGCTCCCGGCACTGCCTGTGCCTCAACGTGCCATCATCAAGGGTGATCGTCTGTCACTTTCGATCGCTGCCGCGTCGATTCTGGCCAAGGTGACTCGCGATCGCTGGATGCGGGATCTCGATGGGATCTGGCCCGGATACGGCTTTGCCGCCCACAAGGGCTATGGCACTGCCATGCACCAGGCCGCACTGGCGCGCCTCGGAGCAACCCAAATCCATCGGCACTCGTACGCGCCCATTGTGTCCATCGACAGGCAGCTCTGCGATGATTGACCTCACGCTGCCGATTGAGGAGGCCCCGCTTGCGTTTCTGGATTTTGAGACTACTGGCCTCGATCCGGCGCGAGGAGATCGCGTCATCGAGATCGGTCTGGTCCGTACGCGCGGTGACACCATTGAGGTCGAGTGGGACCATCTGGTGAATCCTCAGCGCGCCGTGAGTTTTGGTGCTTACCGGGTGAATCACATCTCCGATGGGATGCTGGCAGACGCTCCGGCCTTTGCCGAAATCGCCGATGAGCTCCTGGGGTTGATCAATGGCACCGTCGTCGTAGCACACAACGCGCAATTCGATCTGGGATTTCTGAAATCCGAGCTGATTCTATCGCAGCGACCTTTTCCTTCCCTCGTCGTCCTCGACACACTCCGGTTGGCCCGCAATAACTTCACGTCGGGCAGTTACTCACTTGGAGCGCTGTGCCAGCAGTTTGGCATCATCCTCGACGATGCGCACCGCGCGCTGGCCGATGTTCGTGCCACGCGCGAGCTGTTCTTGCATCTTTGCGCACGGCTTGAGCGGCGTGGTGTGCGCACGCTTGAAGAGTGCATCCGGGCCCAGGGCGGGGTACTGAGAGAGCGGGGCGATGCGACCGTCGCAATCCCGGCGCCGATTCGCGACGCTCTGCGCCGCCGCAGCCTGATGCGGATCAGCTACCGTGATAGCTATGGATCGACGACCGAAAGGCTGATTCGCCCGATCGAGATCTCAAACCGGTTCGGGCACCTTTACCTGGTGGCACACTGCTACTTGCGAGGAGCCAAACGGACGTTTGCTCTCGATCGGATCCAGGAGATGGTCGTCACCGACGAGCCCGAACCCGAGGAGTTGTGAGCGATGCCAGAGCTCCCCGAGATCGAAGCGCTCGTCCGGCGCCTTGCTCCTCGCCTGGTGGGCCAACCCGTTGCCTTGCTGGAGATCCACCGCCCGCTTGTCTTTCGCAATCTCCTGCCCGAGCCGGAATCGGAGAAGGTGATACTTGGACGTTGCGTCACAGCCCTTGAGCGCAGGGGCAAGTATCTTCTCATCGGCCTGGATGGGCTCTGGCTGGCGACGAACTTTATGCTGACAGGCAACCTGACATGGCCCGATCCGGACGAGCGGGTCAGGACGCGCGACTATTACACGATCGGGTTTGGCGAGCATCTCGCGATGCGATACAACGACGCTCGAGGGATGGGCAAGACCTACCTCGTACGAGAACTGATGTCGATCCCCGGGTTCAGCAGTATGGCACCTGATCCGCTGTCGGAGGGCTACACTCACGAGGTCTTTCTGCAGCAGCTCAAAGGTCAGACGGGTGAGATCAAGGGCGTGCTCACGCGAGAGCGGATCGCTTCCGGCATCGGCAATGCATACGCCGACGAGATACTGTTTGCGGCTGGCATCTATCCCTTTCTCAAGTGCGCACGTCTCACTGCGGAACAGCGCGATCGCCTCTATGTGGCGCTGCGCGAGGTGCTCGAGTCGCGTATCGCCTACATCTTGCGACACTGGCCGCCCACGATGAGCCTGCATTGGCGCGAGGGCCTCCTCGTGCACGGGCGGGGTGGTGAGTCCTGCCCGAGGTGCGGTACCCCGATCTCTGAGGTCAACGTCGGCAAGCGCCCCACGAGCTACTGCCGCACTTGCCAGCCGGGCCTGCTGATCAGGAACTAGGCGGTTGGAAAAGCCCCGGGCGTTCGCTATACTGGAAAGAGAGTCTGGTACACGCACTCGGCCTACCCGGTCAAGATGGGAGTTTCTGGAGGATGGCACCGTTGCGCTGGGAGGAGAGACTGGACGGCTTGATCAAAGATACCCGCCTGGATGCACAGGGTTATCTCTATGACGTCGCGGGCCTCTTGACTGAGATGATTGCCGATTCCGTTCCCTCGTCGCGAGAGGCCTATCGCAACTGGCTCGTGCAGCGCTGCAAGCGTCTTGTCTCGGCGGGCCGCGAGCGCGCGGCGGTCTTTCGCCTGGTCAATGGCCTGCTCTGGGCTGTGGACGACGCAATCTCTGCCGGCGATATGCGCGCGCAGGCGCTCTGGTATCTGCACGAATACGGCCGGCGTCGCGCGGCTCTTATTGAAGAGCTTGTGGCGAGCGGCGCTCGCGAGCTGGCGCGATACAGGGCGATTCTCACTTATGGCAGGGATCTGGCCCTGCTCGGCGCGCTCGGCGCGGCTGCGGAGCAGGGTTCCGTGCCCAAGGTAGTATTGAGTGAGGGCAGACCACGGTTGGATGGCCTCACCATGGCCAGCGAGCTGGCCTGGGCCGGTATCGATGTCACACTGGGCGTTGACATGGCTCTCTTTGGCTGGCTGCCGGATGTCGATGCCGTGGTGGTCGGGGCAGAGAGCCTGTCTGCCAGGGGGCTGATCTACAGGCGGGGCACGGCTGCTCTGGCGGAGGCTGCCTACGCTCGCGAACTGCCCTTTTACGTGCTCTGCTCGCGGGCCGATTTCATGCCCGCCGAATATGCCTCCGGCATAGAATCATCGGCGGGCGATCCAGAAGAGATCTCACCCGAGACCCACGAGCGCATCACGGTGCGGAATATCCTCTGGGATCTCACGCCGGTTGAGCGCATTTCGGCTGTGATCACGGGCCAGGGAATGCTGGCAGGTGAGGCGCTGGTTGACGCGCTGCGGACAGTGCGGGTCTATCCCGGGCTGGTGGGCCGCTGAGCACCCTTGCCTGTTTCGTACATGCTGTGACCGCGCGCGGGACAAGGTCACCTGCGTGCACTCGATCGCCTTTCTACACTGACAGGAGCCTGATGCAGGACGTTGCCTACAAAAAGACCGATATAGAAGAGACGATGCGCTCGGCATACCTCAGCTATGCGATGAGCGTTATAACGGCGCGCGCGCTGCCCGATGTGCGCGATGGCCTCAAGCCGGTGCAGCGCCGCATCCTCTACGCGATGGATGATATGGGGTTGCATCACGACCGGCCCACGCGCAAGAGCGCGCGTATTGTGGGAGAGGTGCTGGGCAAGTACCACCCGCACGGCGACTCGGCAGTGTACGAAGCCATGGTCCGTATGGCGCAGGATTTCTCGATGCGCTACCCGCTCGTGGATGGTCAGGGCAACTTTGGCTCCGTTGATGGCGACGGGGCAGCAGCTGTGCGATATACCGAGGCGCGATTGAGCGCCATGGGCGACGAGATGCTCGCCGATCTCGATAAAGACGCCGTCGACATGGGCGATAACTTTGATGGCACGCTCAAGGAGCCCCTCGTGCTGCCGGCGCGGCTGCCCAACCTTCTGGTGAACGGGGTCGGCGGCATCGCGGTGGGTATGGCGACCAACATCCCCCCACACAATCTCGGTGAGATTGCGGACGCGGTGGCCTACCTGGTGGATCACTACCGCGAGGCGGAAGATGTCACCCTGGACGAGTTGATGAAATTTGTCAAGGGCCCCGATTTTCCGACGGGCGGCATGATTCTGGGTGAGGAGGGCATTCGCCAGGCTTATGCCACCGGGCGAGGCCGGATCGTCATGCGCTCTCAGGTGCATCCAGAAGAGCTTAGCGGAGGGCGCCTGGCGCTCATCGTTACAGAGCTGCCGTATCAGGTGAACAAGTCCACGCTGGTAGGCCGCATCGCGACGCTGGCGCGCGAGGGCCGTGTCGAGGGGATCGGCGACCTGAGGGATGAGTCCGACCGGATGGGCGTCCGGATCGTCATCGAGCTCAAGCGTGGTGTAGAGTGGGAGCCTGTGCTGGCCAATCTGTTGAAGTATTCACAGCTTCAGGCGACTTTTGGTGTCAATATGCTCGCCCTGGTGGATGGCGAGCCGCGCACGCTGTCACTCAAGCGCGCCCTGCTTCACTATATCGATCATCGCTACAGCGTCGTCGAGCGTCGCACGCGGTTTGAGCTCGAGAGGGCGCGGCGCCGCGCCCACGTGCTCGAGGGGTTGCTGATCGCTCTGGACCATCTGGATGAGGTGATCGACACGATCCGGCGCTCGCGGACCGCGGACACGGCCAAGGTCAACCTCTGCAAACGGTTCAATTTCACCGAGGTGCAGGCCCAGGCAATTCTCGATCTGCAGCTCAGGCGGCTGGCTGCGCTGGAGAGAAGACGGGTCCAGGAGGAGTATCGCGAAGTTATCGAGCGGATCGCATTCCTGCAGGATCTGTTGTCCAGTGAAGACAAGATTCGGGGTGTGGTCAAAGATGAGCTTCTGGATCTCAAGCGCGTGTATGGTGATCCGCGCCGCACGCGCGTGAGAGACCTGGATGTGTCCACCGAGGTCTCGGCTCAGGACCTGGTGTTCAATGCTGATGTCGTGCTGGCGTGCAGCGCCTCCGGCCGGGTCAAGAGGTATCCCGCGAGCGTCTACCATGCTGGACCGGGGGGGCTGATGGAGGATCTCACCGCTGCGGGGGCTCCCGTGCTGGCAGTGCTGCGCACCAATGCCCAGCACAAGGTGGCTTTTGTTACGCAGCAGGGGCGCGCCTTTGCTCTCGGAGCCCATCAGATCTCCGATGTCGGGCAACAGCCTGACGGCGTCACGCTGGGTAGCCTTGCGCGGCTGGAGGATGGGGAACATGTGATGGCGCTCGTCTCATTGGATGAGGCCGACGAAGAACACGCAATCGCCTTTGCTACCGCCGAAGGACGTGTCAAGCGGGTGACCCTGGCCGAACTGAACAGCGTGAACCGGGACATGACGACGGTGTTTGGTCTGGATGGCGAGGACACTCTTGTCGGAGCCGTTCCTGCTGATGCTCAGTCAGAGCTGTTGCTGGTGACGGCTCAGGGACGGGCTATCCGCTTTTCGGCCGATGATGTTCGTCCGCAGGGACTGCCGGCGACGGGCATGAAAGGTATCGACCTCAAGCCGGACGATAGGGTTGTGGCTGTCGACGTTGTTCAGGAGGACGCAGAACTGCTGATCGCTAGCGCGAATGGATTTTGCAAGCGCTCGCCTCTGCGCGAGTATGGCGCCCAGGGGCGTGGCGGGCAGGGCATGCTCACCCTCGACACCAGCAAGACGGCGATTGCCGGGGCGCTCGTTGATGCCTGTGTTGTAGAGTCTGGCGACCGGGTGCTGCTCGGTGTTTCGAGCGGATCCCTGGTTCAGCGTTCGGTGCGTGACATACCCCGAGCGCGCCGCGATAGCTGGGGCAGTATTGTCACACGCACGCGCCGTGGCGCCGTTGTCGCCGTTGGTGACAACGAACAGGTCGTGTCCTGTATCGCGCTCAGACTAGCGGATGGCGAGGGTGGTGGCGGGTCTTCTAGAGAGGCGCCCGCGCCCGAGGCGGATGGAATACCTGGGGCTACTCAGACACGTCGTCCGCGCACCAAACCGGCCCCGGCGATGGAGAGCACGCCTGCTTCTCCCGAGAAGCAGGCCGCCTCGACACGGCGGGGCCCCACTCGGCCGGCCGCTGCGGCGGCGACGCCAGCTGAAGAGAAGGCTCCTGCCGCACCGGCAACGCGCAACACAGCAAGACGCACGCGGCAGCCCGCCGAAGCGGCGGCGGAGTCATCGCCCACAGAAGCAGCCCGCCCGGCGCCCTCGCGACGAGTCTCCCCAAGATCTGCTGCAGCCGCTGACGATTCGCGGGCCGAAAAGCCGGCCACGACACGGCCAGGACGCACGCAATCGAGTCGCGCTGCCGGCTCCAACGAGAGTCCCGCTGCAGATGCGGTCGAGGCACCAAAGAGCGCCCCGGCATCGACAGGCAGTGCCAGCCGCTCCAGGCGCAGCGTCGCCCCGAAGGACGAGGCGGCCTTTGCGCCTTCACGGGCGCCGAGACAGCCCGCCAACAGTGCTGGCTCACAGCCCGAGGCGGCGAGCGGTGAAAAGGGTTCAGACGAGAGCAAGCCGGACCAGGAGCCTGCCAGCGACTCGCCACCCAGCAGAACCGTTGTCAGGCGTGTGCGACAGAGTCCGCAACGCAAGCGCACGGGGGAGTAGCGCATGACAAACAAGATGGACGAGCGCCGCCGTATTGCGGCAAACATTCGTCGAGCGGTAAATATCGCCCGCATCGCAGGCGTCATCGTCCTTGTGGCGATAGCAGTGACGGGCGTCCTCAGGCTTATCGAGTTCTACAGCCAGGAGGTGGGGCTTTCCGCCCCGAGCGCTGCTGAGACCTATATACGCGCGCTCTATGAGGGGGATCTGGAAACTGTCTACAATATGACCGATGCGGCAAGCATTACCGATCTCTATGGCAGGCCGGTGGAGCGCGTCGCGTTCATGGCCCAGGCGCGAGAGTTGCGTGGCTCTGATCCGAAGGCGGTTGAGCGCATCAAGGTGGAGAAGCTGTTCGACGCGGATGGCGTGCACTACTATCGGGTCAATGTCACCTTTTCTGCTGACAGTGCCCCGGTCAGTCGAGAGTTACTTTTGCAGCTGCGTAATGACGAGGGTAGCTGGCGTGTAGCATGGCCCTTTGGTCTCGCACCATAGGATCAGGAGTGAGATGGAGAGGGGACGACGAACCGGAGGCGGCGGGCTCCACACCGTGGAACCTGGGCCCATGCTGGAATATCTGGCGGATCCCGATGCGCGGACTCTGGCAGAGCTTGTCGTAGCCTTTGCCAACGGCGCCGGGGGAACGATCATCGTGGGGATGGATGAACACGGTCATCTGACCCCCGGTGTCACTGATGATCTGGAGCCGGTGCTGGCACGTGCCCTGGCCCTTTGCGAGCCGCGTTTTACCGAGAGTGAGATCCCGCACTGGTACTATGAGGAGATTCCAGAGGGACAGATCGCAACCATTGTCGTGCGGCCTACGCCGTACCAGATGAGTCTGGAGGGGCGTGAGGTCTATGTGCGGTCTGGTCGCACGAACATGCGCCTCGCATCCGATATCGCGGAACGCGCCCGCACGGGCGGTGCCCAGGCCAGCTTTGAGGATCAAACCGTGGCGGGGGCCGCCTTTGAGGATTTCGATGAGGAGATCATCGAGGAATATCGCCAGAATCGTATTCGCCGCGGGCCGCGAGGCGAGACGCTCAGCCGGGCGGAGCTCTTGCGTGATGCGGGTGCGATCGATGCGCAGGGTCACCCGACCGGCGCGGGCATCCTGCTTTTTGGCAGAAATCCCCAGCTCTACTTTCCCCAGGTGGGTGTTGTCCTTGTCCGCTTTCGCGGGACAAGCCTGCGCGAAGCCGCGCAGGGTCCCGAGCGCTACAGCCGCCGTATCGAGCTGACCGGGCCCGCACCGCGCCTGGTGGAGCGGACCTGGCAGGCGCTCTTTGACGAGATTCATCAAAGCAGCGTCGCCAATGGCCTCGCCAGGCAGGAGCGCTATGAGTATCCGGTGGAGGCCGTCCGCGAGGCGGTCGTCAACGCCATCTGCCACCGTGACTATTCCCTCTCGGGCCAGAGGATAGAGATTCGCCTCTTTGATGATCATATGGAGATCACCTCGCCGGGACGCCTTCCGGGGCACATCACGCTGGATAACCTGCTGGATGAACACTATTCGCGCAATCCCCGCCTCGTGCGCGGGCTCTACTACTGGGGCTATATCGAGGAGTTGGGACAGGGCATCGACATCATCGTGGATGCCATGCGTCGAGAGCACCATCCGGCCCCCGAGTTTCGCGAGGGTGCTCGCAGCTTTACGGTGGCGCTGGGTAATGAGATCGATCAGGTCGAGCTGGAGTATGGCGAGGATCTCAGTCCGCGACAGGTACTCGCTCTGCGCTTTCTGAAGGAGAACGAGCGCATTTCCAACCGTGAGTACCGCCAGTTGTGTCCGGATGTGACTGCCGAGACGCTTCGCCT
>CAZYWU010000021.1:0-9444 GCA_964651255.1 uncultured Anaerolineales bacterium
GTGCGGATCAGGTCGCCTTCCATGATCTGCATGTGGTAGATGTCGTACAGCAGCTTGACCCGCGGGCTGTTGACCATCTCGCACAGGGCCACGCCCCAGTCGGCATGGTCGCACTGGTAGCCGGGATGGTTCACCTTGCTGTTGAGCAGTTCCATGTTGAGGTTGACGCCCCTGTCCTCAGCATAGGGGGCGATGCGTCGCAGCCCGTGGGCACACGTGATCATCCCCTCCAGATCGCTCTGGCCGTCGTTGCGATTGCCGCTAAAGATGATCAGGCCGCCGATGCCATACCGTGCGGCAAGATCGATGTTGGCCTTGAGTTCGGCGATGATCCGGTCGTGGTTCTCGACCTTGTTCAGGCCATCGCGCAGGCTGGCATGGCCCACCATGCTGGGCACCGCCAGGCCGTAACGGGCGCAGGTCTCGACGATGCCGGGCAGCGCGTCTCCCGGCGTCATGAGCTCGATGCCGGCATAGCCGATCTCGGCCACGGTGCGACAGAAAGCGTCCACCGACATAGTATTGGGGTCGTAAAAGTTGGTCATCACGAGGCATTGTTTGACGGCCATGGCGTCCTCCGGAGATTGTGTCGTAAAACGTTACGGGCCCCAGCATAGCCGCGCCGGAGGGCTTGTGCAAGGGCCCGTGAGCCGAATCAAGCAGGTTCAGGCGGGATCAGGCAGACGGCCCTCCGGCAAGAAAGACAGGTAACGCTCCAGGCGGGTCAGCCCCTCGGTGATGTTTTCCAGCGAAGTAGCATAGGAAAAGCGCAGATAGCCTTCGCCGCGCGAGCCAAAGTCCGTGCCCGGCGTGACGCCCACGTGTGCCTTCTCCAGGATATCGAAGGCCAGCCGGTACGAGTCGGGGCAGATGTGCCGTGCGTTGGCGAACACATAGAATGCACCCGTGGGCTCCACCGCGATGCCCAGGCCGAGGCGCCGAAGGCCGTCGATCATAAAGCGCCGGCGCTCATTGTAAACGCTGGCCATATGCTCCACGTCGGGGCCGGCGCACATCAACGCCGCGATGCCGCCGCGCTGCGCGACCGAGTTGGCCGAGATGAAAAAGTTCTGGGCCAGTTTCTGCAGCGCGCGCATGTAGCGCAGGGGAGCGATCAGGTAGCCCAGGCGCAGGCCCGTCATGGCGTACCGCTTGCTGAAACCGTCCAGCACAAAAGCCTCGTCAGTGTACTCGAGGATCGAATGCGGCTGCCCCTCGTACACCAGCCCGTGGTAGATCTCGTCTGAGATCACGGGAATGCCCAGGTTGGCCAGGCCTCGCAGGTTCTCGGCTGTGAGCAGAGTCCCCGTGGGATTGGAGGGCGAGTTGATCATGACCGCGCGGGTGCGGGGCGTGATGTGCTCTCGCACAGTTTCGGGATGCAACTGGAACCCATCCTCTTCCCAGATAGGCACGTCTACGGTCACGCCGCCCGCAAAACGGACCATGTTCGGGTAGCAGGCGTAGCGCGGATCCGTAAGGATGACCTCATCGCCGTCATTCAGCAACCCGCTGAACAGCAGCATCATGATGGGCGAGGTGCCTGAGGCGACCAGGATCTGCTCCGGCGAGATCCGAACCCGGTACGTGTCATAGTAGTAGGTGCAGATCAGCTCACGCAGGCGCAGCTCACCCAGGCTGTGGGTATAGTGCGTGCTGCCTTCGGCGACGGCTTGCGTTACCGCCTCCTTGACGCAGTCCGGCACGTCGAAATCGGGCTCGCCCACCTCCATGTGGATGATGTGCGCGCCATCCTCCTCGAGTTGATTGGCCCGCTCCATCACATCCATGGCCAGGAAGGGCGAGATCTGTTCTGCACGTCTGGAGATCAAAGGCCGCTCCTCGCTTTTCATCCGCGTATGCGGTCAGGCGTAGGTGACGCCAAGCTTCAAGTAACGGTCAGGCTCGCTGGCGATGCCGGGATAGGCGCTCAGCAGGTCAGAAAAAGGCACGACCGGTTGCACGATGGGCACTCCGGTGAGCTGGCCCTCGAGCAGCAGACGCCAGCACACATTATAGATGCGCTCGTTGTCCCAGCGGGGATAGTCGCGCCCCGGCTCGCTGCACGCCCGGGTGAAGACGATGTTCGGGATGTTGTGGTGCGCTTCGGCGCCGAAATCCAGCCCGGCGCCATAGGGGGGCGGATAGGCGCCCAGCACCACGGTGCCGCCGTAGGCCACGCCGCGCAGCGCCTGCTGTAGCGCTGCACGGGCGCCGCTGTACTCGATGCACACGTCCGCGCCGCGCCCGCCGGTCAGGCGGCGTATCTCCAGGCCTGCATCGCACGCGGTCGGGTCCAGCGTGGCGTCGGCGCCCAGCGCCTCAGCGATCGCGCGCCGCGAGGCCAGCGGCTCGACCGCGATGATGGGATGCGCTCCCGCCAGGCGGAGCATCTGGAGCACCATCAGGCCGATGGCGCCCATGCCAAAGACGGCCACGGCGTCGCCGAGGCGTACCTGGCCGTCACGCACGGCGCCCAGGGCAAAATCGGCCGGGTCGAGGCAGACCGCCGTCTGCCAGGGCATCTCCTCGGGCATCTTGCGGCAGTTGCTGACCCGCGTGGTAACGGTCTCGGCAAAGCCGCCGTAGAGACACACGCGGTCTCCGATGGCAAGCTCGGTCACGTCCGCGCCGCGTTCGCTGACCCGACCCACCAGCATATTGCCCACGCGGAAAGGGTAGGCCGAGGCGCCCGGCGCCAGGGACTCAAAGACCTGCGTGGCGGCGTTGTATACGCCCCGCTCCAGGCCATAGCCCTTGAATGCGGCCATCTCGGTGCCATGTTTGGCAGCGCCGAACTCGGCCACCACACGCACGGCATCGGCCGCCAGCGCGGGCTCGGTATATTCCGACCATTCCAGCTGTTCGGGCCCTGTGCAGATGAGACGTCTGGGCATGGCTGCCTCCCTGGCCGTGAGTTACGTTCGCGCGGATGAGCGTTATTGTACCTGTTGCCGGCGGCGTGAGCCAAAACTGCCGCATCGGTGCGACTGGTCGTGTTCACTCTTCAAAAACCTGACTTTTGCAGTGCTCGATCATCTGGTAGCAGACGTCGATGATGTTGCCGTCCGGATCACGAAACCAGGCCGAGCGCGCCCCCCTGGAAAAGGTGGCAGGTGCCTCGACCACCTTCGCGCCTGCAGCTGTGAGCCTGTGGTACGCGAGGTCGCAGTCCTCAGTCTGCAACATGATCACGCAGGCGCCCGCCCCCGCTTTGGCCATCGATCCTGGAGACAATTCCTCCATGCCCTGCAGACTAAAGATCGCTAGGCCGCCACGCTCAAGGGCAAACTCGGCGTGGGCGTCATAGCCCTCGGGTTCCATCTGTAGCACCGTGCGGTAGAACGCCACCAGAGGCGGAACCTCCTCAGTCACCAAACAGATACCGCCGAAACGGATCATAGGCCACCTCCGATGCGCTGTGTCAACCGGGACCATGGTCAGCGGTCCCCGCTTACACCCTGGCTCGTTCTACGTCTGCAGGCCTGGTCGTGCCAGCCGTTCTCATGCAGAGCGCACCAGCCGGTGACCCGAGCCGACGCGTCGCCAGGTGCTGTGCTGACCGCCTGCGCCGCTTGACAGGGTCCAGCGCTACAGCCATACTGCGCCGCACCATCTGCAGGCATCGACGGAGGGCTACCATGACAGACTGGAACGATACCGATACGCTGGCCTACTGCGGTTGGATCTGCGCCGGCTGTTCCGGGCTCAATGATGGCTGTGCTGGTTGCCGTGCGGGTGGCGGTGACGAGGGGTGCCCTGTGCACTCCTGTTGCATCGAGCACGGCTATGCCGGCTGCTGGGAGTGCTCGCAGATGCCATGCGAGCGCGGACCCTTTGGCAAGGCCGAGTGGCGGGGTGTCACCGCAGCATTTGTGCGCGAGGCGCAGCGCCTGACCCTTGCGGGCATGCTGGCCCGGGTCCGCCAGCGGTTGGGCGATCTCATCGATTATGGCGCCCTGAGCGGCAAGTCCGAGGCCGAGGTGCTGGCCATGCTGGACGACGAGCTGGGCGAACCCATCTGACGGGCGCTGCTGTGGGGCTACATCCAGGCGCGCCGGCGCATCCACAGGATCATCGCCAGGGGCGTGCCCACGATCAGCGTGATGGTCAGCTCCAGCGCCACCTTGCCGGTCCACTGGTGCAGGTCCAGTACAGGTTGGAAGAAATTCATGCCAAAAAAGCCGGTGATAAAGGTCAGCGGCAGCAGGATCGTGGAGACGATTGTCAGCACTTTCATCACCTGGCTCATGCGGTTATTGACCACCGACAGGTAGATGTCCAGGGTGCCGGTGAGGAGATCGCGCAGGCTCTCGGTGATGTCATACAGCCGAACCAGGTGGTCATAGACATCCCGGAAATAGATGCCTGACGCGGGATCCAGGGCGGGGTAGCTATTGCGCGCCAGGCGATTCAACACCTCGCGCAATGGTGCGACCACGCGACGCAAGTGCGCCAGCGCCCGCTTCAGGCGAAAGATGCGTTCCATCTCCTCCTGCTGCGGATTTGCGAGCAGATCGTCTTCCAGCCTCTCCAGTTCCTCGTCGATGTCCTCTACCACCGGGAAATAGTCGCTCACCAGTTCGTCTGCCAGTAGATACAGCAGGTGATCCGCTCCCTGGTTGAGGTGGCGCCCATCACGCAGTACCAGGTTCCACACGCGGTCGACGGCATCCACCGGGCGCGATTGGTAGGTCACCAGGTACCCCCGCCCGACGAAGGCGTCCACCTCAAAGGTGTCCAGCGCCTCCCACGAGTCTGCCGCATGGGTGACACAGTGCAGCGTGACATAGACATAGTCCGTCCAGTCATCGATCTTGGGCACATGGGTCTCGCGCAGGGCGTCGTCCACGGCCAGTGGATGAAACTGAAAGACGTCACGGAGCACGTGCTCCGCGCTGGCCACCGTCTCGTCCGACAGATCTACCCACAGCAGCGCGCCCGGGCTGGACCGAAGCTGGTCGAGTGCCTCAGCGGGCGGCAGCGACGCGTCGAGGTTGTCTGAGGATCGCCGTAGCACGGTCCGTATCACGACATCACCTCCAGGAAGCGCTCCAGCACCTGTTCACGTGTCGCGGTGCCGGTCGTGCCTAGCTGTTGGATTGTGATCGACGCCACCAGGTTGGCGACCTCGGCCGCCTCGACAGGGCTGGCCCCGGCGCTCAGTGCGGTGACGATGGCCGCCATGGCGCTGTCACCCGCCCCGACGACGTCGACAGGTCCCGTGACGGGCGGCGCCGGCACGTGCGTCACCTGACCCTCGTCAATCACGAGCACGCCCCGGTCGCCCACCGTGACAAAGACCGGCCGGCCCGTGCGGCGCTGCAATGCCACGCCGCACGCAGCCGAGTCGTTCAATGTCGGCGGTTCCTGCGGAGGACGGCCGTGCACGGCCATCCAGGCCTCGCGCTCGTTTGGTTTGAGGATCACTCCGTCAAAGGCGCCGATGCGGGCGCGAGAGTCGACAGCGATGGGCTTTTCAGGCAAGGATACAGCCAGCGAGGTCAGTGCCTCGCGCACGGCGGCTGTGATCGTGCCGCAGTCCGTTTCGGGCACCTGGTCGGCGACGATGATGCCGTCCATCCGCGGCGCCAGCTGATACAGTGTCTCAACCAAGCGGTGCTGCAGCGGCATAGGGGTGGCGCTGCGATTCTTGATATCCTGCCGCTCGGTCTCGCGCTCTGTGCCGTCGGGCGCGCGCTCCATGGGCTTGGTGTAGGTGGGCGTGAGGCGTTCAGGCGATTGGATCATCGCGGCGATGTCGACGCCATTGCCCTCCAGCGCCCGCAGCAACTCGTAGCCCATGCCATCCTGCCCGATGATCCCCAGCGCTGACGTCTGTACACCCAGCGCGCGCAGGTTGTTAGTCACCGTGCCCGCCGCACCCGGGCTGTTGCGGATGGCGACGACCTGGTGTGCGGTGCGCCCCGTCTCCAGCGAGATCTCCGCCAGCGAGGGATCGATGATCAGGTAGCGATCCAGGAAATAGTCGCCCACGACCAGGATGCGCAGATCCGGCAAGCGGTCGAGCAATGCCCGCAGCCTGCGCTCATCCATGGGGGGCAGCCTCCCCAAGGCCGTCCAGGATGAGCCGGTAGAGCGCCGGCAGCGTGGCCCGGTGATCGGCGCGCACATAGTGGCTCTCGCCGCCGTCCTGCACGGTGCGCACCAGGATGGTCTTGAGCGGGCGAAAGTAATAGGCCGGTTGGCTCTTGTCCGGGGTGTGGTGCACGTCCGGGCCCAGGTCCTGCAGGTCGAACACCGCCGTGGTGAACAGATTGATCTTCTCGCCGCGCTGATGGGCGACGTTTCGGGCCATGGCCAGCGCCTTCAAGTATACCTCGGGGCCCATCACGGCGGTGCCATAGTTGAGCAGGACGCCGCCCTGCAGGCGCGTGATTGTCTGTGTGAACACCAGAAAGTCGTGGTAGCTGGCCGCGCCCCAGGCGGCGCCGTCGCAGTTGGGGTGCTCGTGGATGATGTCGTTGCCGATACCCACATGCACGGTGACGGGCACGCCGGCGTCCCAGGCGGCCGCCAGGATGCTCAGGTCGCCATGGGGGAACCCGGACTCGGCGATCCAGCGGCCGATGGCCTCGCCGGCGCCCATGCCCCGCGCGATGCCCTCGCGTACCACGTCGTTCAGATAGCCCGTCTCCTCCCAGAGGCCGAACTGCCCCTCGGAGATGTACCGCGCTACGCTCTCGGTGGTAGCGCCGATGCGCGCCAGCTCATAGTCGTGGATGGTGCAGGCGCCGTTGCAGCCAATGTGGGTGATGACGCCGCGCTGCACCAGGTCGATGATGAAACGCGAGAGTCCCACCTTGATCAGGTGCGCGCCCATCATCAGGATCACGGGGCGGCCCGCCCGGTGGGCCGCCAGCACGCGGTCGGCGAGGATCTGCAGCGCCTCGCCCTCATAGGTGCCCTGGGGCGGTGCATCGAGGGGCAGCACCTCGTCCCATTGCATGTCGTGGATGCGCTGCTCCAGCGGGAGCAACCGCAGCGCGCTCCGGTCAAAGATTTCGTACGGCATGGCAACCTCCCCGGCGCCTCAGGCGCCCTGATCAAACAGATAGGACAATAGGGATTTGTGCTCTTCCAGGTCGGGAACGATCACCTGGGCGCCGGCGGCGATCAGCCGCTCGCGCTTGTCCGCGTTCAGCCGGCCGGGGCACTGCTCATCGCTGGCAACACCCACTGTCACACCGCCTGCCCGTGCCACTGCGGCGATCTCAACCGGGCCGTCACCTATGCCGAGGATCTGGTCGCCCCGGTAGAGCTTTTCGCGCACCAGCCGCTCCACCAGCAAGTCCTTGGTGAACACCCCCGGCGGTGGCACCGCGCCGGAGATGCCCAGCGTGAAATAGCCAGTCAGGCCCAGCAGATCGGCTTCCAGCACCACCTGGTCATGGTCGGTGCCGCTGGCCAGGAACATGGCGATGCCCCGAGCGCGCAGGCCCTCCAGCAGGTCGCGGGCGCCGGGCAGGAGATAGCGCTCCGCCGGTGCCTCGCCGCTGGCCAGGGCGCGGCGGCGCCCGTCGATCACTCGGGCCAGATCGGCCCGGTAGCGCTCCATGCAGGCCTCCGTGCTGAGAGGTCTGCCTCCCCGTTCGATCACCGCCTCGCGAAAAGCGTCCATCTGCTGGGCGGTGGGTTGCCCGGTGGTGTGGTCGATCATAGCCATGATCTCGGCCCGCAGCACGGTGGCGCTCTCGCCCGTCCCCAGGGCCAGCAGGTCCGCCACCATGCGGTCGGCCATCACGTCCTGCCAGCCGGCGCGGATGAGCGACAACGTCCCGTCGAAATCCAGCAGCGCCATTCGCAGCGGGGCTGGACGCGGAAGAGGCCGGACGATCTCGATCGATGTGCCGGGTATCCTGCGTGAAGAGGATGGCTCGTGCATGGGCGATCCTAAGGACGCCAGAGTGTGGCAGCGATGTACGCCGCCCCGCCCGGGGTATCGTTGTAGTAGTAGACGGTGACCAGGGTGCCATCCCCGCGCTGCAGGGTTCGCGTGTAGCCCAGGTCGTGGCTGCCGCCGTCGTCGCGCAGGATGATCTCTGGTTCCCAGCTGGCGCCCTCATCGCCGCTCAGGCGCGCGCGGATGCCGAAAGGCGCAGCGCGATAGCCATAGGTCAGGCAGAGGCGCCCGTCCTGGAGGAGCACCAGCGCGGGCGGGTTGCCGCCCTGGCCCGTGTCCGGCACCGGCCGGGTGACCTGGCGCCAGGTGAGGGCATCGTCATCCGAGCGGTACAGGTCGATCCAGTGCTGCCCCCGGTCAAACTCGCCTGCCTCATGGCAGCGCACGGCGGTCAGCAGCGCGCCGCCAGGCAGCCGCACGGTGGAGGGCATGATGGCATAGCCCGTGGCGGGCTGGACGACCCAGGAGCGCAGCGCCCAGCTCCGTCCGCCGTCGACGGTGCGAGCGCAGAACACCCCCTTGCCCTCGCCGCCGTCCTCGCGCGAGGCGGTCAAAAATAGCGAGCAGGTGTTGCGATCGGAGATCACGGGGTCGGTGCGAGCTTCGATGCCGGCCTGTCCAAAGCGCGGCAGCCGGAAGGGACCCTGCCAGGTGCGGCAGCGGTCGACGGACGTGTAGAACCAGGAGCGCGTGCCCGCGCCCAGGCCGGTGCGGGCGCAAAGGAGCGCCAGTTCGTCCCGGGAGAAATCGATGGGCTCCGTGACAGGTGTCGGCTGGGGCTCCATGCCCGCTTCGAGCGCCTGCGTCAGACGCAGCTCCGGCTCCATATGCTCGTCCGAGGAGAGCGCGCGTCCGCCCGGAGCAGGAGCGTTCATAGGTTCCATCCGCCAGCTGGCGCCGCCGTCCAGGCTGCGGGCCTGCATCGTGGTGAACGGCCGCCGGCTGTCGCGGGCGTGAAAGCGGCCTTCCGGCAGCGGGTAGCCGACGGTGAACCCTACCACCAGTTCGTCGCCCCAGCCCCACAGGCCATAGTTGGCGGGCCAGGCGGCGTACCGCTCTGGATCGCGATAGACTAACACGTGTTGCTTTTCCACTGGCTTCCTCCCGGGCATTATTCTACTGCGCTGCGCCTGCAGTTGCCAGCGCGCGGCATCGGGAACATTTGGGATATTTGGGATAAAGCTTGGGATAACCCGGGGATAGCGGGGACTAGCCTGCGCCGGCAATTGCGCCAGCGCCGGGCACCTTTGCGACGGCACCTGGCGCATCGGCTTCGAATCGAGGCCCGCGTCGATCAGGGACAGCGCCACCCGGGCGCTGCTGGCCTCGTCAGGTCAAGTGCGGTACGGGATGTGGAGGCGGCCATCTTGTAGCTCATCCAGGCGGGCGACAACATCCGATTCCGGCAGGGGAATGGCGCCCGCAGCGTGGCCCGCATCGTAGGCGCCGGAGATGCGCACATCATAGAGAACCGCCTCACCCGATTGCAGCGCGGCGTAGGCCTCCTGCGGGCTGATGCG
>CAZYWU010000021.1:9544-48428 GCA_964651255.1 uncultured Anaerolineales bacterium
CCAGGGATGGGCGACTCGTCGGTGACCGGTGTCACGACGGCCAGCAGATCCCGAATCCGCAGTGAGCGCTCGTAGGCGTCGGTGCGCAAGGGGTCGTCGCGATACTGATCTGCCCAGCCCCGGAAGGCGTCAAAGAGCCGGGCGCGCATGACAGGAAGTTCGTAGGGAAGACCACTGTTGACGATATAGTCGGCAGTATTGACATAGGGGATGATGTTGCGCATCTCGCTGGAGCGCACATAGTGCCAGTGTTCCAGCGTGCGCTGCGGGTTGTAGGCGCGATGCGACGCGTCGCGCTGCATGCGCCGCATCAGGCGCAAGTCCGTCCAGCGAACGTAGCGGCCATCGGGACCCTTCATCTGGAGCAGCGGCTCGATGTACAGCGTAAAGCGCTGGTCCGGATCGATCCCCTCCATCATCGGACCATAGAGGCCGTGCAGGCTGTCGATAAGGACGATGTCATCGGGGCCGATCTGCATCGGCGTCTGATCGAGCTGGCGCTTGCCGGTCTTGAAATCATAGTAGGGGATCCGCACCTGCTCGCCCGCGATCAGGGCCTTGAGATGCTCGTTGATCAGGGCCAGATCGAGCGCCTGCGGCGTCTCATAGTCATAGTCGCCGAACTCGTCCACCGGGTGCTCTTCGAGGTCGTAAAAGTAGTGGTCCACCGTGAGCGGGACCAGCCTGAGGCCCATGTCCACCAGCAGGTTGCTGAGTTTGATGGTGGTGGTGGTTTTGCCGGAGGAGGAGGGCCCGGCCACGATGGCAAGGCGAATCTCACCGCGTCGCTCATGGATCATGTCCGCAGCCAGCGCGATGTCATCTTGGTACGCCTGATCGGATTCGGCGACGACCTGCGCAAACTCGCCCCGCGCGATGCGCTTGTTGAGCTGGTCCACGGTCTGCACGCCGTGATCGATGCTCCAGTTGAGCACCTCATAGATCTTGCGCCAGGGGATGTTCTGCCGGGCCAGTGCCTCGTGCTTTTGCCTCTGCTGCCGGCGTCGGGCGCGCTCGTCGCGGTAGAGGATATAGGCCTTGGCAGTGCGCGCATGGCCGTTCTTGATCAAGACAGTCTCGACGACGTCCTGGATGTCCTCCACGTGTGGGATGACACCTTCGGGGGTCTGAGCTTCCAGCTGTGCGACGACCTTGGCCGCCAGATCCTCGGCGATCGCGCGGTCTCGCCCGCCCACCGAAACGGCGGCGCGATAGATCGCGTTGGTGATGCGGTCCTGGTTAAAGGGCACAACGGCCCCTGTACGTTTGATCACCGAAGTGATTGCTGCCATAGCAGTAACTCCTGTGCATGTGGCGGCAGCCAGTGATGGCCCGCCTCGTGTCCGCGAACCACGGACTCGTTTGTGCCTGCGCTCACCCAAGTGTAACCCGACTACTCGGGATACTGGCGATAGTAGCGCTGGACCAGGTCCGCCATCTCGGCACTGTGCGGGACATCCGGTCGCATATAGAGGATCTCGTACCGCAAGAGGTTATACTGCTCGCCCTCACGCGCCAGATCCAGTCTTCCGAGCCATTCGCCATCATAGCCGGACTGGACATAAAGCGTGTCGCCCGTGGTCTGCGGCTCGGTGACCACATAGCGCTCGTTACCGCCCACGATCACGTCGATGCCTGGCACGCTCCGCGCGAGCGAGGCGGCCTCAACAGAACCCATGCGGGCCAGAACCACAATTAGGTCTACCTGCGCGTCAAGCTCTGTGATATAGCCACCGAGCGTCTCCTCGGGTCTGAGGATGGTGGCGCCGGGCCAGGAGGATTCCAGCCCCTGCAGAGCATCCGTGTCCGTCAGGCCGATTACGCCGAAGCGCACGCCAGAACGCTCAAGGATGGTATAGGGCTCGAAAAGCGGCTCGCCCGTGGCGCTATCGACCAGGTTGGCGGAGACGACGGGGAAAGCTGCCTCGCTTACGCGCTCGCGCAGCACCTCTGGCCCTTTCATCAGTTCGCCGGTGCCGATGCCCAGGGCATCGTAGCCCATGGCATTCATCGCTTCAAGGATCACCCGTCCATCGCTGCGCAGCGAGAGCGGGTCTCCCATCAAGGAGTTGCCGGAGTCGACCACCAGCAAGACGCCCTCGACGCTGTTCCGTGTCTGCTCAATCAAGGTGGCCCGCCGGGCCAACCCACCCATGGGCACGCCTCAACCGCAGGGGTCTACTTTGCCGTGCACATCGTTTGTCAGCAGGATTGTGATACTCGTCGCTACGCCCGCATCCGAGCCTTTACGGGCGCCTGCTGGATTACCGGTAGCGAGAGGCGTTGCTGCCGCCGGTTGTGTCTGCGTCGATGCGTCCTGCGGCAGGCGGGCGGTGCGCTCCTCGGGCACGGGCTGTGGAGGGCTCTGTAACGCCAGGCTAGGCGAACTGCAGGCGGTGACAAGGACGGCGACCAGTGCGATGAGCAGAGAGCACAGGATCGGGGAATACCTCTTCATGGGCTCCTTGTGGCGAACCTGCTTTTTGTGAGGCCCGAGCACAGTCCTTACATTGCCGGATGAACATAACAGTAACATTTTTCAGATTATAGGGCATGCGCGGCAAGTGTCAATTTGGGCAGAGGGCAGCCTGCAAGATTGATGAGGCGCAGGTCTGTACGTACGGGTCGGAAGGGCCCGGGATGGCAGTCTCGACCCTTAGATCAGTGTGCGCGCCGTGCGGCGCAGCACTGGCCCGGGCGCCTGCCGGCCTGCGTCCGAACCTGCGGCCCCCGGCGTGAAAGAGTGCCAGCGGCGCTGGTGTCGAGACGCAACGGCGGATACGCGCCATGTGCGAGCGGCCAGACAGGATTGACAGCTTCTGTCCCCTCTGCTATACTGGCCGCCGTCGGATGGAGAGGCGCCATCCACAGCTGTGGAGGGATGGCAGAGTGGTTTATTGCGGCGGTCTTGAAAACCGTTGATCGCAAGATCCGGGGGTTCGAATCCCTCTCCCTCCGCCTCGGTCTGTGTTCGTGGGGGAGGTGCCGGAGTGGACGATCGGGGCCGCCTGCTAAGTGGTTGCAGGGGTAACTCTCTGCCCAGGGTTCGAATCCCTGCCTCCCCGCTGTGACGGCGCGCGTGGCCGGGTGCGCGTGCGGTGATTTGGCACGCACCTGTCGGTGTGCTAAAATGGCGTTGTCAGGTACTGCTTGCGCCCGTACCTCAATTGGATAGAGGGCCGGTCTACGAAACCGTAAGTTGGGCGTTCGAGCCGCCCCGGGCGCACAAAAGGCACCACCATCCGTGGTGCTTTTTTTCTTTACAGGTGCTCGTTTCCCGGCGTTCCGGCCCGGTTCGAAGGGAGGCAGGATGAGGCAGCTACTCAAGCATGTGATGAGCTTTGACGATGTCAACTGGTGGTTGCTGGCGGGGGGCATCGCCTTGAACGTGGGCATTGCGGCCTTTGCGACGATCCTGGGTGCCTACTGGTCGCTGTCCGAGACGACAGCTGAGGCCTACGCGCTCTACGGCCCTCCGCTGATGCTGCTGGGCGTCTTTATGGCGACGCTGTTGGCTGGAGCGCTGGTCTCGCGCATGGCGTATCAGGTGCCGCTCAGGCATGCTTTTCTTTCCAGCCTGGGTGCTGCGGGCGCCTTTGTCTTCGGAGCCGTGATCTCACTCAACTATATGCTGCTGCTGCTGGCCGTGGTGGCTGTGCTGGGCAACCTCAATGGTGCCATGCTGGCGCTGCCGAAGCCTCACCGGAGGTTGTAGCGGGCGCCGGGAGATTTTGCCGCATCGCTGACGCATGTTATACTTGCGCCAGTGCCCCCTTAGCTCAGTGGATAGAGCACCAGCCTCCGGAGCTGGTGGCAGGCGTTCGAGTCGCCTAGGGGGTACTCGTCATTCCTCCAGGTCAGGCAGCACCTCGCGCAGCCGCGCCACATCCAGTGCCCCACGCCTCAGAAGGTGCGGCGGAGACGCGCTCAGATCGATGATCGAGGACGCAACGCCACCCGGGCAGGTCCCGCCGTCCAGCACCAACTCCACGCGACCATTCAGGTCCGCCAGCGCGCCCTCTGCGGTATCGGGCGCCAGGCTCCCGGAGCGATTCGCGCTGGACACGGCCAGCGCGCCCCCTGCGGCGGCGATCAGCGCACGCGCCAGGGGATGATCCGGCAAGCGCACGGCGATGGTGTCCCCGCCTGCGGTGAGGATGTCCGGCAGATCCGGCTGGCGCGGCAGGATGACGGTCAGGCCACCGGGCCAGAACCGCGCGGCGACCACGCTCAGTGCCTCGGGCACCTCCCGGGCAACCTGGTGCACCTGTTCCGGCCCGGAGACGAGCACGGGGATCGCCATGTCCCGCGGGCGTTCCTTGGCCGTATAGAGACGCTCCAGTGCCGTAGTGTTGCGCAGGTCGCAGCCCACGCCATAGACCGTGTCTGTAGGAAATACTACCAGCCCGCCTCTCTGCAGCGTCCTGACGGCCTGCGGGATGGCCTCCGGCTCGTTCCCGGGCAGTACGCGCGTCTCGGGCACGTCCGTTGACTGGGCCACGGTGTCATCTGCTTCCCTGGAAATCCGCACGACACGATCCCATCCGGCCAGGTCCTTGAGCGCGCTGATCGCGGCACCAGGCAGGGCTGCGCGCGCGGCGGCGATCAGGGTGTCGATCTGTTGCGGGTCGCACTCGAGCAGCGCCAGTCCCGGCACGGCCAGGTGCGCAGGCAGTTGTGCGATCAACCGCTCCATGATGACCGTCCCGCAGATGCCACCGTCCAGCGCCAGCCGCGGCTCGTGTTTGCGTATGCTGGCCTGCAGCTCGGGCCACGCTTGCGGGTCGATGTAGGGCAGGTTGGCGACGATGATCTCAAAGGGGCCAGCTAACCTGTCCAGCAGGTCGGAGGCGACAAACTGGATCCGGGCCTCGAGACCGTAGCGCCGCGCATTGTCACGGGCCACGGCCAGCGCATCCTCGGAGATATCGGCTGCCCAGACGGCGGCCTGAGGCAGGTGGCGCGCCAGCACGATGGCGAGCGCTCCGCTACCGGTGCCCACATCCACCAGGCGCAGCGGCCCCGGGTGGATGGCCGCCCAGGCCAGGGCCTCCTCCGCCAGATGCTCGGTCTCGTGGCGCGGGATCAGCACCGCCGGGGTGACGCGCAGGGTTACATCGTAAAAGTCTCGCTCGCCAGTCAGGTAGGGGATGGGCACGTCGTCTAGCGCGCGCTGCACCAGGGCTGTGTAGCGCTGTGCCTGGTCCGCATTGAGACATGCGTCCCAGCGGATGAGGATCTGCGTGCGGTCCACCTGCAGCACGTGCGCAAGCAAAAGTTCAGCGTCCAGCCGGGGCGATTCGGCCTGGTGGGCCACAAAGAGGCGGATCGCCCAGTGCACGGCATCTCGAACGCGCATGGGGCAGGATTCGGCGGGGGGCAGGTCACCCATGGGCGTCACGCTACCTGCGCCAGTCGGCGGGTCTGCTCCTGGGCGGCAAGGCGCTCGATGAACTCGTCGAGCTCGCCAGAGAGCACGCTCTCGAGTTGGTAGCTGGAGTAGCCGATGCGGTGGTCGGTGACGCGGTTCTGCGGAAAGTTGTAGGTGCGTATCTTTTCGCTGCGCTCCCCGGTGCCCACCTGCGCACGGCGCTCCTCGTCGCGCTCGTTGAACAGGGTGCTGTACTGGAGATCGTACAGGCGTGCCCGGAGCACGTCCATGGCGCGGGCCTTGTTCTGCAACTGAGAGCGCTCGTTCTGACACTGGACGACCAGTCCCGTGGGTAAGTGCGTGATGCGCACGGCAGAGTCTGTTGTGTTGACGCCCTGGCCGCCATGGCCGCCCGCGCGGTAGATGTCGATCCGGAGGTCGTCGTCGTTGATCTGCAGGTCGAGCTCGTCCGCCTCGGGAAGAACCGCGACAGTGGCGGTGGACGTGTGGATGCGGCCGCTCGTCTCTGTCACGGGGACGCGCTGTACGCGGTGAACCCCGCTTTCATATTTGAGCCGGGAGTAGGCGTTGCGCCCCTTGACCTCAAAGATGACTTCTTTGTAGCCGCCGATGCCTGTCTCGTTGGCGCTCAGCAGGTTGGTCTTCCAGCCCTGGGTGGCAGCGTACATCGTGTACATGCGGTACAAGTCCGCTGCGAAAAGCCCGGCCTCGTCGCCGCCGGCGCCGGCGCGAATCTCGACAATCACGTTCTTGGCGTCACGGGGATCCTTGGGCACGAGCAACTCCTGGAGCTCTGCGGATGTCGCCTCCAGTTCCTGCTCCATTCGCGCGATCTCGTCATCGATCATGGCCCGCATATCCGCGTCATGCTCCTCCTCGCGGAGGGCACGCGCATCTGTCAGTTCCTGATTCAGAGCCTCATAGCGACGATACACCTGGACGATCGTCGAGACTTCGGCCTGCTCCTGCCCGTAGGTGCGCAGCAGGTTCGGATCGCTGGCCACCTCCGGCGAGGAAAGCAGCCGATTCAGTTCATCGTATCGCGCCACAATGGCGCCGACCTTTTCAAACATCGTCTCAGGTTCTCCCACGTATAGCTCTTGCTCGACACATCATTATACCAGTGATGCAGCTCCGGGGCGAAACTCGGGCGCCGGCGATACTAACAAGCTTGGGCCTGCCAGGCTCGCTGCGGGGCGTTTGGCGTCAAGGTGTCGGCACGGGCAACCCGCCAGAGGGCGCCGGAGGCATCGATCACGCGGGCCAGGGCGGCGTCTACCCACAGGCCTGCCATCCGGCTGTCCGCCTGGATCCGCGCATTGATGAGCAGTTCGAGAGCCCGAGATGTGGGGGATCTCGGCCTGCCAGGCACTTTCGAGCTCCATGGTGAAACTCAGCCGACTTGTCCGCTGACGAAAGGTGGAACTTGAGATGGGCGACGGGAGCCTGATGCTCGTGCAGGGTCTCCACGACCGCCCGTATCACCTGGACAACCTCTGCACGTCCGTCTCCGACGAGATCTGCGATCAGTGCGCGGTCCACCGACGCCAGCTGCATCTCGCCCATGCCGTACCGGTCATGATCGATCGGGATGGGAAAGGCCGGAGGGGGTGCCTGGCCGCACTCGATGAGCTGCCGCCAGCGGATGGGTCGCCACAGAGGGCGGGGCCTTGGATGCCCAGGCCAGTTCGCAACCCAGGATCTCCGCCTCCAGCTGCAGATCAAAGACGATGGGCTGCCCATCGGGATCGTACAACGCGCTCACCTGTAGCAGCGCTTGCACCAGGGCATCCGCATCCGTCAGCAGGGGGGTGGCGTCGATTCCAGTGAGTTTGCCGGCGTGGACTCCGGCAAAGGGCGCCAGGGCACGATGGGACTGTTTTGTGGGCCAGGGCAGTGAGCAGCAGCTCGCGGCCGCTGGTTTTCCGATCGCTATTCATCGTGTCTTCTTGGTGTGCTGTACTCGTTCAGTGGCAGGGATCGCCTGGTGGCGAATTGGATTCGAGCGCGTGATTGTGGTCCGGCAGGTTTGCGATGCCTTGAGCGATATGGTAGAATATAGTTTAGTCAGATGGTAGACTTTTGTGCGGATGTGACACCACAGGCGAACGATAATGCAGGATCCCAGGGCTTTTACATCGCAGACCTATCATATTACGCAGCGGCAGCGCGAGTGGCGGCCTCCTACTGACGTTTACGAGACCGATAGCGCCATCGTTGTCAAAGTGGAGATCCCGGGCATCCGGGAGGGTGACTTTAGCATCACCATGGTTGATCGCTGGCTGGTGATCAGCGGCAATCGCCCAAAGCCAGAGCACAAGGTCAGTTACCATAATATGGAAATACAGTATGGACCCTTTCGCACAGAGGTGCACGTGGGCGTGAACCTTCAGGAAGATGCGATCGAGGCCAGCTATGACGGCGGGTTTCTCGATGTCACGCTACCCCTGGCTGGTGTCAGGCGCATTCCCATTTCATAGGGGGGCCACGTTCACAATGAATGCCGGCGTGCAGGGTCTAGAGGGTTGAGCATATATGTCAGAATCGCAATCAGTTGAGCAAGAGGTCAGTCAGGAGGTGTTGGAGGACCACGAGAATCAGCAAGCTGTCCGTGAACTGGAGACCGTTTCCATCCTTCCTCTGCGGAATACGGTCGTCTTTCCTTCCAGCGTTGTTCCTCTGGTCGTGGAGCGCCCCGGTTCCATTCAGCTCATCGATGATGCGCTAGCGGAAGACCGTGTGATAGCTCTGGTCGCGCTCAAGAACCCCGATGTCAAGGACCCTGAGCCTTCAGACCTGTATGGCGTCGGTGTTCTGGCGGTGGTCCATCGTATGGCCAGGGATAGAGAGGGCGCCGTTCTTCGGCTGATCGTCCAGGGATTGGATCGCGTGCGTATCCACGAGGTCCTGCAGACAGAACCGTACATGCGGGCAACCTGTGAGCGCGCGCCCGAGTCCACTGTAGAAGGTGTGGAGCTGGAGGCCCTTGTGCGCAGCCTGAAGGACCTGTTCCGAAGAGCCGCAGAGCTGACGGGACATTTCACTGAGGAGATCGTCGCCGCGATTCTGGAGACCGAGGAGCCGGTGCGGCTGGCGTATCAGGTGGCCGCCAACACCCGCATGTCATTGGAGGGCCGTCAGGAGCTGCTGGAGCTGGACGATGTTTCTGAAAAACTGCGGCGCTTGATTGAGCTGTATATGCGCGAGATCGATATTCTCGAATTGGGGCAAAAGATTCGAAACGACGCCCAGTCCGAGATCGGCGATATGCAGCGCAAGTACTTTTTGCAGGAGCAGCTCAAGGCGATCCAGCGAGAGCTGGGCGAGGACAGCGAGCAGGTCGTCGAGGCGCGCGAGCTCGCTGAGCGCATTGCAGAGGCAGGGATGCCGGAGGAGGCGGAGCGAGAGGCCAACCGGGAGCTGGACAGGTTAACCAAACTGCCTCCGGCGGCCGCAGAGTATTCCGTGATTCGCACCTATCTGGACTGGCTGGTTAGCCTGCCCTGGAGGACGGCTACCGAGGACAACCTCGACGTCAAGGCGGCGCGACAGGTGCTGGACGAGGACCACTATGATCTCACAGAGATCAAAGATCGCATAGTGGAGTATCTGGCAGTGCGCAAGCTGCGACAGGAGCGTTCCGGTGAGCCCCAAGAGGAGGCATCCGGGGACCTGATCCGGCGTGAGCGCGAGGGTGTCATCCTGTGTCTGGTGGGTCCGCCCGGCGTCGGCAAGACGTCGCTGGGGCAGTCCATCGCGCGTGCACTCGGGCGCAAGTTTATCCGGCAGTCCCTGGGGGGCGTACACGATGAAGCCGAGATACGCGGCCACCGGCGCACCTACATTGGGGCCATGCCCGGGCGTATCATGCAGGCCATTCGCCGCTGCGGCACCCGCAACCCCGTGTTTATGCTGGACGAGATTGACAAGGTGGGTGCCGATTTTCGTGGCGATCCTACCTCTGCATTGCTCGAGGTCCTGGACCCAGAGCAGAATGCCGAATTCCGCGATCATTATCTGGGTGTGCCCTTTGATCTGTCGCAGGTGATGTTCATCACGACTGCGAATGTGCTGGACACCATCCCGGCGCCTTTGCTGGACCGGATGGAGGTGTTGCAGCTCTCGGGGTACACCGAACGCGAAAAGCTCGCCATTGCCCGGGGTTATCTCATACCCCGCCAGATCCGTGAGAACGGACTGCGCGAGGAGGAGATCAGCTTTGAGGAAGAGGCATTGGCCCGAATCGTGCGTGACTATACGCGTGAGGCAGGGGTGCGCAACCTCGAGCGGATGATTGGTGCCGTGTGCCGCAAAGTGGCGGCCCGCGTTGCCGCAGGGGATGCTATCCACACGACGATACGTGCGGAAGACGTCCCCAATTATCTGGGCAAGCCACGGTATTTTTACGATGTCGCTGAGCGTACCCAGATCCCTGGCGTGGCCACAGGCCTTGCCTGGACACAGAGCGGCGGCGACATCCTCTTTATTGAAGCTACCAAGATGAAGGGCAAAAATGGCTTTGTGATGACCGGCCAACTGGGCCAGGTGATGCAAGAGTCAGCCAGGGCGGCCCTGAGCTATGTCCGTGCGAATGCCCTCGATCTGGGCGTGGATCCGGACGTATTTGATACGCTGGACATCCAGCTGCACGTACCAGCCGGCGCCATTCCCAAGGATGGCCCCTCGGCGGGCGTCGCGATGGTTACCGCGCTGGCATCTCTAGTCAGCGGGCGTCCGGTGCATGGCGATCTCGCCATGACAGGCGAGATCACGCTGCGGGGGCTGGTGCTCCCGGTGGGCGGCATCAAAGAAAAGGTGTTGGCCGCGCATCGCGCCGGCATCAAGCGTGTGTGCTTGCCCAGGCGCAATGAACGAGACCTAAGTGAACTGCCCGATGAGGTCCTGCAAGAACTCGAGATCATCCTCGTCGATCGAGTGGAGCAGGTCCTTGCGGCAGCTTTGAATACGGAAGGACATGATAGTGGCAAGACGACAAAGCAACAGGGGGCCGACCCAGGGTAACATGGAATGGTATGCCATGGATCTCCATGTGCATACCCCGGCCTCAAAGGATTATCAAGACGAGGGCGTTACTTATCTCGACATTTTGCACAAGGCCGAAGCCGAAGGCCTTTCGATTGTGGCTTTCACCGATCACAACTCGGTCGCCGGGTACGCGCAGATGGTGCGCGAGATCGAGGATCTGACCCGTTGGGAAGAGGCGGACCGGCTGCGCCCCGAGGAAAAGGCGCGTCTGGAAGAGTACCGCCGCCTGATGGACAAGTTGCTGGTGCTGCCCGGTTTCGAGCTCACGGCTACCTTTGGTTTTCATGTCATCGGCCTTTTCGAGCCCGGAACACCGGTGCGCAGCCTGGAGCACGTGCTGCTGGACCTCAACGTCCCGGTGGCACTCCTGGAAAAGGGCGAGACCGAGGTGGGGCCCACGGTAGATGTCATCACCGCCTATGAGGTGATGGCCGAGGCCGGCGCTATCGTGATGGCGCCGCACGCCAACTCGACACACGGTGTGGCCATGTTCGGCATCAGCTTTGGGGGCCAGACGCGCATCGCCTACACCCAGGACCCCAACCTGCACGCGCTGGAGGTAACCGACCTCGAGGGTGGCAAGCGCAGGCGCACGACAGCCTCGTTTTTTGACGGCAGCAAGCCGCAGTATCCCCGCCGCATGCATTGCATCCAGGGTTCTGACGCCCATCGCATCAAGGGAGACGGCAAGAATCTGGGCGTAGGCGAGCGGGCGACGGAGGTCTTTCTTCCAGAGCGCAGTTTTGCGGCGCTCAAGCAGCTTTTCCTGGGCGATGACTTTGCCCGCACGCGGCCGTACCGGCGTACGGCGCAACCTTTTGACCACGTCGAGGCCGCCCGGGCCCAGGGCCCGACGCTGGTGCAGTCCTTTCACGAGAATATGAACCGGGCTGGTGGAAACCTGCACGCGATCGTGCGCGATGCGGTAGCCTTTGCCAACACCAACGGCGGCACCATCTACATCGGGCTGAGCGCCAACCAGCGCGTCAAGCCCAAAGGGGTGGACAATGCTTCCCAGGCGCTAAAGGTGCTGCGGGAGGAGATCTCACGCCAGGTCACCCCGCCATTGGATGTCAGCCTGGACACGCTCAAGTCAGGCGACGTCGATATTGTGCGGATCGCGGTGCCCCGGGGCAAGGAACGCCCCTATGTGATGGAGGGTAGCAGATTCTACATCCGCAAGGAGGCAGAGACCAGCCTGGCAGTGCGCGATGAGATTCTCGCACTCGTTTACGAAGCTATGGCCGAGTCCGGCCAGCTTGAACGAGCGCCCGGTTCGGCGCCCAAGACGGCGTCGGCGGAGACGCGCGGGGACAGGCCCCAGCCGTCTGTGCAGCAAAAGGCGAGCAGGGAGGAGCCGGCTTCCAGGTCTGGCGGGAGCAGCGCAAAATCGAACCAGTCGCGCCGCAAGTCGCCCGGAGCAGAGTCTGAGGGCAGTGGCTCAAAGGAAGGCGATGTGGCTGTCGAGGTGGAGGAGGCCGTAGAGCGCGAGCCCGGCGGCAGCACAGGTCACTCCGATGCAGAGCTGGCGACTGAGGCGCCTCGGACGGGGGTAGAGATCTATGAGACCATCGTCCGCCAGGGCACCCAGTATCATACGATGCGTGACCTGCGAGATGGCAGCCTGGTGCACAATGTAACGCGCACCTCAGCGCGACGGCTCTGGCGCTATGCCATCGCCCTTCATGAAAAGGGTACCTTTGGCGAGGACAAGGTCGAGTGGAAGGATGGTCTGGGGCTGTGGCACAAGTATCTGCGCTCCGGCAAGCCTCACTATGACCTGGTACAAAAGGACAAGGCCGGTGTGACCCACATCTATTACGGGGTCTCCGAAGATGGCATCCATGGCGCCTGGCGCACGCTGGTCGGCGAGCACGAGTGAGCGGAGCCGGTACAGTGGACAACGGTATCGCCATCCGTCCCTTTGAGATGTCCGACTATGACGCGGTGTTTGCGCTGTGGCGATCGGGGCGTCTGGCATCGAGCTGCCCCCTCCGACAGTCGCGCCGAGGTCGCCAGGCGGTGCCAGCGAGACCGCGAACTGTTCCTCGTGGCTGTGCTCGACGAGCAGGTCGTCGGTGTGGTTATGGGGGGATGGGACGGCCGGCGCGGCTGGATCCATCATCTGCCGGTTTCGCCGCAAGTGCGGGGGCAAGGCATCGCCCGCGCCCTGGTCTGCGCTCTGGAGGAGCGCCTGGCGCATGTCGGTTGCCTCAAAGTGAACCTGCTGGTGCGCCAGGGGAACAGCGCAGCGCGGAGCCCGTATGCCGGGATGGGTTACGCTGAATCCCCCAGCCTGCCGGCTGTGGGAAAGGAACTCTGTCCTGCCGCAGGGCACTGAACACGGCTATGAGGTCACAGTGCGCGGCCGTGGATAGAGAGGTTGGTTGGTATGCTCGAGATCGCTTTTCTGGGCACGTCAGCCTCCGCTCCCTCTGTGGAGCGGGGGCTCTCATCTGCCCTGGTTATGTACCGCGATCAGCGCTTTATGGTCGATTGCGGCGAAGGCACGCAGCGGCAGCTGTTGCGCAGCCGGCTCGGCTTTCGCAAGATCGACAAGATACTGTTGACGCACGGCCATCTGGACCATATTCTTGGGCTGGGCGGCCTGGCCTCGACCTTCTCGCGGTGGGAGTCCATCGACGAGCTGACGATCTATGGCGGGCCGTGGGCGCTCCGGCGCGTCAAGGCTCTGATGGATGTGGTGCTGCGCGGAGGCGAGGTAGACACGCAGATCGTCTATGTGCCTGTGCGTGCAGGCCCGGTCTGGTCAGGCGATGGGATGCAGATCACTGCTTTTCCGGTGGTGCACCGGGGGCCGGGCTGTTTTGGTTATGTCTTTGAGGAGCCAGCCCGGCGGCCATTTCTCGCTGAGCGTGCCGAGGAGCTGGGCGTGCCCAGGGGACCTGAGCGCAAACGTTTGGTACAGGGAGAGGCGATCACCCTGCCCGACGGGCGGCGTGTCACGCCAGAGGATGTGCTGGGCGAGCCGATAGAGGGCGTGCGTTTGGTGCATGTCGGTGATGCCGGGCGAACGGACAACCTGCTCGAGGTCTGTCGGGGTGCCGATGCTCTGGTGATCGAGTCTACCTATCTCGATCGTGACGCCGACATGGCCGATCGCTTTGGACATCTTACGGCGGCGCGAGCGGCCCGCCTGGCGCGTGATGCTGGCGTGGCCAACCTGTTGCTGGTGCATATCTCGCGTCGCTATTCCGAGCGCGAGGTCTTGCGTGAGGCGCAGGAGATCTTTCCAAACACCATCGTCCCGCGGGATCTCGATCGCTTTCGGGTCACCCGCGGTCGGGTCGATGTTGTGGAGCCGGAGCAGGATCGCGTGACTGAGCGCGTACCCATGGTCTGGAGGACAGCGTGAGCGAACTGGTCTTTCTCAAGCTCGGAGGCTCGCTGATCACGGACAAGCTGCGCCTGGAGACGCCCCGGACGACCGTGATCGAGCGAATGGCGCGAGAGATCCACAACGCACTGGCTGTTCGACCGGATCTGTCGCTCGTGCTCGGCCATGGCAGCGGCTCGTACGGACACTTTGCTGCCGACCGGTATAAGGTGCACAAAGGCAATCTGGAGGACTGGCGCGGCTATGCGGAGACAGCGGCCGCAGCACAACGTCTGAACAGGCTTGTCGTCGATGCGTTACTCGGGGCAGGCGTGCCGGTGGTATCGCTGCAGCCGTCGGCCTCGGCACGCTGCAGCGCTGGCGAGCTGGTGGAATTGAACCTGGATCCGGTCACAACACTGCTAGACAGGGGTCTGGTGCCGGTGGTATATGGGGACGTGGCGCTGGATAGTGCCCAGGGCTGCACCATCCTGTCTACGGAACAGATTTTTGCCTATATGGCGCGCGTGCTGTGCCCCTCGCGCATCATCATGGCCGGTGAGGTCGCCGGGGTATACTCGGGCGATCCGCACCGGGATACGGTTGTTCGGCTGGTGCCCGCCGTCACGGCGCGCAACTATGCCCAGGTGGAAGAGATGCTTTCGGCCTCCTTTGGTGTCGATGTCACCGGGGGGATGCTCACCAAGGTGCGGTCGCTGTTTGCGCTGGCCACAGAAATGCCTGGATTGCAGGTCCGGATCGTGACCGGGCGGACGCCACAGCTCGTGGAACGGGTCTTGACCAGCGCCGACGCGGAAGAGGGCACGCTGCTGGAGTACTGATTACGTGTGCCGGGTGATCGAAGAGCTGGCCATTGCGAACCAGCCAGGCACACCCCAGAGGAAGTAGAACTATGACGGGCTTTGTATCCTTTATCGTGATCTTTAGCCTGCTGATCTTTGTGCATGAGCTAGGCCACCTGCTCGCCGCCAAGGCGACAGGTGTCTATGTCGAAGAGTTCGGCTTTGGCTACCCGCCGCGCCTGGCCCGATTGGGGGAGTGGCGCGGAACAGCGATCACCCTGAACTGGATCCCCTTTGGCGGCTTTGTTCGTATGCACGAGGATGAGCCCGGCGTGGTCGGCGGCCTCGCAGACAAGAGTCGCAAGGTGCGCGCCTTTGTGTTTGCGGCTGGTTCTCTCATGAACCTTTTGCTGGCCATTGTGCTGTTCACTGTGCTCTTTTTGGTTGGCGCGCTCACGCCTGTGGACAAGCCTGGCGCTGGCGTCTACTTTGTCGCGCCTGGCTCTCCTGCGGAGATGGCGGGTATCACGGTGGGCGACACGATCGTGAGCATTGGCGGCGAGCCCGTCGACGATGTTGATGAGGCCGTGGCGTTGATTCAGGCGCACCTTGGCCAGCAGGTGGAGATTGTGCTGAGCCGCAATGGGCGGATTCTGGAGCCCGTGCTGGTGACGCCGCGGCTGAACCCGCCGGAGGACGAGGGCTCGCTCGGGGTTGCGCTGGATCTCCCGCTCGAGCGGCAGGCCTACCCGCTCATGGAGGCCATCCCGAGGGGCCTGGAGACAACCTGGCGTATGATGCAGGGGCTCTATCTGGCGCTGCGCTCGGCCATTAGCGGCGAGACCGCTCTCGAGCTCAGCGGGCCGGTGGGCATCTACCAGTATACCACGCAGGCTGCACAATCTGGCATCGAGCAGCTCATCGAGCTCACCGGGATGTTGAGTGTCAATCTGTTTATGCTCAATCTCCTTCCCCTGCCAGCGCTGGACGGCGGCCGCCTGATCTTTGTCCTGCTGGAGTGGGTTCGCGGGGGCAAGCGGGTGCCGGCCGAGAAGGAGGGCCTCGTTCACCTGGTTGGGATGATGCTCCTGATCGCCGTTATGGTCCTGGTTACGTACGCGGACATCCGCAAACTGATTGGATAGTCGATGACTTGGTTAGTTGCCTTTGGCGCCGTCGCTCGGGCTATGGCAACGGGAGAACAACAAGATGACAGAAGAGTTCAAGACCGCGCTTGAGGAGTTGGCCTCGCTCAAGGGGGAGGTGGGTCGGGGGCTCGTAGAACGCTTTTCAAGGGCCGGACCCGATGACATCGCCTGGTTTCGCGAGCATTTCCCCCGGATTCCGGACGCGCTCCGCAGGGCCGCGCTGGCCAGCATGGTGGAGAACGCCGAGGCCGACTATGAGCTGGACTATACGGGATTGTATCGTGTCGCACTGGACGATGTTCTGCCGGAGGTGCGCCGTCTGGCCGTCGAAGGCCTGTGGGAGGATGAGCGGCCCGATCTGATACGTAAGCTGATCGCTCTGCTCGAGTCTGATCCCAGCGATATGGTGCGCGCCGCGGCAGCGACCTCTCTCGGGCGGTACATCTACCTGGCCGAGTGCGATGAATTGGACAGCGCTCGCGCGACGTGCGTGCGGGAGGCACTGGAGCGCGCCCATGCCAGCCAGTCGCTCGAGGTCTCTCGCCGTGCGCTCGAGTCGCTGGCGTTTATCAATACAGATGCCATTACGCGGCTGATCGATGCCGCCTATGCGCACTCGGACCCTCTGATGCGGCAGAGCGCACTCTTTGCCATGGGGCGGAGCGCCGATCGCTTTTGGTCCGAGACCGTGCTGGCCGAGCTGCACAGTGACGAGGCCGCCATGCGCTACGAGGCCGCCCGTGCTTCGGGAGAGCTGCGACTGACTCGTGCTGTGCCCATGCTGGCACGGATCATCACCGGCGATCGGGATGCCGAGGTGCAGGCCATGGCTGTCTGGGCGATGGGCGAGATTGGCGGAAAACGTGCGCGCCAACTCCTTGAGCGGCTCGTGGAGGGCGAGGACGAGGCCCTCAGCCTTGCAGCTCAGGAGGCGTTGGAGGGGCTGGGCTTTGCCAACCTCGATTTCGACATGTTCGTTTTCGATACTGAGGACGAGGAGAGCCTGCTTCGTGCTCACCATGCACCCGCGCATGATGAGCTGGAGCTGGAGGACGCCGACGAAGAGCTGGACGCCGAGGACGACGGGAGTCTGACAGACTATCGCCGGCTTTTTGAGCGCTACATGGACGAAGATGACGACTCGGACGATGTCGATGACGAGGATTGGCTGGACGACTTGCTCGAACAGGACTAGGTGATGGACGGCAGCAGCGCTTGTGCGCGGCAGGGGCATGAACCTGTCATACAAATGCAGGCCGTGGTGAGCGGGTACGTGCAGGGTGTGAACTTTAGGTTCTACACGCGGAAACAGGCGCAGAGGCTTGGTTTGGCAGGGTACGTGAGGAACGAGGCCGATGGCACCGTCCATGTTCTCGCGCAGGGCTCGCGAGATGCGCTGCTATCGCTGCTTGACTGGCTGCGGCACGGACCGGGCTTGGCCGAGGTGACCAGCGTCGAGGTGTCGTGGGGCGAGGCTCGGGTGCCGTATTCTGGCTTTGAGGTGCGTTACTAGATGAAGGGCAAGCCCGAACGGGTTGCGTGGGCCGTGCTGCTGACTGCCTTTGCCATCTTTGTGGTCCTGGCTGTCAGCATCCCGCTCGCGATCCGCTGGAATCAGATGTACGCGGAGGAAGTACGGACCGCTACCGTAGAGTCACTCGTGGGCACGGTGGTGGTTGAGGAGCCGGTGGGCACGGGTCCGATCCCGCTGGGCAAGGGGCAGAGCCGGGTGGTCCCCGAGGGCACGGTGATCTACACCGACGACACAGCCGAAGCGGTGGTGACGTTCTTTGACCACAGCTTTATGCGGATGTTCTCCGGAGCGGCGGTCCGTCTGGAGCATCTTCGCTCACCGCGGCACGAGAGCAGCGAGCTGCCTACCGCCATCCGGCTGAACCATCTCGCCGGACGCATTCGCGTCGGGACGGCGCTGGCGGCGGGCAGGGCGCTCGACTTTTCGGTAGCCACTGTCTATGGTGAAATCGCGCTCGGCGAAGATGGCAGTTACGCAATCGAGGTGGGCGATGCCCGCACCGAAGTGACAGCCTACCGCGGCCAGGCCGACGTGACTGCTCAGGGTCAGACGGTGCGCGTTGAGGCCCGGCAGCGGACAGAGGTCACACTGGGCAACCCGCCTGAGCTACCGGTGGGTGCGGCACGCAACCTGATCGTGAACGGAGAGTTTGCCGAGCCGCTCGACGACTGGCGCATCTTTAATGACCAGGGAACCGATGGCGGTGAGATCGACGGTCAGGCCGAACTGGTAGTGGATGGCGGTCGTGAGGCGATCCGCCTCTCCCGTACAGGCGGGCAGGGGAACCACTGCGAGACGATCCTGGAGCAGATCATTGAGGCTCCCGTGCCGGACCCGGCCACCACATTGATGGTGCGGGCCACTGTCAAGGTGCGCTATCAGGGCCTTTCCGGCGGCGGGTATCTGGCGTCAGAGTACCCGCTCATGATTCGCATCACCTATCGCGATGTCTATGACAGCGAGGCTGAGTGGGTTCAGGGTTTTTACTATGAAAATCCGGCCGGCAACCCCACCACTTTTGGTCTGGAGATCCCCCGCGATCGCTGGTACCTTTTTGAGTCAGAGAACCTGCTGGAGGTTCTGCCCGTCAGCCCGTACCGCATCATCAAGATTCGCGTCTATGCCTCGGGATGGGACTATGACAGCCTGATCTCAGACATCAGCTTGATCGTTGAGTAGCGGTCTGGATGGGTGCAGATTGCGCAGCTGGGCCATGTACAGCGTCCGAATGTCGGACAGGATGCGGTGGTAATCGGCGGTGCGATAGTCAGGATAGGTCCACGGCAGGACGGCGAACTGCCTGGCGCGGTAGAACAGCGTCACCTCAGCGTAGATGCCCTGCGCGAGATAGATGCGATGGGCCTGGTCTTTGGTGGTGGCGAGCACGAGTTTGCCGCCGCAGATGTAGCCGGGATCGAGGTTGATCGTTCTGCGCCCGTTCTCGCGACACGAATCCTCCAGCCCATTCGTCCATACCTTGATTTGCGCCAGGGCTCCTGGATCGATGAGCTTGCCGGCGCTGACAAACCGGCGCAGGATGTGCGGCCCCAGCTCGGGGGCGTAATAGTCGGTGTAGGTGAACGGAAGATCCGGACTGGTATAGTCCAGCTCGCCGTAGCGTCGCGTGAGGGCCTCCTGCGCCTGCTCAAAGGAATCGGAGCGGGCAGACAGCATCGCGACGATCAATTTGACCGGCAGCGGCTGACGGATGTCTCCCAAAGGGTGCCTCCCCGCGCGACTAGAAACCCAGGCCACGCTCCTTCATGCTGAGGTAGGATTGTGTGCCGCCGATGATGAGATGATCCAGCACCTGGATATCCAGCAGGGCCCCGGCTTTGACAGCATCCCGGGTGACCTGGATGTCATCGGCGGAGGGGCTGGTGTCGCCGCTTGGGTGGTTGTGGGCCAGGATGATGCTGGGTGCGTTGTCCCTCACGGCATCGGCGAAAAGCTCGGACATCCGGATCATGGATGCGTTGACGTTCCCGCGATAGACCACCACCGCTCGTTGGACGCGATTGCGTGTGTCCAGGAGCAGGACGTGCATCTCTTCCTGACTGAGGCCCGCCATCCTGCCCGCCAGGATGTTGGCGGCATCGGCCGGGCTCGAGATGCGGGCGCGGGCATCGGTATCGGCGGCCACCAGGCGCCTGCCCAACTCCAGCGCTGCCTGGATCTGTGAGGCTTTGGCGAGGCCAATCCCGTCCACGGCGCACAGCTCGGCAATGCTTGCGCGGGCGACGCCTGGCAGGCCCTCAAAGGCGTTGATGACCCGCTGTGCCAGGCTCAGGACGTTCTCCCTGCGGGAGCCCGTGCGCAAGGCGATGGCCAGGAGTTCGGCATTGGAGAGTGCGCTCGCGCCATAGTACTCCAGTCGCTCACGAGGCCGGTCGTTGACGGGCATCTCTTTGATCAATGTGTGGTACGATGTGTCTGCCATTATCGTCTCCGAGGTGGCGGCGGGAATATCCCTATCACGGGCCAGTCTAGTGGCCGCCGGGCGCTCTGTCAATGCTCCGTGGAGGTTTCGACTGCGTGAAGGCAACGCGCGATAGCGATGTGCTGGACATCTCCGTCGGCCAGGATGAGCTCTACGATCTGGCCTTTGCCGTGCTCTCCCGCGGCTCTTGTTTCAGCTTTGTCGCCAGGGGCGTCAGCATGCTGCCCTTTATCCACGGCGGGGATCGGCTGACGATTGAGCCCTGCCAGGGCGGCGACCTGAGGCGCGGAGACGTGGCCTTCTATGTCGGCGAGGGAGGCGGCCTGCTGGCGCATCGCTTTCTGGGTTGCAGCCGCGACGGGATCACGCTGCTGATGCGCGGGGATGCGGTGCGGCGCGTGCCGGAGCGCGTCGCTCCGCCGCAGGTGCTGGGCCGTGTGCTTCGGGTGCAGCGGGGATCTGGCCGGTGGCGCACGCTTGGCCGCATGTCGCGCATGGCGGCGCTCCTCTGGCACGGGCTGTTTCCTTATCCGCTGTATCTCTATCAACGCATCTCGCGTTGGCGGGCCTCACGCCGTGGGGCCATGACCGGGCAGGGCAATCCCGAAACGCAAGCCGCGCCGGATCACCCGGAGTAGGAGCGCTGAGGCGGGCGCACCTGCAGGCACAGGCTACTGGCGCGCCCGGGTATCAGGTGCATGCCGCTAACTGCGCGGCAGGTGTTCAATCTGCGTCTCGCCCTGACGTTTGCGCAGGTAGTCACCCACTCTCCACTCGGGCATGGCCCGCTGATCGCGGGTCTTGCCCGAGGGCTGGCGGATGGTCGCAAAGAGCACGTCGCGATACTCGGGGTCATCGTCGCCGGAGGAGACGTCCACGCGCTTGGTATACAGATTGACGATCTCACCCTCCCAGTGGGAGCTCAAAGTCCTCGCTGAGATGATAAAGCTGATGACGGCGGCGAGGGCGACACCCAGCAACCCCTCTGGCGGAAAATCCTCGACAAAGATCATCAGGGCTGCCCCGATCAAGCCAAAGATGAGCAGGGTGATCAGTCCATACTTGACCGTCTGATGCAGGCATCCCGCACGGTTGGTGATCTCCTCGGATCCTGCGGGGGTCTGTGGTGTTGGATTCCGCTGAACGGCTGTCGCGCCAGAGCCAGCGGGTGTGGCACTGACCGGCGCTCTCGCCGGCGCGACAGGAGGGGGCGCCTGGTAGGGTGTCGCTGGAACCCAGCGATCGCCCAGCCAGAGGTGCCAGGCGCCGCTGCCCGCCTGTTGCATCCAAAAGCGGCCCTGGTCGTCGGTAACGCGGAGCGCATTTACGGCGGCGTTATAGGCGTCGGCATCAAGACGGCCTGCCTGGTACTCGGAAGTGTAGAACTGGAACTGCAGCTCTGCCTCCACGAATCGCGCTTGTTCGTTCATATCACCTCTCTAGCATGGCATGTGTTCACTTGCGCTCAGCACTGCGCATGATGATATAGGACGCGCGGGCAGGCGTCAACGCGTTTCCGGCCCGGTATGCCGCAAAGATTGACAGTTTGGCTCGCGGGGGCTAGAATTCCACTAAATGTGAGGATCCGGAAAAGTAACGGGTCAAGCGACGCACAGAGAGCCTCTGCTGGCTGAAAAAGGGGCGCGGGCGCGGCCGGTGAATGGGCCGGTGAACAGCGCAGGTGAAGCGCATGTAGCCTGCGCCGGTGGCAGCTCCGTTATCATAGCTGGCGCGTGACGACTCGTGTCGCGCGAGTGAGCGAGGCCGGTGTACCAAGCGGCCTAAGCAGGGTGGTATCGCGGGAGTCACTCTCGTCCCTGGCAGCGTCTGCTGTGGGCGAGAGTTTTCTGTTATGAACAAGCTACGGAGGGTCACCTGTATGGAAAAGAAGCGCATTCTCACCGGCGACAGGCCCACGGGCAAGCTTCACCTGGGGCACTATGTTGGAAGTCTCGCCAACCGTGTGCGGCTTCAGGATACATATGAATGTTTCTTTATCGTTGCCGATCTGCACACGCTGACGACCAGACCTGAAAAGGAGTCGATCGCGCAGCTGAGCGATAACATCCATAATGTGGTGTTGGACTATCTCGCGGCCGGGATCGATCCGATACGCAGCACGATCTATCTGCAGTCGGCGGTGCCGGCGATCTATGAGATGAATCTCTTTTTCGAGATGCTCATCACGGTGCCCCGACTTCAGCGTGTGCCGAGTATCAAGGACATGGCTGCGGCTGCCAATCTGAACGAGGAATCGTTGCCCTTTGGCCTGCTGGGGTATCCGGTGTTGCAGGCTGCCGATATCCTCATGCCGCGCGCCCACCTGGTGCCGGTGGGAAAAGACAACGAGGCGCACGTCGAGGTGACCCGTGAGATCGCGCGCCGTTTCAACTATCTCTATGGTGAGGTGTTTCCTATCCCGGATGTCCTGGTGAGCGAGGTGCCTTCACTGGTGGGTACCGACGGTCAGGCCAAAATGTCCAAGAGTCTGGACAATGCGATTTATTTGTCCGATGATGCCAGTACCGTGCAGAAAAAGGTCAACGGGATGTTCACGGACCCCAACCGCGTCCGGGCCGATGTGCCGGGGCGGGTCGAGGGCAATCCTGTGTTCATCTATCACGACGTGTTCAACCCCAACAAGGCACAGATCGAGGATTTCAAGGCGCGTTATCGCGAGGGGCGTATCGGCGACGTAGAGGTCAAGGCGGCGCTGGCGGACGCCCTGAACGCCTTCCTCGACCCCATGCGAGAGCGGCGCGCGCGATTCGAGTCGGAGAGCGGTCTTGTCGAGCGGGTCATCTATGAGGGGACGCAGCGCGCCGCCCGCGAAGCGGAAGAGACTGTGATGCTCATGAAAAAGGCCATGGGACTGACCGGCGTCTGGAACCGCATATCTCGCAAGGCACGCCAGTCGATCGCCAGGGAAGACAAAGCTGCACCGTCTCAGGACTAGTGGGCATTGCGCAGGGGCACCGTGAGAGGATGACATGAAAAAGCTGTGCTTGGCTCTATCCGTGTCCCTTCTGGCGCTGTTCTCAACAACTCGTGTTTCCGCGGACTGCCCGGGCAACCTGGCGCTGAACCCTGGTTTTGAGCAGGAGTGGTACGCGGGCAGTACGGTGGGCACGAGCATATCCTCGTTTATCTCGAAAGAATGGCTTCCCTGGGCCGTGCTGGGCGATCCCACGCAGGAAGAGGTGGGCTACAATTACGAGCCCGAGTACAAGATTCTCCAGCGGTCTTTGCTCAACGATGGCTGGTACCGCGTCTATGCTGGAGAGCGGGCTCAGGCGTTTTTCTCCATGTACTCGACGCACACGGCTGGCTTTTACCAGCGAGTCGCTGTGCCCGAGGGCAGCCAGGTCACGTTCAGCATCTGGGTGCAGATCTATACCGGGCAGGAGGATTTGATTATCGACGGGCGGTACCCGGTGTCAGATCTGGTGCAGCCTCTGTCAGAGCCTACCCGTTCGGTCAAGGGGCCGGGCGACTATCGCGTCTATGTCGGCATCGACCCATACGGTGAGGCGCCGGCGGCGTTCGGTGACCCACTGCCCGACAGCATCGTCTGGTCCGATCCCGTGCTGGACGTCCAGACACGCGGCCAAGATGCGGCTGGGAATCCAGTGGACGAGTGGGTAACGCTGTCAGTGACGGTGCGGGCGCTGGCTGACCATGTGACCGTCTATACGCAGGGGCATCCGGACTATCGCACCAAGCATAATGATTCGTATTGGGATGAGGCCTGTGTGCAGGCTGCAGCGCCGGTGACGGCCACGGCACGCCCTTCTGCCACGGCAAGACCTTCGGTCACGCCCCAGCCCAGCGCGACCGCGCAGCCCACCGTGACACCCCGGCCTACACTGACGCTCACGCCACTGCTCACGACGACACTGGCGCCGACGTCTACGCCCTTCCCCCAACTCACCTCGATTGAGGGGGCCACTTTGCCGGTCGTGGTGATCATCGTGACCGCGACGCCGGGGGAGATCCCGACGCTGCGCACACCAACCATCACGCGAGTCCCTGTGCCCACGGCGACGTTTATTGCCGAGGAGACACAGGGGCGCTCGCCAACAGGGCTTGGGCTACTCTATGTCCTGAATGCGGCGCTGATTGTGCTGGTGGTGTGGTGGATCCGGAACGGTCGCCGATTGTAGGACTACCGATTCAGCTGGATAAGGTACCCGCTGCCGTGATCACTGCGCGGTCGCGGGGCCAGTATCGCCGCATCACCTCGCGCACATCCTGGGCGGTAACGCTGCCGACCAGGTCTGGATAGCGGTTCACATAGTCCAGTCCCAAATCGTACGAGGCAACATTCAGCAGATAGCCGGCGATACCTTCGTTGGTCTCGAGATGTAGCGGGAGCGAGCCGATCAAGAGCGTCCGGGCGTCATCCAGCTCTTCTTGCGAAACCAGCTGCTCTCGCATCCGGTCGATCTCGCCTTCAATACCCGCGATCGTTTCATCCAGATGCTCGGGCGCCACGCCAGCCGAGACGATCCACGGCCGCTGCGCGCGGTTCGCGTAAAGGTCACTCCCTATGTCATAGACCAATCCGAGCTCGTCGCGAATCGATGCCCCCAAACGCCCCATCATGCCCAGCTCACCCAGGATCACGTTCGCGACGGCGGCGGCGTAATAGTCTGCACTCTGGCGAGGCATGCTCAGTACCCCGTAAATGAGATCGAGCTGGGGGCGGGCGGGGATGTCGATGGTGCGCGTGATGCGTGCAACGGGCAGCTCGACGGCCGGTCTCTCTGAGGGGGGCGGTGTGCTGTCTGGCCGCCAGCTTCCCAGTGTCGCCTCAAACTGCGCGAGCACAGCGTCCGGATCCAGCGACCCCACGAGCGCGAATAGGGCGTTTTGAGGATGCAGATGACGGCGGTAGAGGGTACGCAGGTCCTCTGCGGCGAGGTTGCTGATGGACTTTGCCTGGCCCATCAGGGGCCGGCCGTACGGGTGCTGGGTTGTATACAGCGACTCGCTGAACGCCAGGTTTGCACGGTACGACGTATCTCTGTCCAGCTCTGCCATTTGCGTCAGTATCTGGCCCTTTAGGCGTTCCAACTCGCGCCCATCAAAGGATGGCTGGCGCAGCATCTCGCCTAGCAGCTCGATCACTATATCCAGGTCCTGGCCCAGGCAGCGCCCCCCGATGCTCAGCTCGTCGCGCCCGGTGGCAACGGACAGCGCCGCGCCCACCTGATCCAGCGCCCTGTTGATCTCCTGAAAGGTACGTGTCTGTGTGCCCCGCCGGAGCATCGACGATGTCAGATAGGTGATGCCAGGCTTGTCGGGATCATCGAGAAAGGTGCCAAAGGGCACTCTGCCGCCGATAGCAACGGCAGCGCTGGTGTCGCGCTGCTGCAGCAGCACTGTGATGCCGTTGTCGAAGGTTTCGCAAATCACCGGGCTGCCGGCCAGGCCCTGTGGGGCGTCACTCAACGCCCAGAACCGGCGCCGGGCGAACATCTCGGCGACCAAACCCCCTGCAGTGGCTGGCCTGCTCGACTCATCTGGGATATACCACCCCACGGTCCGGCGGGCAGGGCTGAGGTACTCTTGCGAGACGCGCATCACATCGTCCGGCGTAACTTTTCTCAACTCCTCGAGCACCGTATCCAGGCGCGACACGCTGTCGACCATTTCGGAGAACCCCAGGGTGAGCGCGTGGCTGGTGACGCTTTCGCTGCTGTAGGCAAAGTGGGCTTCGGTCTGGCGGATCGCCATCGCCATCTCTTCGGGCGAGGCCGGCGTCTCCTGCAGGCGTGTGATCTCTGCAAACAGAGCCTCTTCGACGACTGCAGGCTCCACACCTTTGCGGACCGTAGCTGCCAGCGAAAAGAGGTACGGGTCGAGGCTCGCGTAATACTCGCTATCAGCGTAAGTGGCCAGCTCCGTCTCGACAAGGGCGCGGTACAGGCGAGAGCTGCGGCTATGTCCGGACGAGAATGAATAGATGGACTTGCCTCCCGAGAGAAGAGCCGCGGTAACCACCAGCGGTATAAAGTCGGCGTGAGCCGCCTGAGGAGCGTGATAGCCCATCTCGAGGAGCGCGGTCGCACCGGGCAGGTGCAGGTTCACGCGCCGTTCACCCACCTGTTCCGGTTCCTGAGGTACATCACGTGGGGCCGGGGCCTGTCCCTGAAGCGGGCCAAAGCGCTGCTCGATCTCCTGCAGCATGGCTGATGTGTCCAGATCCCCCACCATGACGAGCACCGCATTGCCGGGCACGTAAAAAGTCCGGTAATAGTCGTACAGATCGTCTCGCGTGATGCGGAGAAGGTCCTCACGCCACCCGATGGTCTGATGGCGGTAGGGATGCCGGCGAAATGCTGTTGCCGCTATTTCCTCGCTCAACACCTGACGCGGCTCATTCTCGCCGCCCTCGCGCTCGGAGAGGATCACTGACCGTTCCGACGCCACTTCCTCCGGATCGAACAGGGCACCGGTCATACGATCGGCCTCATAGTCGAGGACCAATCCGACACGGTCGCGAGCCACCGTTGCATAGTACGCGGTAAAGTCCTGGCTGGTGAGGGCATTGGCGTACCCGCCGTGCTGGCTCACCAGGCGCATGATGCTTCCCTTGGGGTAACGCTGCGTCCCCTTGAACAGCATATGCTCGACCCAGTGTGACAGCCCGGTCGGCAAGCCGTCCTCATTACGGCTGCCCACCCGGTACCAGAGCCAGGTGCTGATCACGGGCGAGGCGTGTGTCTCTGCGAGAATGACCTGCAGACCGTTGTCCAATACGAATTGTTGGGTTTTCGTCACAGAGGACCCCATCTACGTTTCCAGGTTATACAAGTCAGTATAGCACGCGTGACGGATGGCGGCCAGATTACAGGCGAGGTGCCTGCCGCGGCCATCCCGCGAACGAGACCTTTTGTACGCGCGACAACGACCGGGCTATAGCAGAATGATTACTGCCAACAGCCCGAGGCCAAGGACGACCAGATACTCGATGATTACTCTGGGGGTGAGGCGCCCCCAGAGGTGCTGCTGGACCAGTCCGGTGAGGGTATAGAAGGCGAGCAGGAGCAGGGCAGCCCCGGCAGGTGTGCTCAGGGCGGTATAGTTGAGAGCCCAGATGAGCTCTCCCATCAAGAGCGCCGTCAGGGCTGCATAGAGCCAGATGCGCCATGCCGATGTCTCGCTGTTGCGGTAGAGCTCGACGGAGAGGAGACCGCTGGCCACCATGATGCCGGGCGCCGAAATCACGGTGCGCAGGCGTGCACCAAAGATGAGGCCGAACAGACCGATGGCCAGCGCGTAGGACATAGCATTCAGCAAGAGCCGCATGGCGCGCCGTGAGCGAGAGTCGAGCGTGTGTGTGGACAGCTGCATGCTGATCACGCTGGCCAGCACGAGTCCCAAAAGGGTTGCGGCAGCGACCTGGTAACCCCACCATTGCACGCTGTGAACGGCCACGACGCCGATCACCGTCAGCATCGTCGGCAGTGAGTAATACGCGGCGCGATAGGGAAAGGGCAGCGGGCCAGCGTGCGGCCTGCCGGCATCGCTCAGCGCGACTGCGGGCGCCATCAGTTGGGAGGGGTGCCGCAGCAGGCCATCCACACCGGCACAGATGAGCAGGATCAGCAGAGCCAGCACTTGCACCGGCCCTGTAAAGCGAAGGGCCAGCTCGGAGCCAAAGAGGTCCAGCACGAATTCCTGCGAGGGCAGGGCGATGACACCTGACAGGGTGGAGGCGAGCACAATGACGGCGATCAGGGTGGTCAGTCGCTCATCACGAACGGTCGCGGGGCGCGTCTCTGTCAACGAATCTCCTTGATCAAAGCATTGGCTAGCCGGTGCGGGCCGGTCATGTCTACCGGGTGTGACTGGTCAGGCCAGGCCATGGGCCACCTTTTTTACGGCCTGTACAATCAGATCGGCATCATCCAGGCTAAAGTATTGGTCGATCATGATCATGACGGCGCGCGACAGCCATTCCAGCGACTGCGGGCACTGGTCTCGCGTATAGCCACTGACCTGGCCCTTGTAGCGTGGGTCGCGCCAGGGCGCGCGGCGATCCTCAGCGAGACCGCTCATCATAAAGGGCCAATGACTGTAGATGTGCCGGTCCGGTATGGTGCTGTCGTGGACTGTGCCGCAGGCGATATTCTCTGCGACCAGCGCCGCGGACATCCATTTCGCCTGCTCAGCGGTCGGCGCGAAAAAGGTGAGAGTGATGCCGCAGTCCCCCTCAGGATCGGGCACGGCCTGCAGCGTGATGCCTGGGATGCCGGCGAGTCCAGCGAGGGCGCGGGCCTTGACCGCGCGGCACCGGGCCAGAATGGGCGCCAGACGTTCACGCTGCGCCCAGACCAGCGCTGCGGACGTTTCGGACAGCCGGTAGTTCTCCCCCGAGATCACATAGTTGTACAGTGCCTCACCCTGGCTGCCCTCCCAAAAGCGCATGGCGGCGTCGTGCTGCATCCGCGCGCGATCATAGATGAGCTGATCGTCAGTGACGACGATGCCGCCTTCGCCGGAGGTAATCACCTTGTACTGCTGAAAGCTGAAACAACCGGCATCGCCAAAGGTGCCGAGCGGCCGGCCGTGGTAGGTGCCGCCGTTGCTCTGTGCCACATCCTCCACCACGCGCAGGCCGTGACGACGAGCCACCTGCATGATCTCATCCATGCGGGCGGGCACACCGCGCATGTGTACGGGGATCACTGCGCGGGTGAAAGGCGTGATCTTGCGCTCGAAATCGGCCGGATCGAGGTTGAGCGAGGCATCCACTTCGCCGATCACGGGGACGGCGCCCACGGCGATCACCGCGGCAGCGGTGGCCACAAAGGTGTACGCGGGGATGATGACCTCATCGCCCGGACCCACGTCGATGCCCATGAGGGCAGCAATCAGAGCCGCGGTCCCGCTGCTCACTGCCAGGGCGTACTGTCTGCCGAGCCTGTCGCAGTACCACTGCTCAATCCAGCGCGCCCGCGAGCGCGGCTCGGCGAGAAAGCGAAAGAGTGTCTTTTCGCGGAGCACGGCGGTGACTGCCTCGATCTCGCTCTCGTCGATCTCCGATGAGCCGTGAAAGCCCGCCTTGAGCAGTTCCTTCCGTACGGGTGTGCCACCGTCGATTGCGAGCTGGTCGCTCATGATGCCCTCCGCGTTGATGTGCTCAGGTGAGCGCCGCCTTGATGGCTGCGATGTGTGACGGGCCCGTGCCGCAGCATCCACCGATGATGCGGGCTCCCAGCGCGTGGAAACGGCGCGCATGTTCGGCCATCGCTTCGGGCTCTATGTCCCAGCGGGTCTCTGCGTCTCGACCGAGTTGCGGAATCCCGGCGTTGGAGCGGGCCAGCAGTGGCAGATCAGTCGCCGCGCGCATCTGCTCTATCGCGATGGCAACCGCCTCCGGACCATCGCCGCAATTGGCGCCCACGGCGCTCGCGCCCAGGGCCTCCATCTGCCGGGCAGCATCGGCCGCCTTGAGCCCCATCATGGTGCGTCCGCGGGGGTTGAATGCGAAACTGCAGAACACAGGCACGCTGCCCAGCTGTAACGCCATGCGCACTGCGGCGCCGGCCTCTTCGATGTCATGCTGCGTCTCTACGACGATGAGATCTACGCCTGCGGCGAGCAGGGCCTCGATCTGCTCCGCATAGACATCCTCGGCCTGGGCCAGCGCGAGATCGCCCAGCGGCTGCATGAGCTTGCCCGTGGGTCCCACCGAGCCAGCCACCCAGGCGCGGTCTCCCGCCGTCTCGCGTACCAGTTCCACGGCGCGCTCATTGTATTCGGCGACCCGGTTACCGAGGCCACCTTCGCCCAGGCGGATGCGCGTGGCACCAAAGGTGTTTGTGGTCAGGTAGTGGGCGCCTGCCTCCAGGTAGGCGGCATGCACCGCGCGCACATCCTCAGGATGGGTCTCGCTCCAGGCCTCAGGCATGGTGCCAGCGGGCAGGCCGCGCGCCTGAAGCATGGTGCCGATGGCCCCGTCACCGATGATCAACGTGCCCGATGAGAGGACGGTGCGCAGATCTTGCATGCTGATGTGCTCCTCGATAGAGTTCCGTACGGGGTCCCGACCCAAGCTGCGTCGGGATCCCTTGACTGGGCCTATGATAGCGAAGCGCGCCGGTGCGGGCAAGTACCGCGATCGAGGAAGGCGGCCACCGTGTTTGTGGAGGACACCCGCGTTAGGTATCCGGACTGCTTTATAGTAGAATCAGAGAATTGCACGTTGAAGGAGAACTATGGCTACGGTACAAGATGGAATGTACGTTTGTTTTCTCTACACACTCACGCTCGACAGTGGTGAGGTGATTGACTCGACTGAGGGCGGCCAAGCGCTGTGCTATGTGCATGGCACCGGCAGCATCATTCCTGGCCTGGAGCAGGCGCTGGAAGGGATGTCCGTGGGAGACACCAAGATGGTGCTCGTGCCGGCGGCCATGGCCTATGGTGAGCGCGAGCCTGACACCATCGAGCGGCTGCCTCGCAGCCTCTTCCCTGAGGATGTCGAGGTTGGCATGGGCTTTCGCATGCGCAACGAGCAGGGCCAGGTGCTGACCGTCTACGCAGAGGCCATCGAGGACGACTGGGTGGAAGTGAACTTTGCGCATCCGCTCGCCGGCGAAGATCTGCACTTTGAAGTGGAGATCACCGAGGTACGTGAGGCCACCGAGGAGGATCTGGTTTCGTGCGGTGCTGGCTGTGACAGCTGCGGTGATGGTTGCGGCGATGGCTGCGATGACGGGTCTGGGTGCGGCGGCTGCCACTAGACTCGGCTGAACCCAACAGGGTGGAGCGCTCATGCTTCCACCCTGTTTTCTTTTACATCATGCGACCTGGTACCCGGCGACAACCTCTGAGGCGATGCGCGTCCAGGCATCAAAGCGCTCAGTGCGGCCTTCGCAGATGTGCGTATCCTTGAGGATCATCTCCACCACGTTGCCGAGCGTGGCCTCACAGGCCTCGGTGAGATGGGTGCGTACCATCCCGGCATCGAAGCTGCCTACCAGATGCACTGGCTGCGGTTTCCATAGCACGATGCAGTGCCGGTCAATCTGCTGCGCGCAGCGCGCCAGATCGGCAGTAGCGGCTACAGAGACCCGCCGCAGGTGGGGGATGGTCAGAACGTCCTGCATCTTTCGGGTGAGGTCCTCGCAGCAGCCATAGCCAGTGAGGCCAAAGGGCTCCAGCAGGCGTTTCTCATAGGGCGGGATGAACTCGGCGTGCATGTGCGGTGAGACCTGCACCATCTCCTGCGCTTCGGCCGAGGCCCACAGGTCGCACAGGCGGGGTGACCCTCCCGAATAGCCGGCTGCCGGCAGCGTGTCAATGTAGCTTGTGCCACCGGATGAGTGGTACTCGCCATCGTTGTTCAGCTGCAGCAACCCGAGCGACTGGTACTGGGCGATGATCTCGCGGTGACCGGCCTCCAGGATCGACATGGCGCGGTGCAGCATGGCGGGCTCGGCGATCATGTCCATCATCACCTGCTCGAATCCGCGCACAGCCGTCTATTCCGCCATCAGGCGAAAAGAGATCACGCCGATGCCGCGCACCTCGACCGGCAGAATGTCGCCGAATAGCTCTGCTGCCATCTGCCCTTCGCGCTCTGTTTGAGCCGAGTCATAGGTGACCGTGGGCGTGCACAGCAGGTCCAGGTCTCGCTCTGTGTGAATGACGGGATCAAAGGCCCAGGCGCCGGCGGCTTCGCGACTCGGAATCTGCCGTGCCTCCAGCCCCCAGCTGGAGAGGGCGACCTGTTTGCGCACTACCCAACGGGGCTCGATCACTGTGTCGTCGTGCAGATGCTCATGGTGGTATACGGCCTGGCGCAGCGACCACTCATAGGCGCGGGCGCGGTGCCCCTCGCAGCGGAGCGCTGTCGCGGGCAGGAGCTCGCGCCAGGCCCCTTCCGGGAACACCAGCACCATCGGCCGGACACGCTCCATGGCATTGTGGCGCTTCCACAGGGCGCGCCGTTCATCCATGACGGGCAGCTGGCCGATGTCGCTGACTCTCCTGGCCAGATCCCTGAGGAGGGTACGATCGGTAGCCGAGATCCCGCACTCAAAGGCCGCTCGCGGGGCAAGGCCGACATTGAGCATGTCTGCAAAGTGGAATTCGGGCAGCATCGTCTACTTTCGATAATCTCCCCGATATAGTGAGCCAATGTCATCCTCTGGCTTGTGGCGGCTCAACGAGCGGCCGACGAGTATGGAGATGAGTCCTGCCAACAAGGCTGGCCCCAGACAGAACAGGAGTGCAAAGGACACGTTCTGCAGTCGCGATGCCCCGCCATTATCTGTGGGCGTCAGGGCGATCGCGGCAGCGATGATGGCGCCCACGATGATCACGCCGATGCCCACGCGAACAAGCGTGCGGCCGATCTGTTCGGCACCTCGGGGGTCCATATCCATAGGCAGCATGGTTCTCTTCCTCTCTCTGTATGGTGATAGTGTAGCATTGGTCTGTGGCGATTGCATCTACAGCGCTCCTGGATGCAGGCAGGTTGTCACGAGCGCTGGCGCTGTCTAGAATGCAGACCACGAGTACAACCGGCCATGGAGCCGGTTCACGTCCTATAAAGGAGATGATGGCGAGGATGATGGCTGCTGACTTTGACCGTTTCATCGACCGGTCGGGCACCTGCAGCGCCAAGTGGGAGCGCTACGGCAAGGGGGTGATCCCCCTGTGGGTGGCAGATATGGATTTCCGTGCGCCGGAGCCGGTCATCGACGCGCTGCGGGCTCGGGTAGAGCACGGCATCTTTGGCTATGGCATGGAGCCGGCCGGGCTGCGCGAGGTGATTGTCGCGCGCCTCAAGGCACGCTATGGGTGGGAGGTGACGGCCGATGATCTGCTCTTTATCCCCGGCGTCGTGGTGGGCTTTAACCTGGCGGCGCAGGCGGTCTGCCAGCCGGGCGAGTCCCTGCTGCTGCAAACGCCGATCTACTATCCCATGCTCGGGGTCGCCGGGCGGGCGGGCATCGGGCAGGACGAGATGCAACTCACCCGCGGCGCCGACGGCCGCTATACCATCGACATAGACCTGATGGAGCGCACGGTGACGCCGCAGACGCGGATGTTCCTGATGTGCAACCCGCACAACCCGGTGGGCCGGGCCTTTGACCGGTCGGAGCTGGAGACGCTGGCGGCGCTATGTGCGCGGCATGACCTGATCATCTGCTCCGACGAGATTCACTGCGAGCTGATGATGCCGGGCTATGCCCACACGCCCATCGCCTCTCTCGATAGTGAGACCGCCGCCCGCACCATCACGCTGATGGCCCCCAGCAAGACGTTCAATATTGCGGGAATCAAGTTCTCTGTGGCCATCATCCAGAACCCCGAGCTGCGCGAGGCTTTTGTCGCCGCCCAGCGCGGGATCGTTCCGGGGATCAGCGTGCTGGCCTTTACCGCGGCGCTGGCTGCCTATGAGCACGGCGACCCCTGGCTGCAAGAGCTCTTGACCTACCTGCAGGGCAACCGCGATTATCTGCAGGGCTTTGTTTCCGAGCGGCTCCCGGGCGTGACCATGTCGCCCGTGGAGGCCACCTACCTGGCCTGGCTCGACTGTCGCGGCGCGGACCTGCCCTGCCCGCCAGGGGAGTTCTTTCTGCAGCGGGCCGGCGTGGCGCTGAACGAGGGTGCGCTCTTTGGCGCGGGGGGCGAGGGCCACGCCCGGCTGAACTTTGGCTGTTGCCGTGAGTTGCTGACGCAGGCATTGGAGCAGATGGAAACCGCCCTCGAGGCGCGCTGATGCTGGCCATGCGCGCGTCATAGTACTAGACTGGAGCATATCCGTCAGAAAAGGAGCAACATGGCGAACGAGATGCCTGCACTGTATCCACTACGGTTCCGCGAAATCCTGCGCAACTATGGTTTTGGCGATCGCTGGATCGTCGAGTCCTTTGAAAAGACTGGTTTGCCCGAGGACCATCGGATTGCAGAGACCTGGGAAGTCGTGGACCGGCCCAACGAGAGCAGCCCGATCATCAACGGGCCGCTGACTGGCCAGACGCTGCACGAGGCGATCGATGCCTACGGTGCGCGTTTGCTGGGCAGCGATGTGGTGGCCCGGGGCGGCACGCGCTTTCCCCTCCTGATCAAGTTCCTGGACGCCTCCAATCCTCTGGGTGAGCAGATCCACCCCACCGACGAGCAGGCGCCGGCGTTCAAGCGGGCAGACGACCCGGGCAAGACCGAGGCCTGGTATATGCTACGCACCCGCCCCAACGCCACCATCGAATGCGGCTGCAAGCCGGGCACGGACCGTGCCACGCTGGAGGAGGCCCTCTCACGCAAAGCCTCCCGCGAGTGCATGGTCGAGTATCCGGTCATCCCCGATGACTCGTTCCTGCTTTACGCCAACACGATGCACTATTCCAGGGGCGGCGTGCTCTTTTACGAGATCATGCAGAACTCGGATATCACCGTGGGGTTGAACTGGCTCAAAGGCGAAGGGCCCACCGGGGCGGGGCACGATCCCGTGGAGCTGGCGGAGTTCATCCATCTCGAGACGCCCTTTGACTGTCGGACCAGGCATGTCGCGGTGGTGCGCGGCGACAATCTGCAGACCTACATCTTTGCCTGCAGGTATTTCAGCCTTGAGCGCTGGGACCTGACCGCGCCGCTCACCGTGGCGCCCGACGGCAAACGGTTCTATGTGTACTCGATCATCGAGGGGCACGCGACGCTCAAGCATGGCAATGTGACCGAGAATCTCGTCTCGGGCAATACTTTCCTGGCGCCGGCGAATATGACCCCCGCCGAACTGGTCCCCGATGGGCGGGCGGCACTTTTGCGCGCCTTTGTGCCCGACTTGATGGCCGATGTCGTGGCGCCGCTGCGGGCCGCTGGCATCGCCGATGACAAGATCGCGGGCCTGGGCGGCATCACCCGGCTGAACCATATCATGCCCCTGCTGGGGTAAGACGGATGCACAAGAAACGCGGGGCAGAGGCTGCACCCTCTGCCCCGCGTGCTCAATCTGTGGCCTGGTTCAGTCTGTCGACAAAGCCCGCCAGCGATTCGAACATCATCTGGATCGCGGTAGCGCCGGGGTCCTGGGCGCCGACGGTGCGCTCGGCGAACCAGCTCGAGCGCCCGCTCCTGGATTTCATCTCGATGGTGGCCGCGGCGCCCCTGGCGGCGACGCTCGCAGCCTCTTGCAGCGCGTCTGCCAGGGGCGTGCCCGTCTCTGCCGCGGCCTGCAGCGACTGCGCCGCCGGCACCAGCGCGTCCAGCAGAGTCTTGTCGCCCAGCTGCGCCTTGCCGCGCTCCATGACACCTTCGGCCGCAGACTGCGCCATACGGGCCAGGTCCGCCAGTCCCAGTTGCTCCAGTCCCCTGGCCTCTTTGGCTGCGCGCATCATCATGGTCGCAAAGAGCGCACCAAAGGTCGAGGCGGCCTTGCGGTTGAACGCCATGCCGCTGCGGAGCAGGATCGTCGCAATGTCCTGGTCTGCCAGGGCCGCCAGCCCCTCCACGACCGCGCCAAAGCCGATGGTCATAGTGATGCCCAGGTCACCATCGCCGATGGCGGCATCGAGCTCGCGCAGCCGCTCCGCATTCGCTGTGAGATCGGCGGCCATGGTGCGCAAGGCCGCCAGCACATCATCGCGCGTCAACGTCTCTGCCATGCTGTCCCCCTAGCTCTGCTGGAAGAAAGGCGAGCGGGCGGGCGCATCCAGCAGCCGCTTGAGCTCGTCGTCCAGCCTGAGCAGGCTGACGCTGGCGCCGGCCATCTCCAGAGAGGTGGCGTACTCGCCCACATAGCTGCGATAGACGGCGATGCCTGCTCCGTCCAGCACCTGGCGCACGCGCCGGTAGAGCACGTACAGCTCCTCCAGCGGGGTCGCGCCCAATCCGTTCACCAGCACGGCTACCTGGTCGCCTGACTGGAAGGGCAGGTCCTTGATCAGGTCCTCGGTGAGGCGCGTGGCAATGGCGTCGGCGGGCTCGAGCTTGCCGCGCTGGACGCCGGCCTCGCCGTGGATGCCCATCCCGATCTCCATCTCGTCGTCGCCGATGGTAAAGGTGGGCAGACCGGCAGCGGGCACGGTGCAGGGGGAGAGCGCCACGCCCATGGAGCGCGTGTTGTACACCGCGCCCCGGGTGACGCGCACGACCTCATCCAGCGAGCTACCCTCTGCGGCCGCTGCACCGGCGATCTTGTAGGCAAAGAACAGCCCTGCCACACCGCGCCGCCGCTCCCACTGGTCGGGCGGGGCGGAGGCAATGTCGTCCGAGACCAGCACGGTCTCGACGCGGATGTCTTCCATGGCGGCCATCTCGGCGGCCATGTCAAAGTTCATCGTGTCTCCGGAATAGTTGCCATAGAGGTACAGGCAGCCGGCGCCGCCGTGCGTTGCCAGCGTGGCCTCGTACATTGTCTCGGCGCTGGGCGAGGAAAAGACGTTGCCCACCGAGCAGCCGTCGGCCAGCCCCTGGCCCACATAGCCCAGGAATACGGGCAGGTGCCCGGAGCCGCCGCCTGTCAGGATGGCGACCTTGCCCCGGACGGGGGCATCGGCGCGGATGATGGCGCGCGAGTCGGCGGGGGCCGCCTTGAGCTGGTCGCCGTGCGCCAGCAGCAGCCCCTCGAGCATCTCGTCCACAAAGTCCATCGGCTCGTTGATGATCTTTTTCATGGAAAGGCTCCTGTCTGCGGTTGTCGGAGGATTACGCTGACAGACGATAGCACGCCGCAGGCGCCGGTGTCAACCGTGTTGAAGCGTGGCGAGAGGGGGAAGCTCAGGTGGCCGTCTGGACTGCCAGACGGCGCGCGGCGCCTTTGATGAGCACGGGCAGCAGCACCATGAGGATGATCATACGCGTGACGTGCATCGCCGCGACCAGTTGCGCGTCGGCGCCCAGTTCAGCGGAGAGGATGATCAGGGCCGTGGCGCCGCCGGGGGAGCACCCCAGGATGGCCGTCAGCAGGTCGATCTCGGTGAGCATCGAGAGCAGCCAGCCCAGCGCCAGGCCATTGATGATGAGAAAGGCGGTCATCAGGGTCCCGGCCAGGGCAAAAGGCTTGAACTGGCGCAGCACGCCCAGCGTGATGGATGCGCCCACGCCCAGACCGATGATCCAGTTCGAGTACAGCCGGAGCTCGGGCGGAAATGTCTGGATGTGCAGCCAGGCAGGGTTGATCACCGCGGCCAACAGCATCGGCGCCAGCAGGTCGCCCGCTGGCATCTTGACCATGCGGCCGAATTGGCCGGCGATGGTGCCCAGAGCGACGAGGATCAGGATCGTGACAATGGGGGCAAAGGGCATCGCCGTCGAAGGCCCGGCCGTGACGGGCGCTGCAACCTCGGCGGCAGGCGCGGCAAAGGCCACGCTGGCCAGCGTGGGCACAATCAGCAGGATGCTCACCAAACGGATCAGGTGCATGGTGGCGACTACCGGCGCCTCGCCGCCCAGGTCCTCTGACAGGGCCACCATGGCGGGCAGCGCGCCAGGCGCGGCGCCGCACAGCGCGGTCGGCAGGCGCATGCTGGTGTAGCGGCTGATCGCCCAGGCGGCTATCAGTCCAAGCAGAGTCACGGCCACGATCATGATTACGACCGGCAGAAAGGAGCGCGCGATGGCCTGGATCGTCTCCTCGGTCACCGATACGCCGATGCTGAGGCCCAGAATGACGCGGGCCAGGAGCTGCATCCAGCGGGGCGCGTCCTGCAGGTTACCCAGCACCAGGTTCGCGGCCCCTGTCGCCAGCATGGCACCGGTAAAGGCGCCGCCGGGCACGCCGAGCAGAGGCGCGAGCCAGACGCCCAGAGCGCCAAAGAACAGCGACAGCCAGAGGCCCTTGCGCTCGATGAACCAGCCAGTCAAGCGATCCCCCTGTTGAGGCAATGCGCGCGCGACGCGCTGGGCTTACGATACGCGCGCTGTCAACGTTGTCAAATGGCCGCGCCCCGGTCCGATCTGCTTCAATCTGCGCACTTGTGCTTGCGCCGGTCGCGGGCTAGACTGTGCCCTGCCACAGACAGATCATCCCCACAAAGGAGCAGCGCTATGAAGACCCGCGTCCTCGGCCGCACGGGCGCCACCGTCAGCACCATCTCCATGGGCACCGAATACCTGATTAACCGGCCGCAGGAGCACGTGGATGCCGTGATCCACACCGCGATCGAGCGCGGCATCAACTATTTCGACGTGTTCTACGGCCAGGGCTATGTGCGCGAGATATACGGACGAGCCTTTGAGGGCTACCGCGAGCGGGTCATGCTCTCGGCGCACCTGGGCGCGGTCGAAAGGGGGCGCGACTCGGCCGTCAGCCGCGATCCGAAAGAGGCGTTGCACTATTTCGAAGAATATCTGCGTTGGTTCAAGACCGACTATGTGGATGTGCTCTATTTGCACAACATCGACTCGCAGGAGGACTATGACACCGTCATGGCTCCCGGCGGGTTGGCCGATCTGGCGCAGCAACTCAGGGCGCAGGGCCGGGCGCGGTTCATCGGGTTCAGCGGGCACAGCGTGTCCACCGCGCGTCAGGCCGTGGACAGTGGTATCGTCGATGTGCTCATGTTCCCCGTCAACATCGCGGCCAATGCCGTGGAGGGCAAACGCGAGCTGTTCCAGGCCTGCGCAGCCAACAATGTCGGCCTGGTGGCCATGAAGCCCTTTGCGGGCGGCAAGCTCCTGCAGCCCGAGACCCGCATGTCGCTGATGTTCTTCCAAACGGGCGGCGGCGACGCCGAGATCCAAAAGGATCAGCCGATCACTCCCGTCCAGTGCCTGCACTATGTGCTGTCGCAGGTCGGCGTCTCGACCATTGTGCCCGGGTTCGCGACCGTCGAACAGTTGGAGCAGGGGCTGGCCTACTATGAGGCCAGCGAGGAGGAGCGCGACTTTGCCAGCCTGCTGGCCGCCTTCGCCGAGTACCGTAGCGGCGAATGTGTCTACTGCAACCACTGTCTGCCCTGCCCCGTGGAGATCAATATCGGGCAGGTCAACCGCCTGGGCGACATGGCGGCCCACCACATGACCGGCGAGCTGCAGGCAGCCTACGCGGCGCTCGACGTGAACGCCTCGGACTGCATCCAGTGCGGCACCTGCGAGGAGCGCTGCCCCTTTGGCGTGCAGGTCATCGACAAGATGGTGGAGACTGCCGAGCTATTCGGCTAGTGCACTCTATGCGACGGGCGGCGCCTCTCCGGCCTGCTGCGCGGGGTGCCGCTCGT
>CAZYWU010000022.1:0-22623 GCA_964651255.1 uncultured Anaerolineales bacterium
AGCTGCTGTACGACATCTACCACATGCAGATCATGGAAGGCGACCTGATCCGCACCATTCGCAACAACATCCAGTGGATAGGGCACTTTCATACCGCCGGCAACCCCGGCCGCCAGGACCTCGACGACGACCAGGAGCTTAATTATACCGGGATCTGCCGGGCCATCGACGCCAGCGGCTATGAGTACTATGTGGGCCACGAGTTCCGCGCCAAGGGTGATCCCATCGAGGCCCTGCGCCACGCCCACGCGATCTGCTCAGCCTGAGCAGCGCTGGCCAACGTATCGCGCCAGGCGGAAGGCGGCCGCTGGCTTTTTGGGTATACTATCCGGGCGTTCCGCAACCAGCGGGGCGCCCATATTCTACTACGGGGGACCTGACGAGATGATCAATGTCGGCGTTGTTGGCTATGGCTATTCGGGGCGCGCGTTCCACACCTATCTGCCCACCCTGGCGGAGGGCCTCAACCTGTACGGTATCGCTGTGCGCGACCCGCAGGTGCAGCAGCAGGCGGCCGCCGATCACCCGGAGGCCAGGATCTATGACGGGCTCGAGTCCATGCTGGCTGACGACAATGTTCAGCTGGTGATCCTGGCGACGCCGCACAATACCCACCACGACCTCTCCATTCAGGCCATGAACGCCGGGCGCCACGTGGTCACCGACAAGGTGATGGCGATGAACGCGCGCGAGGCCGAGGAGATGATCGAGGCCGCAGAGCGCAACGATGTGATACTCTCGGTCTTTCACAACCGGCGCTGGGACTGGGACTATCTCACGGTCAAGAAAGTCGTCGAGGACGGCCTGCTGGGCGAGCCTTTTCTCTACCACGCCGCTATCGCCGGCTATGGCTCGCCGCGCGGCTGGCGTGCCAGCAAGGCGCTCAGCGGCGGCATCATGTACGACTGGGGCGCCCATTTCATGGACCAGGCGCTGCAGCTCGTGCCCGCGCCGGTGGAGAGCGTGTTTTGCGACATCATCTACCGGCCCAACACAGGCACCGATATCGGCAACTATGGCATCATCCGCATGCAATTCGCCAACGGCACGCGTTACTCGGTGGAGATCACCAACCTCTCGCCCATCCAAAAGCCGCGCTGGTTTGTCCAGGGCGATCGAGGCAGCCTGATCAAGTACGGCCTGGATCCGCAGGAGGACTATATGCGGCGCAGGCTCATCCTGGAGGCCGAGGAGGACCCCGCGACCTACGCCCGGGTGGTCACCGTTACCGACGGTCAGCGCGAGGAGCAGATCGTGCCCTCTGTGCACGGCAGCTGGGTGAGTTACTATCAGAACATCTCCGACGTGCTGAATAAAGGCGCCGACCTGATCGTCAAGCCGGAACAGGTGCTCAAGGTGATGCGCGTCTATGATGCAGCCACGCAGTCTGCCGAGACGAACCAGGTCGTCAACCTCTAGCATCCACAGTCGATGGTCCGCGGACCGGTCGCGCCTCGCCCGTGGACCAGCCTTCTATGAGGTAACCGAGAGATGAGCCAGCAACGCATCATGAACGCCGAGGCCCTCACCAGCCATGGCCATGTTGAGGGCCGGCAGGCGATGGTCCGAATTCTCGAGGCGGGCCTGCAGGCCGCGGACCCGTACAACAACATCGTGCGTCTGGTGCGCCGCGAGGGCCACTGGCTCACGGTGGGCGGCGCCGACTATGTCCTGCCCGGCGATCCGCACATTGAGGACGAGCGCATAGACCTGGATAAGATCGACCGGGTGCTGGTGTTTGGCATCGGCAAGGGCATCCAGCACGCCGTCAAAGCGCTGGAGGACGTGCTAGGCGACCGCATCAGCGGCGGCCACGTGATCGACAAGCATGGCTGTGAGTTCATCCTGCAGCGCCTCCCCGTGACGACGGGTGCGCATCCGGTGCCGGACGACGGCTGCGTGGAGGGGTGCCGCCGGATCTTGGCACTCACGCGCGGCCTCACCGAGCGCGATCTGGTGTTTACTATCATCGGCAACGGCGTATCCTCGCTGTTGACCCTGCCCTCCGAGGGACTCGCACTCGACGAGGTCCGCGAGGTCACCCGGCTGCTTCAGATCGAGCTGGGCGCGCCCACCAACGAGCTGAATCAGGTGCGCAACCACCTGGACCAGCTCAAGGGCGGGCGCATCGCGCGGCACATCCAGCCGGCACGGGCCATCCACATCCTCACGGGCGGGACACTGGACTATGGCACGGTCATGGATCGCAACATCTGGCAGCACACCATGCCCGAGCGCTCGACTTTTGCCGACGCCGTGGATGTGCTCAAGCGCTGGGATGCCTGGGACCGCGTGGCCCCGGCCGTGCGCGAGCACCTGTTGCGCGCCGACCCGGCCGAGGAGACGGTCAAGCGGCAGGAGTACGACACCTATCGTTTTCGCGTTTTTGAGGCCATGCCCCCCCACCTGGCCATGGTGCCGGCGGCTCGGCGCGAGGCGGAGCGGCTGGGCTATTCCACCCACATGCTGTATCGCTACAGCCACTTTGAGGCGGCGCCCGGCGCGGCCATGGCGGGCAGCATCGCGCTCAATATCGAAGAGTGGGGCGAGCCCTTTGAGCCGCCCTGCGTGCTGTTCGGCTGCCACGAGCTTCTGGTGACCGTCGGCCAGAGCAACGGCATGGGCGGCCGCAACCAGGAATGGGCGCTCGCCGCGGCCAGGCGCATCGCCACGAGCCCCAATGTCGTGATGGGCTCGGTGGACTCGGACGGCAATGATGGTCCGGGCCACCAGTTTGCCAGTGGCAGCGAGGATGTCCCCCAACTGGCGGGCGGCATCGTGGACGGCCAGACCTGGCAGGAGGCGATCGATGCCGGCCTGGACCCGGAGGCTGAACTGAGGCGGCACAACACCTCACCGGTACTGTGGGCCATCGGAAGCGGCGTGCAGACCACGTTCAACATCAGCATCGGCGATCTCACCGCCATCCTGATCCTGGGGCGGGCTGCGCCGCGCACCCATCCCTGATCCGGCAACGCAATAAGGAGGAGGAAGGACATGCTCGTTCTCGGAATCGTCGGCAGCCCGCGGCGCGAGGGCCGCACCGCGGCGCTGGTAGACGCCGCCCTGCGCGGCGCCGCCTCCACCGGGGCAGATACGCGCAAGATCTACCTGATCGACTATGACATCCGCCCCTTTGTCGGGCAGGGTGGCGCGGAGGAAGGCGTGCGCTTTGTCGCGCCCGAGCTCTCCAAACTGTGCACCGAGGCCGATGCGCTGGTGGTCGGGGCGCCGGTGTATTTTGGCGAGATCAACGGGCTGACCAAGGATTTCATGGACAGCGTGCGGATCCCCAACGAGAACGGCAAGCCGGCGCTGGGTATCGCCATCGCCGGGGGCTCGGGGAAGGGACTCTATAGCGGGGTGCAGAGCATCTATCACTGGTTCTACCACCGGCAGATGCGCGCCATCGATCCCACACCGGCCACGCGCTTTACGCTGGATGACACGCTGGCTGCGCTGGAGCCCTCGGGCGCCCGCCTAGCAGAGATGGGCCGCGACCCGCAGCCCTTCCCGGGGGCGGGGCGTGAGGACCGCTGGGCCGAGCTGGTAGCCTACTATGCCACGTTGCCTTATCTGAACTGCGACATGGTGGACGAGTTCCTCACGCTGGCCGAGCAACTGGTGCACACCCGGCGCGGCGACGCCGCCTGGGAGCAAGCCTACCAGGAGCTGCACACCGCCCGGCTGCTGGCCGCCCGCGGTGAGCGCGCTGACGCCAGCCGGTATGCGGTCTATGCCTACGACCTACTCATACACAGCTGAATCGCGACACGAGGCATAACCAGGCGGCGCTTTTCGGGCGCCGCCTCGTTTTAGTTACCGCTCCCGACCAGATCAGGTGAACAGCGGCTCCATGCCCTGCCGCGCCACCAGGGCGTCCATCGCCACGTCGTCCGGGCGACCGGAGAGATGCTCGGCGGCCAGCAGCAGTTTGGGCAGCACATGGATGTCGCCTGTGGTGTTGAGGAACACCCGCGGATCTCCCAGCACCCAGTTGACCGCCAGGTCGATATCCGCCTGCTCGGTGAACGGCTCGTACCAGGTCGACGCAAAGCGGACGGCCGACTCCGGCCATGGCCGTCGCGACAGCGACTTGATCGTCTGGATGGCAACGTTCCTTTCGACGCACAGCGCCGCCAGCGCCTCCCAGTTCCTGGCATACTCTTTGTTCTGCATCATGGGATAGTTATAGGGCAGCAGCACGGAGTCAAAGTCAAAGCGCTCCAGACTCCGCTTGTGCATCACCGGCGCCATCACGCCGTGGCCGGTGACGCCGATAAAGCGCACCAGCCCTTCCTCGCGAGCCTGCACGGCCGCCTTGAGCGCGCCATCATCGCTGAACGCCTGCTCCCACTCAGCCTCGTCGACCAGGTTGTGGAGCTGCAGCAGATCTACCTGATCCACCTGCAGACGCTCGAGCGAGCGGCGGATTTGGTCGTGCGCTGCCATGTAGGAGCGCTCGCCCGTCTTGGTCGCCAGGAAAAAGTGGCTACGCATCCGGGCCATCCAGGGCCCCAGACGGAGCTCGGAATCACCATAGCTGGCCGCGGTGTCGATGTGGTTGATGCCATGCCTGAGTAGCAACTCCATCGTCTGATCCGCCTCGGCTTGCGTCACCCGGCCCAGCGCTGCTGCGCCGAACAGGGTCCGCCGGCTCTCATGGCCGGTCCGTCCAAAGAGTTTGGTTGGAATGGGGGACATACGCCTTACCTCCTATGGAAAGCATCTGTATCCACAGACTATCGATACACTTTGCCTCACACCCTGATAGTAACTCACCGCGACACTTCCCGTCAAGCGACGACAACGCCATTGGAGCATCCAGAATACCGGATTTTGCTTGACTTACGCAGAAACATCACACATAATGCATTTGCATCAGCACCCTAAACAAAGGAAACGAATATCACGAAACAGGTACACGTCTTCTTCTGAATAAAACAGCAGCACGGCCCGCGACAGCCCAGCGTAAGAGAGCGGCTGTCGTGACAAGCCAATCGAAGACACCCGGCTCCCTTGTCTGTGACCCCACAGACGGAGGGCCAGCGAACCGGCCATATGCGGCGCAAATAGGCCGCGTCCCATATGTGCGCCCTCTGGAACGAGCAGAGGGGAGTCCCGCCTCGCTATGTCCCGAGGCCTGAAAGGAGGGGTACGGACACGGAGCATCGACATTGGAGACCACTTTAGCAGCGTATCGGCCGTTTCTGTCAAGAGAGGACAAGAGAGCATGTCAGAGAAAAAGCTGTTTACCCGCCGTACGATTCTCAAGGGTGCCGCTGGAAGCATGGTGCTCCTGGCGGCGGCATGCACGCCACAGACCGTCGAGGTCGAAAAGATCGTGACCCAGGTGGTCAAAGAGACCGTCGAGGTCGAAAAGGTCGTTGAGAAAGAGGTCGAAAAGGTCGTCACGCAGGTCGTCGAGGTCGAGAAGATCGTCGAAGTGGAAAAGGCCGCCGAAGTGACCGGCACCTTCTGGGTACTCCAGAAGAAAGACTTTTTCCCGGCCATGAATGACTGGTTCCGTGCGGCCATGGTCGAGTACTGCAAGGAGAAGGATTGGCCGCTGGACATCAGCTACATGTCAGGCTACACGGGAGGCACACCCGAGATCGAGAAGCTGATCGCCTCGGTCGCCGCTGGCACACCAGCCGACCTGATCATGCATGACCTGGGCATCGTCCAACTCCGCCAGTCCTATGCGCTGGATGCGGTCACGGACGTGGTTGAGGACATCGAGGCCACCTGGGGCCCGGCCAGCGCCCGCCAGAAGAATGACCTGTACACGGACGGGCAATGGTGGGCCGTGCCCTACTTTACCCGTTCGGACGGCGCCTGGTTCCAGCGCTCCAAAATCGAAGCCGCTGGCATCGATATCCACAGCATCCGGCAGTTTGTGCCCCTGTGGGAGGCGCTGCTGGAAGTGACCGATCCGGACAATGAGCTCTATGGCTGGGGCGTCACGATCAACGCCTCCAACGACGGCAACTGGTTCCGGCGGCGCATGATGCATGGCTATGGCGCCTACCGGCAGGACGAGACCGGCCAGTACGTGACCTTTGACTCGCCTGAAATGGTCGAGTCCATGACCATCATGACCGACCTGTACATGAACGAGAAGTGGGCGTCGCTGCTCCCGCCGGGCGTGCTCGCCTGGACAGACATGTCCAACAACGAGGCCTACCTGGCAGGCAAGCTGGCCTACACCTTCAACGGAGGCACTGTGCTTGGCAAGGCCATCCTGGATGGCAACCCCATCGCGGATGACACCGGCTTCCATGCGCCTCCAGGCGGTCCCGTCAACCAGGAGTTCAATAGCCTCGGCGCAAACAACTGGATGATCCTGCGCGGCGCTCGCAACCCGGACGCAGCCAAGGAGACCATCAGGCACTTTATGCTTTCGCTGGAGAATCAGGACGCCATATTCTCCAATGCGCCCGCCTTTGCACTGCCGGCCTACGCGGACCTATGGGCAGCCTCCAAGTACATCCCAACCAACCCCACGGCCGCAGAGCTAGAGCCGGTCGCCCGTGACGAGTTCGGCCATATCCCCGGCCAGTATCCTGGCCCACCTCAGAACCCCGCTCTGGCAAGCGCCGATGCCGCCATGATCGAGAACGATATGGTGTCGGCGATTCTGAACGGTACACCGGTGGCTGAGGCCGTCAAGACCTGCCACGAGCGCTATGTCGCCATCTTTAAGGAGTTTGGACTGCCTGGCGAAAAGGCCTGATCGTAACCCAGGCGTGGGGGGTCTGTCCTGTACAGACCCCCTGTGCTGCGCTACAGGTGCGACACGCCTCCGCAGACGGGACCGTCGCTGAGTCACGGGCTACCAGACGGGCCCTGTCTGCGGAAGAAGTAAACATTGTTCTCATCGAGGAGACACGCATCATGACGGAAACAGAGGCCAAGTACGCCGCGACTGCGACTTTACCGCCCCTTACTGCATACAGACGGCTGCAGGATTTGTTCGGGCGCGATTTTCGTGAAGCCTGGGCGTTCTTTCTTCCCACGTTGATGCTGATGGGCGGGCTCATCGCCTTCCCCTTTGTCCGTGCCGTCTATATCAGCTTTACCAATACAACCAGCCAGGAGATCGGCCCTTTTGTGGGGCTGACGAACTATATCAACCTTTGGAGCGACCCATTCTTCCGCAACTCTGTGGCTGTCACCACCAGGTACACGCTGAGTGCGGTCTTTCTAAAGGCGTGCGTCGGCACACTGGCGGCCATCTTGCTCAACCGTCTCTCAGGCAAGTGGTCAATTCTCACAGGCCTGGTGCTCTTGCCCTGGATCATGCCTGAGGTGGTCCGCGCCATCACCTGGCGGGGATTGCTGGATCCGCTCTACGGCGGACTGAACCGAGGCCTGGTCAGCATCGGCCTGCTCAGCCAGCCTGCCTCTTTTCTGACAGGGGTCGACACGGCGCTGAACACGTTGATTATGATCAACCTTTGGGAGGGGATTCCGTTTTTCACCATCAACCTGTTGGCCGGGCTCAAAGCCATCGATCAGGAGCTGTACGAAGCAGCCGCGATCGACGGCGCGAGCAAGTGGCGCCAGTTCCTGCACATCACGCTACCAGGACTCCGATTCGTCCTCATTGTGGTGACCCTGCTCTCCACCATCTGGACGTTTAATGGCTTTACGCTGATCTTTCTGCTGACCGGTGGCGGCCCGATGAATGCCACCAAAGTCTACTCTATTCTGTCCTACCAGATCGCCATCACGGGCATGCGCTACGGCGTGGGTATCGCCGTGGCCATGACGATGGCCCCGGTCCTGGCGATATTCATCGTCATTCTGGGCCGCTATATGATGCAGGGGCGCAGGCTGTATGCCGAGACCAAGGTCAGAGAGCCGGGGATACTCTCCAAGATCGGTGGCATCCTGGTCTGGCCGTTGCAGCAGATCGGGCGGGGGCTATTGGCCCTGTTCTGGCTGGTCAATAACGCCATCGAGTGGGCAGTCGAGGGGATCGGGAAGCGGCTGGCCGCTGCGCGCGCGCAGCGCGCTGCCGCGCAGGGCAAGACCATTACGCAAAGACGGTCAAAGGCCTCTGGCACGATGGCCGCCATCGCCCTGGTAATCCTCCTGATCTTTGAGTTGGTGCCCTTTTACTGGGTGATCGTGACTGCCTTCAAGTCCGAGTTGCAGATCACCATGTTCGAGAGCCTGCTATGGCCAGAGCCCTGGACCATCGTTCAGTTCCAAAAGCTGCTGGGGCCGACACGCAACTTTCTCGTGTGGCTGCGCAACACGGTGACGATCTCCATCGCCTCGCCGCTCATCTCGACGTTGGTGGCCTCACTGGGCGCCTACTCCCTGGCGCGGTTACGTTGGAAAGGCTCCAACACCTTCTCCTACCTGATCCTGGTGGCATATCTGATGCCCGGCATCATGATGCTGATCCCGATCTACCAACTCTTTTCCAAGCTGGGCCTCACCAACAACATCCTGGGCTTGATCATCAGCTACCCGACCTTTGGGCTCCCCTTTGCCACCTGGCTGATGATGGGCTACTACAGCTCGATTCCGGAGGAACTGGAGGCCGCGGCCCTGATCGACGGCTGCACGCGCTTCCAGGCCTTTTTCCGAGTGGTGCTGCCGCTCGTCAAGCCCGCGCTGCTTGCCACGATGCTGTACGGCGTCACGCAGGCCTGGAGCGAATTCCTCTTTGCCTATGTGATGATCCACAGCGAGAGCAAGATGACCATCCCCGTGGGGTTGGCCCAGATGATCATCGGCGATGTGCTGCCCTGGGGTGAGCTGTGCGCAGCGGCTCTCATTATGGCTGTGCCGGTGCTGGCACTCTACACCCTCGGCCAGCGCTTTATGGTCGCGGGCCTCACGGCGGGCGCCATCAAGGGCGGCGGCTGAGTTCGCGCTGTCCCTGCCATAGAGATAGCAGACCGGGCCGGTCCTTCAGGGGCCGGCCCGCTTCGTTGGTCTGGACGTCTCAGCTCAGCGTGCCGTCAAGCAATCCGGCCACGGTGCTCGGTGGTACGGGCAGTGCGCGGTTAGGCGCTGCCAGCCAACGCAGAAAGTCATCTTCGATGTGCTGCTCCCACTTGCGGTCGATCTCTCCCGGCGTGTACCTCTTTTCCTGCAGGCACATCTTACCAAAAATGTCCCTGAGCTGGGCCACCTCGGACGTCACCACCATCTTTTCGGCAAGCTGCGGCGGGACAAACACAACCCCGTCCTCTCGTCCCAGCACCACGTCGCCGGGCATCACCGTGACGCCGCCGATGCGCACCGGGCAATTGATCCCCGCGAGGACGACCGTCGGCGTCGCCACCGAGGGATGGTAGCCCCTGAAAAAGCCCACAAAACCTTCGATCTCTTTGACGCCATCGATATCGCGAACAGAGCCGTCGTGTACCACACCGTTGCCTGACTTGGCATAGATCGAGGTCGCCAGGTTGTCGCCCATGGCGGCGCCATCAGCCACTTTGCCCATGATATCGGCCACGTAGACATCGCCAGGCACCAGCGGATCGATCGGCCAGGACACCTGGTCACCCACGCAGCCCCGGGCATGCGCCCGCTCGAAAACCAGCCGGCGCAGATCCTCGCGGCGCGGCATATAGCATGCCGTCAGGGCTCGGCCAACCAGGGTCTTGCCGGGCTGGGTGCACACCCAGTTGCCCTCGTACTGCCAGTGGTAGCCCTCGGCACGCAGCACCTGCCAGGCCTGGGTGATCGTGACGCTGTACATGCGTTCAAGGATGCCGTCAGGCACGCGCGGGCGTCCGTCGGCGGAACGCTCACCAGTCCACTCGGGCGTAAAGGCGATGATCTCCTCGGGCGTCAGATTCAGGGGCGCGAACTTTTCCACAGGATCCTCCTCATCTTGCCTTGCTGCCGTCCAGCCGATCAGGGTTCGAGACCTGCGGCGGCCCGTATGGCCGCCAACCCATCCAGAATCTGTACCGTATAGCCGGTGCCAAAGCGGCGGGCGCCAGCCTCATACAGTGGCAACAGAACGTCAATGTCCGTGATATAGCCCGAGGCCTTGACGACCACTTCCGGGCTCAGCGTCTCTCGCATCAGGCGGACATCCGCGACGGTGGCCCCGCCCGGCTGGGTCTGGGTGGATGTCTTGACGAACTGCGCCCCCTCTTGCTCCGCAATCTTGCAGCCGAGGACCTTTTCCTCGTCGGTGAGCAGGCAGGTCTCCAGGATGACCTTGACCGGAGCACTGTAATCGCGGGCCACCGCGATCACGCCGCGGATGTCCTCCGCCACCAGCCGGTGATCGCCCGATTTGAGCGCCGTGATGTTGATCACCATATCCAATTCCACGGCGCCGCTCTCCAGCGCCCAGCGCGCCTCCGCCTGCTTGACGACCGGGGCGTTCAGGCCCTGCGGAAAGCCCACCGGACAGATCAGCCGGATCGGGCTGTCGCCCAGCAGGGCGCGCGCCAGCGGGATCTGGTACGCCTTGGGCACGATCTGCGCTACACCGCGCTCGCGGCACATGGCGATGCCCTGTACGAGCGCCTCCTCGGTCACCGCGGGGTGTAGAATCGAGTGGTCGATCATCCGGGCGACTTCAGCACAGGTTAACATGACTTTGCTCCTTCCTTATCGCGCCGCACTTTTGGGATATGCGGGCATCAATAACAATGCCCCTCTCGCTGCTTGCAGTGCACCACCGCCGTGGCTGGCGCCAGGTTGTCGGCTGAAACGCGTATGGTGATGTCACCGGGCTCGCGACTCGATTGTACGATACCGAGGCACAGCCCGCACCAGGCCTTGCGGGTGTCCCCCTTGAACGCGTCGTGATCCACGGGATCGCCGTTGTCAACGCCGATCAGCCGGCCGGTGCCCTCCACGGAGAACCACACCCGGGCGTCGGCTGTCGGAACCAGCCGCCCAGCAGCATCCACAACCTCGACCGTCAGATGCGCCACATCGCGCCCATCCGCGGTGATCTGCGCGCGGTCGGCGGTGACACGGAGTGCCGCGGGGGCACCGGTGGTCTCCACGCGAGCGCGGCAGATCTCCTCGCCATCGCGGCGGCCCACCGCCTCCAGCACGCCCGCCTCATAGGGGACATCCCAGGCCAGATGCAGGTCCGCCGTCGTGGGGTGCAGTGAGCGCCAGTTGGGGGACCAGCCCACGCCGGACATGCCCGGCCGCGGGAACTGGTAGCACTTGGTTCCCAGGGAGCGGCCGTTGAGGAACAGCTCCACCGTCTCGCAGTTGGTGTAGCAGATCACCGGGATCACCCGGCCCTCCTCCCCGGCCCAGTTCCAGTGGGGCGCCAGGTGGATCATCGGCTCGCGGGTCCATTGGCTCTGGTAAAAATAGTAGCCATCCTTGGGAAAGCCGCAGGTATCGATCACGCCGCTGACCGAGTTCTTGAGCGGCCAGCGTGTCTCTCCCAGATAGTCGATGCCCGTCCACATATAATCGCCGGCGACATAGTCGTTCATCGCGGTGAACTTCCAGAGTTGCTCGACGTTGATCATGCGCGAGTTGTATGGGCCAAACCAGCCGGTCTCCTCCAGGCGATAGTCGCCGCGGGTACCCCCCAGTGACGAGTTCTCGCTGCCGATCATCTTGCGCCGGGGAAAGAGGTGCCGGTCGAGGCTGTACATCAACTCGCGGTGCTCGTTCCAGCGGTCGACATAGTTGTAGCCCACCACATCCAACAACTCGAGAAACGCGAGCGTGGTCGGGGTCGGCGCCGAGATGTTATCGCAGGCAGACGTCACCGGCCGCGTGGGGTCTTCCTCGTGCACCCAGTCCACCAGCCGCTTGAGCTCGGCCACATCCTCGGGGTAGGTCTGCTCGGGAATCTCGTTACCCACGCTCCACAACACGATACTGGGATGGTTTCGATCGCGCCGTACCATGCTGCGGGTGTCGATCTCCGCCCACTCGTCATAGTAATCGTGATAGCCGTAAGCGAACTTGCCCTTGCGCCACTCGTCCAAATTCTCGTCCATCACCAGGAAACCGTAGCGGTCGCACAGGTCGAGGAACTCGGGCGCCGGGGGATAGTGGCTGCTGCGGATGCCGTTGCAGCCCATGGCCTTGAGCAGTTTCAGCCGTCGTTCCCACACGCCCTCCGGCACCGCCGCACCGACGCACCCGCCATCGTGGTGGATACACACGCCATTGATCTTGACGCGCTCGCCGTTCAGCAAAAATCCTCGGTCGGCGTCGAAACAGATCTCGCGGATACCAAAGGGGGTATCCAGCACATCGACGATGTTCTCCGCCGGAACGTCCTCCAGATCGGTGGGGAACATGGTCCGCGGGGGCTCGCTCAGTGTGACCAGCGAGCGTACGGTGTACATCGTCGGCTGGTCCACCGACCAGCAGCGGACATTCTCGATATGCAGGCGCTGCGTAAAGACATGCGTTTGCCCGGGGCGCACCGGATGATAGCTGGCACGCTCCGCGACCACCTGGCCCTCCGGGTCCAGCACGCGCGTCACCAGCAGGCAGCGCCGCTCTGAATCGGCATCGTTTCGGACCTCGGTGTCGACATCGATGCGGGTCACGGTATCGTTCATCTTTGCCGTGCGCACATAGGTGCCCCAGACATCCACGTGCAGCGGGTCGGTCACGGTCAGCCACACATGCCGGTAGATGCCGGCGCCGCTGTACCAGCGCGCATCGGGCTGCGTCGAGTCATCGACGCGCACGGCCAGCACATTGGGTGCGTCGCCATAGTGCAGATATGTGGTCAGGTCATAGTGAAAACTGGTATAGCCATAGGGATGAAAGCCCAGATGGTGCCCGTTGAGCCACAGATCGCAGTTCTTGTAGACGCCGTCAAACTCGATCGTTGCCGTCTTGCCGCGGTCGGCCTCATCCATGGCCCACGTCTTGCGATACCATCCGACGCCGCCGGGCAGGTAGCCACCACCCCCGCCAGAGGGATGGTCCTCGCTGAACTCACCCTCGATGCTCCAATCGTGCGGCAGATCAAGCTGACGCCAGGCCGAATCATCCAGGCCGGGATCCTGCCCCGCCACCAGATCGCCAGGATAAAAGCGCCATCCCCGGTCCCAGGAACGTCTCCGCTGCTCCATCGTGTTCATCCCGTGCCCCCTATTCATCGCAATCCCTGATAACACAGGACGGCGCCGCAGAGACTACGACGCCGCCAAGAGAGACTCCAATGCTACGGTCAATATGCCGGATCAGGCACTCGGCCAACACCCGCCAGACAGAGTTCAAGCCCGGCCAATGTCTCGCCCGTGTCGCCTTTGCCGTCCGCACAGCGAATGTCACCACGATAGTCAATATCCTTCAAAGCCTCGTACAAGCGCACCGCATCGGGGCAGGACGCGCCATGCCAGCAAGGTGTGTCGCCCAGAAACTCGCTGGTGTTCTGCGGGTGCAGGTACAGCAATCGGTCGCCCAGCTCACGAACGATATCATAGATCCGCTCGCCGTCAGACTTCCAGAGGCTGTCCACGCAGAGCGTGAGCCCGTTGGCGCTGCTGGGCACCTCCTCAAACAGGCGCCGAACAGCTGCATAGTTCCAGAGCATATTCCGCGACCGCACCGGAACGGTATGCAAACCGATCCGAATGCCCCGGGCCTCGGCCTCGCCCACCAGCCTGCGATACACGGCGGCCATCTGCTGCCAGGCGGTCTCCTCCAGCGCCACATCCTGCGGAGGCAGAACGCTGGCGTACATCGCCAGCACATCGGCCCCTGCGGCGGCCATCACTTCAAGGCTCTTGACCAAATCCCGGTAGTATTCGGCGCCCCCGGCATCACCGACCCACATCTCCGGCGGGGCCCAGTATGCCATCGTAGATGCCGACAGACCGGCATCGTCGATCTGAGACATCATACCGCTCAGCGTATCGAGATCGAGGCTGCCAGCCTCGCGATAACCATCCAGCGCGGCAAAGGGAATCACCACACGCTCAATCTGGCGCTCCCGGCAGTACTGCAGGGCACCCGCAAGGGTTCCATCTGCTACCGAGCCCACCTCCACTGCCAATTTCATCGTCGCGCTCCTGTCTAGAATCCGTTGATGCCCTCGCCAACGGCCATGCCGCCGGAGAGACACAACACTAACATCATACGGAGCACGACAACGTTGTCAATATACGGCCAGATGCGTCGGAAGGCTACTGCGCTGCCCTCCCTACGCTCCTGTCGGGACGCCCTGCCGGCGTGCCCAGGCCGCGATAAGCTTGATGCGTTCGATGGCCTCCGGGCCTGCCCCCTCAGGCACCTCATCGGAAACGCCCAGAATGAGGTTGGGGTGGAACAGATGGACGATGCGCTCGGCCGTCGCCATGAGCTCCTCACGGGAATAGCTCGGCGTGAACAGCACCGCCGGGATGCCGTCCAGCAATATCTTGTCCCCCAGGGCCTCCTTCATCTCATCCAGTGTCACGTCACCCTGCGGTTCGGGCGTAAGCGCCTCCAGGCCGTCAAAAGGCAGGTCCTTGAGGATCGGTAACAGGGAGTGAAAATAGCCATCCAGGTGCACGTGGGTGTAGATCCCCCCGTCGCGCAGTTGACCGGCGCGCTGCTCGTACCAGGGCAGCAAGTAGCGCTGGAACCAGGAGGGCGAAAAGAGACTGTCGTGCAGATTCTCGCCAAAGTTGATGATGTTCACCAACTGGCTGGCGATAATCTCGTCATACAGGGCATCATAGGAGCGATCGATAGCCGCCATCACCTGCATTACCAGAGCCGGGTCGTCCGTGATGGCATACACCAGATCGGCGAGTTTCATCCACTGCTGCGCGAGCGCCTGATACGGGCTCTTAGGCACCCAGAACCCCGGCTGCCCGCGGTCCCCGATCCAGCGGGAGCCAACCTCGTAGATCTGCCGCGAAAAGTGGTACCGGGTCCGGCTGAAAAGCCAGTCCAGCGCGCGCAACTCCTGCGGCCCGCGGACCGGGAAATCGACCACGCGCCAGGTCTGATCCGGCGTCAGATGTGAGACCTCAACCAGGTCGCCCAGCGGCGTCTCAAAGACGCGCGTGCGCCGGTCGCCCTGCTCGGTCAGGTGCCAGACGACCTCGGGGTCGTAACTGACCTCTATCGGCGAGGCAATCCCGCTATAGTATTGAAACGTTCGCATGCTGCAGTCGCAGGCATCATAGAACCCACACAGATCGAGGTCGGCGTAGGCCTCGGGCATCTGACCAAAGATCCTGTGCCAGTCGAACCAGGGCTCCATACGCGGCTGGAACAGCACGTGGGGCACCGTTTTGCGCTCAAAGATACGCAGATTCATCTCGCGGAAGGAGAGTGTCATGAGCACCGCCTGTAGTCGGCCTGTCTATCCCTGCTGTGCCATCAGAGATTAGCACGGCCCGCCCCTGCCCGTCAATGGCATCTGTAGTGAGAGTGCCCCCGCGAGATACAGAGCCTCTACCGCCCGCCTAGGGCATCGACCTGTGGCACGCAAAAAACGGGAACACCATTCCTGATGCTCCCGCCTTGCAAACAAATGACAGGACCCCAAGTGACCTTTGATTGCTCCTGATCCGGTCTGTCCTTCTGAGATACCCTTCGATCCCTCTGTGCCTGCCCTGATCGCGACTTTTTTACGTGTCAGCAATCATTCCTGGCCACAGGTTCTCTCTGGCTCGACTCTCAGACGGTCGTTCTTCTGACTTGCCTGAGCCTACCTGCACGATGTTCTCTGCGCCTGCTCTGTGCTCTTGCCGGTGCGTTTCACCGCTTCCGACGCGAACACTGCCCCGCTTCAGTTTCACCGCCTTCCTCCCGGTCGGCCTGTGATTCTGATCGCTGGCGAGCCTGCCCTTCCGGTCCCCTCCACTCCACGGATGTTATCCGCTTTGTTTCAGGATTCCTTCTGGTCCGAGCTACGTCTTTCGCTCGCTTTGCTCGCCTTACGGCTTACGCTGCGGCTTGACTGAGATTCTCCCTCGGTTAGGTCCCTTGCGATTGTCGCTCGGGCCTTGCCTCTGAGCCTCGTTCCTCTCCTCAGGATCTCTCCTTTGGATCTGAACTCTGGCCCCTGGCCTGCTTCTCGGGCACTTTCGGGTTCACCGGTGGTAACCGGTCATCCCTGCCGTTTCCTTGTTGCCTGCCATGGATCGTCTCTTTCGGGGCAAGTAGCTATGCTCTTTCGCCCCTCCTGGCTCGTTGCTTTGTTAATCTGCGTGGTCTACAACAGCTCTGGCTTTATGTGCTCTCCGTCCGGGCTTATGCCCTCCGACAGAACACCTGTCAGCCTCCCGACTGTCAGACCAGGTCCATCGCGGAGCTCTCTCCAACCTCTCGGAGTCCTGTATAAACATGCTAGCATATCTGCTCAACAGTGTCAAGTGTTTCTCCGCCGTATTTTTGAGAATCCGCATAAATGCCGATAAGACTTATCCGAGCACTGCTTTTGTAATCACAAGTGACGGCGCTGCTCACAACCCACATCGCGGACTGACAAACGTATGCGGCATGGCTATAATGCTCCGCGATGCCTGCCCTGGCCCTGTGGGTCGGATCATGAGCTGGAACCGGTAACGTTCGGATGGGGGTATCCTTGGATGAGGTTGAGGCTCGCACGTCTGACGCGCCTGGTGCTTCAATCAGTGGTGGCGCCGTACCCGATCGATGGCACGACAGAAGAGCAGCGCCATGGACTACAGATGCTCTGGTGGGACACGTTGCTGTCGGCCATGAGCGTCGCCTTTGTCACGGACTTTGAGACGCTCTACCTTCTGGAGTTGGGCGCTTCCTCCGCGACCATTGGCGCCCGCGCATCGATCGTCGCCGGCGCCGCCTTGCTCGCACCTCTCGTGGGCGCCTGGCTGGTTGCCAACAGCGGAAAACGCAAGATATGGGTCCTGCTGAGCGGCGGCGGGTTTAGCCGGGTAGCGCTGCTCCTGAGCGCCCTGGCACCGGTGCTCTTTATGCGGCCAGCCACCGCGGTCACCTGCGTCCTCGTCCTGACTGCAATTCGCTCCTTTATGAACTCGGTCAGCATGCCGCCCTTTAACTCGCTTTTCGGCGATCTGGTGCCGCCGCCGATCCGCGGCCGGGTGACGGGAATCCGGATGATGGCGTCCAGTGCCGTCACCGTGTTGATGCTTCCCATCGCCGGATACTTGATCGAGTCGATCGGGGGAATCCAGGGGTACCAGACCACACTCATCATCGCCAGCGTATTGGGCTTTGGTGCAACGGCCTTTTACGCCCGCATCCCGGATATCCAGGGAGAGGAAAGCACGCGGCAGCCTGCCGGGGGTTTTGTGCAGGGCCTAAAGGCCTTTACTAGAGACCGTGGGTTCATCCTCTTTTGCGCCATCAACTTTATCTGGACTCTGGGCATCCAGCTCTCGGGACCCTTCTTTTCGGTGCACATGGTCGAGAACCTTGGTTTTGGCATAGACACCATCGCGCTGTTGGCGACCATTGTCACGGTGTTCAATGTCTTTGCTCTACGGTTCGCAGGACCGCTGGTAGACAAGCATGGCGCCGGCAAGATCACGGCCATCGCCATGCTTCTGGTCCCGCTGATGCCCGTGGCCTGGATGTTTGCTCAGACGCCCATGGAGGTCGGGGCCGCCCGGGTGTATGGCGTGCTGGCGTGGGCCGGCGTGCACGTGGCGGCGATGCCGCTGATCCTGCAGATATCGCCGGCCCGCTACCGGTCCCAGTACATTGCCATCTTTAACACGCTGAATGGCCTGGCTGCAGTCCTGGGCCCCCTGCCCGCGGCCTGGCTCTATGCCAGCTATGGCTTTAACACCAACCTGCTGATTTCGGCGCTAGTCCGCGGCCTCGGGGCAGTGCTCTTTCTCGTGGCGTTCTTGCGTGGCGTCTTTGGGATGGCTGAGGCGAGCGCCAGCGAGGCGGCAGCGCCCCAAACGGAGCAGGCGGCATGACCGCACGCCCGCCGCGCATCGCGGTGATCGGCGCAGGCCCGGCAGGGATCATGGCGGCGATCGAGGCCGCCTCTGCCGGGGCGCCTGTGACGCTCTATGACACCAACGACACGGTGGGTCGCAAGCTACTGGTCACTGGCAACGGGCGCTGTAACATCAGTCATGCAGGAGCGACCGCCGCCAATTACGTGTGCGACTCTCCTGATGCTCTGGGGGCGATTCTCTCGCGCTGCGGCCACGAGCAGGTCGCAGCACGGCTGGCCGAACTGGGGGTCCTCATCTACGCCACACCGGATGGTTGGTGCTACCCGCTTTCGGACAACGCCGTCACGGTGGTGGATGCGCTGTCCGCCGCGGTACGTCTAGCCGGTGTCGAACTGCGCCTCAAGACGCTGGTGCGCGACCTTGTGCGCGATGGCCAGGGCCTATCCGTGATCGCTGGAGACCCCGAGCGCCCGCGATCTTTCGACCGGGTGGTCGTGGCGACGGGCGGCAAGGCTCATCCTGCGCTGGGCTCCACCGGCCGCTTTTACGGTGTGTTGGAGCGCCTGGGACACCGCGTGCTCCCGGTGCACCCCGCTCTGGTGTCCATCGAGGCGGACATGCGCCGCTTGAACAGGCTTCAGGGCGTTCGCCTGGATGCGGAGCTGTCCATCTACGCAGGAGAGACGCTGCTCGGGCGCGACACAGGAAACATCATGTTCACGCAGTCCGGCCTGAGCGGCCCTGCAGCCATGAACCTGAGCCACCTGGTGAGCACGCGACCGGGACAGCCGCTGACGGCGGTCATCGACCTGCTGGCGCTACATGGCGAGGCGCTGCTGGGCCTGCTCGCGGCCAAGCGCCGACAGCCGTGGCCGGCAAGCACGCTGCTGGGGGCGGTGCTCCCGGCCAAGGTTCCCCCCGTGCTGTTGCAGACGGCGGGCCTGCCTCCCGATGCGCCGCTGAACGCGCTGAACGACGGCCAGATAGAGACCTTGCTGACCGCAGCGCGACATCTGACGGTTCGTGTGACGGGCACACGCGACTATAGCTTTGCGCAACTCTCGACGGGCGGCGTACCCCTGGAAGAGATCGATCCCCGTGATATGGCTTCGCGTCTGGTGCCGGGCCTGTACCTGGCGGGCGAGGTCCTGAACGTCCTGGGACCATGCGGCGGCTATAACCTGCTTTTTGCCCAGGCTTCGGGCATGCTGGCCGGTCGCGGCGCCGCCGTCGCTACTTGACCACGACCAGCAGCATTTTGAAACGCTGCTCTGCATAGAGCGCATGGGGAACGTCCGCCGGCATCACCGTGGCCTGTCCCTCGGCCGTGGGCACGCGCGTCCCACCGATATCCAGCACGACCTCACCATCCAGCACGACCACCAGCGCATCGCCGGGTGTCGTGTGGGTTGAGATCGCCTCGCCAGCATCCAACGCAAAGAGCGTCATACTCATGGCATCGTTTTGAGCAATGGTGCGGCTGACGACCTGACCAGGGGCATACGCCACCAGCTCCTTGAGGACAACTGCCTCGCTGAAAGGAACATTCTTGATGCGCGTCTGTTCGTTCATGTTCACCCCTCTCAGCGCTTGCTGCTGCCCGAAGCCTCCGCGGCCGGCGCACTGACAATTTCAAAGTAGAGTTCTACGGCATCAGCCGGGCAGGCCAGCTCGCACTCGCCGCAGTAGATGCACCTGTCCGGCGCTGCAAACACGGCGCGGCCTTCCGCCAGCGCAAACACCCCCTGCCGGCATACGGCTACACAGAGCCCGCATCCGGTGCAGCGCTCAGCATGATAGATTGGCAGAACTTGCGGTGTCATGGCGCATACCTCTACCGCCATCATGGCATAGAGTGGTCGTTCAGGCAGTAACCTGTGTCACAACCTGTCAGGATGGAACGTCGATCTCGGCCATGTGCGCAAGCGCGACTGGATCTACAATCTCGATCCGTTGCCTGTCCAGCCGGATTATCCCTTCATCGGCCAGCGCGGAGAGCGTGCGGCTCACGACCACACGCACCGTGCCCACGCGAGCCGCGATCTGCGCATGCGTCCATCGTACTGGAGAATCTCGCCGCGCACTGCGCTCAGAGAGCAGGAAACGGGCGATACGGGCACGCACACTGAGCAGGCCCAGTTCGTAGACCATGACTGACAGGTGCTGCACCCGATCGGCCAGCATGCCCAGGAGCGCGATACCCACCGCTGGATGCTCGAGCACCACGGGTCGCAACGCAGCCACCGGCATACCGAGTAAGAGGACATCGCCCACGGCATCGGCACTCGCCGGAACCACATGCCGGGTGGCAAAGGCCCCGGGGAGGTTCAAGGTCTCGCCTGCGTGCAGGTAGATCAACGTCTGTTCCCGCCCATCGAGGTTGGACCGGAAGACACGCACAGCCCCTTCCAACACAAAAAAGACCGGTGTCTCCAGGTCACCTTCGAGCAGGATCAGTGAGCGGTCCTCGTACCGGCGAACGCTGCTGATCCTGGCGATAGCGTCGCGGGCATCGCGATCCAGAACGTCAAAAGACGCAACCCGAGACAGATAATCATCTTCGCCACGTACCACGCCTGACCCCATGGATTGGCCTGACACTCTCGCTAACATGTGCCGCTCTTGCCTCTACAAAACCACAACAGAGGCCTGGCCGATGATACCGCGAGTGGGACAGAGAGCCAACCTCAAGACGAAATTCACATGGTCCACTCTCGGCCAAGTGTGCTATAATTAAGTATATGCAGGTGAACACCGTCAGCCAGGTGACTCTCAAGATAAAACAGCTGATTGACAGCGACCTTGAGTTGGCGGACCTGTGGGTGGCAGGACAGGTCTCGAATTTCCATCGAGCATCGTCCGGCCATTGGTACTTTACCATGCTCGACCAGGAATCGGAGCTGCGCTGTGTGATGTGGAGGGGCCTGGCCCAAAGGGCGGCCCACGTCCCCTCGCAAGGGGACATGATTGAAGCACACGGCTATATCTCTGTATACGAGCGGGGCGGCTCTTATCAGTTCTACGTGGACACGCTCGAGTCGGCCGGGATCGGCGCCCTCTGGGAGCAGTTCGCCCGGCTGCGGGCGCGCCTGGAGGCCGAGGGTCTGTTTGACGAGAGCCGGAAGCGCCCCTTGCCCAGGTGGCCCCGTCGCATCGGCGTCGTCACCTCTCCCACGGGCGCAGCACTCCAGGATATCCTCAGAGTATTGCGCGAGCGATACCCGCTGGTGGAGGTGCTGGTGTCTCCAACCCTGGTACAGGGTCAGGAAGCCCCTGACGGCATCGTTCGGGCGCTCGAGCGCCTCAGCGCGCGGACCGACGTGGATGTGATCATCGTCGCGCGTGGCGGGGGATCGCTGGAAGACCTCTGGTCCTTTAACGATGAGGGCGTGGCACGCGCCATTGCGGCCTGCCGGGTGCCCGTGGTGGCCGGAGTAGGGCACGAGACGGACATCACGATCGCTGATCTCGTGGCAGACGTGCGCGCACCGACACCGACCGGTGCGGCCGCAGCCGCGGTGCCCGACGGTATCGCCCTGCGGGCGCGCATTGACGAATGCTGCCTGCTGCTGCGGGAGATCATGCGGCGGCGCATCGCAGTCCTGCGCTCCGATCTGGAGCAGCAGCGGCGGATGTTGCGCAGTTACCATCCGCGGCGCGTGATCGGCGAGATGCGGCAAAGGCTTGACGACCGGCAGGATCGCCTGAACGCGACGATCCATCACAGCCTGGCATCGCGCCGGGCGGCGCTGGAGACGCAGGTATCGCGTCTGGCCGCTCTTGATGCCAGGCGGGTATTGGACAGGGGCTATGCCCTGGTACGTCTACAAACGACAGGTGAACGTTTGGTCAGTGTAGGCCAGGTTCGCCCTGATGATGACCTTGTTATCGATGTGCGCGATGGCCAGGTGGACGCGCGGGTGAAACAGACACGTGTGCTGGACACTCCCACCTTGAGCCATGAATGACCACCGTTGGAGGGGGGATGGACGCAAAGGAATTGCAGTTACTGAGCTTTGAGGATGGCTACGACAGGCTGGAGGAGCTCATCGAGCAACTGGAAGCAGGCCAGCTCAGCCTGGAGGAATCGGTGGCCCTCTATGAAGAGGGAATACAACTCGCGACGTACTGCGGCAAGAAGCTGGATGATGCCGAGCTGCGCATCAGTACGCTGCTGAACAATCAGGCGCAGCCCGAGGAGTAGGGCCAGCCGGAGTGGCTCTCCGGACTGCCGACTCTGATTGCGCGCCGCTCAATCCTGGGCCGAGACGCACCGGGCCCAGGGCATACCCCATCCGAGGGCTTATTTGCCCGTCCCCTTCAACGCCTTGACGTTTTTATATTTTTCCTTCCCCTATATATCGGTTCAGGCCAGTTTCCTGGAAGCCACACCTTGTCTACTTTGCTGACCCTGTGTTCGACGATGGCGTTCTTGTCAGAGTCCATGTGGGACTGGGTGTGGGGCTGACCGTCGCTGTGAGTGTAAGTGAGGCCGTCGGCGTCCCTGTCGCCGTCACGGTAGGGGTGCTGGTTGCCGTGGCCGTTGCCGTCGGTGTCTCCGTCCGTGTCACGGTAGGGGTGCTGGTTGCCGTCGGCGTCGCTGTCGGCGTCACGGTAGGGGTGCTGGTTGCCGTCGGCGTCGCTGTCGGCGTCACGGTAGGGGTGCTGGTTGCCGTCGGCGTCGCTGTCGGTGTCACGGTAGGGGTGCTGGTTGCCGTCGGCGTGGCCGTCGGTGTCACGGTAGGGGTGTTGGTTGCCGTGGCCGTTGCCGTCGGCGTCC
>CAZYWU010000022.1:22723-47273 GCA_964651255.1 uncultured Anaerolineales bacterium
GCCGTCGGTGTCACGGTAGGGGTGTTGGTTGCCGTGGCCGTTGCCGTCGGCGTCCCTGTCGGCGTGGTCGTCGGTGTCGGGGTGTGAGTGGCTGTGGGCGTGGGGGGAAGGGCCGTCGTCGGCCTGGGCGTCCACGTAGGAATCGGCGTCCACGTCGGCCGTCGCGTGATCGTGGCGCTGGGCGTGCTCGTCAAGCGGGGCGTATAGGTAGGCGCAACTGTCAGCGTCCGCGTCAGTGTCGGGCGCGGCGTCCAGGTGGGCCTTAGCGTCACCGTAGCCATCCCGCCCAGAGTTGCGGTCGGGCTTGGAGGCAGCAGTTGGCCAGTGGAGGGCGTCACTGTGGCAAAGGGCGCCGGAGCTGTAGCCGCTGCACCCTCCGACAGGATCAGGCTGATGTCATAGGTTCTCTCAGCGCCGTACTGATCCTGATTCCGGATCGTGATCAGTGCCGTGCCATCGGACTGCGCAACAAAACCCAGCTGAGACGCCAGCGTCCCCGGTGCCACATCATCGTTGCTGAAGGCGAGGCCGTCGACAGCAGCCTCAAGGAGCGTGTCCACGCCGACGGCGAGGTTGGAAGTGGTCACGAGATAGCTTTGGCCGGCTTGGACCAGGAAAACCACCCGGTCGACGTCGCCCGGCAGGTCAAAGGCCCTGTGCTGCGTTTCCCAGGGAGAGATGGCGGCGGGAACGTCCTCATCCGGCTCAAAGACGTCAGTCTGCGGCGGGGACTCGAGCGCGGCGACCCCCAGAAAGGCCTGTCCCTGAAGGTAAGCGTCCTCCAGTAGCACGAGGGGACGACCCCGCCCATCAACAAGTGCCGCCAGCGCATCATCAGCAGATACCGGGGCAGTCTCTGCGATCCAGGGTTTGGCAGCGACCGAGGCTGTATCGGGGCCGCGCGACATGGTCCAGGCGCTTACTGACCACAAGAGCAGCGCGATGATCGCCAGCGATCCCAGAAAGGTGCGGGTGGAGCGCTGTCCCAGGACCAAACGAACCTGGCCCACAATCCCCTGATCGCGCACCTGCTCGAGGTCTTGTATCAGACTCTGGGCCGACGGATAACGCTCCCGAGGATCACTCTGCAGGAGACGCTCGACGATCGCCACCAGACTGAGTGGCGTCTCGGGTGCCACCTGGCTCAGCGGGAGACGGTCACTCACAAACAGCCGTCCGGAGAGCATCTCATAGAGAACAAGCCCCAGCGTGTACAGATCGGACCTTTGATCGAGCGCCGCGCTGGAGGTCGCCTGCTCCGGGGACATGTAGGCTGGCGTCCCCGGTCGTCTCACATCATCCTGCGTGGCGAGGGTATCCTCTCGCAGTTGCGCCAGAGCCAGACCGGTTAGCCTCGCCGTACCTTGCGCATCAACCAGGATATGATCAGGCTTGATGTCGCGATGCACAATGCCCTGGCTGTTCAGCGCCTGGACGGCCCGGGCCAAATCGAGGGCAATCTCAAGGGCCTGCGCGGGCGCCAACGGGCCATTCTTGAGCAGCTCCGCCAGCGTGGGCTCTGCCCGGTGGCCCAGGACCAGATACAGATTGCCCTCAGCGTCGGTATCGAGGCTGTGGGCTGTCACCAGGTTCTGGTGTGTCAGCCGGCCGGCGGCCCTTGCTTCCGTCCGCATCCGGCCGCGGCTCCGCTGCCAGAGCTCGGGGTCTTCTGTGGCGAGCGCAGCGGGAAGCATAACCACCGCCACATCGCGATCCATCACCAGATCATGGCACAGGTATACTGGTCCCACCGCACCCTGTCTGATGAAGGACTGGACCCTGTAGCGGTCAGCGAGCAACTCGCCCACGGCGGGCATGTGTATACTCTCCAATCAGGAGGACCTTGGGCTCTGTCCACAGTATATCATCGGCCAATCCGGGCCACAACGGGCGCCCAATCGGCACAGGGGCCACGGTCCATCTGGACCGTGGCCCCTGTGCAGCGCAAAAGAGAGAGGCTATCCTGCGACGATATTGACCAGCCGTCCCGGCACGTAGATGATCTGGCGCACTGTGAGACCCTTCAGGTGCAGTTGTACATTCTCCTGCGCCAGCGCGACCTCTTTAGCGCTCTGCTCATCGATCTCGGCTGGCACCTCGATACGCGCGCGCACCCGACCGTTTACCTGGACGATCAGTGTGATGACCTGGTCCGCAGCCAGATCAGCATCCCACTCTGGCCAGCGCTGGTCATGCACCGAGTAGGCGCCGCCCAGACGCTCCCAGAGCTCCTCTGCGAGATGGGGCGTGATGGGCGCCATCATCAGCACCAGGCTCCGCACAGCTTCCTGCCACGCCTCTGTCCCGTACACCGCGGTGTCGCGGACCTTGAGCAGCGCATTGGTAAACTTCATCAGGCTGGCCTGCGCAGTGTTGAACTTGAAGGCCTCATAGTCACGGGTCACGTCGCGGATCGCCTGATGCGTTGCCCGCCTCAGGTCCGCGATCTCGCCGGCCGTAGGCTGGCCGGGCCTGGGCTCCTGCGTCTCAGTGACCACTGTCCAGACCCGGTTCAGAAAACGATAGATACCCTCGATACCGGTGGACGACCAGCTCCCGCCCAGCTCCCAGGGACCGATGAACATGAGGAACGCGCGCACCGAGTCCGCCCCCAGGGTCGAGACATACTCGTCCGGGTTGACGACGTTGCCACGCGACTTGCTCATCTTTTCGTTGTCTTCGCCCAGGATCATCCCCTGGCAGAACAGACGGAGCATCGGCTCATCAAAGTCCACCAGTCCCATGTCACGCATGACCTTGGTGAAAAAGCGCGTGTAGAGCAGGTGCATCGTCGCATGCTCGATGCCGCCGGTATATTGATCCACGGGCAGCCAGTACTTGCCTGCCTCCGGATCAAAGGGCACATCGCCGCCATAGTAGGGGCTGATGTACGCATAATTATACCAGGATGAGCACATGAAAGTGTCCATGGTGTCGGTCTCACGCATGGCCGGGCCGCCACACCTCGGACAGGTGGTGTTCAGAAACCCCTGATGATATTTGAGCGGGCTCTCGCCCGTGGGCAGGAACTCGGCATCGTCGGGCAGCAGCACCGGCAGGTCCTCGTAGGGCACCGGCACGATCCCGCAGGTGTCACAGTAGACCATCGGGATGGGGGCACCCCACATGCGCTGCCGGCTAATCAGCCAGTCATGCAGGCGATAGTTGACCTCCGCATGCCCGATGCCCTGTTCCTCCAGCCAGCGTATCACGTCGGCCTTGGCGGTGGCACCGGGTGTGCCGCTGAAGGAGCCCGAATTGATCATCGTACCGTACTCGGTATGCAGCAACACATCCTGGTAGAACGGCACCCTGGAGAGCATCTCCATCGTGGTGCGATTGTCACTCACCGGCGGATAGATCGCCTTGCAGCGCGCGAGGATCGCCTGATCTCCCGCCACAGAGTCGAGGGACATCACGCCATCGTCAAAGATGAACTGAAACCGCGCGCCGACGATCTCGTTCCAATGCCCCGGCATCAGGTAGTCGCGCATGAGCGCCACATACCGGTCGATCTGCTCGTCGCCCTGCAGGGTGACGAACAGGCCGTCGCCTTTTGAGCCGACCCGGGCCACCTCGTAGCCAATGCCAGCCTTGTCCAGCTCAGCGGCAAAGCCCTCGCGTACTGAGCCTGGGAACACCAGGCTCCTGGCCAGACGATCAGGGCGGTCGATTACTGGAATGACCGGCAGGCCGAACTTGAGCGCGAACGCCAAGTCGCGCTCGTCGTGCGAGGGCACGCCCATGATCGCCCCGGTGCCATATCCCATCAGCACATAGTCCGCGATCCAGATCGGGATCCGCTCGCCATTGACAGGATTGACGGCGTAGGCGCCGATGAACACACCGGTCTTTTCCTTTTCGGTCGACAGCCGGTCGATCTCCGTCTGCCTCGCTGCGGTCTGAACGTACTCTGCAACAACCTGAGACTGCTCGGGCGACGTCAGCGTGGCAACAAGCGGGTGTTCGGGCGCAAGCACCATAAAGGTGGCTCCCCAAAGGGTGTCCGGCCGCGTGGTAAACACGCTGATGGCGTCACCCGCCTCGGAATGAAAGGTCACATGCGCACCTTCGCTCCGCCCGATCCAGTTGCGCTGCATGGTCTTGACGCGCTCTGGCCAGTCGATCTGTTCCATGTCGGCCAGCAACTGGTCGGCATAGTCGGTGATGCGAAAGAACCACTGTGCCAATTCCTTCTTGACCACCGGCGTCCCGCAGCGTTCGCAGTGCCGGTCTTCGCCCCAAACCTGTTCACGGGCCAGCGTAGTATTGCACCTGGGGCAAAAGTCGACCGGCGCGACCTCGCGGTATGCCAAACCGCGCTCGTAGAACTTTAGAAAGAACCACTCGGTCCACTTGTAGTAGCCGGGCAGGCAGCTGATGGCCTCGTGTTCCCAGTCCCACATGGCGCCCATGGCACGCAGTTGCTCCCGCATGTGACGCACATTGTCCATCGTCCACTGCTGCGGGTGGATGTTGCGCTCTATTGCCGCGTTCTCAGCGGGCAGGCCAAAGGCATCGAATCCAATGGGGAACCAGACGTTGTAGCCATGCATCCGCATGTAGCGGGCACGCGCATCCGATGGCGCCATCGCATACCAGTGTCCGATGTGCAGGTCGCCAGAGGTGTAAGGGAGCATGGTGAGCGCATAGTGCTTGGGGCGCTCCGGGTCCTCGACGCGCCGGTAAAGGCCCGTTTCCTCCCAGCGCCGCTGCCACTTGCTCTCGATGGCCTGAGGCTGATAGGTGCTGCTCGACTCTTCCATTCTCACCCTCCACTCTTGCCTCGTGCGGACCGGGGCCTCGGCTCCTGCAGGCTCCGCGGCGGCCGCATACTCTTGCCACACCCCGACAAAGTGAAACCCCTCTTGACCTTGAGGCAAGAGGGGTAACGCCTATCGTGCGAGTGGAGCTGAGGGGATTCGAACCCCTGGCCTCTTGAATGCCATTCAAGCGCTCTCCCAGCTGAGCTACAGCCCCGCGACGTTCATGTGCCCCGTATGGACACCCTATAGGACGAACTGGATTCTCTGGATCTGCATGGTCCCGATCCTCCGGAAAACAGTCTGTGGAGCTGAGGGGATTCGAACCCCTGGCCTCATCAGTGCGATTGATGCGCTCTCCCAGCTGAGCTACAGCCCCTGACCTTTGTGCGAGTATAGAGTCATTGGCAGCGAGTGTCAAGTAAACAGACCGCCGCGCACACCACTGCCACATGACAAGCTCCGAGGAACACCTCGGAGCCAAGCGGGTGATGGGATTCGAACCCACGACATTCTGCTTGGGAAGCAGACGCTCTGCCAACTGAGCTACACCCGCACGAACACTACCAGTATAACCCCAACATCGCGAGCGTCAAATCACGACCGCTGCAGCAGTGCGTGAAGCAGCTGTCGCGTAAATACGTCATCTGGCGGATTTGACACGAGCGTAGAAACAGTATACTATAGCTTGCTGTGAATTCACCACTTGACGCAGAGTCAATGCGTATTGCTTTTCCTCGCCTCTTGTGCAGCATTAGGACAGCCTAATCCAGACTCTCGGTCGATACATGCCGCTTGTGGGCATGGCCGGGGGTTTTTGTGCTTGAGTAAAGCCTAGCCACCCGCGCACGCCTCATATCATAGGAGGGCACCTTGGAGATCAACGATATCAAAAACCTGAGGATCAGCCTCGCTTCGCCTGAGCAGATTCACGCCTGGTCCTACGGTGAGGTCACCAAGCCCGAAACGATCAACTATCGCCGCCTGCGCCCCGAAAAGGACGGCCTGTTCTGTGAGGCCATCTTTGGCCCCACCAAGGACTGGCAGTGCTACTGCGGCAAGTACAAAAAGGTCCGCTTTCGTGGCATCGTCTGCGACAAGTGTGGCGTCGAGGTCACTCACTCTCGCGTGCGTCGCGAGCGCATGGGTCACATCGACCTGGCCACACCGATCGCCCATATCTGGTACACCCGGCGCTCGCCCAGCTACCTGGGGCTGCTGCTGAATATCTCGCAGCGCAACCTGGACCGGGTACTCTATTACGCCCAGTACATCATTACCGAGGTCGATGAGGCGGCGCGCGAGCGCGCACTGCACCGGCTGGAAGAGGATCTCAACAAGGAGATCGCCAGGTATACCGAGCAGGCGGAGCAGGGCATTGGCGCCATCGACGAGGCGCTCTCGACACAGGACGAGGCAGGCGAGGAGCGGGAGCAGGTCATCGTCGAGGAGATTCGCACCCGCCGCGACCAGGCCATCGAGCGCGTCATGAGCGAAGCCACGCAACTGCGCGAGTCCCTGGAGCGCATGCTCGACAGCCAGGCCACGCAGGACGTCATGTTTGGCCCGACCGGCACGGTCGTTGCGACACAGGGCGAAAAGGTCACCCGCGCGAACCTTGCCACGCTGAATCAGTTCGTCCAGGATGAGCTGAGCCGGATCGAGGCGGCCTACTCGGAGGAGAGCGATGAGAGGCTCGCTCCCATCGAGGAGGAACTGTCGGCGGCTCGCGCCAGGGCTGAAGGCCGGCGGAGCCAATATCATGAGAGCCTCGAAGCCAAGCTGGAGGAGATTCGTCTCTCCTTTGAGGACAAGCGCGACGAGCTGATGAGCCTCCGTCCCAAGCAGCTCATCAGCGAGACGCAGTTCCGCGATTATTCCGACAACTGGGGCCGCGTGTTCAAGGCGGCCATGGGCGCAGAGGCCATCTACGCCATCGCCTCGCAGATCGACCTGGACAAGCTCTCTGAGGAGCTCAAGGAAGAGATTCGCACCACGCACTCCAAGCAGCGCAAGAAGAAGGCCGTGAGCCGCCTTCAGGTCACTGAGGCGCTCCGCCGCTCGGGCAACCGCCCAGAGTGGATGATTCTGACTGTATTGCCGGTGATTCCGCCCTCGCTGCGCCCCATGGTGCAGCTTGACGGCGGCCGGTTCGCCACATCGGACCTGAACGATCTCTACCGGCGCGTTGTGAACCGCAACAACCGCCTCAAGCACCTCATGTCGCTGCAGGCGCCTGAGGTGATCATCCGCAACGAAAAGCGTATGCTCCAGGAGGCTGTCGATTCACTGATCGACAACAGCCGCCGGGGCAAGGCGATCTCGCTGCGTGGCCGCCGCCAGCTCAAGTCCCTTTCGGACATGCTCAAGGGCAAGCAGGGACGGTTCCGCCGCAACCTGCTCGGCAAGCGCGTGGACTATTCCGGTCGTTCGGTAATCGTCGTGGGCCCGCAGCTCAAGCTCTACCAGTGCGGCCTCCCCAAGCGCATGGCGCTGGAGCTCTTCCGTCCCTTTGTGATGCACAAACTGGTCGAGTACTCGCACGCCATCAACGTCAAGGGCGCCAAGCGCCTGATCGAGCGCGAGACCCCCGAGGTCTGGGAGGTGCTGGAGGAGGTCATCAAGACCCGCCCCGTGCTCCTCAACCGTGCCCCGACGCTTCACCGCCTGGGCATCCAGGCCTTTGAGCCGATCCTTGTAGAGGGCAGTGCGATCCACCTGCATCCATTGGTGTGCTCCGCCTTTAACGCGGACTTTGACGGGGACCAGATGGCCGTGCACCTGCCTCTCTCCGAAGCCGCGGTACGCGAGGCACGGGAGCTCATGCTCTCCAGCCACAACCTGCTGCGCCCGGCCAATGGCGAGCCTGAAGTGGGTCCCTCCAAGGACATGGTGCTGGGCTGCTACTATCTGACGATGGACGAGGCGGGCGTCAAAGGCGAGGGCATGGTCTTTTCCTCGGCGGATGAAGTCGATCTCGCTTACTCGCTCGGCGCAGCGAACGTCCATGCCGCTATCAAGTACGTCAATCACAAGGATGGCAACGGCGATCTCATCGATACCACCGTGGGGCGCGTGCTCTTTAACGCCGCATTGCCCGATACCGTGCCCTTTGTCAATCGCGTCCTGGACAAGAACGCCCTCAAGGAGGTCGTCGCCGACTGCTACGACCGCCTGGGTGTGGATGCCACCGGCGAGGTGGTGGACGCCATCAAGGACATCGGTTTCAAGTACGCCATGATCTCGGGCACCACCATCGCCATCGACGACATCCATGTGCCTGACGAAAAAGCCGTCATCCTGGAGCGCGTAAACGATCAGGTCGCCGAGGTGGAGCGGCAGTATCGCCGCGGTCTGATCACCGAGAGCGAGCGTTACATGATGACCGTGGACCTGTGGACCGATGCCACGGACGAGGTCACGGATGCAGTGGCCAAGGAGCTGGACCCCAATAGCTCCCTGGGCATCATGGTCAACTCTGGCTCATCCAAGGGCGGCCTTACGCCCATTCGCCAGCTGGCAGGTATGCGCGGACTGATGGCCGACCCTTCGGGGCGCATCATGTCGCTGCCTATCCGGTCCAACTTCCGCGAAGGCCTGACTTCGCTCGAGTACTTTATCTCGACGCACGGCGCGCGCAAGGGCCTGGCCGATACCGCGCTGCGCACGGCCGATGCCGGTTACCTCACGCGGCGCCTCGTCGATGTGACACAGGACGTCATCGTGAACTCGGAGGACTGCGGCACGACCCAGGGTATCTGGATCGATCGCGCGTCCTCAGAAGATGCCGGCGAGACTCTGGGCGAGCGCATCTATGGTCGCTACAGCGCTGCGCGGATCGTCGATCCCGAGTCGGGCGAGATCATTCTCGAGGCCAACGAGTTTATCGACAAGTACATCACCAAGCAGATTGAGAACAGCAAAATCGATCGCGTGTATGTGCGATCGGCCCTCACCTGCGGCATGCGCTACGGCATGTGCCAAAAGTGCTACGGGCTGGACCTGGCGCGTAACGAGATGGTCAAGCTGGGCGCAGCCGTGGGCATCGTGGCGGCGCAATCCATCGGTGAGCCCGGAACGCAGCTGACGCTCCGCACCTTCCACACCGGCGGTGTGGCCGGCGCGGGCGACATCACCCAGGGTCTGCCCCGTGTGCAGGAGCTGTTCGAGGCCCGCGTGCCGCGCGGTGAGGCGATCATCGCCGACCTGAGCGGTCGTGTAACGGTACGTACTCAGGGCGACCAGCGCTTTATCGATATCATCGACCTGACCACGCGCCGCGCCTCGCACATAGTGCCCGAGGGGTACGACGTCGTCGTGACTCAGGGCGACAACGTCGAGCGCGGGCAGGCGATGGCAATCATGGAAGGGGGCGAGCCTGTCGTCGCCAAAGCCAGCGGTCGGGTGACGATCGATGGTGACCGCATCGTGATCATCCATGAGGACATCGTTCAGCGCGAGTACGCCATCCCGGCAACGTCACGGCTGCGGGTATCCGATGGAGATCAGATCGTGGTGGGCGAGCAGATCACCGAGGGTGTCAAGAACCCGCACGAGATCCTGCGGATCATGGGCATCGAGGCGGTGCGCGAATATCTGGTGCTCGAGATCCAGAAGGTGTATCGCTCGCAGGGCGTGAATATCAGTGACAAGCATATCGAGGTCGTGGTGCGTCAGATGATGCGCCGCGTGAACGTGATCGAGAGCGGCGACACCGGGTTTCTCCCCGGTCAACTCGTGGATCGCTTTGATTTCGAGCAGGCTAACCAGGAGGCGATCGAGGCCGGCAACGAGCCCGCACAGGGTGAGCCGATCGTGCTCGGTATCACCAAGGCGGCACTCAACACGGAGAGCTTCCTCTCGGCGGCATCCTTCCAGCACACCATCAGCGTGTTGGCGGAGGCCGCTGTGGAAGGCAAGGTCGACCACCTGCGAGGCCTCAAGGAGAGCGTGCTGATCGGCAAGCTGATCCCTGCAGGCACGGGCTTCCGTACCGAGGAAGAGCGCGCCGCGGAAGAGGCCGAGCGCGCGGCAGCCGGGATGTTTGAACCCCTGGGCGCCGACGTCCTGGGCGACCTGAGCGACGGTCTGCTGGGGCGTGAGCCCTCGGACGAGCTCGACGCACTGGATCAGGCCTTCCGGGCCAAGAGCGGTGGCGCCCCATCCAGACTGCAGATGCCTGACACTCTTGACCAGAGCTGATGATGAACAGCCGGCACATTCGGACCCTGACTCGGAAACGCAAACGATCGGGCGGAGGAGTGTTCCTCCTCCGCCTCCTGCTTATCCTGGTGCTGGGCAGTGTGGGCCTGCTGGTCGGCGCAGTGGGCCTGGTCGGGGGCACAGCCTTTACGGTGTACGCCTCCTTTGCCGCAGAACTCCCCCCCGCTGACGAAATCCGCCAGCGCAGCCTCGACGCCTATGAGACCACCCGGATCTATGACCGCACGGGCGAGCATCTCCTGTATGAGATCCTCCCTCCTGACGGCGGCCGACGCACCTGGGTGAGCCTGGATAGCCTGCCCCAGTACGTGATCGATGCCACCGTCGTGATGGAGGACAAGAACTTTTACGATGAGACGCTGTACACCAATTTCTACGGCGTCAATGTCGAAGGCGTCATGCGCGCTGTGTATGGCGAGCTGAGCGGAGAGAACCTCGGCGGTGGAAGCTCGATCCCGCAACAGCTGGTCAAGCTTGTCCTCTTTGACACGCTTGAGGAACGCGCGGAACGCAGCTATCTCCGCAAGCTCAAAGAGATGGTCATGACAATCGAGCTGATGCGGCAGAATCCCGGCCGAGAGGGTCGCGATCAGATCCTCGAGGCCTATCTGAACAACATCTATTACGGCAATATGGCCAACGGTATCGAGGCTGCGGCGCAGACCTACTTTGGCAAGTCCGCCAGCGACCTGACTCTGGCCGAAGCCGCGATGCTCGTCCCTCTGCCACAATATCCGGCCCTCACCCCGCTGGCAGAGCCCGAGATCGCCAAGGAGCGCCAGGAGATGGTCCTCGATCGTCTCTATCTTGAGGGCTATGTCTCCGCAGAAGAGGCCTTTGCCGCCAAGCAGGAGACCCTCAGCGTCGCCCCGGCAACGATTGATATGCAGGCACCTCACTGGGTGCTGTATGTGCGGGATCAACTGGAAAAGCGCTATGGCACCGACATGGTATACGGTGGCGGTCTGCAGGTCATTACCTCCATCGACATGGAGATCCAGAACACTGTCGAGCAGATGGCGAGAGAGCACGTAGCCGAGATCGGCGAGCGCAACAGGTTCACGAATGCCGCGATTGTCGTGCTGGATGCGAAACGGGCCGAGATTCTGGCCATGGTCGGCAGCCTTGACTATCACAACGAAGAGATCGACGGCGAGATCAATATGGCCCTCGCAGAGCTCCAGCCCGGATCGAGTTTCAAGCCCTTTGTCTACGCCACGGCCTTTGCCCAGGGTTATACGCCGGCCACGATGATCATGGATATCCCCAGGAGCTACCCGAATCCGCCGCACGAGGACTATGAGCCGGAGAACTATTCCAAGACGTTCCACGGCCCGCTGTCCCTGAGATCGGCGCTGGCCAACTCGTATAACATACCCGCGGTCGAACTCATGAACTGGGTTGGCATTGTTCCCGTGATCGACACGGCTCATGCCATGGGCATCGAGACGCTCCAGGGAACCGGCTATGGTTTGTCCACTGCTCTGGGCGGCAGCCCGGTCAAGGTGATCGACATGGCGTATGCCTTTTCGGTGTTCGCCAATGGCGGCACCATGCTGGGCACGCCCAAGAAACCGCAGGACGTCATGCCGGGCTACCGGCAACTCGATCCCGTGTCGATCCTCCAGGTCAACAACGCGAGGGGCGAGGAGATTTACCGCTACTTGCAGCCCGAGCGTCGCGACGTGCTCTCACCGCAGGTCGCCTACCTGACAACCCATATCCTGTCCGACAATGCCGCGCGCACGCCGGCCTTTGGCTCGGTGAACGCACTGCTCCTGCCCGATCGCCCCGTGGCCGCCAAGACGGGCACCACCAACGACTATCACGATGGCTGGACCGTCGGCTTCACGCCGCAGTACGTCACGGCCATCTGGACCGGCAACACCAACCATGATGCCATGGCCGAGGGGGCCGCGGGCGTCCGTACCGCCGCGCCGCTCTGGCAGCGGATCATGACCTATCTGCATGAGGGCAAACCTGTCGAGCAGTTTGTGCGCCCGGAAGGCATCGTCACCGCCACGGTGGACGCGGTATCGGGCAAGCTGCCCACAGAGTACACGCCGGCCACACGCGAGGAGATTTTCATCGCCGGCACGGTGCCCACCGATTACGATGACGTACACGTGCCCTTCCAGATCGACCGCACCACCGGTCAGATCGCCACACCCTATTGCCCCCCGGATGTCGTCGAGACAGTGGTCTATACGGTCTATCCCCCCGAAGCGGGAGACTGGGTGATTGAGGAGGGGATACCTCAGCCGCCCACAGAGATGTGCGACGCCCATGGCCCCGACTATTCGGGACAGGATGTGGCGATCATCTCGCCACGGCCCTACCAGTCCGTAGGGGGTGTGGTCACCATCACCGGCAACGCCCGCGCTGGCAGCCAGGAACGCTTCTGGTTGCAGGTAGGGCAGGGTAACGAGCCTGCACAGTGGACGCCAATCACTGGCGAGTCCGGGGAACGCATCGACAATAACGTACTGGGCTCCTGGGACACCAACGGGCTCGACGGCAGGTACGTGCTTCAACTGGTTGTCGTCGATGGCGGGAATACGCGCACGGTGGAGATGCCTGTGATCGTAGACAACCAGGCCCCGACAGTAAAGGTGACGGTTCCCGGTGCCGATCTGCCCGTGCTTCACTCCGACAGGGAGAAACGCGACAAGGATCGCACCTTCCAGCCCGCTGACAACGAGGACGCCGTCATCGTCAAGGTGGATGCTCGGGACAATGTCGCCATTCGCAAGGTGGAGCTGTATCTGAACGGCTACCTGGTGGGCACCAGCACCATTCCGCCCTATTCGGTGCGGGTGGACTATGCTGCGCTGCCCGGCGAGATCGAGAACGTTGACGCTCTGCAAGCCACGGTGGGTCCTCTGCCCGCCTTTGCACCGCCACCGGGGGCGCGTTCCTTCGTGGCGCACGTCGTGGCGTACGACTCGGCGGGCAACATGGCTGTCAGCGCCCCTGTGGATCTGTACACGATCCAGTAGGCACTCGATCGCGGAACGCCGCCGTTAGCACTGGCTGCTGACGGCGGCGCCGCTATTCCTCGGACTCGAGCCTGTCGAGTTCTTCCTCAGACATGCCAAAGTGGTGCCCGATCTCGTGCACGATCGTGCTCTGGATCAGCCGCACGAGGTCCCTGTCGTCATCCGCCACCAGCTCCAGGGGTCGCTGGAACAGCGTGATCCGGTCGGGGGTGATCAGGTGGTAGCCATGGCCGCGTCTGGTCAGCGGGACACCTTCATAGAGACCCAGCAACAAGGCATGACGGCCGACGCGCGAGCCCTCAAGCTGCGCTCTCGTGGGCCACGTCGCTGTGGTGACATAGACATTCTGCATGTGCTCACCCACCCACTCGGGCAGATGATCCACAGCCTCGTCCACCAGGGCGTCGAACCGGGTCCGTGTCAGCCTTACCGGCACGTCAGCCCTCCTCATCCCCGGCCTGCGGGCCTCGCGGCGCCACGCTCAGGGTGCGCTCATTGCGATAGGTGACCATCCCGGAGCGCCCGCCGGGGATTCGCCGCACGTGCCGGCGCTCGGTCAGGTCCACCAGCGCCTGCGACTCTTCACGGGCTGCAGAGTAATACGCCGCCAGGGCTGCAGCCAGCTGCACATCCTCCTCCACCACCTCTGAACCCGCCTTTTTGAGGACCACATGCGCTCCCGGCACACCGCGGGCATGCAGCCACAGATCGTGCGGACTGGCCAGGTCAAAGGTCACCGTCTCGTTCTGCGCACTGTTGCGCCCCACCAGAATCAGTGCGCCGTTCGCTATACGAATCTGTAGCGGACCCGGGCGTTCGGCTCTCGGCCGCCGGCGATCCTCTACGATGTAGCCCGCCTCCTGCAGCGCCAGGCGCACAGCCTCGAGCGCGGGCCGGTCCTCGGCCAGGTCTACATCGGTTCGAAGTTGCTCCAAGTAGGCCAACTCCCGATCGGTTTCTGCAACGTGCTCGGGTACCTCCTCCCCCGCAGACTGCCGCTTGCGGTAGGTCCGAAAGACCGCCTGGGCATTCTCCGCTGGGGACAGATCCGGATCGAGGGGAACGCGCAGTTCAGCATCGCCCTCCGGGCCGCTCTCGCCGGTAAAGTCTCCTCGGCGGCAGACCAGCTCCTCCTGCCCGGGCGCGATCGCCCAGGCCATGGCCAATATCGCCTGTCCCTGCAGCTGCAGCTCGACCAGTTCCTCTGCCGAGACGCTGGCGCGCTCCAGTGACGCCAGCCGCGCGCGCTGCCGTTCGATGTGCTCATCCACCAACTCCCGCACCTCGGCGCGCGCCCCCGCATAGGCGTCCGTGGGGCGTTCCTTGCCGAGCGGCATCGCGGACGCGCGGCTGATGGAGGGCACCGGCTCGCACCGGTCGCAGTGCGTCAACGCATAGGGCGCCAGCGCAATGGCCACAGCCTCGCCTTGCTGAACCTGATAGCCCATCGAGGGCTCCCACGCGTGCGTCTCCGGGAGGCGCAGCATCTCGCGCAACACGCCGAGCAATGTGAGCCAGGGAGTCTCGTCCAGTGGCCATTCGGCGGCCAGGTCTCCGGTAGTACGGTATACGATCTCGCGCGCCAGCAAGGGGCTGATTCCCGACACCGCCTGCACCAGCCGGCGAAACAGCGGCCCCGGCTGGGCCTCTAGCGCGCCAGCCAACGCGGCGCTATCCAGCTCATCTGCGGTGAGCTTGTCCTGAGGTGGTGGCGGTACATAGGGTTGGCCAGGGAGTACGGTGCGGTAACGATTGATCCGGGCAGGGACACGCCGCGCGCACTCGAGGATGACACCATCCGAACTCACGAGGATCAGGTTGCTGAGCCGGCCCATGATCTCGCAGACGAGGTCGAAAGAGCCCTCTGGACCAGCAAAGGTAAAACGCAGAATGCGTTCGAGAGTGGGCTGCGTGATGGAGTTGAGGCGGGCACCGTCCACGTACTTGCGCAGCAGCAACTGGAGGGGTGAGGCGGCGTCAACCCCGCGGCGTGCCCGCTCGTCAGAGAGGCAGATGCCGCCATCGGATTCGGCGCTCAGCAGCAGCTGATGCCTCTCTCCGGTATAGATCTCCAGACCGAGGCTGAGCTCTGATGGGCGCACCACCCGCTGCACCCGGCCGCCGGTGAGCAAGCCGGCCAGTTCGTCGCGGATGGCGGCCAGCGTCAGAGCGTCCTGGTTCATGGCTCCCGCAGCGCCTCCAGCAGAGCCGCCAGCCGGTCCACTGTATACTCACCGTGGATGCGAACGCGGTGCAGATCGAACAGGCTCTCGGAGCTGTGTTCCTGGCCGAACTCGATGGTGGTCGCTGCCCAGTAACCGAGTTCATGCAGCACCTGCATCGCCTCCTCGTCATAGTAACCGGAGGGGTAACAGAAGAAACGCACGGTCTCGTTCGTGCGCGCCTCGATGGCCTCTTTGGAGCCCAGCATCTGCCAGATCAAATAGTCGCGCTCACGCCCTTCCATAGCGTCATGCGTGTAACCGTGGGCCTCCATCGCCATGCCACCAGCGGACATCTCGGCCACCTGCTGCCAGGTAAGATAGTTGGGGTTCTGCTGATCGATGGCACTCGTGATCAAAAAGAACGTCCCGGTAAAGCCGTACTGCAGCAGGAGCGGATAGGCGTGCTCATAGGCGTCGCGATAGCCGTCATCAAAGGTGAGCACGATGGGGCGCTCGGGCAGGGGAAACCCGATCGTCAAGGCCAGCACCAGGTCACGCAGGGAAACCGATGCATAGCCCGCCTCGCGCAGATAGGCCAGGTGCTCCTCAAAGCGCTCGGGAGGCACCGACAGATCCCGGCGTACCGCATCCGCATCGTCGGGCGGTGTCGAGACATAGTGATACATGAGAATGGGGACCTCCAGCGTGCGCGCGACACCGTCGGGCGTCGGCTCCGGGCGCGGCGTCGCTGCAGGCGTGGCGGTCATGGTCGGAGTGGCCGTCGTCGTCGGCGCCGGCGTGTCCGCAGGTACAAGTGTCCCTGTGGGCACCAGGGTGCCTGGCGGCTGCGTCGCGGTGGGTGAGGGCATTGGCGTCCACGTCGGCGTCGCCATCGGCGTCGCCGTCGCTGTCCGGGTCGCAGTCGGCATCGGCGTGGGAGTACTGGTCGGCGTTGCCGTCCTAAAGGCCAGCAGTACCCGCTCGGCCACACTGCCGGCCAGCACAGTGCTGCCGACGGAACCCCCCATGGCATCCGGCGCCGCAAGGCGGGCCAGCAGCACCAACGACAAAGCGGCCGCCAGCGCTATCAAGACGCCCGGCGACCGTCGCGGGCCGGAAGGAACATACCGGTCGATCCATCGTTTCATCGAGTTACCCGTTTGCGAATGATAGCGGAAGCCCTGCCCTCTGTCAAAGCAGTGCTCGGCTCTCCCTGCGACCATTCCATGCCGCCATGAGCAATTTGCATCCCGCGCTCACTTGTATAAACTTTAGCTAGTTGAGTGAGACAGAGCGATGACCGGGAAGAGTAGGTCGTGTAGTGCGGCTCAGAGAGTCGGGGGCAGGTGTGAGCCCGATGCCGAGAGCACGATTGAATGGACCCGCGAGCTGTGCGCCGAAAGGGATGGTGCGCTGACGCCACCCGAGTAGTATGCACCGGAGGCGCCCCGTTAACGCAGCGCAGGATATCGGGTTGCCGTCCAATGTATGGCCGGGGCCCCGTATCTGAAGAGAGGTTGGCTCCCTGAATTGTACCCGTCTCTGACGGGTATTTTTGTTTCAGGCGCCAGCAAAGGTGGGTGGCACCGCGAGAGCCTATGGCTCCTCGCCCCGCTTGGAGTAAATCTCTGCGGGGACGGGGAGCCTTTTTGTATCCCCGCAACAGATGCAGCAAAGACAGTGTGTTGGCCGCGACTGCATTCGCCAACGGGAGAGGACGGAAAATGAGCACAAGAACCACGAACCGCAAGACCATAGGCCTGCCCCTGGTGCGCGAGGTGCCCTCGGATCTGGAGACACCCATCTCGGCGCTGTACAAACTGCGCTCTCTGGGCGCCTGCGCACTGCTGGAGAGCGTCGAGGGCGGCGAGCACATGGGTCGCTACTCCTTTATCGGGACCCGCCCAAGGGCACTGTTACAGGCCTGGCTCGACCGCATCATTCTTACAGAGGCCGACGGCCAGGAGACCCGCTTTGATCCGGCAGAGGGCCATGTGCTCGACGTATTGCGCCGCATCCTGCCCGTCTACGCCGGGGCGCTGCCCCCCGACCTCCCCCGGTTCACCGGCGGCGCGATTGGCATGCTCGGCTACGATCTGGTCCGTTGCTTTGAGCGCCTGCCCAATGCGCCGCACGACACCCTAGGCCTGCCCCTCGCGTCCCTGGCGCTGGTGGACCGCGTAGTCGCCTACGACCACCTCAAACACCGCCTGCTGGTCATGGTGCATGAACGGCCAGCGGCCTCCGCGGCTCAGGCTCGAGATGAGGCCGAGCGCGCCATGGACGAGATCCTGGCCTGCCTGGCCGGACCGGTGCCCGCGCCCGAACCGCCGCTGCCCGCACCGGAGAGCCGCCCGCCGGCAGATTCGGCCTTTACACAAGATGCCTATGAGCACGCCGTCCGCCAGGCGAGGGAATCCATCGCCGCAGGCGACATCTTCCAGGTGGTCCCCTCGCGGCGCATCCACTGCACAACCACAGCCAGGCCGCTGGACCTGTACCGGGCCCTGCGACGCGTGAACCCCTCACCCTACATGTTCTACCTCGAGTTGCCCGAGGGCCTCACCCTGGTCGGCGCCTCGCCGGAGATGCTGGTGCGTGTCGAGGGCGGCCTGGTGACGTCACGACCTCTTGCGGGCACCCGGCCACGGGGCGCCACCCCCGAAGAGGATCGGGCTCTCGAGATCGAGCTCCTGGCGGATCCCAAGGAGCGCGCCGAACATGTCATGCTCGTCGACCTGGCGCGCAATGACGTGGGCAGGGTGTGTGCCTATGGCACGGTGCGCACCCCGCAACTCATGGCCGTCGAACGCTATTCGCATGTCATGCACATCGTCTCCACCGTCGAGGGCCAGCTCGCCGACGGCCGAGACGCGCTCGATGCTCTGCAAGCCTGTTTCCCGGCCGGGACCCTCTCCGGCGCACCCAAGGTGCGCGCCATGGAGATCATCGATGAACTGGAGCCCGAAGGGCGCGGCCCCTACGGCGGTGCCGTCGGCTATATCGGCTACTCGGGCAACCTCGATACCTGCATCACCATCCGCACCGTTGTCTTGAAGGGGCAGGAGCTGTACATGCAGGCGGGCGCAGGCATCGTGGCAGACTCGGACCCCGCGACAGAGTATCTGGAGACGGAAAACAAGCTCCGGGCGCTGACGCGGGCCATTGAACTGGCCGAGGGCCAGACATCCATCGCAGGAGGTGCGCAATGATCGCCGTGATCGACAATTATGATTCCTTCACCTACAACCTGGTGCAGTATCTGGGCGAGCTCGGGGCTGAGGTCTCGGTCTATCGCAACGATGCCGTCACCGTGGATGATCTGGAGCGCGCCAGGCCCAGCCATCTGCTCATCTCCCCTGGCCCGGGGACGCCGGAGCGCGACGCCGGGATCTCAAACGAGGCCATCCGCCGCTTCCACGGCCGCATCCCCATCCTGGGCGTCTGCCTGGGCCATCAATGCATCGCGCATGTCTTTGGCGGGCGGGTGTCCCGTGCGCCGGTGCCGATGCACGGCAAGGTGTCGCGCATCACCCACCAGGGCGGCGCGCTCTTTGACGGCGTCGCCAGCAGCTTTGACGCCACTCGGTACCATTCGCTCGTCGTCGAGGAGCCGCTGCCGGAGACGCTGCGGGTGACTGCACGCGCCAACGATGGCGAGATCATGGCCATCGAGCACCGCGATGCCCCTACCCTGGGCGTGCAGTTCCATCCCGAGTCGATCCTCACCCGCGACGGCAAGCGCATCCTGCAGAACCTGCTGGAGATGGGCTCTGCCCGGCATGCCATCGCGGCACCGCCCGACACGGTCTCCCTCTCAGCAGCCATTCAGCAGGTGCTGGAGCGCAATCACCTCACGACAGCCCAGGCCGAGGCCGTGATGATGCAGATCATGGATGGCAACGCCACGCCGGCTCAAATCGGCGCCTTTTTGGCTGCACTCCGCGCCAAAGGCGAGACCATCGGCGAGATCGTAGGCATGGCCCGCGCCATGCGCAGCCACGCCACAGAAGTGCACGCCCACCGGCAGCCGCTGATCGACATCGTTGGCACCGGCGGCGATGGCGCGCACACCTTTAACGTCTCCACCACGGCCGCCTTGGTCGTCGCGGCGGCCGGCCTGGCCGTCGCCAAACATGGCAACCGCTCCGTGTCCAGCCTGTCGGGCAGCGCCGACGTCTTGCAGGCCCTGGGCGTGCGGCTGGACATCACTCCAGAACAGGTGGGCCGCTGTATCGACGAGGTGGGCTTTGGGTTTCTGTTTGCGCCCGGCTTGCATCCCGCCATGCGGCATGCCATCGGCCCGCGCCGCGAGATGGGCGTGCGCACCGTGTTCAACATCCTGGGTCCGCTGACCAACCCCGCGAACGCATCGATTGAGATCGTCGGCGTGTACGACCGCCAGCTGGTGGAGCCGCTGGCCCACGTGCTGGCAGACCTGGGCTCAGAGGCCGCCATGGTGGTGAGCAGTGTCGACGGGCTCGACGAGCTCTCAGTTACAGGCCCGAACCTGGTCGCGGAACTCAAGCAGGGGACCGTCTCCACGTATACGCTCGACCCCGCCGACCTCGGGCTGCAGCGCGCCACGCTCAGCGACATACGCGGAGGAAGCGCGGAAGAGAATGCCACGATCACGCGCGACATCCTTGCCGGGCAGCGCTCGCCACGGCGCGATATGGTGTTGCTCAATGCCGCTGCCGCGCTATTGATCGCCGGTCGCGTGACCAGCCTGTCCGAAGGAGTCACGCTGGCGGCGGAACTCATCGATTCGGGGCGTGCGGCGGACGTGCTGGCGCGTCTGATCGCCTACACCCAGGAGGCCGCATGATCCTGGAAGAATTGGTCGCGCGCTCGCGCGAGCGCGTAGCCGTCGCCAAACTGCTCGAGCCCGAGAGCGCGCTGCGCGAGCAGGTCGCGCACTTGAGGCCAGCGGCAGACAACTCCTTTGCCGAGGCACTCCTTGCACCGGGGGTCTCGCTGATCGCAGAGATCAAGCGGGCCTCACCCTCCAGGGGCGCGCTGAACGCGCAGCTTGACCCCGCCGCGCAGGCCCTGCGCTATGCCAGCGCCGGTGCGGACGCGATCTCTGTGCTCACCGAGCCCACGCGCTTTGACGGCAGCCTCGGAGACCTGCGGGCGGCCCACGCTGCCCTGGCAGCCGCTGGCATGCCCCGACCTCTCTTGCGCAAAGATTTCATCGTGGACGCGTACCAGTTGCTGGAGGCACGACTGGCGGGGGCGGCCGCCGTGCTGCTGATCGTTGCCGCGCTGAGCTCGGAGGAATTGGCGCACCTCCATGCCGAGGCTCTGGCGCTGGGGCTGACGCCGCTGGTGGAGGTGCACACTGCGGACGAGGCGCGCGCCGTCGGCGCGCTGCAGCCCGTGGCCGTCGGGATCAACAACCGCGACCTGCGCACCTTTGCTGTGGACATTGAAACCACCGCCCGCCTGCGGCCGCTCCTGCCCACCGGGGCCCTGGTCGTGTCCGAGAGCGGGATTCACACGCCGGAGCAGGTGCGACGCCTCGCGGCGCTCGGTGTGGATGCGGTGCTCGTGGGCGAGGCCCTGGTGACGGCTCCAGACGCGGGCAAGGCGGTGCGCACCCTCAAGGAGGCTGGCCAGTGACCGCCATCAAGATCTGTGGCATGACCCGGGTTGAGGATGCGCTGCACGCCGCGGCCTGCGGCGCCGACCTGCTGGGGATGATCTTTGTGCCCGCCAGCCCGCGCCATGTCTCGGTCGACAGGGCCGCCGAGATCGCGCAGGCAGTCCGAGCAACTTACCCTTCCGGCAAACCCCTGCTGGTGGGTGTGTTCGTGAACGCTGCGGCGAACCACGTGCGCCAGGTGTCTACACAGTGCGGACTGGACCTGGTGCAGCTCCACGGTGATGAATCGCCCGCCTACGCCGCCAGCCTTGGCCTGCCGTACATCCTGGCGAGGCGTGTCGGTCGCCCCGGAGCACTCGAGGATCTCGACCGTTACGAGCCGTGGGCCTACCTGTTGGATAGCTACGATCCGGCACGTGCTGGCGGCTCAGGCGCCGCATGGACCTGGACCCGCATGGAGGATAGCCTTCCCACCGGCGCCCGGTTGATTCTGGCCGGTGGCCTGATGCCCGAGAATGTGCAGGAGGGCCTGCAAGCCGTCAGGCCCTGGGGAGTCGACGTAGCCTCAGGGGTCGAGGAGCGGCCGGGCATAAAAGACCCGGAGCGGGTAGCGGCATTCATAGCACAAGTCAAGGAGTACGACCGGCATGACCATGAGCACTGATCACAGCTGGCGGGGGCTGCCCGATACGCGCGGCTATTACGGCGCCTACGGGGGGCGCTTTGTCCCCGAGACGCTGATCCGGCCGCTGCAAGAGCTGGAAGAGGCTTACGCGCGGCTCAAGGAGGATCCGTCCTGGCAGTCGGAGCTGGCGGCCCTGTTGCGCGACTATGTGGGGCGCCCCACACCGCTCTATGAAGCGCGACGGCTGAGCGACAGCTACGGCGGTGCCCGCATCTGGCTCAAGCGCGAGGACCTCGCCCACACCGGGGCACACAAGATCAACAACGCCCTGGGCCAGGCATTGCTGGCCCGTGCCATGGCCAAGCACCGGATCATCGCTGAGACGGGCGCAGGCCAGCACGGCGTGGCCTCGGCCACCGTCGCCGCGCTGCTGGGCATGGACTGCGTGGTGTACATGGGCACAGAGGACATGGCCCGCCAGGCGCCTAACGTCGCCCGCATGCGGCTGCTGGGCGCCGAGGTGCGGCCAGTGGACACGGGCTCGCGCACGCTCAAGGACGCCATCAACGAGGCACTGCGCGACTGGGCCGCCAACGTAACCGACAGTCACTATCTGCTGGGCTCCGCGCTGGGGCCGCACCCCTACCCGATGATCGTCCGCGACCTGCAGAGTGTCATCGGCCGGGAGGCCCGCGCCCAGTGTCTTCAGCAGATGGGGCGCCTGCCTGACACGCTGATCGCCTGCGTGGGGGGCGGCTCCAACGCCATCGGCCTGTTCCACCCCTTCCTGGACGATGCGGTGCAGATGATCGGTGTGGAAGCGGGCGGCCGCGGCATCGAGACGGGCCTGCATGCCGCCCGTCTGGCCGACCCCGAGCGCGGCCGCCCCGGCGTGCTGCAGGGGGTGCACACCTACGTATTACAGGATCGGGACGGCCAGATCGCGAGCACACACTCCATCTCGGCCGGCCTGGACTATGCCGCTATTGGGCCGGAGCACGCCAATCTGCGCGCCCTGTCGCGCGCCGAGTACACCTGGGCCACCGATGATGCCGCGCTGGAGGCCTTCCATGCGCTGGCCCGCACGGAGGGTATCCTGCCCGCGCTGGAATCCTGTCACGCGGTGGCAGAGGCGATGCGCCTGGCGCCACTGCGCCCGCCGGACCAGATCCTCCTGGTCAACCTGTCGGGACGCGGCGATAAGGACATGGACACTATTCTTGCGCTGGAGGAACAGCGATGAGCACAACGTACCATGGCGGACCGGCGATCGGCCGCGCCTTTGCTACGGCCGCCGCTGAGGGTCGCACCGCACTGATCACCTACCTCACCGCTGGCTACCCCAGTCGTGAGGCGACGCTGCCGCTGGTGCGCGCTGTGGCCCAGGGCGGCGCCGATATCATCGAGCTCGGGGTGCCGTTCTCCGATCCCGTGGCCGATGGCCCGGTCATCCAGCGCGCCAGCCAGGCAGCGCTGCAGGCTGGCATGACGCCATCGGGTTGCCTAGATCTGGCCGGGGAGATCCGGTCTGCCGGCATCCAACAGCCGCTGGTGCTCATGGGTTATACGAACCCGATCCTGGCGATCGGCCCGGAGACCTATGCGCGGCGCTGCCGCGAGAGCAGCGTGGACGGGCTGATCGTCCCGGACCTCCCCCCCGAGGAGGCCGGCAGGCTGGCCAGCGCCTGCCAGGAGGAGAACGTCGCGTTGATCTTGCTCATCGCACCGACCACAGATGCCGCGCGGCGGGCATTTATCGCCGCGCGCACGCAGGGCTTTCTATACCTGGTCTCCCGGCTGGGCATCACCGGCGGCGGTACACTCCCGCTGGAGGAGCTGCGAGCCCAGATCGCAGCCCTGCGGCCGGTGGCCCGTACCCCCATCGCTGTGGGCTTTGGCGTCTCGACACCGGAGCAGGCCCGGGCAGTGGCCGCCACCGGCGCCGACGGCGTCATCGTGGGGAGTGCCATCGTGGAACGGGCCGCGCAGGGCCCGCAGGCGCTGCACGACTATGTCGCCAGCTTGAGCCAGACGCTCAGAGGCGGCGCACACCCGACCGGTTCGAGGTGACCCGCAAACGTATTGCTGCTACACTGGCGCCATGACACCGGAATCCATGGCACACCTGATCTACTTTGCCGGGCTGGCAGCAGGCTCGACCGTTCTCTGGCGCCATGCGCGGCAGCGGACCTGTGTACCCGTGCTGGAGGACCACACCACCCGCGCCGACCGCATGCTCACTGCCCTTTCGGGGCTTGGGATGTTCGTGCTGCCGCTGCTGCACGTCGCGACGCCGTGGCTGGTCTGGGCCGACTACCGGCTCGGTCCGTGGAGCATGGCGCCTGGCGCGCTGCTCTTTGGGCTGGGTCTCTGGCTGCTATGGCGGTCACACCGGGATCTGGGACGCTACTGGTCGGCCGGCCTGCAGATTCGGCGCGGGCAGCCGGTAATCGATGAAGGGGTTTATAGGCTGATGCGGCATCCCCTGTATGCAGGCTATATCCTCTGGGGGCTGGCCCAACCCTTTCTGCTGCACAACGCAATGGCGGGCCTCAGTATGCTCGCCACCTTCCTGCCAGTCTACTTTTACCGGGTGGGACGCGAGGAAAAGATGCTGCTGGGCCGCTTTCCCGAATATGCGGTCTATATGCGGGGTACCGCACGCCTGCTTCCGCACGCAGCGTTCATCAGACAACAACTGCCTGCGTTGTTCCGCACCTCGCCAGGCAGGCGCAGAGCGCGCAAGCGACCGGCAGCGGACCTGCCGGGTTGAGACAATAGCGATAGAGCCCCGACCGGATGGTTGGGGCCCATGAGCTTGAAACTGAGGCAGACCTGATGGCCAGCCTAGCCGACGTGAATGATCTCCAAGGGGCAGCTGTCCGCGCCGTCCACAGCGCAGTCCTCGAGGTCATCGGGGATCTCACCAGTGCCGAGATCGCCATCTACCTGGTACTCTGCCGCGACCATGGAGAGGCCGTCGTCATCGCACTCGGCAAAGACTTCGGGGCAGCTCGACCAGCAAGCGCCACAGGAAATGCATTCGTCACGATCGATTGTAACCTTGACCATCAGTGGTCTCCTTCCGCGCACTGTTGCAGTTATCAGGCCGCATACTGACCTGCGAGCCGCATCATACACCAAAACGGCTTCTTGCGCAATCCATC
>CAZYWU010000023.1:0-6980 GCA_964651255.1 uncultured Anaerolineales bacterium
GGGCGTGGCGTGCTGGTGATGGACACCAGGGGGGCAAGTCTTGGCGAGGGGTTTGTGGGCAGGTTGTCCGAGGCGCCGTTGGCGCTGGAAACGGGCCTGCTTCGCCTGAGAGTATTCATCGACCGGTCGGTGATCGAGGTCTTTGCCAACGACCGGATCTGTATGACGGGGCGGGCTTACCCAACGAGGGCAGATGCCACAGGCCTGGCGCTGGTCAGCGACGGGGGCGCCGCTGTGCTCCACAGTGGGGATATCTGGACGATAGGCAGCATCTGGAGCAGCAGAGACTAGCCGGGTATCTTGCGCTACGTATCAGCCGTTACTTCTGGGGATTGCTTCTGCTCTAAAGGTGCCTTGGCGCGTTGCTTGACCCGGATTCGCCCCATCTGATTCAGGACGGCCCCGGGTCGTCGCCGGGCAGGCACACGTTTTCGGGGGCCTCCAGCAACGCCGCCTGTTTCTGATCCTTGAGCTGGCTCATGTGCAGGACATAGTATGCCCCATGTCGCTCCAGGAGTTTCTGACGTGTGCCTCGTTCAAGGGTGCGGCGATCCTCGATCAGCAGAATCTGATCGGTTTCGTATCGTGCTCAGGCGGTGCGTGATCACGATGACGGGAAGAATCGCAAGGCAGCAATGGCGAGGCGCGCGTTCCGGCTGAGCGGTGGGGCCAGTCAGCCCGTGATTACCAGCGGTCCGGACACGAGCATGATCGCGCCCTGCGCAAGCAAGGCCTGAGCACGATCGACATCTGATGCGGCCCCGGTCATCAGTTGGCCGGCCTGCGTGCGATCGTGATAACTGAACGACAGCGACTGAATGCGGGGGCACAGGTCGTTGCGCAAGCCAAAGACGATGCTGTTCGAAACGCGGGCGGCGAGTGCACCCTGACCGAACTGGACCAGGCCTCTGATTACAGGGAATCCCACAGGAATCAGCGTGAACTGATCACACAGTCCAGATCGTTCTGGATAATCGCCGATCAAGGCGCATCTGCCGCGGGCGCGGGATCAAGAGCACTCGCGCTATTGCCAGTAACATGCGCGAAAGGTGCGCCAGGGCGAGCGGCCAATAAGCGGCCATGCAGCGAAAAGAGCGCAAGAGTGACTCTATGATGTTGTCCGCGGCAGGGCCTGTGGGTCGGCCTCATCTTCCGGGTCGCAGAGATCCTCTGGACATGCCGTGGATCCATCTTCGAATAGCGCGCTCAGGGTGTTCAGCCCCTCCAGGACGCGCATGCAATCCTCGCTGGACAGCGGCGCAAGGGCGCGCGCGATGGCCTCTGTGGCGTCCGCTTTGATTGTCTTCAAGATTTTCTTCCCATCAGCGGATAGCGAGATGAGCAGACAGCGGCGATCCGCGGGGTCGCGTCGCAAAGCCACCCAACCGCGCTCTGAGAGCGTGGCGATCGTCCTGGAGATGGTTGGCAGGCTGACCGCCATATCGGAGGCCAGGGCGGTCAGATTGCGCTCGCCGCGTGCCAGTAAAGCCAGCACCTGAAAGTGTCCCGGTGCGAAATTGGGCAGCGTTCCGCGCAGGTCGGACGCCAGAGCCCCCATCAGTTTGGGAGCCATGCGTAGAATCAAGTTAGCGACCGTGACCCGTGGATTGTTCAAGAAAGCCCCCTCATTAGTTAGCACACCTAATGATATCTTGAGTAGGGCGTAAGTCAATTCGTGCAACCTTGGGTGCACTGAGGTGTCAAACTGACAAAGGATCCTTAACGACGTTCAATAGTCACGGGGAGGTAATGTGGTGCGAATACTGATGGTGTATCCGGAGTTTCCCGACACATTCTGGAGCTTTAAGCACGCGCTCAAGTTCATCCGCAAGAAGGCATCCTTTCCTCCGCTGGGGCTGCTGACTGTGGCTGCTCTGCTGCCCACAGAGTGGGAAAAGCGTCTGGTAGATATGAATGTACAGGCTCTCAGCCTCAGCGACATTCAGTGGGCTGACTATGTGTTTGTGAGCGCCATGGTGGCACAGCGGGATTCGACGCGCGCGGTGATCGAACGCTGCCATGCTGCCGGGGTGCCTGTCGTCGCGGGAGGACCGCTCTTTTTGGGGGAGTGGCAGGACTTTGGCCACGTAAGCCACTTTGTGCTCGGTGAGGCGGAACTGACTCTGCCCTCCTTCCTTGCCGACCTCGCCGCCGGCGAGGCCAGGCGTGTGTATGAGAGTGCCGATCATCCCGACATCCGCCAGACGCCCGCACCTCTCTGGGAGCTTGTGGATCTGCGTCACTATTCGTCCATGTGCATTCAGTACTCTCGCGGATGCCCCTTTGATTGCGAGTTCTGCAACATCACCGCCATGCTGGGACGCAAGCCGCGCTGCAAGACTGCGGATCAGGTGATCGCGGAACTGGATGGGCTCTATACATTGGGATGGCGCGGCGGCGTCTTTTTCGTCGATGACAACCTGATCGGCAACAAGCGTGATCTTAAAGAGAACATTCTTCCTGCTTTGATCGCGTGGCGGCAGGGTAAGCAGGGCTTTGGGTTCCAGACGGAGGTTTCGATCAACCTGGTCGATGACCCCGAACTGATGGACCTCATGGTCCAGGCGGGATTCGATCGGGTCTTTGTCGGCATCGAAACGCCCGATGACGAGGGACTGGCGGAGTGTAACAAGGTTCAGAACAGGGGCCGCGATCTGGTATCCGCCGTCCATACGATGCAGGCTGCCGGGCTAGAGGTCCAGGGTGGGTTCATTGTGGGGTTCGACAGCGATACGCCGTCGATCTTTCAGCGGCAGATCGACTTTATCCAGCGCAGTGGCATCGTGACCGCCATGGTAGGCCTGCTGCAGGCACCCTACGGTACCCGTCTCTACGAGAGGTTGCGCGAGGAAGGACGCCTGATCGGCTCATTCTCTGGCAACAACACCGATGACTCGATGAACTTTTTGCCCCGGATGGATCCCGAGATCCTGCATAAAGGCTACCGTCAAATTCTGGAAACGATCTATGCTCCCGCCAGGTACTATGAGCGGGCCCGCACTTTTCTCTCTACCTATCAAAAGTCGGCGATCGTCCGCAATCGGCTTGACTGGCAGTATATCGCGGCCTTTTTCCGGTCCCTCATCAGGCTGGGTATCGTGCATCGCGGGCGCTGGCAGTACTGGAAGTTTCTGGCCTGGGCGCTGGCGCACAAGCCCAGGCTGTTTCCGGAGGCAGTCACGCTGGCGATCTATGGTTTCCACTTTCGCCAGGTGTGCCAGACGTATCTCGGCGATACGGCTTGAGGCGCTGCCATAGTAAAAGAGGGCGAGCTTTTGGCTCGCCCTCTTTGATAGTGCCCGAGGCTAGCTCACCCGCGTAAAGCGAAAGACCACGCAGGGCACGCTCGGGGGGGCGATGTCGATGATCGGGCGGAACACGGCGTTCTGAATCTCATAGTAGTAGGCGTTGCCAGTGGTAGCCATCATGCCGCCCGCGAGAAAATCCTTGAGCAGCGCCTCCCATACATGCGGTCGCAGATAGATCTGCGATGTTATCGCAGCCTGCCCAAAGTTCTCGTCCTTCTGGTAGCAGACATTGGCCTCTGCGCTGCATGTCACCCAATAGACGTCCTCGTACAAGCGCACAAACCCCTTCCAATTGGCATGGCCGCGCTGGGCATAGCTCCAATACTCCTGGATCTTGCCTAGTGCAGCGCTGCTCGACAAAAAGCCCATCTCCGCCCGGTAGGTGCCACCATCGGCTCCCTTGACCAGGATATCGCTCTGGATCTCGTCCACTGACCCGTCATACCGGATGTAGATCTCATTAGTGCCCCAGGAGCCGTTGTCGACCGGGGCCGATGTCAGAAAGGTCACAGGGGCCGGTGTCGCGGTGGGCGGCACACGGGTGGGCGGGATCGCCGTAGGCGGCGCTGCCGTGGCCACTCGCGTATTGGTCGGGGTCAGCGTCACCGTTGCCGTTGGCGTTGCTGTGGCCGGTTCCGGGGTAGCTGTCGGCGGCTTTGTTGGTGGTGCGGGTGTCGCCGTGGGCGGCACCCGGGTGGCCGTTGCCGTTGCTGTCGCGGTAGGCGGTACCGGCGTCAAGGTCGGCGTCGCCGTTCGGGTGGGACGCGGCGGGAGTGTCGCCTCGTCCAGCCGCGATACATACCTGGGTTCTACCGGAAACACGGCACTCAACACCTGGCTTAACAGCACCAGGGCGGCCAGCGCGGCCACCGCGATGATCAAGGTCTTTTTGTTCACTATGCACTCCTATTCTCTGTGCCTGCGGTTAGGCGCCAGAATCCATTCCCGGCAAATCCTGAAAGGCTCTAAAGCTCCTGGTGGAGCCCCGGAAATGAGCGTCGCGGATACTGCCGGTAGGCGTACTCGCCGAGGGCCTGCTCATCCATCTCTACCCCGAGCCCGGGCCGATCCGGAAGGTCGATATACCCGTTCTCCGGGGTCAGTGTATTGCCCGAGATTAGCGCGCTTGTGGTCGCAAAGTTCACAAAGTACTCGGTGATGATAAAGTTCGGCATGGTTGCGGCCGCTTGTACCGTTGCCGCCAGCCCGATGCTCGTGCTGTTGTAATTGTGCGGCGATACGGCCACATAGTACGGCTCCGCCATAGCGGCGATCTCCTTTAGCTCGAGAATACCGCCGCAACTACACACGTCAGGGTTGATAATGTCCGCCGCTCGCTGCTCAAAAACGGGTAAAAAGTCTCCTTTGCTGTACAGCGTTTCCCCCGTCACGATCGGCATTGGCGTTTCTCGGCGCACCTCGGCGAGGGCCGCGACGTTGTTCGCGGGCACTGGCTCTTCGTACCAGTAGATGCCAAGCGGGGCGATCTCTCGCGCGAGCCGGATCGCGTGCATGGGTGCGAGACGTCGATGCCCTTCTATCAGCAGGTCGATCTCGGGCCCAACGGCCTCGCGCACCGCACGCACATTGGCCACAAAGGCCTGCTCGCCATCTCGTCCCACATACTGCCGCCACGCCCCGGGGAAAGGGTCGAACTTGAGCGCCGTGAAACCCCTGGCAACCGTCGCGGCGGCCATCTCGCCATAGGCCTCGGGCGTCTGGGCGCCTCCGTACCAGCCGTTGGCGTACACGCGGATGCGGCTGCGGCAGGGCCCTCCAAGTAGATTGTAGACGGGCGTCCCCAGAGCCTTGCCCGCCAGGTCCCACATCGCCTGTTCGATGCCCGCCTGAGCGCAGGACAGGTCCATGGAACCACGCAGCCCGGCGAAATCGCGGTATACCGTGGAAGTAAAGTACTTGATGCCAAAGGGGCTGAGCCCCTCGACGTACCGGGCGAGCTCCAGCACATGTCGCTCAATGGCCACGTCCCGGTCCAGCTGCGTGTAGCACTCACCCCAGCCCACCAATCCATCGTCCGTTGTGAGCTTGACAAAGAGCCAGTTCTTGCCACCGATCATGCCGGCGGTGTGACTCTGTGGCGACACCAGGAAGGTTTGAACGCGATCTATTCGCATGTGACACTCCTCAAATCCAGTTCGCTTGCTGCGGACAGCTTCCGTTATGCGCGAAAGGTCCCTGTTTGTCAACAGCGGCGCGCCCCTGTGGATAACTTTCCACAGCCTGTGGAGAACCTGTACGGGCTGTGGATAGTGTGCCTTGACGGCCTGGCAGTGGCCGTCTAGAGTCAGCGTGGTATACAGCTTCACGGCGTTTTCGAAAGGCGGGCGAGATGAATAACTGGCCTTTGGATTATCTCGAGCGGGTGTATGCAGGCGTTCTCGGCAAGATCATCGGCGTCTATGTCGGGCGCCCGTTCGAAGGGTGGACCCATGAGAGAATCATGCATGATCTGGGCGAGATCACCTACTATGTGCATGAACGCCTGGGCAAGCCCCTGATCGTCATCGACGATGACATCTCGGGCACGTTTACGTTCCTGAGGGCGATGCCCGATCAGGGTGTGGGGATGGCGCTGACGCCGGCCCAGATCGGCGAGACCTGGCTGAACTATTTGATCGAAGGGCGCACGGTCCTCTGGTGGGGCGGGATGGGGATGAGCACCGAACACACGGCCTATCTCCGCCTCAAGGCTGGAGTGCCCGCTCCTGCCAGCGGGTCGATGGCCCTGAACGGTCAGATCGTTGCGGAGCAGATCGGGTCACAGATCTTTATCGATGGCTGGGGGCTGATCTGCCCGGGGGATCCAGAGCGCGCCGCGGATCTCGCGCGCCGCGCGGCCAGCGTCAGCCACGATGGCGAAGCCATCTATGGTGCCCAGGTGATCGCGGGGATGGTTGCGTCTGCCTTTTTCGAAAAGCGCATCGATGCCTTGCTGGATACAGCTGTCGGGCTGATTCCGCACGACTCGCTGATCTATCGGATCATTGCCGACGTGCGGGAATGGCATGCCGTGTATCCCAGCTGGTACGACACCTTTTATCGTGTCGCAGAGCGTTACGGCTATCACCGCTACGGAGGCAACTGCCACATTGTGCCCAATCACGCCGTGGTCATTATGGCGCTGCTGTATAGCGACGGAGATTTCGGCCGTGCGATGACTGTTGTCAACACGGCGGGCTGGGATACGGACTGCAATTCGGGCAATGTGGGCTGCATTCTGGGGGTTGCTAACGGTCTGGCTGGCCTGGATGCAGGCGTAGATTGGCGTGGCCCTGTGGCTGACCGGATGGTGGTGCCCACTGCGGATACGGGAGGGACAGTGACCGATGCCGCGACGGCGGCCCTGCGTGTGGCCGCTATCGGGTGCGATCTCGCAGGTTTGGAGCGGCCTCTGATCAAAAACGGCGCACGATATCACTTTGAGCTCCCCGGGTCGGTGCAGGGCTTTCTCGTCGATGACGATCTGGCCTGTCGCGGGGTTGCGACTCTGGAAAACGTGACGGGCCACAGTGTCCTGGGCACGCGCAGCCTGGCCATCCACCTGCAGGGCCTTGCCCCTGGTCGGCGTGCTCGGGTGCGCCGCGAGACCTACCCGGATATGGGCGACTCTGGGGGATATGGGATGGTCGCCTCTCCAACGCTCTACCCGGG
>CAZYWU010000023.1:7080-10498 GCA_964651255.1 uncultured Anaerolineales bacterium
TGGGATGGGGAGCCCGATCTGTGCTTTGGGCGGCCGGCGCACGCGGGCACGTGCTGGCTCAAGGCGTGGACGGGCGCCTGCAGCGTGGTCACAACGCACCCGGAGGACACCTACAGGATGATACAGAACGAGGGGCGCGGATTGATGATCCAGGGCACGCGCGACTGGCGCAACTATACTGTCGAGGCGACGCTCACGGCCAATCTGGCCCGCGCGATGGGTGTCGCCGCCAGGGTACAGGGGCTGAGGCGGTACTATGCTCTGGAGCTGGCGGCTGGCAATGTGCGCCTTGTGCGCGAGCGCTACGGCACGACGGTACTTGCCTCATCTCCCTTGCAGTGGTCACTCTATACGCCATACCGGTTGGCGCTGACCGTTTCCGGTAGCCGTCTGGTGGGACGCGTGAACGATGAGGTGCTCTTTGACCTCACCGACGAGGGCGACCTCGAGGATGGTGGCATCGGCATCCTGCTGGAGGAAGGGCGCATCGGATGTGAGGACATTTGCGTCAGGCCGGCGTGATCGGGGATGAGTGCCCGGGCTCGCTCCTGGGCAAGCCCGGGCAGGGTTCTTATTCGGTCCTAGCTGGCATCTGAGGCGCGCGCCAGCCTGGAAAACAGATCGCCATAGACTGCATCGCGGTCGATGTGGCGGACAATGCGGATGGGGTGGCGCGAATCGTCCACAGGCCCCCAGGTGACATCCGGCAAGAGCACGGGGGAGGGATGGAGCTCTGATTCCATACAGCCGGACGCAGCGAGATAGGCCACCGTGCTGATATCCCAGATGACCTTGGAACGCGCAAAGGACTCGGGCACATAGTCGCGGTAGATTCCGTACAAATAGTCTCCGATCACACCGCGCCCGCGAACGTAATACTCCATCTCTGGAAGCGTCGTTCGCAATTGCTCTGCTACCAGTGCGCAGGGGATCTGTACCACCGCCGCACCCGAATCGAACAGCACCTGTGCGCCTGCAACGTCCTGCTTGAGATTGAATTCGCGTGTTTCGGGCCAATAGGGTGGATGCCCGCCCAGCCAGACCACGACGATATTCTCAAGGATGTCCGGCGCCAGCAGAATGGCAGAGGCCACGTTAGTGATCGCTCCCAATGCCAGCACATACAGCGGTGTTCCGCTGTGCTCACGCGCCCGGGCGATCAGATCATGGACGGCCGGACTGTCCACCGGCTCTCCGTACCCCGGCAGATAGGCTGTGGCGCCTCGATGGGCCAGGCCATCCGGTGACACATTCATGATCTCCAGGATGCGGAGGATCTCCTCATAGCTCTTTTCCATGCCGTCGGCCGGCCCTGACGACCGATTATTGTGGAACGGCGCGGCATACACTGCTTCCAGATTCATCTCCGGGCAGAGCAGGGCATAGACGAGCGCAAACTGGTCATCGATCTCGTTGTAAGTGTCGGTGTCCATGACAAAGCTGACGCGCCCCTGCGGAGGGCTCAGCAACGAAAGACGCTGTTCCGGCAAGAGTCTGTCCATCGCTATACCTGCCTTTTGTTTTCTCGATTCATGTCCTGTGATTCCGCGTTTTGCTGGCTGCCGCCAGCAGGTGCTCATAAACCCCTTGCAGTTGATCGGCGCGGTTGCTCCAAGAATACTGTGTGCGCATCGCGTCCGCCGCCTGCCTGGAGAGTCTCTGTGCCATGGCCGAATCTTTGAGCAGTTCCAGGGCTGCTTCGGCCATCGCTTCGGGCGTACCAGTAGGAACAAGCAAACCAGTTTCCCGATGGCGTATGTATGCCACGACCTCACCCACGGCATCAGCCACCACCGGCACCCCGGCATAGAGCAGATCTGTCAGCTTGACAGGGCACTTGGTGCGGTTGATCAGGGTATCATCAAAGGGATACAGCGCCACATCCGCCGCCGCGAAATAGCCGGGCAGTTCGTCCTCCGCAACCCATCCGGTGCGAATCACTGCTGTGCTGAGAGCGCGCGCCTCGAGACAGCCATAGAACCGCTCCTCGTCGGCGGGGCGGAGCCCTTTCCCCACTACCAGAAGGCGTGACTCAGGCTGCCCTGCGTGAATCAATCGGAAGGTCTCTGCTGCGCACTCGACGTCATATTCAAAGAATCGGGTATAGAGCAGCACCACCGGAGCGTCGCCGACGCCCAGGCGCGCACGCACAGCCTCCCTGTCCCCTGCGGGCCATTCCCGCGGCCCATTGGGCAGGTAATGCACGGAGCCCGGGTCTCGCCGCATCGACCAGGCCATCATCTGAAGTGCCTGACTGGCGACGGTTACCGCAGGTGCATTTTTCAGCGCCCAGCCTTCCTGTCGCGCGATAACCCAGCGCGCTGGGGCACTGCGCGGCAGCGTCTCGCTCCACCCGCCGGCACCTTCCCAGTCGTCCTCGTCGACGACAAGTGGCACCGACCTGGAAGAAAAGCAAGTCAGTTGGTGCAACCAGGCCGCTGCTCCGGCATGGCCGATTGGCTTGAACACATGGATGATATCAGGGCGGCAGGCGTGCGCACCGTGCAGCAGGCGCCAGATGATGGCGGGCGCCGAGAGCGGCGTCCGAAGCGGCGAAAGCGACACATAGGACAGTTGAACGCCATCCTCTGTCCAGCGGCGGCCGGCTATCTCCGGGATGTGTACGGGCGGCATGAGTATGGACACCTGGTGCCCGGCCATCACCAGGTGTCTTGCCAGTTGAAAGGCGCGCGCTCGCATCGTCATGCGCGGCTCCAAGCCAAAGGGGCCCATCATGATGATTCTCATGGCTAGCCTGCCCCGGCCGCACTCATCTTTCTACGAGCGACCGCTCTATGCGCGCCACAACGGTGTAGGCGGGGTCAAAGACGTTGCCGATATCGTAGCCAATGCTCTGTCCCAGCAGGATGCTCGCAGCTGTGGCGTCCAGACCATAGGACTCATCGAGCCAGCGCATGAGCTCGGTTGTGGCATGCTGCAGCGCCTGATCCAGCGGGCGTGCATTTCCCATCGTGAACAGGGATGTGGCCGACATGCCTCTGGGCCAGCGTATCTTGAGGCCTTTGACGATGCTCACACGCAGAGAGACGTCCATGGAGATCTCTATGCCCATGCCGCTGATCTCGCCATCACCCTGAACGGCGTGTCCGTCGCCCACAAAGAGCAACGCGCCGGTCTCAAAAACGGGAAAGAATACGGTGGTGCCGGCCACCAAGCCCCGGTAATCCATATTGCCGCCATGATCAGCGGATGTGGCAGAGCTGATGGCCTGCCCGCCCCGTGGCGCAACCCCCAGACAGCCGAGCATCGGGTTCAGTGGCAGCACAAGGCCCTCCAGAGCGGCCGGACCGTTGTCGAGCGTGGCTGTCCATGCCTCAGCATTGACATGCCACTCGGCGAGCTCGCGCTCAGGCAGGCTCGCGACCGCATCGGCGTCTACGATGTGGGCCGCGATGGC